>NZ_PYNW01000049.1 GCF_003026105.1 Photobacterium sp. GB-56 | reverse complement strand
CAGAACTTTCACCTAACGCAAAACTAGCTTAAGGGCTAATCCGGTTTCGCTCGCCGCTACTACCGGAATCTCGGTTGATTTCTCTTCCTCGGGGTACTTAGATGTTTCAGTTCCCCCGGTTCGCCTCATAGTGCTATGTATTCACACTATGATACGTGCTTATGCACGTGGGTTTCCCCATTCGGAAATCCCAGAGTCACCGGTTTTTACTACCTTCTCTGGGCTTATCGCAAGTTAATACGTCCTTCATCGCCTCTGACTGCCAAGGCATCCACCGTGTACGCTTAGTCACTTAACCATACAACCCCAAGAGGTTTCGCTCTTAGTTTCCACTTAAAAAGTGGGTAAGTTGTTCAAACAACCAAGGTTTGTGTTTAACACTTCGATCAAGAAAGTATTAAACGTTGGTTTTTCGCCGGACTCATTGTTTTGTTTTCACTTTTAAAAAGTGAAAGCAAACACAGACACTTGAATGTGTATGTTTTGAGAACTCGTTCTTCTTTCGAAGAACATTTTTAAAATCAATCTATTGATTGAATTTACTAGTCAGCTTTCCAGATTGTTAAAGAGCATTGTGTTTCTATTTAAAGATCCACTTTTTAATCACACTCATAGGAATGTCTTTAGAAAGTGGTGGAGCTAAGCGGGATCGAACCGCTGACCTCTTCGCTGCCAGCGAAGCGCTCTCCCAGCTGAGCTATAGCCCCATATTTTACTTCTTGAGAAAGAAGTGGTGGGCGATACCGGGCTCGAACCAGTGACCCCCTCCTTGTAAGGGAGGTGCTCTCCCAACTGAGCTAATCGCCCACGATAGTTGCTATTTGTTTTCACTTTAAAAAGTCAAATCAAACTAGCTTTCCTTCGTGGAAAGGAAATGGTGGGTCGTGCAGGATTCGAACCTGCGACCAATTGATTAAAAGTCAACTGCTCTACCAACTGAGCTAACGACCCAATGGCGTCCCGTAGGGGAGTCGAACCCCTGTTACCGCCGTGAAAGGGCGGTGTCCTAGGCCTCTAGACGAACGGGACAATGTTCATACTTAATGTTGTTGGGCAACATTAAGTGGCTCTCTTACATTTTAACCAAGCAATCTGTGTGGACACTGCATTAAACAGCAAGTCTTTAGGTAAGGAGGTGATCCAGCCCCAGGTTCCCCTAGGGCTACCTTGTTACGACTTCACCCCAGTCATGAACCACACCGTGGTAAACGCCCTCCCGAAGGTTAAGCTATCTACTTCTGGTG
>NZ_PYNW01000048.1 GCF_003026105.1 Photobacterium sp. GB-56 | reverse complement strand
TGTAGTGGTACATTAAATTTGGCCACCTACTCAGAGGTGATATCATCACCTCTTAACATGGATAGGTGACATCATGACAAAACGAACAAGACGATTATTTAGTGCTGAATTTAAATTAGAGGCAGCACAATTAGTTATCGATCAAAACTATTCAGTAACTGAAGCTGCTCAGGCCATGAATGTGGGTAAATCTACGATGGATAAGTGGGTTCGTCAGTTAAAAGAAGAGCGCCAAGGTAAATCACCGAAAGCTTCACCGATGACGCCTGAACAGATTGAAATACGAGAGTTAAAGAAGAAATTAGCCACTCTTGAAGAGCATAATGAAATCTTAAAAAAAGCCACCGCTCTCTTGATGTCAGACTCATTGAACAATTCTCGTTAATCGAGAAACTCAGGAAGAGCCACAGCATAACAACGTTATGCAAAGTATTTGATGTTCATCGCAGTAGCTATAAATATTGGCAAAGACGCCCAAAATCTATTTCTATTGAATTGATTAAACTGCGTAGTTTAATCAAAGAGGTACATGCTGCAAGCAATGGTTCTGCTGGAGCAAGAACCATTGCAGATATGGTTACGACTCAAGGTATTCCCTTGAGTCGGTATCGTGCATCCAAACAAATGAAAGCCCTTAATCTTGTTAGTTGCCAATCACCGAAACATAGATACCGAAAAGCAAATCAAGAGCATATTGCAATTCCAAATCATCTGAATCGTCAATTTGCAGTTACATCACCTAATCAAGTTTGGGTTGGTGATGTGACTTATGTGTGGACTGGACATCGCTGGATGTATCTTGCTGTGGTTATCGATTTATTTTCGAGAAAGCCTGTTGGTTGGGCGATGTCTCTATCGCCTGACAGTCACTTAACAGGTAAGGCTCTTATGATGGCTTATGAATCACGACATAAACCTAAAGGGGTTATGTTTCACAGTGATCAAGGTAGTCATTATACCAGCAGTTACTACAGACAATTACTATGGCGATGCCAGATTAAACAAAGCTTATCACGACGAGGAAATTGTTGGGATAACGCCCCCATGGAACGCTTCTTTAGAAGTTTAAAAACAGAATGGGTACCAAATGTAGGTTATCGTAGTTTTGCTGAAGCAAAACACGAAATCACTCGATATATTATTGGTTATTACAGCCAATTACGACCACATCAATATAATGGCGGATTAACACCGAATGAATCAGAACGATTATATTGGTTAACCTCTAAAACCGTGGCTAGTATTTGTTGACCACTACA
>NZ_PYNW01000047.1 GCF_003026105.1 Photobacterium sp. GB-56 | reverse complement strand
ACCAAGATCTTTAAGGCCAAGACCTTTGTATACTTCTGGTGCTGATGCAACTAACTCAGGTAATAGTGTTTCGATATCTGCGTTAGCATCGTAGTGACGCTTGAATGACAACAATGTGTTGATCAATGTGTCACGCTTACCTTTAGTAATACCCATTGAGAATAGGAACATTACTTGGAAGTCAGTAGTACGTGTTGGTACGATACCGAAACGACCTAGGTATGCAGTCACAAGTGCTGCTGGAACACCTGTTTCTAGGAAGTTACCGTTGTCGTCAAGTCCAGGAGTTAGCAAGCTAACTTTGATTGGATCAAGCATACACCAGTCATTGTCGATTTCGTCAAAGCCGTGCCACTTGTCGCCAGGAGTTAGTTTCCAGTTCTCTTGGATAGTCATTAGAGACTCAACAGATGCATCTTCAAAGTTAACCTTGTCACCGTTCATTTCTGTAACAGTTTCTGCGTTCCAAGGTTTGAAGAACCAATCGTTGTCATTGGTGTAGTTGTTGAATAGCTGACGCATGTTTTGACGGAAGATGATCGCTTCGCGGTTTACTTCGTCAGTCAGTGTTTTACCACTTTCGCCTTTCATCATGTTAGCTGCAACATCGTTAGACGCACAGATTGCGTATAGTGGCGATGTTGAAGTGTGCATCATGTATGCTTGGTTGAAACGGTCAAAGTTGATCGCGTCTTCACCGTTACGTACGTGAATGTATGATGCTTGAGACAATGCATTCAATAACTTGTGAGTTGAGTGCGTTGCAAATACAGTTGGACCTTTGTGGTCTTTAGCATCGCCACGCATTGCGAAGTGACCCTTGTAGATAGGGTTAAAACGTGCGTAACCGAACCATGCTTCATCCATATGAATACGGCTAGAGCTTTCGCCTAGTAGCGCTTCAGTCACTTCAGAGTGGTAACATAAACCGTCGTAAGTACAGTTAGTTACAACCGCGTAGCTCGCTTTTTTCTCATCAGCGTTGAAAGGAATGCCCGCATTTTTAGCTTTAAGTGCGATGCCTTCTTTGCTCATTTGAACTTGGCTGATTGGACCGATAATACCGTAACAGTTACGGCTAGGTACCATGTAGATAGGGCGTGCACCCGTTAAGATCAGACCTTGCTCGATTGATTTGTGACAGTTACGGTCACAAATAGCGATGTCGTCATCTTTCAAACATGCTTGCATGATTGTACGGTTTGAACCAGAAGTACCTACGATACCAGAGTAAGATTGGTGAGCACCAAATACTTTAGC
>NZ_PYNW01000046.1 GCF_003026105.1 Photobacterium sp. GB-56 | reverse complement strand
ATTAACAGCATGCACTGGAGAGACAACCGCTTCAGTAACCAGTAAAACGGTACCAGCTGAAAAAATCACTCAAATAGAAGCGAAAGTAAAAAAGCTCTACCCTGATGCAGATACCAAACTTCAACATAAAATCGTCGAAGTTGCTGTTGAATCACTTGAAAGCATGGTATTTATCAAAGGTGGAACCTTCATGATGGGCGCATTTAAAGCCCCTTGTAACCCCATTTCTACGGATAGAATGGATTGGTCGCCAGATGCTAAGTGTAATACCGCTTTGTCGAATGCTGAAACTGGCGCTAATTTTATGCATAAAGTAACCTTAAGTAACTACTCATTAGCTAATCATGAAACGACCTATCACGGCTTTGATGCTTTTAAAAGGGCGCATAATCTGCCCGTTGTCAAAGCTGAAAATAGGGCGAAATATGACCTTTCTGATGAACAGTTTAAAAATAAAGCAACACCAACCAAAACCTGGCAAGAGGCAAAAGATTACTGTTTATGGCTGGGTGAATTAACGGGTTCTCCGATTGATTTACCCACAGAAGCACAATGGGAATATGCAGCAAGAAATCGTGGAAAGTATCTATATTATGCTACTAATAACGGTTATATCCAGCGTAAAAATAGTCATTATTTGGTTAATGGTAGGTATGTCGATTACACAAAAGATGAATGGAATTATGGTGGCCTCTTTGAATCTAAAGATATTAAGCAATTCCCTCCTAATCCACTAGGTTTGTATGATATGACAGGTAATGTAACAGAGTGGATTAATGATTGGTATGCTAATGATTATTACCAACATTCACCCGAAATCGATCCTCAAGGACCATCAACAGGGACTAGAAAGGTCATGAGAGGTTGGGGGGGAGATGCACCATTTATAACCTCGCGAGGAGGTGAAGCCATTGTTCAAGATAAATATTACCCAACATACGGCTTTCGTTGCGCGGTTCAACAAACGACACCAGTAAAGTAGTATTCAGTTAGTGCCGACAATACCACTTGGCTATTGTCGGCAGCTCCAAATTAAATTTCTAATACTCTTTTCTTTTGTTTTCTATGTTGGAAATCATAAATGGTGAATGGAGTTGAAGGGATCATCCCCATATTATCTAAATGATTTACACTAGCTAATTGAGCTATCCATTGATTAAATTCTATTTGCTGTTTTCCATCTAAAATTTTATTTATTCGCTGTAGGTTATTTATAAGCGCATTATCTGAACTTTGTTTTTTACCTTCGATATTCATGTGGGCTAACACTTCAA
>NZ_PYNW01000045.1 GCF_003026105.1 Photobacterium sp. GB-56 | reverse complement strand
TGCCCCAAAACGTATATGGAATCCACGTATTTACAAAGTGAAAAATCAGTAAAAGTTAAGATGCGTACGTATATTCGGCTTCTTATTGGAGGAGCTACCTCCTAGCCTTTGATGTTTGCGCACCTACTGTCCTCATCGAGTTATCAGCATCTAAAGCGTCACATTTTGGTCAGGTTTTCAGTAGGTTGGTCTTACCTTTTATGCATCATCATTTTGTAAAATATTAAAAGTCTATTTTCGGTTAATCAATGAGTAAAACAGGTTTGTATTCAGTCTCATACCGTAACATTGCCCATGCTGTTCGTACCACCTTGTTAGCCAGTGCAATGCAAGTTTTTTTGAAGCCGATACGATCGATTATACTCCTCAACCAAGCGTCTTTTTGAGTTGTTGGCTTTTCTGGCAACCGCCCAATATAAGACATAGCGCCAAGATAAAGGAGAGATCGCAGCTCTTTGACACCACCGCACTTATCAATACCAATCATAAATACTTTACCACCAGAGCTATGTTGTTTTGGAGTAAGGCCAACGAATGCTGAAGCTTGCCGACCATTTTTGAACTGCTTACCATCACCAAGGGTTGTATAGAGCATCGCAGCTGTTGTTTCACCAACTCCTTCAATTTCCATTAATCGTTGGCATGGTTCTATCTGGCGAGTTAAAGCATTTTTCTCTTTTTCGAATGCGATAAGTTTTGCTTTTAGTTCTTTATATTGCTCCCACAGCATAGATAAAACGGAGACAACATTGGCGGGTATTGATGTCTCACCATCAAGCACAGCTTGAACCGATGCTTTTAATCCTTTTTCACCTCTAGGGTTTGCTATCCCATAGCCCAAAATCGTGCCTCGAATATGCTGCCCCAATGAAACCACATTGCGAGATAAGAAACGGCGGCTGCTTTCCAAAGATTGCATAGATTGCTGTTCAAGCGACTTTGGCTTACTGTATTTGATACCGATCTGAATAGCAGCATTAGCGATGGCAAGAGCATCATTGTGATCAGTTTTATGGCCTTCTAAATAGCCTTTCACTTTCTTAGGGTTGATGATCCTAACTTCGTGTCCAAGGCTTTCAGCTAATTGCCCCCAATAATGGCAGCCACAACATCCTTCCATAGCAACAATAGAGGGCTTAGCTTTGGCTAGAAACTCTTTCATTTTCTGGCGACTAAGAGGTTTATTGGACAGTAGCTCACCATGAATACTGATATGACAGGCTTGAAGAACATTTTTGGCTAAATCGATAGCGATAACGTTGCTAGTTAACATATTGGAACCCTCAGAGATAATTTCACTCCGCTAAGTTTAGGTTGGCAGAGAGGGAGTGGATTCCATACATCATGTTAGATCAAATACTC
>NZ_PYNW01000044.1 GCF_003026105.1 Photobacterium sp. GB-56 | reverse complement strand
GTATCTCAAAACAAAGGCAGTAAAACGCCTGGAATAGATGGTGTCATCTGGAACACAGATGCACGCCGTATGAAAGCAGTCAATCAGCTTAGTCGCAAGACTTATAAAGCGAAACCACTCAAACGCATCTACATTCCCAAAAAGAACGGCAAGCTCAGGCCATTAGGCATTCCGTGCATGATTGATAGAGCGCAACAAGCACTCCATCTACTAGCACTAGAGCCTGTATCTGAAACACTTGCTGACCCCAATAGCTATGGATTTAGGCCAAATCGCAGCACTGCTGACGCGGTCAGTCAATGCTTCAAATGCTTGGCACTAAAGAAATCAGCCAAATGGGTACTTGAAGGGGATATCAAAGCCTGTTTCGACAAGATCGGCCATCAATGGCTTCTTGATAACATCGCTGTAGATAAGCGAATGTTGGAACAATGGCTAAAGTCTGGCTTTATGGACAAAGGTTTGTTCTATGATACTGATGAGGGTACACCACAAGGCGGAATCATATCTCCGACCTTGATGTTAATGACTCTCGCAGGGCTAGAGCAGTACATAAAATCCACTGCGCTCAAAAAGAGTGCTAGAGCTAACTTTATTGGTTATGCAGATGATTTCGTGGTCACCTGCTCTTCAAAGGAAGTGCTCGTGAACGACATCAAACCGTTGATTTCTGATTTTCTGGCAGAAAGAGGGTTAACCCTCTCCGAAGAGAAAACGAAGATCACTCATATTGATGACGGCTTTGACTTTCTGGGCTTCAATCACAGGAAGTACAAAGGGAAACTGCTCATCAAGCCGAGCAAATCCAACACGCTGTTATTTTTGAGAAACCTACGTGAACTCATCAAAAAGCACGCAACCATTCCTGTTAACGATCTTATCAAGTTGATAAATCCGAAACTCAGGGGATGGGCGAATTACTATCGCCACTGTGTTGCTAAGCAGATATTCGGGTATGTCGGCCACAATCTATTCAAAGCATTATGGCACTGGGCAGTTAGACGTCATCCAACCAAGTCCAAGGACTGGGTTGTTCATAAATACTTCCTTAACCGTAAAGGCCAATGGCAATTTCACGGTTGGCAGAAAGTCATGAACATGGATTGCCTGTTTAACCTATTCCAAATAGCAAAAGTGCCCATCGAGCGACATGTAAAAATCAAGAGTGCCGCTACGCCCTTTGATCCTCAATACCAAGAATACTTGGCAAAGAGAAAATCAAAGAAGCAATGCCGCAACTCTTGGCATGAACCTGCTCTCGCTGCTTTGTAAGTTGCTGGGTGCCAATCGGTGCCTTAGTGGAGGCTTGAGCCGTATGCAGTGAAAGTTGCACGTACGGTTCTTAGAGGGACGGCACTTGGTAACAAGTGTCGTCTACTCGACA
>NZ_PYNW01000043.1 GCF_003026105.1 Photobacterium sp. GB-56 | reverse complement strand
AAAGCCATTATCCTTATTATTTAACGTCGGTTATCTGGGTCGAAATATCCCCGTTAATTGCATGACATGTTGGCAGCAGGGGCAAAAGGGTTGGGCTTTTATACGTACCGTTTTATTCGGTGAGGGCAACGTTAGTTGCCCGGCTAACATGAACATAAATTGGATTGCTTGAAGCTGTGTCTTATCATTACCACAAGCCGCAATAATGCCTAAACATGGAGATGAAACCTGGCTTTGTCTCCATCTCTCTTATCTCCATTCTCTTTCTTTTAGTACTCGTGTTATTCCTATATCAATTTAGGCGAGATATTTTTGATTTCTGCTAATGAATAAACCTGTTTATTTGTCCAGTTATAATGCAAATCGTAAATTTTGATGCTTAGACTTCGTTTTAAATAAGAAAAAATGCTTAATTATCTCAGCTTCTATTTATAAGATATTGATATATATGGTGTAACATTCATGGTTGTGTTTTTAATTCGACGGGTTAAAAACAGTTCTTACTTTTATCACAGTAAAATATAGGTTGGATGTGATTTTTTGCGACTAACACTATGAAAATAAGTGCTTTTATTTAGTAAGATGTTGAATATTTACAGTATTAATAAAGCGTAAAAGTAAGAATGCTTATTAATATACTGTTAAATGGCTTCAAGGTTTCAGTTTTTGAATAGGGATTATTGTAAACAATGGATATATCACCATCTTTAATCAAAACCAAGATTATCTACATTCCGATAACCTATCTATTCATTACCACGATTTTCATGTCCATTTTTCTAAAATGGTTATTGGAATATAACTTAGAAATATTTAATAAAAGTGAGCTATACCAATTTTTAAATCCTTTGATAGTCTCTATCATTCTTTGTTTTTTGGTGATGAGAAAGCGATTAGATATTCTTATTTATAAATATCGAATAAACAGCTTCGTTATAACTTTGCTTACTGCATTTTACCTATCTATAGCCATTGAAAACTCCCAGAAAATTCTTCCATATCTTCACTATGAAATCCAAAAAATTGAAGACTTTTCCGATTTGTCGAATATTGATTCAAAAGGCTATCTAAAAGTACAGGATTTCAACGCTATCAAAAGTAAGATGCTATCAAAAGTTAGTTTTAGAACACGAATCACTAAAAGCGGAGAGGTGATTTCAATTTATAGGCATATATCGATCCCTTTAAATAAACAGTTTACTGTTTGGGCTGTATTTCCTTTTAGTAAAGATATAAGCAAAGATGTTGCGATTGAAGATAAGAAGTGGGCCCTTCATGAATTAAAAAAACAGTCGAGTAAAGTTGTTAATGGCTATGACTTTTCTAATGTTGAATACTTCGAAGTCGTTCCTGACTCTGATTACAGAGATCAGTATATCTTATCGATTCATGAAAAGTACCCTAGATTAAATGGTAAAAAATTAACGATTTTATCTTCAGAAAATAGGGGGCTAGATCATAACCTTTACATTGATCTAGGGTTTTTCTTGATTTTTATGGTCTTTGGCGCAATGTGCATATTTGTTTTAGTAGAATTTCAGGGGCTTGATCCTGCAAAGGTACGAACCTATTATAGCAGTGAAAAATAGCCAGCCATTTAACAAATAAGGATATGTGTCGCGAAGCCGACACCTATCCGAAGTGTTGGACAAGCCCAAGCTACCTTATTATAAGTAAATATTGGAAATATCATGAAGGGGAATGCCAAAAAGAAGTCGAGCGTTA
>NZ_PYNW01000042.1 GCF_003026105.1 Photobacterium sp. GB-56 | reverse complement strand
AAAAAAAAGAGCTAAAAAGGCTAACGCAACCTTAACGCCTATCCCTTGGGGCAAGGTAAATAAGGTTTATACATCAAAACATTTTACTGTTGACCAGCTTCATTAATATTGACTTCTCGCCTCACAGAAACCTGTGAGGCGCTCAATTAAAAATCTAGATAAAGCGTTCCTTAAACAAGGTCAGTAAATGAAAAAGATCATATCAACAGGAGTATTCTGCCTATTACTGGCTGGTTGTAGCATGATGAATAGAGAACGCGTACCTGATGAAGTTCCTGATTGGACAGTTGGTTACGCTATGCCATCATTTTACCCTGTCAGAGTCACTAAAGCATATGGTATTAACACGCAAGAAGATTGGACTTCTATTTTACATACTCATAGTCAATTTATGACAATCAGCGATTTAGAACGAATTAAACAGTCTCAACCGGACTATGATGGATATGGATTATCGTTAACTTTTGGGATCGCTCAATACTCCCAGATAAGATATACAAATCATTTACCCGATAAAGTTGTGCTTTATTGGACGTCCCTTTTTGACGCGAAGTTCTATATTACTGAATTAGATGTCACCGCAAAAATGAAAGCGCTGGCCTATAAAAAGCAAAGTTACATTCGACCAGATGGAATAAAACGAGCTTGCTACCAAACGACATTTGATTTTGGCTTCCTACCAAATGGACAAGTGAAAGTGTGGCTAGAAGGGTGTGGCAAGTATACGTACGTTACTGAGCTGTCACCAACGAGCACCCCCGAAACGGACTATAACGGAAATTCATCAACTGCCTACAAGCATGATTATGAAGACGAGTTAAATATTAGAGCTAAAAATGCTAACGCAACCTTAACGCCTATCCCTTGGGACAAGGTAAATAAGGTTTATACATCAAAGGGCTATATTGTAGATCAGCTTCATTAATATTGACTTATCGCCTCACAAAAACCTGTGAGGCGCTCAATGAAAGAGCTAGATTCAGCATTCATTACACAAGGACAGTAAATGAAAAAGATCATATCAACAGGGGTGCTCTGCCTATTACTGGCCGGTTGTAGCATGATAAATAGAGAACGCGTACCTGATGAAGTTCCTGATTGGACGGTTGGTTACGCTATGCCATCATTTTACCCTGTCAGAGTCACTAAAGCATATGGTATTAACACGCAAGAAGATTGGACCTCTATTTTACACACTCATAGTCAATTTATGACGGTTAGTGATTTTAAGCGTATAAAGGGCTTTTTACCTAATTATGATGGTTATGGTATGCCATTAAGAAGTTATTCTACAATTGCTTACTATGAACAGATTATGAAAACCAATCATCTACCCGATAAAGTCGTGCTTTACTGGACATCCCTTTTTAATGCGAAGTTCTATATTACTGAATTAGATGTCACCCCAAAAATGAAAGCGCTGATGTATACACAACAGCATCATGTGGAATCTGACGGAATAAAACGTACTTGCTATCAAAGTCAATTTGATTTTGGTTTCCTACCAAATGGGCAAGTGAAAGTGTGGCTTGAAGGGTGTGGCAAGTATACGTACGTTACTGAGTTGTCGCCAACTAGCATGCCTGATACTGACTATAATTCAATCACATCGAAACAATATTTCCAAGCAACAGAATATGTAAAAAAAAGAGCTAAAAAGGCTAACGCAACCTTAACCCCTATCCCTTGGGACAAGGTAAATAAGGTTTATACATCTAAGCATTTTACTGTTGACCAGCTTCATTAATATTGGCCTATCGCCTCACAGAAATCTGTGAGGCGTTTTAGTTTTATATGATTCGTCAAACCATTACATTAAAACATTATAAAAACTAATCCAAAATCACGTTAACACGATATGAATGAGTAAACGATCTAACGCATAATAATCTGCGTGCTTTTTTATGGAGGTAATATCTCATAATCAGGCCAATTATTGCCCAGTCTATTAAGCGTGTACTCTTACTCTGGAAATCGTTAACGCCGAAGAAAGATTGAAAATAACCATGAAAAATACCCCGTACAACTCACAGCATATTCCGCCGCAAGCGCCGGGGAATCAGCAAGGCTTTTGGTCTCAAATGGCCAGAAAAGGTGTGCACTTCCCATTTACTTGCAATAATCATCATGTGTCAAGTAAAGTGTTGC
>NZ_PYNW01000041.1 GCF_003026105.1 Photobacterium sp. GB-56 | reverse complement strand
CCTAACGCATAATAAGCACGCCCATCTCGGCGTGCTTTTTTGTGGAGGTCATATCTCATAATCAGGCCAATTATTGCCCAGTCTATTTAGCGTGTATTCTCACTCTGGAAATCGTTAACGCCGAAGAAAGATTGAAAATAACCATGAAAAATACCCCGTACAACTCACAGCACATTCCGCCGCAAGCACCGGGGAATCAGCAAGGCTTTTGGTCAAACATGGCCAGAAAAGGTGTACATTTACCCGCCTTATACCCTCTAGGGCATTTTAGATGTAGCGCAACGTTAACATTAAGTTGTTTAGTGACAGCGATGGCGAGTGGTAAAGTAATGTTCAAAAATCAGGCTGAGGAAAGTGCGGGAACTGGGGTTATTTTCTCTCCTTTCCCCACGATTGGGGTAAGACCATCAGGGCAAATAGGTGTCAGTGCTGAAGGGTTTGCTGGTGCTCAAGCCGGCGGGCAGTTAAGTGGAAAGGTCGAGTGGTTAATCCCTCAAAAGACGGGGACGACTGATTTTTCGGCTTTAGTTGAAATCAAAGCGGAAGGCAATGTGGCATTTGGGCTTGGTGCTGGGGTTGATTTTCAGGTTCGATTAGATAGAGGTAGCTTAGAAATCCATTGTTGTGCACGCTTAGTATGGGGGCCCGGAGCGTCCGGTGGTTTTGGCACCTCGATTGACTTTTCACAGTTATTTGAATTGGCAAAAATCATTTGGGAATCGATTGATACTATTGGTTGCCGTGTAATAAAAAACATAGATAGCCAATCCTATAATTATTTATATCAGGCCGCCTATAACGCTTTTACGGATATTAATTTAAATACGATTGAAAATAGTATAAATACTGGATTTGTTAATATTAGTGATTGGTGGAGATATCGTCTAGTAATGATAAAAAATGATATGTTCATTTCAGATGAAGCCAAACGTTTAAGTGCGCGGATTTTAAATCAAGATCGCAAGGTATTGAGTGGCGTTAGTTTAAGAATTCTTCCTCCTGAAACGGTAGGAATGATGCTCAATACCTTGGTCCATACGTATGTTTTCAATCGTGAAGAAAAACAGGAAAAAGCAATTTTTTTGTTATTGGCAGGCGCTGTTCGCTCTTGGCGTAAGTTTGTTGAAGTGTTAGCCCACATGAATGTCGAAGGTAAAAAACAAACTACAGATGATGCGCTTGTGAAAAACCTACAGCGTATAAATTACATCTTAGATGGCGATCAACAAAAAGAATTTAATCAATGGATTGCTCAGTTAGCAAGTGTAAATTATTTAGAAAATATGGGGATGGTTCCAAAAATACTCCCATACACTCCCACCAGTCCACACCTAAAAATCAAGCGTAATAATTTAAAACCGTAATGCAACGCTGCCGGCAATAATAGCCATTGGTTATTATTGCCGATACGAAATGCATACTACTTCACTGGTGTTGTTTGCTGCACAGCGCAACGAAAACCATTATATAAGTGGTATTTTTCTTGAACGATAGCATTACTTGCCCTTGATGTTGTTAATCCCACCCCTCTCATGGCTTTTTTAGTCCCTGATGATGGTCCCTGAGGATCGATTTCGGGTGAATGTTGATAATAATCTTCGCTATACCAATCATTCATCCATTCCATTACATTTCCAGCCATATCATACAAACCTAATGGATTAGGCGGATAGAGTTTTATTTGATTTAAGTCTGTAGAGCTACCAATATTCCATTCATCTTTTGTGTAATCAACATACCTGCCATCAACCAAATGCTGGTCACCTTTACGCTCAAGGTAACCGTTATTGGTTGCATAGTATAGATGCTTCCCACGATTTCTTGCCGCATATTCCCATTGTGCTTCTGTCGGTAAGTCAACCGGGTAACCTGTTAACTCACCCAACCATAAACAATAATCTTTTGCCTCTTGCCAAGTTTTGGTTGGAGTCGTTAAATTCTTAAACTCATCGTCAGAAAGATCATATTTATCTCTAATATCAGCTTTAACTACAGGTCTGTGATGTGCCCTTTGAAAGGCATCAAAACCGTGAAAAGTCGTTTCATGATTAGCTAAAGAGTAGTCACTTAAGGTCACTTTATGTATAAAATTAGCGCCAGTTTTAACATTCGTAATATCGGTATTGCACTTAGCATCTGGTGACCAATCCATTCTATCCGTAGAAATGGGACTACACGGTACTTTAAATGCGCCCATCATGAAGGTTCCACCTTTGATAAACACCATACTTTCTAGAGATTCAACAGCAACATCCACGATTTGATGTTGAAGTTTGGTATCTGCATCAGGGTAGAGCTTTTTTACTTTCGCTTCTATTTGAGTGATTTTCTCAGCTGGTACCGTTTTACTGGTTACTGAAGCGGTTGTCTCTCCAGTGCATGCTGTTAATACACATGCGCTTATTAATAGGCTCAGGTATTTTCTATACATTGCGCAATCAAATCCTTTCTGTACTC
>NZ_PYNW01000040.1 GCF_003026105.1 Photobacterium sp. GB-56 | reverse complement strand
TAGGTTTTGCGCTAACTTCGGTTGCTTTCCACATCGTCTTATCCTTGTACTATTCCCAAATGATAAGACAAAAAGACAAGGGGCAATAATTTGCCCGAAACAGGCTCTATTTAACAATAAACATCTAAAGCGATCCGATACGCGGTAACGTCCAGATACTAAAAAACCGCCTCGATGGGCGGTCATTTAACAGTAAAGCTATTTATGCTTGGTATAATCACATTTTGTGGGTGGTAATACATAAGTTTGACTCGAGTATTTTAAAGTAAGTTCTCGCTCAGATGTACATTCGATGTAGTTTGACTCGAGTATTTTATCCCTCAACGAGGCATCTAAATAGTGCCCTATTAATGCACCAATTAGTGCACCAAATAGCATTAACCTTAGCGTTAACCTTGGGAGTTGAATACCAGTGAATATATTAAGAAATGCCATTGGGATAGAAGGAAGGAAAAAACCAAATAATACAAACGACGATGTATTGTTAAGGTATCCCGATACTTTGATTACAGGTTTAATTCCTACTATCTCCACCGTATGACTTAAATCATAAGCTCCCCAACCGCACCATGACACAACCCCTATAAAAAACATTAAAAATGTAAGTTTTTTGAAAGTATCTAACATGATTAGTCAATTAAATCCTCTACTGTTTCTTTCATTGGCTTAGTAAACTCATACTGATTATCCAAGTCAGATATATAACCCCCTATCTTAAATGCTGAATAAACAAATAAACCTAATCCAACTGCTGCGGGTAATGAGAACCCAAACAGAAAACCAGCACCAGCACGAGCGACTAAAAGTGCCCCTTGAGCAATTACACCAGCCACGACCCCCTTAGAGATATCCGCAGTAAATTGCCCTATGACTTCGCCTAGCGTCTTCTCATTGTGTAGCATGTAATCAACCGCATTGACCGCACCACTAAACACAATTTCTGCATAAATGTTTGCGTTTAAAAAACTAATATTCCCTTTAACGGTATTTAAGGCGTGACCAATTTTTAGCATTTGAGGCGTTGCTTCTTGCCAACTAATACCAAGGTCTAAATATCGAGGCTTGTAGTTCTCTACCACAATATTCATTACCCCGTTGATATTAATCGCCTTAGCGGTTGCACCCCATCCCCCAAGTTCTTTAGCCACTTCATAAGCACCTTTCAGTCCCATGCCTACGCCTGTGTAGTCTTTACCTGTGGAAAGCTGTCCGTGTGTGTCTTTGATAAGCAAATCTAAATACTCATTTGCTTCTTTGACAGTCATAATCGCAATGCTGACGTTCTCTTGTTGAGAAGTGTCCCATTGATATTTTTTTGCAATTCTTTTTATATCTTCATTCCATTCTTTTTCTGTCAGATCATAAGCTGCCTGTGCCGCCTTACTAGAAGATTGAGGGGATACAAATGAGTTGTTAGTTCCAACGCCACTAGTGTTGGAATTATTACTAAAGGTAACTCCACTACCACCATTAATATTAACGCCATTACCAATATTGACACCGCTACCCATGTTCAAATTAGTCGCTGTTGATGTACTCAAACTTACCTGATGAGAACTGGCGTCAAGAAAGCAGTTACCACACCCAGTATCAACAAGATCACCGACACGAGCTAGGTTTGTACCAAACATATTTGCAGCCCTTGGGGATTGGGCGACAATCGGACCTTGACCTCTGCAACTTTTGCTGCCGCATGGGCAAGTCGCAATATCACCAACAAGGGCAACCTTTTGTCCGTTTATAATGACACCACCGTGACCTGATATAACAGAACCGCCCGTTGTTGTTTTACTGCCAACTGTTATTACGTCATTACTCATCAGCTAGTCCTTTATTTTATGAAGACGCAATAATACTAAAGAATACGCATAGGCAATAACTTGCCCGAAATAAGCTCTATTTAACATATGTTATCTAAAGCGATCCGATACGCCGTAACGTCCAGATACTAAAAGACCGCCTCGATGGGCGGTCATTTAACAGTAATTATATTTATGCGTACTGAATTGAAAGTTACTGTGGTGCTAATATTTTTTGTTTCTATTAAACTTTAAATAACGATAAGCCTTGCGAATTTCGCCAACTTTTCACAATTTCAACGATCCGTTCTGGATTTCCATCGTTCTCATTTTCAGGATAATAAATTAAGTCAGAACCATCTGGGTGTTCTGTTATCTGACAAAAATGTTCAAGTAATTCATCTTGATAATCATTGGTTCCTTTAGATTCAATAATCTCATTTATCAAATAAATAAACTCAATTTCTGTATAGTCATTTATCGTGTCTTTTAATTCCATTATTAGCTCTTATGTATATCTATATGGTTACGAGGAGTGTTAACTCTAAGGTTATCAATATTATAAACCTCACCACCGTGTTGTATCTCTTCAATATGATGCAATTCGAAAGAACGTCTACCACCCACTGTATCCTTGAACCTTGCTCGTGGTGCCTTACCGTCTTGCATTCGCTTAATATTTGCAGGTATAAATTGACTCATTAAAGAGTGATTTTTAGAAACCTCAAATCAAAACGCTTCTCTAAACGTATCAAAACTTGAAAACTCTCTGTCTCTTAATTTATCGGCTATCTGGGATGGTATTGGTGCTCCTAATCCTTGTCCTGCTTTTTTCTAACCAGATCCCTGTTATATCTTCACCTTTCCCAGTAACCACCCCAGATTCATTACGAGCGGTTG
>NZ_PYNW01000004.1 GCF_003026105.1 Photobacterium sp. GB-56 | reverse complement strand
GTCGAACGTTATCCTTGGTGTGAACCAATAATATTAATACCCTGATTTATAATAAAACCCTCTTTAATTATGAAGCGTGAAAGCCATTATCCTTATTATTGAACGTCGGTTATCTGGGTCGAAATATCCCCGTTAATTGCATGACATGTTGGCAGCAGGGGCAAAAGGGTTGGGCTTTTATACGTACCGTTTTATTCGGTGAGGGCAACGTCAGTTGTCCTGCTAACATGAACATAAATTGGATGGCTTGAAGCTGTTTCTTATCATCACCACAAGCCGCAATAATGCCTAAACATGGAGATGAACCCTTCTTTGTCGCCACCTCTCTTATCTCCATTTTCTTTCTTTGCGAGTTTCAGATAATCCTATTTCAATGAAGCGAAATGCTTTTGTTTTCTGCTAATGAAGCAACCTGTTTATTTACCCAGTTATAATGGAAATCGTAAATTTTTACGCTTAGACTTCGTTTTAAATAAGAAAAAATGCTTAATTATTTCAGCTTCTATTTATAAGGCATTGATATATAGGATGTAATATTCATGGTTGTGTTTTTAATCCGACGGACAAAATACCGTTCTTACTTTTACCAACGTAAACATATCGGGTGGATGCTAATTTTTGCGATTAAGGTAATGAAAATAAATGTTTTTATTTATTAGAATGTTGAATATTTGCTGTATTAATAAAGCGTAAAAGTAAGAATGCTTATTAATATACTGTTATGTGAATAGGGAAATATGAAGCAAATATATATATTGTTGGTTTTAGCTTTAACAGGATGCGCTTCGACTGAAACGAGCTCAATCAAAAGCTCTCCTCAAACTTCAAATATTAAGAAAGCAGAGGCTTCATTAACGAATAAAGAGATGGCAAACATCTACAAGTGGTCAGGCTATGTCAATTCAAGTATTACTAGACACATGGGAAATACAAATCCGTATATAGGCCTATCGACTGTAGTTGAGTTGTCTATTGAGCGTGATGGTAAAGTTTCCGAAGTTAAGGTTGTGGAAAAAAGCAGCTCTCAAGAATTTCAAAGGAAAGTACTCGAAGCTATTTATGCTTCTGCACCATACAATACAAAAATGCTCTCGGATGTTGAATTCTCAAAGGTAAAAAATATGAAAATTACAATTAACCTTCAAAGATAATACACATAACAAATTACTCAAAAGGACGTAAAACGCTTGGCTTGCGCTCCTTCGTCGCTAATTTTAGCCAAGCATTTTCCGCCTTTTAGTAAGGCGTTATAGCGCATTCATGCTCAAGGAGAAGAGTCGTTGAAACAAAGCAAGAGTGAATTTTGGTCAGGCGAGGAATATGATGCACAGTATGGTGAAGATTATGCTAATGAAATCTCATTTCTACGTGACATATTAACTTCCCAACAAGCGTCATCGCTTCTAGATGTGTGTTGTGGAACAGGCATCGTCACGATTCCTTTATCCAATGAGGCTTCTCATGTAGTAGGTATAGATTTTTCAGGGGCAATGGTCGAGTTCGCTATAGAAAAATCCGCAACGATAAACAATATTTCATTCTATGAAATGGATGCGACCAATTTCGATATAGGCACCAAATTTGATGTAGTCTCTATGACTGGTAATGCGTTTCAAGCATTTATCTCTGATGCTGACTTCTTGTCCATGCTAAATCAGATTAAAAATCATATGGGTAACAATGGTACATTCATTTTTGATTGTCGGCTTCCATCCCCAGAGCATCTAGAAGTAACCAGTGGTTATGAGTATTGGTCTTCATATATAAGCCCGAAGGGGGGAAAAGTTAAAGTGTACGGCTGGGACTGTGTTCACCCTCATTCCAATGATACGATGCTTCATCACATCCGTAGGGATTACGAAAGTGGTGAGCAATACCATAGTGAAATAGAGCTCAAATATCGTTCAATAGATGAGATCGTTAACTGTCTAGAAAGTGCTGGCTTACAGCTAGTAGGACATTATTCCGACTGGAAAAAGACCCCTTTTACTAAAGTATCAAATAGTATCGTGGGTGTTGTAAAAGCGCTATGACAAATAAGGATATGTGTCGCGAAGCCGACACCTATCCGAAGTGTTGGACAAGCCCAAGCCACCTTATATAAGTAAATATTGGAAATATCATGAAGGGGGATGCCAAAAAGAAGTCGAGCGTTATCCTTGGTGTGAACCAATAATATTAATACCCTGATTTATAATAAAATCCTCTTTATTTCTGCAGCGTGAAAGCCATTATCCTTATTATCTAACGTCGGTAATTAATGTGTCTGGTGATTTATCCAGTTGATGGGTAATGCGACGTAGAGCACGACTATAAGCATCAATCGTAGCGGGGCGTTTACCTTGCAAGGTGAGATGGGTAAGGTGTTGTTCATAAAGATAATCTGAACGATGTTGCTGTGCTTTATTCATGATAAATACTCCTTTTGGAAAGGTGTATTTACCGTAGTTGAGCTTATGGGTTTTCACTCTGCCGCGCAGCGGCTTCGTTCAACAAATGCATCAACACGATTTGCTACACTCGGCATTGTCAGTTTGCCTTTAGTTTCAGTGATTAAGGCAGTAAAATTCAGGTAAGTCTGTATAGTAGCAAACGTGTTATGCAGGCGTTAGGCTTTAGGGAGGAAGTTGTTAGTGTTAATACCACAATGGGAGTCAAAAAATTTAGTTTTCACTGAGTTTTTAAGTGATGAGGCGGAGCTAGCCAAGTCAATTTTTGACAGTAACTCAAATGTAAAAGCAATGGATCCAACGTTCAGAGAATGGCCCATCACAGAGTATGAAAAGTTAATAGCTGAAAGCAATAAGTCAAAATTACCTGACGAGCAAGGTGCATTTTACCTAAGAAAAATTAGCACAAAGAAAGGTCAAGTGGTTGGCTACATACAACTGGAGTTTCATGCTCCTTCAACTGGCACTCTTTGGCTTCCTATGTTAACAATTCTACCGAGTTTTAAAGGTAAAGGATTGGGTTCTGAAATAGTTAGTAGTGTTATCACCGTAGCATGTGAATACGCAAATCTACAAAATGTAGCTTTAAATGTTTATGCAGAAAACATTTCTGCTTTTAGGTTCTGGTACAGACAGGGTTTTACACAAATTAGATCTTTCGATAAAGAAATAGAACTTGGTAAGGAATACAACTGCTTAGTACTATATCGTGAGTTAAAAGCCTAACAAATAAGGATATGTGTCGCGAAGCCGACACCTATCCGAAGTGTTGGACAAGCCCAAGCCACCTTATATAAGTAAATATTGGAAATAGCATGAAGGGGAATGCCAAAAAGAAGTCGAGCGTTATCCTTGGTGTGAACCAATAATTTTAAGGCTATGATTTATAATAAAATCCTCTTTATTTCAGCAGCGTGAAAGCCATTATCCTTATTATCTAACGTCGGTAATTAATGTGACTGGTGATTTATCCAGTTGATGGGTAATGCGACGTAGCGCACGACTATAAGCATCAATCGTAGCGGGACGTTTACCTTGCAAGGTGAGATGGTTGTAAGGTGTTGTTCATAAAGATATTCTGAACGATGTTGCTGTGCTTTTTTCATGATAAATACTCCTTTTTTAAAGGTGTATTTACCGTAGTCGATCTTATGGGCTTTCACTCTGCCGCGAAGCGCTTCGTTCAATAAGTCGTTTAAAAGGACAAAAACAGTTGGCTTTTGCTCCTACGTCGCTAATTTTAGCCAACAATTTTTCGCCTCTTAACGAGGCGTTAGGTTAATCTACTTAAAGTACGGAGTGTAAAATGGAATTTATTCCCGTAAAAATTGAAATGGATGATACTCTCGATTTATGCATACAATTTCGACGAGATGTACATGTAGTAAGCTTTGGGAATGATGACGGTTTTAGTGTTGATGAAACTAAAGCGTGGTTTACAAAGCTAAGTACATTTGATAATTCTGGCTTTTATCATGTCCTCAAAAACAATGAGGTCATCGGTCAAATAGAATTTCGAAATGGCTTGATGGATGAGCAAGGTATAAAGTTTGGCTATATTAACTTGCTGTATTTGTTACCTGAATTTCGTAACAACGGTTTAGGTAAAAAACTAGTGGATTTCATATGTGCTCAGTTCAAAAACGAGCAATGTACATATGCACAGCTACGCTATATTCCTGCAAATTTGCAAGCCGTTAGTTTCTATCGCAAACATGGTTGGTTTGATGTCGGAGAGCTTGGTGAACGTGGGCAATTGGCAGAAAAACGATTAACCTAACAGATAAGGATATGTGTCGCGAAGCCGACACCTATCCGAAGTGTTGGACAAGCCCAAGCCACCTTATATAAGTAAATATTGGAAATATCATGAAGGGTGATGACAAAAAGCAGTCGAGCGTTATCCTTGGTGTGAACCAATAATATTAATACCCTGATTTATAATAAAATCCTCTTTAATTATGAAGCGTGAAAGCCATTATCCTTATTATTTAACGTCGGTTATCTGGGGCGAAAATTCCTCTTAATTGCATGATATGTTGGCAGCAGGGGCAAAAGAGTTGGGCTTTTATACGTACCGTTTTATTCGGTGAGGGCAACGTTAGTTGCCCGGCTAACATGAACATAAATTGGATCAATAAAGCTGCGGTTATTACTCATATATCGATGTGAGCATCAGTATGTTTAGTACAGATGCTCACAGATTTCATCGCTAATATGAATGTTATCTGTGTATTAAGTTATTACCGTCGGATCGTTTTAAGGATAAAAATGACAAAGCAGAGATAACGGTTAGCAGGCCCATAACGATGAATGTCTGGTGAAAATGAGACATATCATTGCCAGCGTAATAGGTTGAGAAAAAGTGTAAAACACACGCGCAGATAGCAAGACCAAAACTAATTGAAAGTAGTTGGGTTACCGCTAGCATACTGTTGCCTGCACTTGCATGATTATCATCTAAATCAGCTAATGTTATGGTGTTCATTGCAGTAAATTGTGTTGCGCGAACAATACCTAACGCAAACAGTAATGGTAGGGCTAACCATAGAGATAACTGGCCTGATATAAGGGCAAAAGCGGCTGTAATAACTCCAATAACAATGGTCACCCAGAACAATGTCTTACGGTAGCCTAGACGCTTAAGGGTTTTTTCGACATACGATTTACCTAATAATGCGCCAAAGGCTAAGGGAACCATCATTAACCCTGCATATAAGGCTGAGGCTCCCATTCCAACTTGCAACATAAGTGGTATGAGAAAAGGAATGGCACCTGTACCTAAACGAGAAAATATATTTCCACCGATACCAACAGAAAAAGTCCTAGTCTTAAAAAGTGATAAAGGAATAAGCACGTTTTGTTTTTTTGATGCGTAATAAATATAAGTAACAAGAAGAGTAAAACCAATTAATAAGGTTATAACTGGAATTAAAGCCGTCTCTGATTTAGTTAAAAGTTCAATGCCGCTTAAAAGAGTAATTAAACTTGAGCTAAATAGAATAAATCCCCAACCATCAAACTTACTCGCAGTTGAAGTAAAGTTAGGCATGTAGCGTTTGGTCATCCATAGTCCAATAATACCGACAGGGATATTTATTAAGAATATCCAATGCCAACTTGCATAAGTGACTAATACGCCACCAAGTACAGGGCCGACAATAGGACCGATTAATCCCGGCATTGTTGCTAGGTTTAACGCGTGAACAAATTCATTACGTGGATAGCTCCGTAATAATGCTAAGCGTGCTACAGGCACCATCATTGCGCCACCAACACCTTGGAGAATGCGAGCCAGTACCAGTTGCGTTAATGTGCCAGATAATCCACACGCCAACGAACCGAGTGTAAATAAGCCTACAGCCCAGCCAAATATAATGCGGGTGCCAAATCTGTCAGCAAGCCAGCCACTGATAGGAATTAAGATCGCAACAGTCAGAGTGTAGCTAATGATGGTTAGCTGCATCGTTAAGGGCGATTCATGTAAGCTTTTGGCCAAGGAGGGGATTGCTGTATTTATTATTGTGGCATCAAGAGTCTGCATAAAAAAAGCAATACCCGCAATCCATGGTAGCCATGTCAGTTGTTTTGATGGTTTCACCATAGTCACCTCATTAATGGTAACGATATTCCGCGCGCAGAGTAGCCAGAAGCATAAAACAGTGGAGAGGAAATAACGAAGGTTATACGTAATGTATTATGACTATATCAGTTGTAACTTAACCTGAAGTGAATCGCGAAACATGCTTATTACGGTATAACATAATCGAAAATATGCAGCTAAACTGGTGTTGGGAATATGAAAAGGAGAATCGGTCAATGAATAGAAAACGGATTTTTGTTATCGCATTTATGGTGCCTATTATTTACGGCATAATTTGGTTTTTATCTCTGTACGTAAGTACGGATCTTAATCATTTGTTTTATGAAAACCATATCGTCTTTTTGTATTTAGCTTTGCCATGGTCGTTCTTTACGATAGAAGTTGGCGCAATGTGTAGTGCCTATACCAGCAGTTATATCTGCAATCCACTTACTATTTTATTAATAAGCATTGGTTTTGCTGTAAATGTTGTTGTTAGTGCGATTGTGTTAGCTGGGTTGGGTAAGATGCTTAAAAGATAAGATTCTGATTGTTAATAAGTTAATGGTTTTTAAGAATAAAAAAACGACTGTGGTAAAACAGTCGTTTGCTAGAATTTGAAGACTAAACGAAGTTTATTCTGGTACGTATTCTAATGGGGCTTCTAAGTCTTTAAGTACCATTTTTTGAATATTAATTCCTAACATCATGATGATTAAACACCAATTGAGGAAAGGGAGTTTGCCTGTTTGAATGCTTTCAACAAACTGACTTGGGTTCCAACTAAATAATTCACAAATATTCTGCGCTGTCATTTCTTCAAATAGGCCGCTATCAATTAGCTTGGCAAATTGTTCGTTGGTTGGGCATACAAAAGTATTACGAGCACCAAATGCTGATGGTTTGAATAAGCGTAATACGCGACGAATATCCTCAACTGGGATCACTTTGCCATTAGTTGCAATGCTTTGTTTGCCAATTAATGCCGCTAAGAAACACCAACATGGGTATGGAATAGTCGACACATTGAAAGGTTCTTTTTTGTATTTCGCTGTCCAGCTACTTACATTCTTCTCTTGCAAACCAGTGACTAACGCTAACTTCTTTGCATCATAGCCATGATCTTTCAGTAGGTTAATGATTTCAGCGACTTCTGATACGAAAGGTTTTGTCCAATTTTCGTATGAGGTAAATACATTTTCTCTAATCAAAATGCTATTCCAATATGGGATTCAATAGATTGGCGCTGATCATACGTGTTCACACGACGATGTCCATTAATATCCCATCACCTTGTTAAAATCCTTAATCAATTACCAATTAAATTTGTTATTTCATCTAGTTAGCTGGCTGGCTTGGAACTCAGCTCTTGGATTACCTTCAGATCATCAGCAGCTAAAGTGAATGAGTCACTAAGCTCTATAGTTTTATTGCTTTCTTTCTTGGCGTTAACAAGTGTGGCGGTGTAGTGAATTTTTGCACTATGTGTTGTTTTATTAATATATTCTAGGTCTAACACGATACCTGATGCTCGTGATTTATCGATAATATAATGCCCATCCCAAGTTAAATTGGCATCAATATTGTTATTTTTCTGATTGAAGTTTTGGGTGTTTTGATGTGCAAGTAAGGTTTGAAGGCTGTGCTGATTCAGTGAAATAGTTAAGTAATGTTCGGTATCTTTTGACAAGATAATACTGACAGCTGGGGTGTTGTTTAAGTCGAAGTCAGTGGCAATGCCGACGTGAGTTAATGTACCGTGGATTTGGTGATCGTGTTGCTGATTACATCCAGCGAGTAATACGGTGGCAAGTAAAACACTTGCGATGGTTATTCCTTTCATACTATCTCCTCTGTGACGCACTGTATTGTGCCGTTAGCAAAACTAACTCTTTGAGGATATAGACTTTATTGTATGTTATGTCAGTAGATTGTGTGAATTACACGTTGCTTTCTTATTATTAGGTTAGATGATGAATGAGTAAAAGAGATAATTCCTGTAAGAACACTAGCCATAGTGCGCAAATTTAATGGTATATGACATCTTATTATTCGCCTATTGATGGATGGAATTAAAAACAAAACCCAAGAAAATAGAATAAGGCATAGAAACAAATAAAGCCGATCACAAAACCAATGAGATGGTGTATGAATGAAGGTATCTCCGGTTTATGTTTGCGCGCTTTGTTTTTAGTTACACGGTAACATGCAAGGGCGATCAAAAAGATGATGGTGACAGCAAGGATATAAAATACGTTTTGTTGTGGCTGTGATTGCGTAGATTCTGCTAGTGCAAGGGGAGAAAAAAGAGCAACACTCGTAAGAAGATAAGATAGTTTCATTGTGGTTTACTCATAAGAAATAAAACTTACGTTAAAACTAACTGCTATTAGCGGCAATCATTGTTATTACAAGCTGTTATTGCATAAGTGTATGTTAAGCGGATAAAAAAATATCGGCGTCCTGCCGATATATAAGTAATAAGAGATTGGCGTCCTTGCCAATTTAAGAGAGCTTTATAATTTTGCGTTAAATGCTTTTTTAAGTTCGTTACGCTCTTCAGTCACTAGCGCTAATTCATTTTTTACGCGTTTAAGTTCTTCGTGAATATTTTCATGAACGGGTGCATCAATAACGATATCTTTACCGCTTTGTGAGCGAACGATAACGTGTGAGCGTCCTGCAAACAGTGCTAAGAATCCCCATACCACACAGACGGCAAGTGTCATATATAGTGGTGCTTCCCAGCTATGTGTCGATTCATGTAGCGAGCCAAAAATAATAGGGCCAGTTGCTGCAAGTAAGTAACCCATACATTGTGCCATACCTGATAGTGCGGCTGCTTGGTGGGCGTCATGAGTACGAATACCAACAAATGACAGGCCAAGAATAAAACCACCACCACAGCTAAAGCCAAAGCAAATTACCCAGATTAATGCGTGTTCCGGCATCATAAGTAGGCCAAGAATACCGATGAAGGCTAAGACAGCCATCGCAAAGCTCATTGCACGTTTGTCTTTCATTTTTGCCATAAGTGGAATAAGCACGAGTGCTGGTATGGCAGTTGAAAGCTGTAATACACCATGTAAGTAACCCGCTTGGTTCTCTGTGTATCCGTTATCAATTAGGATACTTGGTAACCAACTGATAAAGATGTACATGATAAAAGAGTTTAAGCCTAAAAAGATGGTAACTTGCCATGCTGCCGCTGAACGCCATAGGTAGCTATGGCTATCAATATCAGCCGTATCAGCTGAAGGGCGAGTGTGACCTGATAATTGTGGCAACCATACAATAATTGAAATAATAGGGAAGATCAGTACGGTTGCTAAAGCAAATGCCCAATGCGGAATTGCCGTAATGCCCATTGAACCTGCTAGGTTCATCATTGGAATAGCCGTACTTGAACTTAACGTTGAGCCAATACCCATGATTAATACATAGACAGCAGTCAAAGTCGTGACTTTTGTTGGGAAGTCTCTTTTTAGTAAGCTTGGCAGTAATACGTTACCAATCGCAATACCGATACCGATAATGCATGTACCTAAAAATAGCATTAAGGTTGAGCCACCGGAACGGATAAGCACACCACCACCAACAAGAACCAGAGCTATCATAAGAGATGGCTCTAAGCCGATTTTACGTGCAAGGCCAGATGATACCGGTGAAAATAGGGCAAAGGCCAACAAAGGCAAAGTAGTTAACATACCGGCTTGTGTTGCACTTAAACCTAAATCTTGTGAGATGAACTCTAGAATAGGTCCTAATCCTGTAAGTGGCGCACGTAGGTTACTTGCAATAAGTAAAATACCCAGGATAACCAATGCTGGTCGTGCAACTTTAGGGACTGTTTTTTTATTTTTATGTGACATAGCTCTCTCCTTAAATCTTTAATGACATAATACCCCTCCTAATTTTTTCTGTATTAAGTTATATTGACAGTAGATATCTAAATTCGGACAAATTATGAAATACAGTATCCATTTCCCTGAGTTTGACTCCGATCTTTATCCACAAAAGGTCGTTGCATTGCGCCTATCTGGGTTAGAGAAGGATGAAGAAATCCCAGTCCATCAACACCGTAAAGGACAACTTGTTCTTCCTTTAAGTGGTTTTGTTCGTTGTAAAATTGCTGACGCTATCTGGATGGTTCCCGCGAATTGCGCAGTTTGGATCCCAAGCCAAGTACCTCATAGTAATAGTGTTTCTCCTGATGCCGATACTTGTATGCTATTCGTTGATCCAGATGTAGTTGGAATGCCATCTAAAGCGTGCACATTATCTATTTCTCCACTTTTACGTGAGCTTATTGTTCGTTTAACAGAATCCGATCTCTCCTATACATCCGAATGTAAAACCGCAAGGTTAGCGGATGTGTTGATTGATGAATTAACGAGCATGCCATCTGAACATTTTGATTTTCCAATTCCGACTGAGAGTCGATTACACAGTATTGCTTTAGAGCTCATTAATAACCCAAGCGATCGCAGTACTGTTGGTGAATGGGCAAGTAAATATGCGATGAGTGAAAGAACCTTGGCGCGTTTGGTGAAGCAGGAATTAGGATTAACCTTTGGTAATTGGCGTGGACAGCTTCATATTGTGATTGCATTGCAAAAACTGTCATCAGGGGAGCCTGTACAGCGAGTATCAGAAGATTTAGGCTACGAATCGGTAAGTGCCTTTATTACTTTCTTTAAAAAAACCCTCGGACGACCGCCTAAGCAATACATTAAAAAACGGATTAATGATTAAATTTTTAGATATGTGTTTATATCGAGATTTAGACTTGATTTTAGCCAAGGTAAAGAGTCCATTTTTCATTTATATGACAAAACTAGATGGGGGCTATGTCTCGTTGGCTGGCCTTTCACGTAAAATCGACTTCTCTCTCTGAATGGATTTATCAATCAGAGCATTCGCTAATCCCTCACATGTTAGAAGAGCGAAAAGCCTTAACTTTGTGAACGGTGATGGTTTCGGTTGGTATTCCGATCGCGTGTAACAGTACAAATAACACTGCGCCAACGATATATTAAGCAGCAGTTAGGCTGTGTGACATTGGCTTCTGAACCATTAGAGTAAACGAATGATTAGCTTTTAATGCCTAGGCAACAAATTCTGCATATTGATCATATTCACTCACTGACTGTTTATGAGCTAATTGTGGATGAATCTGCTGTTACATATTCGAATTTATCCCTTCTTCATTAGACAACATTTTTCATTAGCTGATCTCTTTGCTTCGATTAATTGATATCGCAGTGCCGACGAGTAAACTCAGTCGAAGAGGTGAGCAGTGAAAGTGATGCTTTTTCTCATTATTGTGCCTATTACCACGAATTATAGAGACGTTAACATGCCAACTAGACGGCTATTGCTGCATGATTATCTACTGTATTTTGTAATACTAGATGGGAAATGGTTAGAGCAATAAAGACTTTCGATGTTTGGTAATTATTTTCCTATCAATACAGTCTGTATAATAAATATTCAATTTTTTATCGTTAATCAAAATTTGTAATATAAATATGTAACGTCATGATCTACCAATTAAAAAGCTATGCAATGATAGATTGTATGGTCTTTTTATTGAAAATAAAGGAGTTTTTGACTGGTCTTTATGCTTTTTAGCTGCTAATCTCTCGTCCCTCACAAACAACGTGAGATATTTATGCCAAGTAATGCATGTCAAATAGCTGATAGTAACAACACATCTTTGAACTCAGATTCTTCTCGTTTTGAAGCAAAACTAGTTCCAATTCTAACTATTGGTTTCATTTCCTTATTCATTTTTGCTGCACTGGCTGATATGTCCAGCTTTACAGCATTAATTCAAACTAGCTTTGAATCTGCAGCCAATGCTTTTGGTTATAGCTGGCAGATCTTAATGCTGGTTAACTTTCTTATTGCTTTAGCCATTGCTTTTAGCCCTTTGGGTAAAAAGGTGATGGGAACCGTGAAAAAACCAACAATCGGTACTTTTCGTTGGTTAGCGATGATCATGTGTACTTTATTAGCGGGTGGTGGCGTATTTTGGTCTGCCGCTGAGCCAATTTACCATTTCATTACACCACCGCCGACATTTGAAGGTGTTGTTGGATCTACACAACAAGCTGTCGACCCTGCACTGGGTCAAGCGTTCTTACACTGGGGCTTTTTAGCGTGGGCTGTATTGGGCACGTTGGCAACTATTGTATTAATGTATGCACACCATGAACATGGCGTAAAATTACGTCCGCGTGCTTTGCTTTTTCCTATCTTTGGAAAGAAGTTGGAAGATCATTGGTTCGGTAGTGTAATTGATGCTTGCTCAATTATTGCCGTTGCCGCAGGTACAATTGGCCCTATTGGTTTCCTAGCATCGCAGTTAGGTTATAGTTTAGAGTTGCTAACAGGGCTTGAAAATAACGTTCAATCTCAGTTAATGATCCTTGCCGTCGTTGTGTCTATTTATTCTCTTTCTGCTGCGTCAGGAATGGATAAAGGTCTACAGTGGCTATCACGCTTAAACGTGATTGGTGCGTTTGGACTATTACTAGCAATGCTATTCTTAGGCCCAACGAAATTTATTTTAACTGAGTTTGGTAGCGCGTTTGGTGATTACATTCATCATTTTGGCGAGCTAAGCTTAGCGAATGATAAGCCTTCTTGGAATGTATGGTGGACATGGTTCTTCTGGGGTTGGTTTATCGGTTTTGCACCGATGATGGCAATCTTTATTGCACGTATTTCAGAAGGGCGTAGCATTCGTGGTTTAGTTCTTGCGGTTGCGATTGGTGCGCCTATCGTGACGAATTTCTGGTTCGCTGTATTAGGTGGTACTGGTATTTTCCTTGAGCTACAAACACCGGGTGTAATTTCTGGCCCACTGAATGACGGTGGTTTACCGGCGGTATTATTAGCATCACTGTCTAACTTGCCATTAAGCGGTATTTTATTACCTGCGTTTCTTGTGTTGACGACAACCTTTGTTGTTACCACGGGTGATTCAATGGCATATTCGATTGCGATGGTGGTTTCTGGTGATAATGAACCTGATAGTAAGCATCGTTTGTTCTGGGCGATCACTATGGGTGTGGTTGCTGCGGTATTATTGCTTGCAGGTGACGGTGGCTTAAATGCACTGCAATCGTTCATTGTGATCACTGCTGTCCCTGTTTCTATCTTGATTGCGTTCACATTGATCAGTGGCCCAATCGCTGCATACAGAATGACATGTGCAACAAAACAAGTGGCTGCATAATACGGTATATCACCTATTGATGTTGACATTCCGTAAATGAAAAACGCCCGATATTGCTGTTAGAAATAACATGCGCTATCGGGCGTTTTTTATTACGGACTATAAGGTTTGTTAGAAATGACAAGCAAAGCCAAGGTTATACCGTATCAATCTGTCCATCTTTCGCTTTCGCTTTACAACGTTTGACTAACTGTAATGTCATGCCTCTAAAAATGAATAGGTGTGCAGGCATCATAGCGAACCAGTATAAAAGACCTTTAAAACCTTTCGGGTGCCACCATGCTCGAATATCCACTGAGCGGTGATCACCATGATCATTAATGGTAAATTCTAATCGTCCTAAACCTGGCGCTTTCATCCCAAACAGGAGTGATAAGAAATGGTTTTCTTCAAGACTGATCACCTTCCAAGAGTCAATGCGATCGCCCAATTGTAAATGTTGAGGATCACGGCGATAACGTTCTAGAGCATTACCACCAATCATCGAATCCATCCATTCACGAATACGCCATAGACTGTTGGCAAAAAAGTAACCTTCTTTTCCACCAACGAGCTGAACTTGTTGCCATAAATCTTCAGCACTCGCATCGGTTTTTAACGTGTAGCCCGCTTGTTTAGGGTAATAGCCATAATTAGATTTCCAGCGCGATAATGCATCAGGGTCAAATCCCCAAATCTCACTATCAATAATCTCATCATTCATCTCTAATGCTTCTGATACCGCATCATCGTAACTGATTAAGACTTGTGGGATGTATTGCTGTAACTTGCTTCCATCAGCTGGTAAATCATATTGCAAGCCGTTGATCAATGCTCTTGCAATATTGGTCGGTACTGAGGTAATAAAACGTAGCCAATAAGTTGCCATGGCTGGACTTAAGAATTTAAGCGGTATCACGCGAATTTTCTTATTAAGCAGTGTACCTAAACGTACCATTTGATCGCGGTAGGTAAGTTGTTCTGGTCCTGCAACATCAAAAATGAGGTTTTCATTATTAGGCTTTTTAATCAGCTCAGTTAAATAAAATAACAAGTTTCTAAGCGCAATTGGAGAATTGCGAGAACTGACCCACTGTGGTGTTAGCATCACAGGTAGATGACTTACAAAATCGCGCATCACTTCAAAAGCGGCAGAGCCAGGACCGATAATGATACCTGCACGTAATTCGACGATAGTTTTGCCACTATTGCGAAGAATATTACCTGTTTCTTTACGAGCTAGCAGGTGAGTTGAAGCTGCATCTTCAGATTGTAGCGCGCCTAAGTAGATAACCTGCTTAACCTGACTATGTTCTAAATATTGGCTAAAGTGGCGTGCGCAGTCTAATTCAAAATCAATAAAATCATGACCATGGTTCATACCATGTACAAGGAAGAAAACGATATCAACACCGTGAAAGAGATCCGTAAGGTCACTATCATCATTGAGATCAAGGTAAATTAATTCAAGATTATCAAGATCATTCCAGCCACGCTTTCTTAGCAATTGTAAGTTGCGTCCTGTGGCTTTAACGTGATGACCTTGATTTAGCAATTCTGGCACTAAATGGCTACCCACATAGCCTGACGCACCGACCACTAGAATTGTTTGTTTCATTACCTCATTGCTCCATTTCCTTATGGTGTGACTTAAGAAGAGTTATCGTAGATATAAAGATTTATATTTTTGTTAATTGTAACCAAGTTCAGAATAATAGGTATGGCATCAAGTTATTTTCGCGATTAGCATAACATTTCACGTCAAATTGATTATCTATCAGTATGCTTTATTTTAGATAATTACTCTGCTTTATCACGACAGTTTATCAGTAAATTTTACCAATGGTTACTCGATAATAACTATTATATTATCGATTGTTGTTATTAGGGATTATTGCAATGCCGACACTCATTCTTCAACAATTTGATCGAGGCTTCCTTCGTTCGTTATTTTGGATTGCTTTACCTATTGCGTTGCAGTCAATGTTGTTTTCAAGTCGAAGTCTTGTCGATATTTTGATGTTAGGCCAGTTAGGGAATGCCCAAGTAGCCGCTGCTGGTATTGCAGGTAAAGCCTTTTTTGTTGCCATTATTATGTTATTTGGCGTCTCGACAGGCGGTGCGATGTTGACTGCTCAATATTGGGGGGCGAATAATAAGCAAGGAGTACGAGAAGCAACAGCCTTAACCGTGATGATCAGCGGTTGTTTTGCTTCAGTCGCAGCGGCACTGTTTTTATTTGCGCCAGAATGGATCATGGGCCTTGCGACACAATCGCCAAAAGTTATCGCGTTAGGTTCTGATTATTTACGTATTACGGCATTTAACTTACTCGGCGCGGCATTTGGTATTGGTATCGCTGTGGGTTTACGTTCGATGCACCAGCCCGGTGTTAGTACCTTTTTTAGTGCGATTGGTATTGGTGCCAATATGTTCCTTAATTGGGTATTTATTTTTGGTAAATTTGGTTTGCCAGCGATGGGGATCAAAGGTGCTGCATGGGCAACGTTGCTTAGTGGTGGTATTGAACTGATATTACTGGCCTCTTATTTATATGGGCGAAAACATTTATTAGCGTTTAATTTACAAACGGTTGTAGCTGTTTGTAATAAAAAAGATATTCAGCGTTTTCTTAAACTATCATTACCGATTACATTTAATCACCTTGCATGGGCGGGGGGAATTTTTGTTTACCATGCGATTATAGGGCAATTAGGTGTAAATGGGCTTGCTGCAATGTCGGTGATCACACCGATTGAGTCACTGTCACTTGCAATGCTGATCGGTATTTCAAATGCGTCAGCTGTATTTATCGGCAATTTACTCGGTGCCAATAAAAATGATGAAGCCTATTTAAAGGCGTGGGCATTCTCGTTACTTAACTTAGGTTTTGCTTTATTAACGGTATGTGTGATGTTTTTAATTAAACAGCCGTTATTAAGCTTATTTTCAGGATTAACAGAAGATGTACGCGCGTTAACTGATCATTTCTTTGATATTTTTGCAGTTATTCTGGTGTTAAAAAGTATTCCAATGGTAATGATTGTTGGTGTATTACGAGCTGGTGGTGATATTAAGTTTTGCTTCTATCAAGATATTATTGCGCAATGGATGATCGGTATTCCCGTCACCGCATTCTGTGCATTTGTTTTACATTGGCCGATAGAGTGGGTTTATGCTTTATTAGGTTTAGAAGAGCTAATTAAATGGTTTGCATCATCATTTCGTGTACATTCTCGTCGTTGGATGAATAATTTAGTGGCTTAAATATACGGCCTAAAAGAAGAGGTTGACTCCCGCTTATTTAGGCCATTTTTAGTCTGATAACATGACTTTATTTATTCTGCTAAGTACCAATATCCAAGGTTTATAAGCTGAGTAAGTAGCGTTAATACGGCAGGGTGATGAATGGCATTGCCTAGAGATTCAGCAGTCACGACTTGCTCATTACAAAACTGTTTTGCGGTCTCTGCACATTCATCGGGTAATGCGTATTGTTCACCATTGATGAAGATGATCTCAGGTTGAGCATCATGATAAAACGCACGTAAGCCGCTAATGCGATTAAAGCTATCGCCATTCATTAAGCATTGATAGGTTTCTTCATTACTCCACTCAGGATCAGACGGAACAATATCTAACTCGTGACGATTTTGGCTTAAATGTTCGCCCATCCATTGTTTTAACAAATGCGGGTGATCAAGCAAACTGCGCATCATGGTTTCAAGATCATGGTAATCTTGCTCTGAAATTGCACCATTACAACGACGGGTAGAGAGGGCTGGATTGTGGTAGTGGACATCACCAATATCATTTGAAATCACGAAATCAGCAAAGGTGCTTAATAACTCTTGTTTTTTAGGCGAACGGAAACCGACAGAAAAGCTCATGGATGTTTCCACAGAATAGCCATCATGTGGGAAACCAGGTGGAATATATAAAATATCTCCCGTTTCTAACACTTCATCAATGATTGGTTCAAAACCTTTAATCTGGCGTAATGCCGAATGACGAAACTCTTCCTCATAATCATCGCGTTTCTCACCCACACGCCAATGACGTTTTCCTGAACCTTGAACAATAAATACATCATACTGGTCAATATGAGGACCAACACCGCCACCAGGGGTTGAATAGCTGATCATTAAATCGTCAAATAACCAGCCTGGAAGTTGACGAAAAGGAGTGACTAATTGTGCTGCACCTTCATGCCAATGATTAGCGGCTTGTACGATGAACGACCAATTCTCTTCTGGCGTATTATCGAAGGTTAATGGTCCATGCAGGACTTCCCATTGGTCATCTTTCTTTGCAATGTAGCGAGAATCAACTTCTTCTTCCATCGCAAGCCCCGCTAATTCGTCAGGGCTGATAGGATCGACAAAGTGCTTAAAGCCACCTTTAATAATGGTTGGCTTTTTTTGCCAATATTGGGTGAGAAATTCTTCTAGGGAGAACGTTAATTGATACATTCGCAAGCTACTGATTATGAAATAGGCGATGAGTATAACGTAATTAAAAAACATCGACGGATTTTTATGTTGCTAAGTGTCATAGATATGTAAATACAATCTGGAATTAACGTCTTTATATTCATGATAACAGATGAAATAACAGAAAATATATTGACGTTAGGCATGGTTACAAATTCACAGTATAAGTTATAATTTTTTTATAAAAGTTAAGATTGTTAATAATAAGTTGCTTAAGTTAAGTGATACTATTTATCGCGACTTTGACAATTGAAATAACTTTAATGACAGTGCTATTTGCTGTAAATTTGCCGCGTAAATGCGTGACGTATTTATTTAGTTATTTTAATCAATTGCTCAAATTTTAAGTAGTTGATGTGATTTCAAGTGTTGGTGATATAAATGTTACGACTCGCAGGACTCTGCAAAGGATACCGTGACGGCTCCGAATTTCATTTTGTGCTTCAAGGAACGAATTTAGATCTTGAACCCGGTGATCAAGTTGCGTTAATGGGTGAAAGTGGTTCAGGTAAAAGTACGTTATTAAACCTAATTGCAGGGCTAGATACTCCTGATGAAGGGGAGATTTGGCTGGGCAACACACCCATACATTCTATTTCAGAGCGAGAACGAACGGCCTTTAGGCGTGATAATATTGGCTTGGTTTTCCAGCAATATAATTTATTACCAACATTAACCGTTGCTGATAATATTAAATTTTGCCGTCAGCTTAAGGGATTAGCGTCAGATGATAAGTTATGGCGTCAATTGATCTCTGCATTAGATCTTATGCCGTTGTTAGAGCGTTATCCTGAAGAAATATCAGGAGGGCAGCAACAGCGTGTAGCGATTGCACGTGCTATTTATATGGAGCCTAAGATCCTGTTAGCCGATGAGCCAACGGGTAGCCTTGACGAACGCAATGCTGAAGCCGTTATTCGGTTACTTCTATCTCTCACAAAAAAACTTCACTGCACCCTACTTGTTGTAACACACAGTAAGAAAGTCGCATCACACATGCAAGGCCATGTTCGTCTGCAGGGAGGGCAACTTCATGTTACGCCCCGTAGTTAATGCGTTATGGGGGCATTATCGACGTCACCCGTTTCAAATTGTTCTTGTATGGTTAGGCCTAACGTTAGGTATTGCCTTACTTGTTGGCGTTATGGCCGTAAATCAGCAAGCCAAAGAAAGTTACCGCGAAGGTGAACAACTTTTTTCTAATCCTTTCCCTTATCGCATTCGCCACGTACAAATGGGGATGAAAGTCCCACAGGGTTTTTATATTCAAATGCGCCGAGCAGGATTGAAAACTTGCTCGCCGATGGAAGAATATCGCATCGTGACTGATCAGCAACGTGACTTTCAATTGCTAGGTATTGATCCCGTTACAATGATGTCTGTGTCAGGTTCGAATGGATTAGATGAAGGTAAGGTAGAACTGCTGAAATTGATGCGTCCACCTTATCCGATCATGATAGGTCAACAGCTCGCAAATTATATTGGCTTGTCTGATGGCAGTATGATCACGTTAGATTCTGGAAAAAAAATCGGTCCAGTCGAGATTATTCAAGACAAAAGAATGAATCAACCTCGTATGATTGCTGATATTGCATTGTTGCGAGAATTGAACCCAAGTTCTGGTTTCACTGCTGTTGTTTGCGGGGAGATGAGCCGAAAACAATTAAGTAAGTTAACTCATATTCTTCCTCCAGGATTAACCTTAGAACGTAAACAAAGTGCGAAATTAGAGCCCTTAACTAATGCATTTCACTTAAATTTGTTTGCAATGGGCATGCTATCGTTTGTGGTTGGGTTATTTATTTTCTATCAAGCGATGTCACTATCTTTTGCTCAGCGCCAGCCTTTAGTCGGTGTGTTACGTCAATTAGGCGTTACCAGTGGACAAATAGCGAAAGCGTTAGTTTTTGAATTAATCGCTTGGATTGTTTTAGGCTTGATTGGCGGTAATTTATTGGGCTTGTTATTAGCTCAGCAATTACTGCCTAGTGTCGCAGCATCTCTCAATGATCTTTATAGTGCTAACGTTAGCTTGCAAATTCAGTGGCATTGGATGTGGGGACTGGCAAGTTTAGCCATTGCTTTCTTTGGTTGTGCGTTTGCCTGTACTTGGCCTTTGATCCGGTTAGTGAGATCGCAACCATCACGACTCGCAGCTCATTTGTCTTTAATTCGCTTTAGCGGTCGAGAATTTGCGTGGCAAGCTTTGTTTTCAGGTATCTTCATGTTGATTGCCTTTGGCATCTATCAACTGCCTCATGGACAACTAGCTGGCTTTGCGCTGATTGCATTTATCTTGATTGCTTCAGGCTTATTCATGCCATATCTGATGTGGAAATTGTTTTTATGGCTCGGCAAGCTTTGTCGCTCGGCACAATTACGATGGTTTTTTAATGATGCCGCGGCAAGTTTGAGCTATCGAGGTGTTGCTGCGATGGCATTTATGCTGGCTTTAGCATCAAATATCGGTATGGAAACCATGGTGGGTAGCTTTAGAAACACCACTGAAAGTTGGCTAGAGCAACGGTTAGCCGCTGATATTTATATACGTCCATCAATGAATATGGCACCACGTATCTCTAAGTGGTTACAAGACCAACCAGAAGTTGCGCAAGTTTGGTGGAGCTGGCAAAAAGAAACGCCGTCTGACGCTGGTACTATTCAAGTCATGAGTATTGGTGATACTTCTGGCGAGAAAAAAGCGTTAGTCGTTAAAAAAACAGCTTATGACTATTGGAAGACACTGCATAAAAGCCGCTCGGTTATGGTGAGTGAGTCTATAGCACTTAAAAATCATTGGGATGTCGGAGATATCATTAATTTGCCCGCACCGATGAATAAAGGTTGGAAAATTGTCGGTATTTATTATGACTATGGTAACCCTTATGGTCAGGTATTAATTTCACAGTCTAAGTGGCAGCGTTTCTGGCCCCATTCTGGGCAAGTTGGATTAGCTATTCACCTTAATAAGAACGCAAACCCAGATAAATTACTTGCCGATCTTGGTGCTCGTTTCCGTTTACAACCTGAACGTATTCGTAATAATGCAGCCTTGATGAAAGAGGCGATGGGGGTTTTTGATCGCACGTTTGTTGTGACCTCAACACTGGGACATTTAACCTTGTTCATTGCGATATGTGGTTTATTTTTTGCCACAATAGCAGGGGAAGTATCACGTCAACGTCAGTTTGCGTTGCTACGTTGCATGGGAATGACAGGACGAGAATTGGCGTTACTTGGTGGTGGGCAGTTGCTGTTTATTGGTGTGATTACCTCGTTGATAGCATTGCCGCTAGGCTTGTTTCTTGCCCAGCTATTAATTGATGTGGTGCTTAAATATTCCTTTGGTTGGACAATGCCAGTGCAATATTTCCCTGTGGATTATTTGACGACATTGGGTACTGCCTTATTAGCCTTGTTGGTGGCTGGAGCGTGGCCTGTTTGGCGTTTGGTTCGTCGCTCTGCAATCTTGTCTTTAAGGGAGTCATTCTAATGAAGATGTCATTAATATGGCTCTGTCGCGTTGTAGTTACCCTAACGTTAGCGTTGCTTTTAAATGCTTGCGATAACCAAAAACCACCGAGCAAATCTGTGGAATCACTAACTCAATCAACCGACTATGTTTTTGAGCCTGTAGTGAAAGGTAACAAGCTGCAATTTCCTAAAGATTATGGTTCACATCCTGAATATCGTGCTGAATGGTGGTATTTCACCACTAACCTTGAATCTGAAAGTGGCAAGCAAATAGCGTTGCAATGGACATTATTCCGAATGGCGACGGGGGATGAAGAAACCAAAGGTTGGAAAACGCCACAAATGTATATGGCACATGCGGTGATCACAACTGATAAGAAAACATGGCGAGCAGAGCGTTTTGCCCGCGGTGGAATAGGGCAAGCAGGGGTGGTATTAAACCCATTTCGAGCATGGTTAGATAATTGGACATGGCGCTCAAAAGATAATTCACCGTTTCCCGGTAGGCTTGAATTTGCTGATGATAATATGAAAGCAATTTTAGATATCACACAAGCGGGAACGATAGTTTTACAGGGTGATAATGGCTATAGCCGGAAACACCCACTGCTAGATATTGCCTCCTATTATTACAGTGCGCCCTTTTTGAATGTAAAAGGGATGCTAGAGCTTGATGGCGAAACCTATCGCGTAAAAGGCCAAGGTTGGTTTGATCGTGAATGGAGTAGCAGTATGCTTAGCTTGCAGCAGCAGGGATGGGATTGGTTCTCTATTCACCTTGATGATGGCAGTGCATTGATGGTCTCTCAACTACGTGAACACGGTGAAAAGCCTTACTTTTTTGGTTCTCGTTCTTGGAAAAATGGTAACGTGGTTAAGCTTGATAACCACCAGATCCGCATGAAACCGATTAAATACTTTTCCGTTAAAGGAAAGCAGTTCCCGTTAATATGGGAAATCGAGATACCATCACAATCCATAAAGATTAAAACAACAGTTGTTCGTCGAGAACAGTGGTTACCTTTTATTTTCCCTTATTGGGAAGGACCTATTCGGGTCAGTGGTAGTCATAAAGGAAAAGGCTTTATGGAGCTTACCGGATACGAATAATATTGATAAAAGCCGACTCGTTCGGCTTTTTTCTTATCTGATATTTGTGAACAAGATCTAAGTTTAAATTCAAGGCACTGTTACTGTGATATTTTACTTGAAAGTGAGAGATTATTTGTGGAAATAAAAGCGCAATGCCAGTGTGGTCAGGTTTCTTATGTATTAAAAAATAAGCCATTAAAAGTCTTTGCTTGTCATTGCAAAGAGTGCCAAAAACTATCAACCAGCCCATTTAGTATTACAGCGGTGATTGCCGCAGAAGATATTACATTTAGTGGTGAATTAAAAATGTGGAGTCGTAAAGCCGATAGTGGCAACACCAATACGGCGGTATTTTGCCCTGAATGTGGTAATCGTATTTATCATTTTAACCCTGATGATCGCTCTACAGTTAAGCTTAAACTTAAGCCTGTTGCTTGCGTTGACGATGTTATGTTCAAGCCACAAATGCATGTTTGGGTAAGTGAAAAAGTGAGCTGGTATCAATTACCTGAAAATGTACCGTGTTATCCAAAGCAGCCACACTAAGCCCATTTAAAAGAGGTTTTAATGAATTTTACTTCTATTGATGATGGTGAAATCTTGCTGTTAGCAACACCTATAATGGATAACTTAATGGATGCGTCAACAAGGCAAGATCATTCAGCACACGTTCGCGATTTTACTCCGCGATTAAAGGCTATTGTGACGAAAGATTACCTTAAACAAGTGTGTGAACAGTACCAATCGGAAAAAGGCTTTTTTACTGAACGCTTTCCTGTTGCTGTGTTTAAAAGACCTGATTCTGTTGTTATTGTGTGGAAGCAATTTTTCAGCAAAGCAGAAGGTGAGTTTATGGCTGAAATGGTATTAGTTTGCCATGAGGACCGTATTCTTTGCGACCATGTTATGGTGCTTTAGTCTCTCAATTTAAATCTTATCTGGCATGAGCAGTGAATGGTGCGTTTAGCGATATAATACGCATTCATTTAGTAATGTGTTGTATTCATGCCAAAATTTAACTTACATCGTCCGGATTATGTGACCTCCATGTTAGGTCAGCTTTCTTCTTCGCAATTACATCAACGCCTTGATCCCATAGTAAAACAATTAACAAAAAAGTTACCGCGTAACCCATATATCAGTGATCGTATCATCGCCAAACGCTGGGAAGTGTTGAATAACATTAACTCTCAAACTATTTTGTATGATACCGAAACTCAGCAACAACAGCATTGCTACGAAAAGAACATAGAAAACTTTATTGGCTCAGTAAAGTTGCCGTTAGGTATTGCAGGGCCTTTAAAAGTGAATGGTCTATTTGCTAGTGGTGAGTACTTTGTGCCATTAGCAACAACAGAAGCGGCATTAGTTGCATCTTATCATCGTGGGGCTCTTCTGATCAGTGAAGCAGGAGGAGCAAGTGCTATATTGTTAAATGAAGGCGTAACACGAGCACCAGGTTTTGCGTTTGAATCACTTGTACAGGCGAGCAAATTTATTACTTGGGTCACAACACAATACGATACTTTTAAAACGATTGCAGAATCAACCACGCGCTACGGTAAGTTATCAGACATTAATTTGAGCATGGAAGGTAATCATGTTTACTTGGTATTTGAATATCTAACCGGTGACGCATCTGGTCAAAACATGGTGACGATTTCAACTAATGCCGTTTTTGAATATATTCTTGCTAATACACCGATTAAACCTGTTGAAGCCTTTCTAGACTGTAATTTATCTGGTGATAAAAAAGCAACGGCACAAACGTTGCGTTCGGTTCGTGGGAAGAAAGTGACTGCTGAAGTACATTTAAGCCGTGAGCTAGTGAAGAAATATCTTCATACGACCCCTGAAAAAATGGTCGACTTTGGCAAAATGACCACAGTAGGCGGTGCGTTAAGCGGTACTATCGGTGTTAATGCACATTATGCGAATGCGCTTGCTGCATTTTATATTGCATGTGGGCAAGATGCGGCATGTGTTGCGGAATCTTCTGTTGGTATAACGCGAATGGAACTAAATCAACATGATGTTCTTTGCGTATCGGTGACATTACCCAATTTAATGGTAGGGACTGTAGGTGGAGGAACACATCTCCCTAGCCAAAAAGCGTGTTTAGAACTATTAGGTTTATATGGAAGTGGCCACTCTCAAGCATTAGCAGAAGTGTGTGCCGTTTTATGTTTAGCCGGTGAACTTTCAATTATTGGAGCTTTTTGTTCAGGCCATTTTGCCAAAGCGCATCATCGGTTAGCACGATAAGCTTAATTAGATGGTATATTACATGGAGTATAGAATACTGTGTTACAAAAAAAGATAGAACAAATTAACTCGCAGAATAATTTCTTTTTTCTGACGATAGCTTTAATAAGCTTATTAATTAGTGCGTCACTAGAAAAAGTGATCCCGCATGGCATAGTTCAGTATGCGTTAGAGGCCTTTACTGTCATTACGTTTATTGTCTGCTTATTAAGCTTACGTTTTGATAGGTCATGGTTTCGTTTTTTAACATCTTTGGTCGGAATCTGGATTATGGCGATGATTGCTAGAATCCTATTAGGTATTGAAGAAATTGAAATTATTATGCTATCGCTGATGTTTGTATTCTTTTTTGGCACGTTTAAATCTATTATGCGTCAGATCCTGTTCACAGGCTCAATAAATACCAATAAGATCATTGGCTCTATGGCATTATTTTTATTGCTTGGATTAATGTGGGCGATTGCGTATTTGATTCTTGTTCGTGTTTTCCCCGATTCAATTCATGGTATCAATTCAGGGCCATGGCATGAAAATTTCTCTGATGCGGCGTATTTTAGTTTTGTTACCTTAACGACATTAGGTTATGGCGATATTTTACCGGTCTCTTCGATTGCGAAAGTTTTCGCATATTTAGAAGCTATTGTCGGCGTGTTTTATATGGCAATTGTAGTATCGAGTTTAGTTAGTTCTAGTGGCAGTAAGCATTTAGGTCGTGATGAGTAGTTAACTATCGTTTGATAAAAGCGATAGTCGTTGTTTTTGAACGTTATTGAGTATTTATAAACAATGAATCGTTTTTTCAAGAAAGTTTATGATTATATTAACCCAACGGTTAATCCAGAGCTTGAGCCCGCATTCGATGAATGGCAAAAGCATATTCCAACATTATGGCTTTTGGGTAAAACAGGTGCGGGTAAATCGACGGTTATTCAAGCCATCACAGGAAGTAGTGCGGTTGAGATCGGTAACGGTTTTCAACCGTGCACACGTACTGCAGAAGTTTACCAATACCCAACAGATAGCCCATTAGTTCGTTTTCTAGATACCCGAGGTTTGGCAGAAGCTAATTATGATCCTGCTGAGGACATAGCGATGTGTAGCGGTAAAAGCCACGCATTGATCGTTATCATGAAAGCTGAAGAACCAGAACAATCATCCGTTCTTGAGGCGTTAAAAACCATTAAGCGTTCAGGCAAAATTAAACATTTATTGGTTGTTCACACGGCAATAAATAGCCTGAATGATAGCCAAGAACGCGAGCGAGCCATTTTTTATAATCATCAGCGGGTTATGGAAGTATGGGGTATTAAAGAGTCCGTATGGCAAGCGAAAAATACGGATGAACAATTAAATACTTATCAGCCAATTGGGGTTGATTTGATCCCTGATGAGCAACAGTACATCGGCTTAGATACCTTAAACTTAGTGCTTTCTGAAACGCTGCCTATGTTGAGCCTTCTCTCAAATAAACAGGCACACAGTAATAGAGAAGAGCAAAACTTCGAGCGATTACGTAAAGAAGTCTTATGGTATGCAGGTGCTGCAGGCGCGAGTGATGCGATTCCAGCCATTGGCTTATTTACGGTTCCAGCTATTCAAGGAAAAATGTTACACAGCCTTGCCAATCAATATGGTGTGACGTGGAATAAGAAAGACTATGCAGAATTTATTAGTATGCTTGGTTCTGGTTTCTTATTGCATTATATCTCCAAGTTAAGCGTTAATCAGTTAGTAAAATTTATTCCCGCTTATGGGCAAACTGTCGGTAGTGCGACGGCTGCCGCAATGAGCTTTTCATCCTCTTATGCGATTGGCCGTGCCGCCGCTATGTACCTCTACCACCGGAGTAAAGGTGAAACCGTATCGAAAGAGTTATTAAAGACAACGTATCAACAAGCGTTTAAATCAGTTAAAAAAGTGGCTGACCAGCAAGTTAATCAAAATAATCTTGATAGTAAGGATAGCCATGAAGCGCGTAAATAAGAGTTATCAACTTATTAGTCAGTTATCAGATGGTTTTATTCCGCTGGTGGCTGTTGCTATTTTATTGCCAGTTGTCGTGTTATCAGGCTTTGGTATTGTCGCATTAATCAATAATGGTCAATGGATACTGTTTTTCGCTTTAATTGCAATTTCGTGTTTGATTGTTTTTGTCCCTTATTGGTTTATTCGCCGAAAAAGAGTAGTGAGTGATGCTGTCAGTGATGATTTAGTCCCATTGCATGTGGAAGGTAATCCTCAATGGGGAGCGCATGAAAATCAGGTGTGGCAAGAAGTGACATTGATCATTCAGCAACAACTGAGTGATGCACCTGAGTGGGAGTCATTACAAGCGCATGCATATGTCTTAGTTGCAGAAGTCGCGGATCGTTTTAATAAAGGTAAATCAGCCCAACGCCTATCTTTTACTGCTCCTGAGTTTTTACTTATGGTGGAAGAAGTAAGTCGGCGTTATCGTTATTTTTTACAAGAGCATGTGCCATTTGCTGAGAAAATAACATTAAAGAGCCTTCAGCAAGGCTATCAGTTAAAGGATAAAGTGGGCTATGCGAAATCTGCCTATGATGTCTATCGATTATTTCGTATTGCAACACCAACAGGATGGTTAGCAGAAGCGCGCGGATTAGTGTTAGGTAAGCTATTTGATGATGTCAGCTTAGAAGTGCAAACCAAACTAAAAATGACCTTGCTACAAGAAGTTGCCTCAGTCGCCATCGATCTTTATAGCGGTCATTTCAAACTTGATGATGCTTCCGTTCCGCACAGTAAAATGCATGACAAAGATCAACAGGCTGGAGCGGTTCCTATTGAACCACTACGTGTTGCAGTAATAGGGCAAATTAGTGCGGGTAAATCATCTGTGGTTAATGGTTTATTAGGGGAGATGTCCGCAGAAATTAGTGCGTTACCTTCAACAGATAAAGCAACAACCTATCGTTGCGAAGTCGAAGGAACCGATGTGATTAATTTAATTGATCTACCTGGTATTGACGGTACTGAAAGTATTAATCAAATGCTGTTAAAACAAGTTACGCAAAGTGATGTGGTGTTGTGGGTACTTAAAGCGAATCAATCATCGCGCCAAGCTGATATTACGTTAAAACAGATGATTGAAGAGTTTTATACACAACCGAAAAATCAGCATCGTAAAGCACCAAAGATCGTTGTTCTGGTTAATCAGGTGGATAAGCTGAAGCCTGTTGATGAATGGTTACCCCCTTATGATTTGAATGATATCCAAACCAAGAAAGGGGAAATCATTTTAGATGCCGTTAATTACAACCAAAACTTGATGAAAAGCGACACTATCATTCCATTATCTGTTAGTAGTGAAAGATTGACTTATAACTTAGATGTACTTCAAGAGACGATTCAAGAGGTGTATCAAGAGGGTATCAATACCCAGTTAAATCGTCGTCGTATTGATGGCGATCGTATTGATTATACCGAGCAAGCTCAACGATTGTATCGATTAGGCAAACTGGTTTTTGATGCTGCAGTAAAATAAAAATATGTAAATGAACAAAGCCCTCAAGTGTAAACGAGAGGGCTTTTTTCATGCTGTTAGCGAACTAATAGATACCCAAAAGGGAGTTTCCGTAAGAGCTTCACTAAGAGGAATGAAATGATAAAAGCAAAAGGTAATGCTAAAAAGCTGGATAATATCGGATTGATATTAAGCATGAAAACCAAATTAAAAAAGTAAATAACAATAAGTAAATGACAGAGGTATATACCTAAAATATCTTTACTAAATGCTGTTGGCTTTAACTGTTCTCCAAAATTAGACTTATCTTGAAGAAATAAGAAAATCCCTACAGCCCATACTGGTGAACTTAATAAGAAATCATGATAAAAGGCACCATTAGCAAAGAAATAGAGGTAATTTGCCTCTATTAAAAATACAGCAAAACCAATACTAGCAATAATTAAGCTTAGTTTGGTATTCAATGTTATCTGGCGACGATGTATTTCATAACCTAATACAACAAATAACGTACTAAAAAAGGGGCCGTTACGGGTTAAAATTGGTGCTTCTATATTTGTAATTGGAACATAGCTGCCTGCAGCACAACCATAAATGAATAATATTAAACCAACAGGTAATAGTAGGTTATCAAGGCGATATTTATGTAACAAGGTTATGATACCTATCGCGCAAATTAGAGCAGGGATGTACCACAAGTGTACAAGAGAACCTTCAAACAAAGTATTTATTGGGTTTGCAAGTAAACTATTCCAGTGATTACTGCGCTCGGCAAGGTAACCGTCACTGAGTAGTATCGAAAAGTTAAAAGGGATTATTAGAAAAACAACACTCCAACTTAACCACATAATGAGCAGAGGTTTTGCGTACTTTACTAAAACATCTTCTTTTGACGTGCTGGCGACTAATTTTGGGTAATAAAAATAACCTGCAATAATGAAAAATAGCGGCACAGCAAAACGACTCATTTGATTTAAGAACATCCCAATGAGGGGCTCTCCGAAAATCAACGGTGTTTTCATAAAGACTTGACTGTGTAAGCCTATAATTGCGAGTAAAGCAATGAGTCGCCCAGATTCAAAACTAGTAATACGCTTGTGTGTCATTACAGCATTCTCATCAAATAATTTCGCAAAGAAGGTAAACTTAAAAGTCTATTTTGTAAATTAAACTGAAGGGGAAAAGAGTGGTTAGCAGGAGGAATAGATATAAAATGTGACTAACATCTCACACCGATATTTGTTTTGAGAAAAGGCAATACATGAGAGTAATATATTGCCTATTAAATATTCATTAAAACCTATTAGATTAAATGCCTAGTTGATCAAAGAGATCTTGGTCGTTAATATCTTTTAACGTTTGATTTTTAGCATTTTCCTTTTGTTGTTCAAGCTTGGCTGATTCAAAAATGCTGTCGGTGTCTTGAGTGTCTTGTTCAAATTCTTCCAGTTGGATAAATTCGGTTTTATCCATAGCAAATTCAAGATAGAAAATGTTGTTCTTGGCTGTAGTAAAGCTAACACGACGAGCTTGAGGGCGATCTAAGTTGGTATCAACAGATAATAATATTTGTTTGTTGAGTGCTAACATTTTTGGTTGGTTCTGAGTAATTGAGACTTTTAACTCACGTCCGATCTTACCCGTAAAATCCCCAACGACTTGATTCATTAATTCACCAAGAATATTCGCAACCTCATCAGAGGTATGATGTACAGCGAGCTCATCTTCAGAAATCCCCATACGTAGCATATATTCTTTATAAAGCTCCATTGCTGCTTGGTTGGTAAAGTTTGTAACGACTAAACCAGTAAAACCGCCATCAAATAGTACAAAGCAACCAATATCAGGTTTTAAACTTGTTTTATTAATTTTTTGTACCATGGCGGAATAGGAAACGTCAGTTTCTGTTGCTTTAGATAAGACATCGGAAAGTGATTGGCACAGTTTTAATAGAATATCATCTGTAGTGACGGTTTTTAATTTTCTCATTGTACGTCCTGTTGTATCAAGATGTTGAAGGCAGCCACTAAATAGTTGCTTTAATAAAGTGGAGAAGATGCCGATAAAACAATAACGGTTGTTTATCGGCATCAAAAGAGGGAACTTTAGTCGTTGTTATTAAAAGGTTATTTGGGGAGGATTTTAACTCTCTAACCTAGCCATTAAAACGTTTTTGAAGATAGGCGATAATATCGCTAGACTCATACATCCATTCAACGCCGTCTTCTTTTTCAATGCGTAAACAAGGAACTTTGCGCTTACCGCCTTGTTCGATTAATTCTTGCTCCCAAGGTGATACTTTTGCATCACGTGTTTCTAACGGTAAGCTTAGTCGTTTAGCTTCGCGACGTACCTTTACACAAAAAGGGCATGCATCAAATTGATATAACTTGAGTTTAGCTACCGCTTTGTTGACCTCATTTTGCTGTTCGGAAGAACGTTTTATCCCGCGAGGAGAAAAAATAAAATTTAGGACAAGAATAATACGCCCAAGAATCCAGCGAATAACCTTCATACTGACAAACCTTACATAATTAATATAGTGTTAATTTATTTTCATACATCCAAATGGACAGTATTAGAATACCGTGAAATTATGGTCATTTATAGTCATCTTATTATAACGGCAACATCACTTTACGAGTATAAATACAAGCTTATCCGAATATCATCGATAAACTTATCACTCTGTTGTAATGTAATTTTTGGAACCAAAGTCAAAAATTAGACCAATGTCACTTATCAACTAAATTTCATAACCAAATGATAGATATTTGTAGCAATATCTCTATGATATTTTTATTAATGTTAAAAAGATCCTAATCTATTGTTATGGCGAAAAATATACTAATTTGTGATGACTCACCGCTAGTCCATAAATCAATGACGCGTTTGTTGAAGGATAGCTATGACATAAATTTATATTATGCTGAAAATGGTAGTGATGGCCTAGATAAAATAGCTAAAAATAATATTGATGTCGTTTTTCTAGATCTGACTATGCCTATCATGGATGGTTTTGAAGTATTAAAACGACTTCCGAGTTTCAGTTATAAGCCTACAATTGTGATTATTTCTGCAGATGTCCAAAAAGAAGCAGCAAGGCGTTGTTTGATGCTTGGTGCCGATTATTTTTTGTCAAAGCCATTTGACAAGAAAAAGCTCAAACAACTGTTATCGAATTTACAAATCACGGTGTTAACAAATACAACCGCGAACGATAACACTTTATCTGTTGATTATATTGAAGGTTTTAGAGAAATCGCAAATATCTCACTTGGTCGTGGTGCTGCAATTATTTCAGACCATCTTGGTGAGTTTATTAAAATGCCATTGCCATATGTCGCCACTATGCAAAGTAGCGATCTTGCTATGACAATTGCTGATATTCGTAGTGATCATCAATCAATTGCAATTGCTCAGCGGTTTGTCGGTGGTGGTATTCATGGTGAAGCTTTAGTTGATTTACGCGGTAAAGATATTCTTTCGTTTGGTGAAAAATTGGGTTTTAGTCAAACAAATGAAGATAAAAATGAAGTTGTTATTGATATTAGTAATATCATGGTTTCTTCTTTTCTCGTTGCTTTATCAGAACAAATAAGTATTCCATTCTCAGTTCGGCAGCCAATCATTTTAGAAGAATATATGAATTTGAGTCAGAAAGAGTATGAAGAGAGTGATTTTTTTACCGTGGAATACGTATATAAAGCTGAAACACTGGATCTTGAATGTGAAGTACTATTTATGATGGATAGTCACTCCACTAAAGTTATTCACCAGATTATGGAAACATTAAATTGAGTGATATTTCATTAGCTGATTTTCATTTAACCATGCAGGTCCTTGATCATTTGGATGCAGGGATTGTGATATTGGATAAAGATTACAATGTATATGCATGGAATACATTTATGCAGGCATATAGCGGTATATCAACCGATCAAATAATGGGTAAGCCTTTATTTGATGTTGTAGAGAATTTACCTAAGAATTGGCTAAAAAATAAAATATCATCAACATTTAAATTACGAATGCGCTCTTTTTCTGCATGGGAAGATCGTCCTTGGGTATTTAAGTTTAGTAATTTTAGTCCAATCTCTGGAGGTGCTGATTTCATGTATCAAAACATGACATTAACACCTTTGAAGTCTTTGACTGGTGAATATACTCATATCTGTTTAACGATTACAGATGTCACGGATATAGCTAAAAATAAAAATCACCTAAGGGAGTCAAACGAGCAATTAACTCATCTTAGTATCACAGATCGATTAACCCAGCTGTATAATCGTGGGCATTGGGAAAATTGTTTAGTTGAAGAGTTTGAACACTATCAGCAAATGCATCAATCGATGACACTAGTTATGTTTGATATCGACCATTTTAAAAATGTTAATGATACTTATGGCCATGTTGCTGGTGATGCCGTCATTAAAACGATTGCTGATATCGTTCGAAAAGCAAAACGGCAAAGCGATATAGCAGGGCGCTATGGGGGAGAAGAGTTTGGTGTGATTTTACCTGGAACTACGGCAGATATGACCAGCTATTTTACTGAAAGATTACGTAAAAAAGTAGAAAAGGCGAATGTTGTTGTTGATGGTAAGACAATTAATGTCACGATAAGTTTAGGTGTGTGCCAGTTACACCCAGGTATAACCAACTATGAATCATGGCTAGAACAAACTGATTCTGCTCTGTATGAATCGAAGAATAAAGGACGAAATCAAACGACAGTAATGCAAGCGGATGGTAAATTTACTTCACTAGCGACAAATGTAAAAAATATCAATGAATTCAATAGAAATATTGGTTAATGAAAAAATAAAGAGTAAAGTATATAAAAATTTTCTGATTATATATGGATAGTATTGTGGAAAATCTGGTCGTAAATACAGAAGGATATGAAGCTTTAGTTGAGTATTTAGCCTCAAGTTTAACCTTATTTGAAGGGTTATCCGTATCTGAAAAAAGCATTACTATAGAAGATGTCGTCACTGATTTAATCGCAACGCAATTGATGACCGTATTTTCGCAAAACCCTGATATTGAGCAAGATGTTCGTTTTCAGTTAATGCAAGAAGCTGATTTAGTTCTTGCTGATCTCAATCAAGTTCTTGAAGGAATTTGGTTATGTGAAGCTTCTGATGTGCAAATTAGTTTCTTAGAAGACTTTATTAGTTTAGTAAAAAACTTATTTGACTCAGCAATTTTAAAAATTTATTAAAAATTTTAATGTAGTTAATCCATTTAATAAATGCAGAAAAGGAATAAGGTATTTAATGTCATATTTCATTTCAACTTTATGCTGTATTTTATCATATAAAAGCCACCAAAAATCCCTATATGGAATGTGAGTTAAGTAGAACTTAATTCATGTCTATTATCATTAAAAACAAGAATATTAATAAAATAAATAATTGAAATATTTCTTTAACAATTAATTATTACCTTAATGCTCCATAGAGAGTATTCATAATATTAATAATTGGTAGTTAGCATTTTGCTTTTTACTTTTCTCTCTTAACAATGTTCTGAGGATAGGTTAATGAAGCAAGCACATCGCGCAAAAAAATTATCTGTTGTTTTAAGAATTCAGTTTGTTTTAGCAATACTGGTAACAATCAGTCTTACGCTTTCTTTTTCGGGTAACAATGGATTAAATAACATGACCCGAGAGTTTGATGTATTAAGCAACCAAGCGGTGCCAGTATCATTAAAAAACGCCGCGATTGTGACAAGTGCATTAGAAGTTGAGCAAAGTTTAAGTGATATGTTGATGAGTAATAATGAACAGTCACTGAATCAAACATTTGCTATTTATAAGAATATGCATAGCCAAGGTGAAGATGCAGGTAAAGAGTTAGAGATACTAGCAAAAACTTATAAGATAAACTGGTTAAAACAATATGCAGAAAAATACTTGTCTGAAGTTGAATCCATTAATCAATTAGCGTTTGATATTTATTCCATTCAAAAAGAAATTATTCTAAATAAAGAAAAGCTAGCAACTGAGCGCTCAACGATGAACTATGCGGTTTCATCTGTTCGTTCGGAAATGAGTCGTGTTGGTATAACGTTATATTCTGATAACGAGTATGCGATGAGTAATGTCACTAACTTTTTAAATCATGCTGTAGAGTTAAGCGGTAACTTGATGCTGTTAGTCACAGAACCTGATTTGGTTAAAGCAAAGTTGATAGCAAAAGATCTTAAACGTACGAATTTATCAGGGATGAAATATGCTTGGGGTGAATTGGTACGTGAAAATGGTGCGATAAATGATTTTTCAAGCCTCACTGTGCCATTTGAAATGGTAAAAAAGTTATTTGCCAAACAGGGATATATTGAACGTTATTTAAATGTATTGAAACTCAATGAAGAACAAAGCATTAAATATACCGAAGTTAAACACCAAACTAGTTTGATTATGGATTTACTCCAAGTGATTACCCAGCAATCACATGGCTTAATTAAAAATGGTGAAAATGGTTTTACACATGCAAGCAATGATGCACGACAAATGTTCCTAATTTTTAGCATCATTGGGTTAATTATTTCAGTGCTTGCAGGAACGTGGATAAGCCGCGTAGTGAAAAAGTCGATTGAACATATTAGTGACGTTGTAAATAAAATTAGTGAGGGGAATTTAACGGTTAAGGCAAATACTAATGCTGCTAGTGAATTTGCTCAGTTAGCACAAGTGCTCAACGATCTGTGTGAACATGATAGAGAATCACTACAGCAGTTAATTACTAACAGTAATGAGTTAACCAGTGCTGCTGAATTAAGCATGCACGCTTCTACAACTTCGCGTGTTGCGCTACAAAATCAAAGTGAGGAATTGGCTGTTGTAACAACATCGATGACACAACTTGAAGGATCTATTCGAGAGATCTCGCAAAGTAGCTCTGAATCAGAAAAACAAGCGCAAAAGGCTCAACAATTAGCTTTAAATGGTGTTGGGATTATTGAGTGCAGTACTCAAGGCTTATTAGCATTAGAAGAGCAATTCGCTATTAATGAAAAGCGAATGCAAGAGTTAGATAATTACGTAAAAGAAATTACAGAAGTCGTGGAGCTTATAAGTTCTATCGCGAATAACACTAACTTACTGGCTTTAAATGCAGCCATTGAAGCAGCAAGAGCGGGAGAACAAGGCCGTGGGTTTGCTGTTGTTGCAGATGAAGTTCGTCAATTGGCAAGTGAAACGAATCAACAAACAGAGTCTATTCGCAATACGATAGCCTCGCTTCATAAAGCGGCTGATGACGTCAATGAAGCGATGTTAGTGAGTCGTAAAGAAATGATGTCGTCTATTGAACGTAGCAGTGATGTGCAACAAGCTATAAATTTGATCAAAAATACTATTTCAGATATCAATCAACAAATGGTGACGATTGCCGTCGCGACACAACAACAAGAACGAGCGTCACAACATGTTGCCCAAAATTTGGAGCAGGTTGCAAGTCGTGCTCAACAAAATAATCACCAGCTTGATACGCTTGTTGATGAAGCTGAACGTGTCGCTGTCATCGCGCAACAACAACAAGGTATGTTGAGCCGTTATCATTTGGAAGATGAAAATGATCCCGTCTTAACATTTGAAACGCCAGTATCGACTAATTAATAATCAGAGACGAACTGGATAGAGTTAATTTTTGTATGTTGCGCATGGTATTCGGTAGAATGCGGCAGTTCATTTTGTCTCAGGTTATCCTTCATGCGCATACATGCTGTACATACTTTATATGACGAACGTTTAGCGCGTTCGACTCGTCCATTTTTAGCTCGCGGTTGTAAAGTTGAGCGTTGTCGTCAATGTATGCTGCGAACTCATCTTTGTATTTGTGAGTATCGACCATTAGCAACATCGAATGCTGCGTTTCTACTCATCATGTTCGATGACGAGATCTTAAAACCAAGCAATACAGGCCGTTTGATTGCTGATGTTTTTGAAGATACCTTCGCTTATATTTGGTCTCGTACTGAACCGAATACAGAGATGTTAGCACTGCTTAATGATCCACAATGGCAACCTTATGTGGTTTTTCCTGCTGAATATGCAGAGCCTGAACGTGTTGCCGAAAACGTTGAGCTGCCAGACGGCAAACGTCCATTATTTATCATGCTGGATGGTAGTTGGGCTGAAGCAAAAAAAATGTTTCGTAAAAGTCCTTACTTAAATAATTTCCCAGTCTTATCGATAAACCCTGATAAACCATCACGTTATAAAATGCGTGAGGCGTCTAAGGATAACCAATTAGGTACAGCAGAAGTTGCTGCTAAAATTGTTGATTTATTTGGTGAGCATGAAAATGCTGAAATGTTAGACCTGTGGTTTGATGTATTTCGTGAAAATTACATCACAGGTAAAATGAATCGACTATTGCCTGATGACTCTGCCTTAAAAACACTTCAAAGTTTTATGCTTGAGTACGGAAATTAAATGTAAACGTTACCTTGTCACTTGTTGTTAATGAGAGAGGTTGTCATTTAATCAGTGATGATTATGTAATTTAGCTAAATTTTTTCTTTAAACGAGATCTTTACACCTCATCATGAGGCTAAATTTGCTATTAGTCACAGATAGAGTGGTGCTTAGTGTGGATAATTTTCAAAGTAGTGAAAGTTTTGTACACTGGTCGGGTGTTGTTGAGCATTATTTGTGAGGTTATAGGATGTACTACGGCTTTGATATCGGCGGTACCAAAATTGAATTTGGGGCATTTAATGAAAAGCTTGAGCGTGTAGCAACAGAGCGTGTGGCAACACCAGGTGATGATTACAATAAGTTAATCGATATAGTTGTTACTTTGGTTCAACAAGCCGATGAAAAATTTGGTTGTGAAGGCTTGGTAGGCATCGGTATTCCTGGTATTGAAGATGCACGAAATGGCGTTGTATTAACGTCTAATATTCCTGCTGCAAAAGGGCGCACGTTACGTGCAGACTTAGAAGCGAAACTGGGTCGTAAAGTGGCACTTGATAACGATGCGAATTGTTTTGCATTATCTGAAGCGTGGGATGATGAACATAAAGATTCGCCATCAGTACTAGGTTTGATCCTTGGTACTGGCGTTGGCGGTGGTATGGTATTTGATGGCAAGGTGTTTTCTGGTCTAAACCATGTAGGTGGTGAACTAGGCCATGCTCGATTACCGTTAGATGCATGGTTATTTTTAGGTGAAAATGCACCGTTACTCGGTTGTGGATGTGGTCAAAAAGGCTGTATTGATAATTATCTTTCGGGTCGTGGTTTTGAATTGTTATACCAGCACTATTACGGTGAAAAGTTAAAAGCAATTGAAATTATTGGTCATTATCGTGAAGGTGAAGAAAAAGCAGTTGAGCATGTAGAACGTTTCTTAGAGTTGCTTGCTATCTGTTTCGCTAATATCTTTACTGGTTTAGATCCGCACGTTGTGGTACTTGGTGGTGGTTTATCTAATTTTGATGTTATTTACGATGAATTACCAAAGCGTTTACCTAAATATTTATTGTCTGTAGCTGTTGCGCCAAAAGTAGTGAAAGCAAAATATGGTGATGCGGGTGGCGTACGTGGTGCGGCATTCTTAAATATAAAATAATATTTTTTAGATTCAATCAAAAGGGCTCTTATAGAGCTCTTTTTTGTTAAACGAGCCTCATAATTTTACCTCTGTTTAAAATTCTTATTTTTAAATTGCTAGTATGGATATACTTTTATAAGGAAATGAATATGGATATTGCAGAGCTTGAGCAGGAATTAAAAAAAATCTCGCAGCCTTATGAGATAAAATCTTATGGTTTAGACATTAAGTTTGGCTTTCTATTAGGCCGTTTTTCAGTGTATTACGATAAGAAACGCGACGATTTACGATTTGGTTCGCCATTGAGGTGGATATTAGTTTTAATTTCATTCAGTGCATTAGGCTATCTTATGATGAGCTTCGACTATTCTCCACTAGGAGCATCTTTCCTGTTTATCACTGTGATTATCAATTTTGTTTTTGTTACTATCAGAGAACTGCGAATTTATAGAATAAAAAAACAGCTCTATATCCAATAACATCCTTTCTATAAATCTGCATTGTTGATAATTTTTATATATTGTTTCAATTGATAAAAGATCGCTTATTTCCTTTTATGGTAGACTCACGGTTCTTACTTGTATCGAAAGTTATAAGTGTTTTTACTGTTAGGAAATCATTATGTCGTTTCAATCCCTAAACCTTCATCCCAATTTGTTAAAAGCATTGACTGAATTAGGTTATTCAACACCTACAGATGTGCAGCAACAAGCAATTCCATTGGCATTGAAAGGTGACGATGTAATGGCAGGTGCACAAACTGGCACAGGTAAAACAGCAGCATTTGCACTTCCACTATTACAACGCTTAATGACGTTACCATCGCAAGCTGAGCAGGTGTCGACAGCGGTCGAAAATAATCAGAAGTCACGTAATAAAATTCGTGCTTTAATTTTGACTCCAACACGAGAATTAGCTCAACAAGTATTTGATAGTATTACAACGTATGCCAAATATACCGAGTTAAAAGTGGCGGTTGCTTATGGCGGTACGAGTATGAATGTACAAGTTAAAGCCTTAAATGCAGGCGCTGAAATTTTAGTCGCGACACCTGGACGTTTACTTGATCACGTCTTTAATGGTTCTGTCTCTTTATCTGAAGTTGAAACGTTTGTATTAGATGAAGCAGATCGTATGTTAGACATGGGGTTCATTGTTGATATTCAACGTATTATGAAGCGAATGCCGGCAGAACGTCAGACATTATTTTTCTCTGCTACTTTTTCAAAGCAAGTTAAAAAGCTAGCATTTGATATTCTTACCAACCCTAAAATGGTAGAAGTAACGCCAGCAAATACTGCTGCGGAAACCGTTGAACAAATGGTTTATCCTGTTGATAAACATCGTAAAGCTGAATTACTTGCGTATTTAATTGGTTCTCGTAATTGGCGACAGGTATTGGTTTTCACTAAAACTAAGCAGGGCTCTGATCAGTTAGCAAAAGATTTGGGTTTAGATGGTATTAAAGCGTCATCGATCAATGGTGACAAAAGCCAAGGTGCGCGCCAACGTGCATTAGATGATTTTAAATCAGGTAAGACTCGTGTATTAGTCGCGACTGATGTTGCTGCCAGAGGTCTGGATATTGAGCAACTTGAATATGTAGTTAACTTTGATATGCCTTTCAAAGCTGAAGATTATGTTCACCGTATTGGTCGTACAGGCCGAGCAGGAATGACTGGTCATGCAATTACTTTGATGAGCCTTGATGAAGAATGGGCATTAAAAGCGATTGAAGAGTTATTAGATAGCCGTCTACCACAGCAATGGTTAGAATGCTATGAGCCTAATCCTGAATTAATAGAAACACAATCTGTTCACCGTGGTGCAGCAGCTGAAAAGCGACGAGCAAAGTCGAAAAGTAGAATCCACCAGAATAGAGGTAAGCATAGAAATCGTCGCTAATATACGGTGAGGCAATAATGATAAATTCAAGATAACTTATTGTTTTATTAGTGTTAATGCTTTGCACTGAAAGTATAATAAGGCTTACATATTAATGATTATTCTATTGTTATAATCGGTAAGCTTTGTTAGTTTTACTACTAAATTATATGCATATTTTTTTCTTTAATTGTCTCTGAGGTTTTCATGACAGGTTTAATAAAACCAGTCCGTTACACTATATTATTTCTAGTTATTTTTACCTGTATTGTTTATGGGTGGTTTATGCTTGGTGGCGCAAAGAAAGAGTACATTGTGTCTCCTGTAAATAGTACATACAAAATTATTGATGATAAAGGACAGAATGGTGCAACAGAATCGTCTTTATATATAGATAGGAATGGTGCATTACTTGAATGTGATATCGTTAATAAAGCGCAATGGCCTTTTTGTGAAATTGCGATATCACTAACAGACTCAGTTGATAAAGGTATTGATCTTAGTGATTATGATAGTGTTGGGATTGATATTGATTATGACAGCCCTTTAGAGGGAGAAAGAGTCCGTATTTATTTACGTAATTATGATTCAGCTTACGCGAAGTTATCAGATCCTATTTCTCTAAAGTTTAATGCAATTGAGTATGCCCCTGGAGAGGATAAAGGGCTAGTTGTATTTCCTCTTCGTTCTTTCCAAGTTTTATCATGGTGGATAGCTGATTACGAAGTGCCTGTTGATAAATCAAGTCGACAGTTTGATAACATTTCAATCATTGAAGTTGCTACAGGCAGTTATGTAAAAGAAGCGAATTATTCCATTAGATTAAATAAGCTGGTTTTTTATGGTGAAAGGATCACTGAACAAGCGTTAGTAAAAATATTGTTATCGCTTTGGGTAGTAACAGCAATATCTTTTATCATTATTGATCGCATTTATCTAAGAAAAAAGATTAAAGAAACAGAAGAACGTACACAACGTTTACGTGCTGCAAACCGTACTTTGTACGAGAAAAGCTTGGTGTTTGAAGAGTTAGCATTTACGGATCCCTTGACGCGAACTCGTAATAGACATGAAATTAATGAATGGTTAGCAGAGGTAACAACACACTCAATTGTTAATAATATTTCTTTTTCAATGATATTTATCGATATTGACTACTTTAAACAAGTGAACGATAAGTATGGCCATCGCTTAGGTGATGAAGTATTACGACGATTTGCAAGTTTGATCAATAAGCGTGTACGAAAATCTGATGTATTTGCTCGTTGGGGAGGAGAAGAATTTGTGATTTTTTGCCCAGCAACACCTTTAGGTGCTACCGCAGAACTGGCTGAATCAATACGTGAATGTATAGAGAGTGCTGTATGGGATAACGGTATGAAAGTTACTTGTAGTTTAGGTGTAGCAGAACTTGAGAATGAAGATTATAGCCACTTTATTGAACGTGCTGATGAGGCCTTAATGAAGGCTAAAGAGCGTGGTAGAAATCGCGTTGAGATAGCTTGGAATGAACGACAGTTATAAGTTAAACAGATGATGTGAAAAAAGCCGTGTTGATTTTATTAACACGGCTTTTTTAGTTGCAATTTAGATGACTAACTTTCCTGTTACAAGTAAGTAGATACCAAACGCTGAAATGGTAATAAGGAATAAAACAAAATAGATTTCTCTACCTACAAAAATAGGCTTATTTTGTTCTCGTTTTGCTTTAATAAAGAAAAACACTCCAGGTAAATACAAAATTGCAGACAACAGCAAATGGTGCAAACCAGATGCGTAGAGTAGCCAGATACCGTATACGGTTGCAAAGATACCAACCCAGAGTAAAGAACCTCTATTTTTAGTTTGTATCGCTATTTTTAACGTATAAGCAGCAACTAAAAAGTAGGGGATCAAAATCATTTCAGAGGCAATGACCAAAATGCTATTGTAGGTTCCACCTGCAAAAGTCACTACAAATAAAGATACCTGAATACAAATAGTCGTTAGGTTTAATGAAGTAACGGCAGTACCGGCTTCATTTTGTTTCTTATAAATTTTAGGAAATACATTATTATTAGCGGCAAGGAACGGTGCTTCTGTTGCTAAAACCGTCCAGCTAAGGAAAGCACCACATACAGAAATAAGTAAGCCACAGCCAATTAGAACGGCTCCCCACGGTCCTAAAATGTGTTCTAATATTTTAGCCGTTGATGGATTTTGTAATTTTGCGAGTTCAGGAGTGCTGATAATACCCATAGAAAGAAGCGTTACAAAAATATAGATAATAAGCGCTGTTAATAGACCGAGAATAGTTGCTCGGCCAATATCTTTCCGATCGCGAGCTCGTGATGAAACAACGACGGCACCTTCAACACCAATAAATACCCATACTGTGATTAACATAGTCGATTTTACTTGATCAAGTAGGTCATGTTTGGAACCAAACTCAATGCCAGTAAAATCAAAAATGAATGTGTGCCATTTGAAGGCAAGCATGGTAAAGAAGACAAATAAGAATAGAGGTACTAATTTAGCGATGGTTGTTACCATATTAATTTTTGCTGCTGTTTTAACACCTCGCAAAATTAAGAAGTGGACGAGCCATAAAATAATAGAAGCGCCAACAACAGATTGCCACGTATTACCAAGTCCAAAAATAACATCATTAGGTTTATCGAAAAACATGCCTAATGTGCTAAAGACAATCACTAAATATGAGACATTTGCTAGCATTGCACTTAGCCAGTAACCCCATGCGGAACAAAATCCGATGTAGTCACCAAAACCAGCTTGCGCATAGCCAAATACACCACTATTAATTTCAGGTTTTATAATTGTAAGGTATTGAAATGATAGGGCGAGAAAGATCATGCCAATACCAGTGATCATCCATCCTATCATTACAGCCGCTGGACTTGCAACGAGTGCCATATTCTGAGGAAGGCTAAATACGCCGGCACCAATCATTGAGCCGATCACGAGTGCTGTTAGCGCCCCTAATCCAAGCTTATTATCCATGTTGTAACCTAATCTTTAATTATCATATATATAAGATTATATGGTCTTTTTATGTACCTAAAAACCATTATCTTAATAAAATGATAGTTTGTATGTTTATTTGGGATGGAACAAGGGGAATTATTTAAACTTATTAACGTTATCCTCATTAAAATTACGTCACTGTAACCATTTTGTTACGATCTTAGTCCATGTTAATGCACAGTTAAGTGGGTTGTTGTATTTTTATTTAGTACAAATGCCATCGCATGTCCGCTGGTCGCTGCAGAGTATATAAGGGGAGTATCAAATTGTTCGATTTCACCAGCAACAATAACAGCACTGCAATTTCCCATTTCTAATGCCTTCACCATTAAATTATGTTTACTTTGATGAACAGGTGTTTTTAACAGCAAGACCTTGTTGATGTCGATACCTGCATTTTTCAATAATGACTTATCGATTAAGGCATCATAGCCAATAAACATGATCCAACGATTTTCACTATTCGCTTTTTTTAATAGTCGTAAGAAATAGGCTAATTGAGTTTGCTGCTCTGCACTATAACTCACTTCAATTGGTTGTCCGACCGCAGCAGAAAGGGGGTGCTGGGTTGAATCTGCTGCAAATGTTGACTTGTAAACTTGTGAAGCAGTAATTGATGAGTGGTAGTTCATTAGTGCTTTCCTCAACTAGTGGTTATATATACATACTGTATGTGTGTACAGTAGTTTTATTTAGCTCCTGATGCAAGTGTTTTTTGTGTGATCTTTTTATATCTTGTGTGGTTTTTTATAGGTAGCGTTTGAATTAAAATTAATTTAAATATCTGATTTTAAATGAATATTTAAGTGTGTTTTATTTGTGTTATTTTGTTTTATGAAAACTGAAAATTATCAATAGTTAAAATATTGCGCTATGTCACAGGTGTTTATACAGTAATTCATACAGTGTTTTGTACAGTGGTTGGGTTAAAAACAGTTACAGTATTAAATCGGTTAATTGACTGTTGAGGCTGCTGTGGATGATTAATCAGCGTAATTAATGTAGTAATGGGAATAGAAGATGGCTCTGTGCGCATTCGTCACGGTATTGCCTATAGCCGATGCATAGTTATGTGGATTGTTGGTTTGTTATTAATCTAGATAAAAGCATTACCGATAGGACATTTATGTGTATTTAGAAAGGCTTGCAAGAAGGTTAATAGGTTAATGAGATCTAATGCGGGAGAGGCGATTACTTACTTTTGTAGTCTCAGGTGATGGGAAAATAACATAGTTAGGATATGCTCTATGCATTTACCCTAACTATAATTATCAATTGAATTGCCAACATATTTTCAGATAAATAAAACAATAGTTCTTGAATAGAGTTGGCTTGATATGATGAGAGAATTAAGCACCTATTATTTAGATGCTTAATTCTAAAGTAACTAGACTATAAACAATATGCGACAATCGCTTTTTCGTAAGTAAAGCCTGTGTCATTTTCAACCCAGCACTCAATACAGCTACCTTCAATATCATCTGCCGTGATGCAGTCTTCAACAATACCGAACTTTCCGTTCGTTAAGGCAACAACAATATCCATATTATACCTCTTAAATAACTGATAAAAATTAATGTTTGTTAACATATGTTTATCAAGTTGTATCGGTAATGGTCAATCATTTTGTTTGGTTTAATTGATACTGTGGGTACTAATCTTAGTGATATGTGATATTGAGTACATATTTACTAGTGGATACTTTCATAGATGGCAATGATACCGCAAATTAAGCACAGGATAAGAGCAGCGTAGCGTATTTTTTCTTTCGGCAGAGACTGGGTAGTCTTGAGCGCTAACCAATATCCCAGCCATGCACTTGGGATTAAAGGGAGGGTTATCCAAAGTTTATCAAAAGAAAGAAAGCCGACAGGAATTTGTGCCGCTAAAGAAACAATAGAACTAAAGACAAAGAATGCTGATAGGTTACCACGTAATTGATTGGCTTCTTGATGTTGCAACAATATCGCCATTGGCGGCCCACCAATGGCGGAGCTTGTACCGAATAAGCCTGAGAAGAAGCCTGCAATAACCATTCTACGAGGCGTCGGTTCAATCCGATAAGGTAAGATACTCACAACCACTGCAAGTAGTACCAGTAAACCAATCCACAATGTTAGGACATGAGCCGAAACATAAACAAGTAAAGCCGCACCTGCAATAGAGCCAGGTACCCGCCCTAAAATGGCCATTTTTAAACCACCAAGTTCAATACTACTGCGATGTTTTAAGGCGTTAAGTAATGAGATAAATAATGCAATAAGGCAAATAGGGGCAGGGACATATTGTGGAGCATAAACAATTAAAATAGGTGCAGAAACAATTGCTAAACCAAAGCCGATAGCTGTTTGGACATAAGATCCGACAAAGATTGCTGCAATCGCAAGTAAGGTGGTAGGTTCAATAGTCATTATATTTATGTAGTAGCTTGAATATGGGTGGTTACGGAGATTATGTAAATACTAAATCAAACTAATACTAATAATGCATAAAGTAAAATAGTAAATGAAAATATAGGTGGTTATCCAATTTTAATTAACTTTATGTCGCAAACGTTACTTTTAATGGATTTTTTTACTGATAAAATGTGAAAGCTATTATCAGAGGTGTACATGCGTTATTTATCAAAAAAAATATCAAAACACATTATTGGTTCAGTATTAATGGGCTCTCTTTTGGGCTTTTCTAGCGTGAGCCTAGCGGAAAACATCACAGTTAATTCAGCAATTGAACATGCTGAAAAGCAATTAGGTGCAAGAATTGGTGTCTCAGTCGTTGATGGCAAAGGAAAGCAGTTGTTTGGCTATAACAGCGATCAACGTTTTCCATTAATGAGTACCTTTAAAACACTTGCTTGTGCAAAGTTACTACATGATAACCAAATCAATGATGGCATGATGGATAAAACCTATCTGATCAACGCCGATACAATTTTAGATTATGCGCCAGTATTTCAAGACAAAGTCGGCACAGAGGTGTCATTAAAAGACGCGTGTTTTGCCACCATGACAACCAGTGATAATTTAGCGGCGAATTTAGTACTAAGTCATATTGGTGGCCCAGTAGGCGTAACGACATTTTTAATTGATAGTGGTGACAATGTAACAAGGTTAGATCGTATTGAACCATTACTCAATGAGGCAACACCAGGTGATGAGCGTGATACCACTACACCTTATGCAATGAATAAAACGATTAGCAATTTAGTATTAGGTAATGCTTTAAATGCGTCTTCAAAACAACAACTGAAAGACTGGATGAAAGCCAATAAAGTTTCAAATGGCTTGTTGCGTTCAGTCTTACCAAAAGGGTGGGAAATTGCAGATCGCTCAGGCGCTGGTGGCCATGGTTCACGTGGTATTACTGCTGTGGTATGGAACGAACAAAAACAACCGTTAGTGATCAGTATTTATCTAACAGGTACTAAAGCGAGTATTCCTGAGCGTGATAAAGAAATAGCTCAAATTGGTCAGGCTATTTTGCAGCATTTTGGGGCTTAAAACACAGGAATACGAAAGCACAATGTAATTTATGTTGTGCTTTTATGATCTATTGATATTGCTAACGTTTTTCCAACACTTTGTTTGCTATTCATTGCTCAGTCAATAGGATGGAAATATACGACACAAAAAACTGATGTACATAAAGGATAACGATATTGAAAATTAGAGGGTTTAGTCTTATTGAACTAGTTATCATCATCGTTATTGTTGGAATTATTGCTGTTTTCGTCGCCCCTAAGTTTTTAAATATCAGTAGAGATGCTCGCATTGCTTTATTAAAAGGAGTGAAATCTTCACTGATAACGGCAAGTGATTTTGTCCATACGCGCGCCATAGTTCTTGGTGTTGAGCATGATCCTAACAAGTCAGTGATAGATGCAGGTGATGTTGATATTGAAATTGTTATGGGTTATCCAACCGGGCATTGGATGCATAGCATGCGTTACTTATTGACCTTGAATGATGTAATGTATACCAGTGGTAGAGATACCCAATGCCAGGCTGAGTGGTGTGGTTTGGGTAATCAAGGTACAATACCTAGTGGTCAAATCTCAGCATTACCAGCAGGCAATACCACACCTAAAGTCGGTAAAATATTTCCTCGTGGTTTTAGTTATAACGATCAGTGTGGCGTTTACTTTGTAAATTATTACGATGGTGAACCACCTGTTGTTGGTCTTGAAGATAAAGATTGTTAACCCAGTATTTTCCCTTTAAACAGCCACATAGATATTTCTCTTATTAATCTCCAAGCGGCTGTCTCTCTAAACCACCTCGATGAGCATCAAGGGCTATTTTTAATCGTCGCAGTTTGTCTCTTGAACGTCGTTTGTTTTTAACTGCAATCGCCATTGATATGACATCAACCAGTGCTAGCATGGCGTAGCGTGATGCGGATGGTTTATAGATAAAGTCTGTTTCTTGATGTTTAATTGGTAGCACTAAACTAGCTATTTCCGCGAGTGGGGTATTATTCGGGGTTATAGCAATAATCTTTAAGCCGTACTCTTTGGCTAACTGCGCGGTTTCAACCACGATTGGTGTGTAACCGGTAGATGAAATCATCACTAAAACATCATTACTTTCGGCGGTTGCGGCTATCATTCGTGATAACAGCCCATCGTTGTAAGCCACAACAGGGTAGCCTAATCTAAATAGACGGTGCTGTATTTCTTGTGCGGCAATTGTTGAACCGCCGCCCATTCCAATAGCGATGATCTGCCGAGCGTTGTGTAACCAATCAGCAGCGGTATCAATATCTTTTTCGACAATTAAACTGCGGTTTACATCTAACGACTGTTTGATTGATTCATAAATACCTTGATAACCACTTTGATCCGGTGGCTCTAGAATAAATCGCTGACCGACAGATAAGCTTTGCGCGAGTTTAATTTTCATGTCACGCACGTTCTTACATCCAATCGCTTTAGCAAAACGAGTAATAGAAGCTTCACTAACATCAGCGCCTTGTGCTAATTCAGTAATACTGGCATTGGCTGCGCTTTGGATGTCATCCATGATCCATTGTGCGACTTTCTTTTCGGCATCACGAAGGGCATTATAACGCTCTGTTATTTGAGAAATAATATCGACATCTACACTCATATTGTTTTCCTCTTGTTAATTAGTGCGTTTAAAACCATGTTCTTACCCAGTGAGTGACGCGATCGTTATCATCAGATACTGCGACAGCACGCCATTTATCAAAGGTTAGACAAGGGTGAGAAGTTGAAAATACGAGGACATCACCTACTTGTAGATCGCAATCACTTGAAACAGAGAGAAAAGCATGTTGATCCATCACAGCCGTTGTTTTTACCTGATCAAAAACAACAGGTTCACCATTACGATAAGCGCGTTCAAGAATAGGTAATCCTGCATCAAAAGCAGCATCACGCTTGCCAAAGCCGACAATCACTTTATTCGGCTCTGGTCGAGAGACCACATACGCCCAAAGCTCCAGTGCTGATGCTAAATCACCACCTAAATCACATGCTATTCCCTGATTTTTTTCAGCACGCTGCATGACTTGATGTTGCGCATCAAGATAAATGCCCGTGTCATGGATGGCATAACAACCGGGACGAATAACAGCCTCTAACTCTTGCTGCTTATTAAAACATTCAGCAACAATGTCATACCAAGCAGAGCCCGCACCTGTGACTAATGGCATTCCTTGAATGAGGTGTTCTTGCTGTAATTGGATGGTGATTGCAATAGTACGATTGAGAAAGTCTCTGACTCGTTGTTCTGCATCATCGCCATGAATAACCCCTTCGTAGACTTCAATACCTTTTAAGTTTAAGTGGGGGCTTTGGTGAATAAGTTGAGCTAACGCCATGACTTCTTGCGCTGTACGACAACCACAACGACCGCCATCAACACCCATTTCAATTAATATATTCAGTTTTTGATCATGGCTGGCAAAGAAGTCTTCCAAGGCTTCAACATTGCGTCTTGAGTCGACGCAACAATAAAAGTCTACATCATAATCTTTGATTAATTGTGAAATGATCATCATGTTTGCGCGACCCACTAATTGATTCGCCATAATGATATTTTGTGCCCCACTGAGTACGGCTATTTGGGCTTGAGCAGGACTTGCAATAGTGATGCCCCACGCGCCGTGTTCAAGTTGTTGGCGGAAAAAGGCTGGGGTCATGGTCGTTTTACCATGAGGTGCCAATTTCACGTTATGGTGATTCGCAAATTGTTGCATCCACTGAAGGTTATTATCCAGTAAAGAGGCTTTAATTACTGCTGCAGGTAAGGCGATTTCTTCATCAATAAGGCTGTAATTCCGATTTGACTCAGTCGTAATTGGTTGCGATTTATCACCAAAACTTGGCGTAGTAAAACAGTTATCATGATAGTTTTTATCGTATTCAAAGAGATTTTTATCCATGCATCACCTTTTCTAACATAAGTTAAGTTGTTGATACTTATTTTATAAATGTATAAAAGGGTAAGTTACGTGTTAGAAACTATCAAACAATTGTTACCTTTTTGTGTGTTTTATCACTGATTAAAATCCGCGTTTCTTTACTATGTCTACATCTTATAAATTTAGAGCGTGCTCAATATGCTGTGCGATACCATCATTAAAAAAGCAGTCATTGTTGACGGTACTGGCGCGGCATCGTTCATTGCGGATGTCGCTATTTGTCAGGATCGTATTCAAGCGATTGGTCAATTAGATGGTTATGACGCTAAGCAAATTATTCACGCTGAAGGATTGGTGTTGTCACCGGGTTTTATTGATGTACATACCCATGATGATACCAATGTGATCCGTGCTCCTGAGTGTCTTTCTAAAATTAGCCAAGGTGTCACAACCGTGATAGTGGGCAATTGTGGCATTAGTGCAAGCCCCACGATTTTGAAAGGAGAGCCACCGGAGCCAATGAACTTATTGGGAAAAAAAGACGATTTTCAATATTCAACCTTTGGCGATTATGTAAAGGCGGTGCAAGCTGCGGAGCCAGCAGTGAATGTTGCAGCCTTGGTGGGGCATACCACATTACGCAATAACGTAATAGATGATTTGCAACGTACTGCCACAAATGAAGAAATTGAATCTATGCGCGAGAGCTTAGCTCAAGCGATGAAGCAAGGTGCATTGGGATTAAGCTCCGGTTTAGCTTACCAAAGTGCAAAAGCTGCCACCGCAGATGAAGTCATGAGGTTGGCGACAGTGCTAAGTCAATATGGTGGTATATATACAACCCATATGCGTACAGAGTTTGAAGCGATCATCAGTGCGATGGAAGAAGCCTTTGAAACAGGAAAGCATGCGCAAGTACCTGTGGTTATATCTCACTTAAAATGTGCAGGAGCTGGTAACTGGGGGCGCACGGTAGAAGTGTTATCCTTGATGGATAAAGTCTCAGAATATCAAGATATTGCTTGTGATTGTTATCCATATTCAGCCAGTTCATCAACGCTAGATTTAAATCAAGTTACGGATGATTTTGATATTTTTATTACTTGGTCAGAACCCAAACCAGAACTCGCAGGTAAAACCCTAAAGGTGATAGCTGAAGAGCTGAATCTTTCATTATTAGAAGCAGCAAGAGCATTACAACCGGCAGGGGCTGTTTATCACTGTATGGATGAAGACGATGTAAAACGAGTTTTAAAATATAAATTGACCATGGTGGGGTCTGATGGCTTACCGAATGATCCGAAGCCACACCCTCGTTTATGGGGAACGTTCCCGCGAGTGTTAGGTCAATACTGTCGTGAAGAACAGTTATTTTCATTAGAAGAAGCGGTTCATAAAATGACGGGAATGTCGGCGAATCGATATCAATTAAAAGATCGTGGTGAAATAAAAATAGGGGCGTTTGCCGATTTAGTTTTATTTGATCCTGATACCATAAAAGATACAGCCACATTTCAAAACCCAATATCTATTGCTAAGGGTATAGAAAGCGTCTTTGTAAATGGACAATTAACCTATTCAAATGGCAACGTCAGTGGCAAAAGGAAAGGCGTATTTTTATTTAGAAGTAGCACCCAAGAAAATAATTAAAAAAACATATTTAAAGAATAACTAGTTATCGGTGGAGAGTCGTATGTCAATCAAACGTTATGGTGTAGAAGGTGGGGTAGGTACAGGAGGTCAACACTTGCCATTTGCTCGCGCAACTGAGGCTGGAGGGTTTCTTTATGTCTCTGGTCAAACACCGATGATTGATGGTGAGGTAGTAGAAGGAGGAATCGTTGACCAGTCTCGTTTAGCGATCCAAAACTGTATCGATATCATGGACGAAGCAGGCTATACCCTTGCCGATGTAATGCATGTAAAAGTCGTGCTTACTGATGCTCGTTATTTCCAATCATTCAATAAAGTGTTTCGTGAATTTTTTGGTGAACATCCACCAGCACGTATTTGCATGGTGTGTGATTTGGTTGTTGATGTAAAAGTCGAAGTCGATGTGACTTGTTACCGAGAAGACCGCCGCTAACCCTAGATTTAAGCTTTATTTGGAGTGCCTAAATGCCATCTCTTCGATTATTTAGGCGCTCTTTTTTTATTTATATCATTACATATCGAGTTTTCAATTGATGCTTAACTCCGCTGAAACCAAGATTGCATTTTTTGGTGAGTGTATGATCGAACTAAGCGGCGATCCTATTCGTAAAAGCTTTGGTGGCGATACATTAAATACTGCGCTTTATCTTTCACGATTAACTTGCCAGCACTCAGTACATGTTTCTTATGCGACAGGATTAGGTGTCGACACATTATCTCAAGAGCTGCTGGAAACATGGCATCTAGAAGGAATCCACACCAATTTAGTTGAAATCTTCGCTCAGCAATTACCCGGTTTATACATGGTACAAACGGATAAAACGGGTGAGCGGAGTTTTCTCTATTGGCGAGATAACTCGGCAGCAAAACGCTATTTCTCAACCTCATCACTGAATAAATTAGAAATTGCATTACAAGATAAGCAATACGATTACTTTTACCTGAGCGGTATTAGTCTTGCCATTTTAGACCAAGCAAGCCGCTTACGACTTAAAAACCGGCTTGAAGCTTTTTCGCAAACAGGTGGAAAGATCATCTTTGATAATAACTATCGCCCTCAATTATGGTCGAGCGAAGAAGCGCAACATTGGTATAGCCAAATCTTACCGCTGGTTGATATCGCGTTAATCACACAAGACGATGATGTATTGGTGTGGGGAGATGATGAAAGCGTTGCTGCTCGTTGTTTACGCATGGGCTGTCATGAAATAGTGATAAAACGAGGGAGTGAACCTTGCCAGCTTATTTGGCGCCAAGATCAGCTTGTTCAGCGTGCTGATGTTGCGACAGAGCAGGTGAGCAATGTGATTGATACTTGTGCGGCAGGTGACTCTTTTGCTGCGGGCTATTTAGCTGGGCGAGTTACAGGGAAAAGCCATCAAGACTCAGCAACGTTAGGACATGCTTTAGCGGCAATTGTGATCCAACATTCAGGCGCCATTATCCCCAACGATATAATGCGACATTTAATTTTATAATTACCTGAGATCATAAAAATGTCTTTCCTTGTTCCACGTTTCTAATGGTTGCATAGCAATGACGCCAAATAGCGATTTAAATTTAATGCCTTATCCACAGAGAGTGGAGCGTAAACAAGGCATAGTCACGTTGGATAAATCCTTTGCTATTTATATCAAAGGTTACGATTCGCCTCGTGTACAATTTTACGCCAAAAGAATCATTGAGCGACTTTATCGTCAGACAGGGTTGCCCATGTTGAACTGGCAAGCACAATCTGAACAAGACGCGACGTTAGTGATTAATATTCATCATCGCCCCAAATCAGATGTTCAGAATATAGATAGTGACGAGTCTTACACGCTTGATGTTGGCAACGGTAAAATTGTGATTAATGCAGCGCAGCATTATGGTGTATTTCGTGGCTTAGAAACTCTGCTTCAAATAGTTTCTATGGATGCTACTGGTTATTTTTTTCCTGCTGTTTCTATTCAAGATAGGCCACGCTTTCCTTGGCGTGGGGTATCTTATGATACTTCAAGACATTTCATTGAGCTTGATGTGATCCTTCGTCAATTAGATGCAATGGCATCAGCCAAACTCAATGTTTTTCACTGGCATCTATGGGACGATCAAGGCATACGTATTCAACTCGATAAATACCAAAAACTTTGGCGTGACACGACCGATGGTGATTTCTATAGCAAAGCTCAGATTCGTCAGGTTGTCGATTATGCGCGTAATTTAGGTATTCGTGTTATTCCAGAAATATCATTACCAGGTCATGCATCTGCGGTGGCTCATGCTTACCCTGAATTAATGTCTGGCATAGGAAAGCAACAATACCCTCAGCAACGTGGATGGGGAGTATTTGAACCTTTAATGGATCCTACTAATCCAGAACTTTATGCAATGCTAGCGAGTGTGTTTGATGAAGTTGTTGCCTTATTTCCTGATGAGTATTTCCACATAGGCGGGGATGAGCCTAACTATAAACAATGGCGTGACAACCCGAAAATTCAGCAGTTTATTAAAGAGCATCATATTGATGGTGAACGCGGTTTACAGTCTTATCTTAATACTAAAGTAGAGCAGATGCTGGTAGAGCGCGGTAAGAAAATGATCGGGTGGGATGAAATTTGGCATAAAGAGTTACCCAAATCGATAGTGATCCAAAGCTGGCAAGGTCATGACAGCATAGGCCGTGCCGCAAAAGAAGGGTATCAAGGTATTCTTTCTACGGGGTATTACCTTGATCAGCCACAACCGACAAGCTATCACTATCGAAACGATCCTATGCCTAAAGGGAGCACGGTGGATGACAAACTTCGTCAAGGCGAGGTATTCGAGACTTATGATTGGGTAAAGCCAAGAAGCAAAGATGGCCCACGTAAAGGTAACTTAACTATTATTACCGCTGCTGATGGCAGTTATCGGGCGTTTACAGACTACAACGGTAAGTCTCGTGAAGAGGTATACATTCTTATGTATGTGCCAGGCGTTAAATTCCGAGGTTATTTCGATAACTTCATGTCATACACCGAATTTAATTACGATTTTTCCAATGACAAACTTGCAGACAGCAGTTATCAGTTAATCGGTAATGTGCGCTGGCCTGCAACAGGGCAACTTATTGCAAGTAGTGATATAAAAGGCAGTCAGATCCCAGAACCTAATGGGGGCTATCCAGCAGAATTAACTGAAAAAGAACAAGCATTGATTTTAGGTGGTGAAACCACAATATGGGGCGAAAACCTTGATTCTATGACGATTGAGCACCGTTTATGGCCGCGAAGTTACGCAATTGCAGAGCGTTTGTGGTCAAGCCAAGCGTTAACTGATGAGCGCAGCATGTATAAGCGGATGAAAGCAATCGATACGTGGTCAGAGATATCTGTTGGGTTACGCCATCATGCAGATGCAAACATGATGCTAAAACGTCTTGCTAATGGTACTGATTCAAGCCCGTTACAAACCTTAGCCAAGTACGTTGAGCCAGCCCAATATTATGCACGTCATTGGGAGAAGTGGAATTCGACACCAACGAAAGGCGATTTATATAACCAGTATGAGCGTTTAAATCGCTTTGCGGATGCATTGCCTGTTGAAAGTTTGGCAGTGTATGAGATGAACGATCTGGTTTCACGTATTAATAAGGGGGATATGTCAGCCCTTGCTACGCTAAATATGCATTACTTAACCGTTAAGTTAGCCGCGCAGCAAGCAAAACCAATTTTTGCTAACAATATTGCTGCTGTAAATACTCTGCCGATGACTGATGCTGTTATAGCGGTTGCAGAACTCGGTATGAACCTGATTGATAAAATAAAACAGGGAAGCCAGTTATCAGAGCAAGAGGTAGCGGCTTATCATCAAATTATTGATAAAAATGCCGTCATATTTGACGAAACCATCGTTGCTATCGTCTCGCCAACTAAGCAGTTACTTCACATTTTAGAAAATCATTAAAAGAAGTCGTTGCCGTCTGATTATTCAGGCGGCATTTTAATGATTGATAACGCATTTATTTATGAAGGTTTCCATGACAAAACAATCTCCCTTACATTTTTATGTAGGTACTTATACCGATGCACCGAGTGATAGTCATGGTGTTGTAGGCATTTCCCTTGATCCTCAATCTGGCGTATTAACGTTAAACAATGAGATAGTGCCAGATACGTTGCAACAACAGCATAATCCATCTTATCTTGCTGCGACTCAAAACGGGTTATATACCTTTAATGAAGTTGATCGACACAGTGGTGCACAGCTTCATTATTCTGATCATCAAGCGCGTTGTTCTTTAGCTATTGCTGGGGATTATCCTTGTCATATTGATGTAAAAGATAAGCTTTTGGCGGTGGCGAACTATGGTTCAGGTAATGTCACTGTTTATGGTTTAGATGAAGAAGGTCAACCGACAGAGTGTATCGCAGATTTATTTGTTGATGGCTGTGGACCAAATGTTGATCGTCAAGAAGCCCCTCATGCACATCAAGTTACATTTCTAAAGCATACCAATCAGTTAGCCGTTGTTGATTTAGGCAGTGATTGCGTTTACTTTTACGATTATGACGTAAACACATTATCATTTGCCTTAAATCAAACGCTAAACATGCCAGCAGGATCAGGCCCTCGACATCTTGTTTTCAGCCATGATGAATCAATCGGCTATGTTGTGTGTGAACTGTCTGAAACGCTTGTGGTGATCACAAAACAAAATGGCTGCTGGGAGCAAGTATCACAACAAGCACTGCTTGCTAATGAAGAAAATAAACAAGCGGCATCTGCTATTTACTTATCACCAGATGAACGCTTTTTATATGTTTCTTGTCGTGCTCAAAACAAGATTAGTTATTTTAATGTAGACGGTGAAAACGTCACTCAATTAGCCGCTGTTGATTGTGGCGGGGCATTCCCTCGTGATTTTGTGATTTCCCAAAATGGCGAATGGTTGCTGGTGGCGAATCAACATTCTAACGATATTGTTAGCTATCACCGTAATGTTGAGACGGGTGATATCACAGCAACAGGTTATCGTTGTAATGTCGGTGCACCTGTGTGCCTTGTCGAGATGCTTTCACGATAATCAAATTGATCTTAACGTCTTAAAAGCCATAGTGTTGACTGTGGCTTTTTTGTACCTTAAAAACGTATAACTTGTTGTTAAATGAATTTAGGAAAACACGATGGATTTGTTTGCTGATCAAGGGGAGTGGATAACGATCAACAATGGATTACTCTATTGGCATCCACAGTTTTTGAATTTACAGCAGTCTGAACAGTATTTTCAGCAATTGAAAAACGAACTGAACTGGCAACAAGAACACATTACGCTATTTGGTAGGTCAGTGCTTCAGCCGAGGTTACAAACATGGCTCGGTGATGCTGTTTATACTTATTCAGGGCTTACCATGCATCAACAACCTTGGACATCGGCAATATTAGATTTAAAAACACAGTGTGAACAGCAAGCGAAAACGTCGTTTAACTCTGTGCTTGGCAATCTATACCGTGATGGAGAAGATTACATGGGGTGGCATCAAGACAATGAGCGTGAATTAGGTCATCAACCTGTTATTGCTTCTTTAAGCTTTGGTGTAACACGGCAGTTCGTGTTTAAACATAAAACCACTAAAGAGAAAATTGCCTTTCAATTAACACCGGGATCTTTGCTGATAATGGCAGGAGAGACCCAGCAGTATTGGCAACATGCACTACCTAAAACTAAACGTGTCAATGAGCCACGCATAAACTTGACCTTTCGTTATATTAATCAGTAACTGCAGGTATGATCACGTTCGATTGAAATAGCTATCATCAAAACGTTATATTTTGATAACTCATTCTAATTCATCAATTATTACAATCACTATCTCCACCTTCACAGGATAGGCTTATTAACAATAAGGGAGGGGGATATGTATTTTTTCAATTTAAAAGCCTTGTTGCTTGATTTAAAACACAATAATGTCACTGAGCGGGAATCTGCGTTGTACATTTTGATTCCGATTATTTTGATGATGCTGTATTCGTATTACTTACCACAAACAGATTCATTAGAGTCACTTGCTGATGACGTAATGATTATAATTAACTTTATTATTTTATTTATCGTCAATGGCGGCAATAACGGAAAGAACTATTTAATTAAATACTTTTCGTTAAGCTGGGTTGTAACGTGGCGAGTTTTAATCTTTTACCTCGTTCCATTTACGTTTGTATTCTCGGGTCTTATGTATTTTGTTTTTCCCGATTCTTTAAAACATGATACCTACGGCTTATTATTATATGGTATTGCTTTTGAGATATTTTATCTGTTTTTTATGATTAAGGCATTTAAAGCAACGTTACAAACAACGAGTCCTGCTTATAGTTAATAGAGCAGATGAAAAAAAAGTTAGCCTTTATGGCTAACTTTTTTTGATTGAATGAAACGCAACAGATTATTCGTAGCGTTGAGCTAATATACGATCTATACGGTTATTTTCTAATGTTAGAATGCGGAATTGCCAACCTTGCCAGCGAATACAGTCATCCAATTTAGGTAAATCATCTAATAGCCACACTAACATACCGCTAAGTGTGTGGTAACCGCCGTCTTCTTCGTCTGGCAGTTTATTAATATCTAATAGATCTTTAAATACAGTGATTGGCATCATGCCATCTAAATTCCAACTGCCATCTGGGTTTTGCTTTGACCAAACATCCTTTGGATTATCAGGGGTAAATTTACCGGCTAATGCCTCTAAAATATCTTGAGAAGTCACAATACCTTGAATATCACCATATTCATCAACCACGAAGGCAAAGTCTGTACCTGAGCTTTGGAACATTTCTAATAGCGTTGTACCTGTCCAGTTTTCTGGTACGAAAACGGGAGGGGTTAAGTAATCTAAAATTGATAGTGGATTTTCAGCCGTATTATCATTGATAAATTGTAATAACTGCTTGGCATTTAATGTGCCTTTTAAATCGCTGAAGCCGTTATTTCCAACAGGAAGGCAAGCATGCGTGCTTGAGAGTAATTTTTGTAAATAGCTCTCAGGCGAATAATTTAAATCAAGATACGCAATTTCATTTCGTGGCGTCATCATTGAAGATACTTTGCGGTCATCGAAATTGAAGACATTACGCACCATGTTATGTTCATGCTGGTGGATAACACCTGACTGAGAACCTTCCGCGATCACTGCACGGATATCATCTTCTGTTAGTGCTGAACTGTCGTCTTTTCCTTTGCCCAATAAACGCAACAGTAAATCGGTTGAGTTTGCCAATAGCCAGACAAATGGACGAGAAATAAAAGCGATAACTGCAATTGGGCGGGCGAAAAATACCGCAATAGAAACAGCGTTTACTTGACCTAATCGTTTAGGGACTAATTCACCAATAACAATAGATACATACGTTAAAACAATGACCGCAATTGCTGAAGCAGTAAAGCCAACGGATTTTGCAGGAAGGCCTAACTCAATTAACCAATGTGAAATAGGGCCAGCTAATGCAGCTTCACCAATAACACCGTTCAGAATACCAATAACAGTGATACCGATCTGCATTGTTGATAGAAATTGAGTTGGTGATTCACCTAGCTCTATTGCTTTTTGAGCAGAGATATTCCCTTCATCTGCTAATCGCTGTAACCGGTTTTTCTTTGCTGTGACAAGTGCTATCTCAGACATAGCAAATAATCCATTAATAATGATCAAACAGACCAAAATAATGATACTCATTTATTTCTCCTAGAAACTTCGAGTGCACCATAGGGTGGGAATAAAAATAGGTGCGTCTATAACATGAATAAAAGAAAGCCTATTCACACATTGTAGGTGATTATATCTATAGTATGCCTATAAGGTTAATTAAAAATTAACCTTTATTGCTTATTGATAAGAAATAAATTATGTATTCGTTTAGCCAATAAACAGAAGTGAAAACAATTAGTGATACTTGTTAGGGTAAAGAGGTGAAATTGTGAATTGATTGTTGTTGGTTTGTGATTGATGGATGTTAGCACTGTCTCAGCAATGCTAATTCATTGAACTTGTTATGTTTGATATAGTCTACGTAAAACTTTCTTTGTTATAGTGAACAAAGATCACCGTTCAGCGGAATACATGAGGATATCAGTGTGAAAAAAATTCAACTTGGCCTTGTTGCAGTTACAACGGCATTATTATTAACAGGCTGTGGGGAAGCAAAAATCACCGGTACGCCAATTAAGAATGTAGATTCTATCGCGGTGACGTCCGCAGAAGATATTGATGTGTTTTGTCCTACAGGTATTTGTACTTTTGAATTAACGGCTTCTAAACCTGTTACCGCAACTGTCACCATGCATTACGATTACACCAAGCTATATACCAAGATTGAAGGTGTTGACGTCATTGGGGAAGGGGCAAAAAATGCGAAAGTTGTTGATGACGATCAGTTTACTGTCGATATTAGCAGCGCAGATAAACCTGTGAAAATTCAAGTAATTGATTATTATCGAAACTAAATAAAACTCATCTGTTATCAAAAAGCAGCGATCATCTATCGCTGTTTTTTTAGGTAGCAATACTCTAAATATTTAAAGTGATGAGCCTTTACTGATAAATACCAGCCATTTGTTACTACAATTAACATGTTGACTGTTTTATTTATAAAAAGTCATGAAACGAAATATTTATGTACATACGGGCTATTTTCAATAGTTTCCTTCTTATATCGGTATTTCTTGTCATTACATTGATGTATGTTTTTTACACAGCAGTAAATAGGCTGATTATAAAGTAGCCAAGCCCTAAAGCGGACTTAAAAGTGAATGAAATATAAAAGTAAAAATATATTTTACTGAACATTTAACTTTTACTTGTTGTTTATTAACTCTTTCTTATTTTTCTGTTTGAAGTCATTGCTTGATTTAACGCTTTAACTTTTCTTTTATCATTAATTAAGTGTGTAATAGCCATTATTGGATGTTTATACATCATTTTAGGGCCCGAATAACGCATAATTGTTTGTGATTTGACCTTTTCTTGAACGTTGTAGCAATGAATAGGGCACTGTCGACATGTCGGCTTGTTGATACCATAAGGACAACGATCTAGCCTTTGTTTTACGTAGTTTTTGAAAGATTCACAGTCTTCACATAAATTAACTTTTTTACATTTTTCGTAATGGTGATGTGAGCAGTAAATTTCGATCATTGCTGAAATCGTCAAATATTCACGATTTAATTTACCTAGCAGCTTAAAGTTAGTGTTTATAGTCATCATTTTGTATTTCTTAATAGACTCTATCTAATACTGTCATTATACAAACATGCATATGAAATAACATTTAAGTTTTTAGAGGGTGAATATGAAATTAAATCGTGTTTTTAATGATAAATAGCATCATCTTTGTTACCAAATTGAAAAAAAGTATCAGTTTTTTAAAGAAACATAAGGCGATGGGTTGATTTAAATAGGCTAGAGCAGTAGTATCCACGCCTCGATTTTTATGGTGGTGTATATGAGCAGATTTGAGTGCCTTGAAAGAATTGTCGACGAATATCGTAAAAAAGTTCGTGACGCTGAGTTTAACCGTCAGAACGATAGCGAAGTTGCTAAAGTTCTTGTTTTACTAGTCGGTAACTCTATGTTCAGTCTGGCTGATGAATTTGCTGATTGGGTTAATCGTGGTGGCGATCGTAGCTACGGTGGTAAGTTTTTTGTTTCTAAGCAACTAATGACGTTGTTAGAGCCTGTAACTTTCCGTGGTGTAACAGTACGTCGTGATTCGATTAAACTATTCAGAATTTCGTAAGCTGAATGGATTCAATCGGTATTCCATGACTCCAATGTAGAATTGGAAAACGGATTTTTGATCTTGATGTTTATCGGGGTCGGCAGAAGGGGATGCAAGTGCATCCCTTTCGCTTTTCTGGCGTTATGTAATATCGGTTTTCACAAAGTCACTTTCTCATCTCAGTGGCTGAGGTCTAGGTAAAATTAAACCGCTTTATTGAAAGCTTTAATCAAGACAGATGTATCCATTCTGCCTAGCCCTTCGTTTTGTAATAAGCCATAACGTTTATCCACTGCGTCCGTCAGTGGTAATTCAAGATCGTGTTTTTTCGCTTCATCTAAACAAAAGCCCAGATCTTTACGCATCCAATCAATAGCAAAGCCAAAATCAAATTTATCTTCAGCCATCGTTTTAGCACGATTTTCCATCTGCCAAGAGCCCGCCGCACCATGCTTTAGTACGCTGACAACTTGTTCGATATCAAGGTTTGATTTTTGTGCCAGCGTTAATGCTTCACTCAATCCTTGTAGTACACCGGCAATACAAATTTGATTCACCATTTTACAGCGTTGACCTTGTCCATAACCGCCAACCAATACCGCTTGTTTCGCGTAGCTGTTTAAAATCGGTAATACGTTATCAAAAACAGCTTGTTCGCCACCGCACATGATAGTAAGTGCACCATTTTCAGCACCGGCTTGACCACCAGAAACTGGCGCATCAACAAAGTTAACGCCTTGAGCTAAGCATGCTTTCGCTAACTCTTCAGCAAGTTCCGCAGAGGTTGTCGTATGATCAACAAGCGTAGAGCCCGCTTTCATGCCTGCTAAAACGCCGTCAGCGCCAAATACAACGCTTCGAACGTCATTATCGTTACCAACACAAAGCGCAACCACATCTCGGTTCTGAGCAGCTTCACGCGGTGTTTCACTGTATTGTCCTGAAAACTCCGATGCCCATTGCTGTGCTTTAGAGGTCGTGCGGTTATACACAGTGGTGTCGAAACCTGAATTAAACAGGTGACGTGCCATTGGGAAGCCCATTACACCCAAACCAATAAAAGCGATACTTGTTGTCATAGGTTTCTCCTTACCAAATACAGTAAAATTGAGTTATGTCATTATGTGATATGTCGTCAGCAGGCAATGCCTTTATTCATAAACGATGGCGAGCTGAACGTTTGTTATTAAAGGTTGTAACTACCTTTGTAATATCAGATTTTATCCATTTGTGCTCATTGTTAGCTAAATGGTTACCAAATGATGGTTAGTACACTAGGGGTTACATTGACATATGTCAATTTGTTTATTTAAGGTATCATTTTTGAGCTAACTTGGTTAAAGTTAGTTAAGTGATTGGTGATAATGATAAATATAGGATCAGACTGTGAGTGTCGCTAAATATAAACAAATAGCAAAAACAATAGAGGCGCGCATAGACAATGGTGAATATCCGAAAGGGTTTAAATTGCCGACACACCGTGTACTTGCGGATGAGTTAAACACCACACCCGCGACGGTAGCTAAAGCATATCAGTTACTGGTAGATAAAAAACGCGTGGAATCGTTTGTTGGGCGTGGAACATTTGTATGCTCACCATCAAGACTCAGCGATGTCATTCAACCTGCTGATGATGAAACTGATTTTAACTTCTCTATCTTGCAACCTTGCTTGTCTCAAAACCTGTCTCCACTGCGTGATGCTATGATGAATGCAGCAGATCAACTGAGTTGTCATTTAATGGGCTACACCGAACATTCAGGCCATGAAAGCCATCGTTTGGCTGCTGTAACATGGGCCAAAAAGTTTGGTTTGGAAGGGGGGAATGTTAAAAATACCTTGTTGACGAATGGCGCACAGCATGGCTTATCGTTACTTATTCATACGTTAACAGAGCCTGGTGATACCATCGCGGTAGAAGCCTTAACTTACCCCGGTATTATGGCGATCGCTCAAGCAGCAGGTCGTCATGTGGTTGGGGTCAAACTTGATGAGCAGGGGATGTGCCCTGATGATCTGCAACAGGTGATCACTCAACATCAGCCTAAATTAGTCATTGTCGTGCCATCTCATCAAAACCCAACAGGTATCACCATGCCGCCAATAAGACGAGATGCCATTGCAACAGTGATTGAACGCAATAATATTTGGTTAATTGAAGATGATATCTACGGCTTTTTAAATCCAGATCCTATCGCCGCGATCAGTAATCGCATTCCACTGCATAGCTTTCATATTTCAGGTTTATCAAAAGCCCTTAGTCCTGCTTTACGCTGTGGCTTTTTAAAAGTACCCGAATCACATATCGCGGTTTTACAGGCCACTATTCGCGCTAACATTTGGCTATCGTCACCGCTAAATTATATTGCTGCAACGCAGTTAATTGAGAGTGGTGAAGCCTTTGAGTTAGCAGAAAACCAGCGTGAAACTGCCTGTAAAAGGCAACAACTAGCCCGTGATATTTTAAGCCATGATGGTAATGAAACTGGTTTTCAAATCTGGTGGCCGTTGCCTCAACATTGGCAGCAGGAACGCTTTGTGATGGAAGCAAAAAACCAAGGGTTAATTGTCAGTAGTGGGCGTTATTTTAATGCAAATGGCGACGATCCGAAGCATATCCGTTTGTCTCTAATGGCTATTAATTCTGAGCAGCGGTTACAACAAGGTTTAACATTATTACGCGATTTAGCTCACTCTGAAGTCAGCAGCGTTATCCCGTTTTAAGCGCAAAGATAGCAAAATTGACAGTCACTGCGAAGTTATAAAAAGCGACTGTTAGCACTCTTTGAAAGCCACTGACCTATGTTATTATTTCAGCATTATTATTTTAATTAGAAAAAGTCGAGTCATAAAATGGATGCAGAATTTTGGCACTCACGCTGGGCAGAAAATCGAATTGGTTTTCACTTATCAGAGGTTAATCCGTTACTGATCAAGCATTGGTCGGCGTTAAATGCACAACGTGATGATCGCGTGTTTGTCCCTATGTGCGGTAAGTCGGAAGATCTTGTGTGGTTAGCACAAAAACATGACCACGTGATTGGGGTTGAGCTGAGTGATATTGCAGTTAAAGCCTTTTTTGCAGAAAACCTGTATACACCTTTAGTGACAGGTGTTGGTCATCAACATCTTTACCAATTTGATGAGATTTCGATTTACCAAGGTGATTACTTCACGCTAAATATCGATCCTGTCGATGTGGTTTATGATCGCGCTGCATTAATTGCAATGCCAGAAGATATGCGACAAATGTACGTCGACAAACTGTTATCGTTGGTTAAAACTGGCGGTCGTATTTTGTTGGTGACGTTAGACTACCCACAAGATGAATTGGCAGGGCCTCCTTTCTCAGTGCCAAAAGCAGACGTTGAAGCATTATTTGCGGGTTGTAAAGTGACGCATCTTGAACGTGATGATGCCGATGAAAGTCATCCTCGTCGCCAACGTGGTTTATCGCGATTTGCCGAAGAAGTATGGTTAATTGAAGTATAACTTGTTGTTATAAAGTACAGATAAAAATAAAGGCATGGTTTCTTATTAGTGGAAACCATGCCTTTTTGCTGATAGAGAAATTGTAATATGCTGAGTTAAGCGTGGTTAATCGAAAATGACTTCAACATCACCAGCGGCATTGACGGCATCATTTACTGCGCTAACAATATCTTCTCGACGTGTAAGCGCGACACCTAAACGACGACGACCATTAATTTCAGGTTTACCAAATAATCGGATCTGTGTTTGTGGGCGAGAGAGTGCAGGTAACAGGTTATCGAAACGGATGTTTGATGATACACCTTCAGCAAGGATCACTGCAGAAGCTGATGGGCCATATTGGGTGATGTGTTGAATGGGTAAACCAAGGAAAGCGCGAACGTGAAGCGCAAATTCTGATAACTCTTGTGAAATAAGCGTCACCATACCCGTATCATGTGGGCGAGGAGAGACTTCACTGAATAACACGGTATCGCCTTTAATAAATAGCTCAACACCAAATAAACCAAAACCGCCAAGTGCGTTCACTACTTTTTCTGCTACATCCTGTGCCGCTTTTAATGCTGCTTCAGACATTTGCTGTGGCTGCCATGACTCACGGTAATCCCCATCTTCTTGACGATGACCAATAGGTGCACAGAAATGCACACCATCCACCGCACGAACAGTTAATAACGTGATTTCGTAATCAAAATCAACAAAGCCTTCAATGATCACACGACCCGCACCAGCACGACCGCCTTCTTGTGCGTATTGCCAAGCAGATTCAATATCAGCCTCGGTTTTAATCACACTTTGACCTTTACCTGATGAACTCATAATTGGCTTTACGACACATGGCATACCAACGCGATGTACCGCTGCTGAGAAATCATCAAATTGATCGGCAAATTCATAAGGTGATGTAGGAATCGATAAGGTTTCAGCGGCTAGGCAACGAATACCTTCTCGGTTCATTGTCAGTTTCGTCGCATTAGCGGTAGGCACAACGTTAACACCTTGCTGCTCTAATTCTACAAGCGTGTCAGTGGCAATGGCTTCAATTTCAGGAACAACGTAGTCGGGCTTTTCTAGTTCAATAATGTGTTTTAACGCCTCGCCATCGAGCATATCAATCACATGGCTACGATGTGCAACTTGCATTGCTGGCGCGTTGGGGTAGCGATCTGCGGCAATCACTTCAATACCTAAACGTTGGCATTCAATCGCGACTTCTTTGCCAAGCTCGCCAGAGCCTAAAAGTAAAACACGTGTTGCATTTGAACCATTAGCTGTACCTAACATTATTATTCCTTACTATTTATGTTGGATAGTGTTGGTTGGGCGTGATAATACCTTGTTTTTTTATTTAAGCAAACGTTTGCGTCGGGATTTAAATAGACTTTAAAAGTAAATATTAGAAAAGCTTTAGAGCTTATAATAAAAAACCGCCAAGAAGGCGGTTAGTGAATCTTTTATGGGGTACGGTTATTACTAGCTATTTTCGCTTTTCCCATTGGGTGATAAAGGCCACAGAAGCAATAATAATCGCCGCACCTAACCATAATCGACCCGGTGGTACCCAACCAAATACAAGCCAACCACCTAACACGTTTAGTGGTAATTTTGCGTGGTCGAATGGTTGAACAAATGACGCATCAGCGACGGCATAGGCTTTAGCAATCGCCCATTGTGCCAGTGCGGTTAACAGACCAGCAGCGATGATTAATGTCCATGTTGTGCCGCCTGTTGGCATAGTAAAATCAGGTAGAGCCAGTAACAAGTTAAATGGCGTGATCAGAATAAGTAAATACATCACAACAGTGGTTGGTGATTCTGTAGTAGATTGCTTTTTCACCATCAAAGAATAACCCGCCCAGAAAACCGCAGCGCCGACAGGTAATAATGTCGCAATACTAAATGAATCAGACCACGGCTCTAAAATGATCATTGCACCAATAAAGCCAGCAAGCGTTGCGCACCAACGTGCAGCGCCAACTTTCTCTTTTAGTAATACACCTGAGCCAATAGTTGCAAATAACGGTGAAGTCATAAGCAGTGCAATGCCTTGCCAAATAGGAACAGGATAGGCAAGTGCCCATAGCCAGAGTTGGATACCAATCACCGCAAGAAAGACACGGAAACAGTGCTGGAAGAATTGCTCTGTCTTTAGTGAACGGCGAATACCCATGGTTCTCAGCCATGGCAGCATAGCCACCAGTGCAACAAAGTATTGGATTAACGCAAAAGTAGTTGAAGAGACATGGAGCTTAATACTGAGAAATTGTGCAAGGCTATTTACAATCGCAAAGGCAAGGCCTGCAGAAAGCATCCATCCGGCACCTTGGACTGGGTTATGAACTGGGGTATGTGAATCAGACATTAAAAATTGGTTTCGTCAAAAAAGCATAGCGAGATAATACGCTTTTGTTTTTAGATAGCCAATATAACTGATTGTGTTGAATGCATTAGGCAATAAAAAACCGCCTATTATGGCGGTTTTACATCAACAGATATTGCTAGCACTAACGATTAGTAAGCAACATAAGTCATTTGAATATCAGGATTTAGTGCTTCTAGTAGTGCTTGAGTACGCGCTAATTGACTGATTAGGCTTTCTGCACTTTCTACTAATGCCGCTTCAACTAATTCAGATAGTTTGTAACCTGACATATTCATGTTGATTAGCGCAACTTGCAGCGGTGGTAGGCTTGGGTTAAATGCTGCATTTTCAGCATACATACCCACAAAAACACGACCATCTTTGGCTTTTAATGCAACACCACTGAAGTTCTTAGAGTACGGTGCATGAGAGCGGTTTGCAGCATCACAAGCAGCAACAGCAAGCTCTGATTGCTCAGCAATCGTAATACCATTATTAATGTCGCTTAATAGCGCATCTTTAATCCCAAGATCAGCAGGGCCGAAAGATTCAGGCAGGTATTGTTGCAGTGTCATTGGCTGACGTTCAGGAAGTTGAATAACTAAATCTTGCGCCGTATTCAATTCATTCATGAACTGACGACAGTGACCGCAAGGGCTGTAGTTAATCGTTACGTCTTTAATGCCTGTTTCACCTTTGATCCAAGCATGGCTAATTGCAGATTGCTCAGCATGGATCGTACACGCCATACTTGCGCCTACAAATTCCATATTTGCACCGAAATATAGGCGACCAGATGTACCACGAACAATAGCACCAACATAGAAATTAGAAATAGGAACAACAGCGTAAGCAGCAGCAACAGGAAGGAGAGCAAGACGAAGATCAGTATCAGATAAATTAGTTTGGGAAACTAACTGTTCAAATTGTTCAGGACTAATTGTTGAATCAAAATCTTTATCTTCAATAATTGGTCGTAAAGCTGATGCAAGCTCTTTAGGTAATTGACCTAATGCATCCATAACTTTTGCGTGCATTGGTGTGTTACTCCGTATTGTTGATGGAGAAACATTCTAAGTTAATTGTCATTAATCAAGTGTGATTTGAATCACATTAATAATGATAGTGTAGGTTGGTATACATTATCGAGAGCGAACTCACACATGTAAATGTAATTTTTCCTGTAATAAATAGTTATCAAAACATTATGAACTTAAAACTAATAAGAATTAGTGTTTAAGCTCATAACATGAGATAGGAATAACTTAGTGGAAAAACAGGTGTTCTAAAATAGGGAACATGATGGGAGCGAGTAACGTTGTCATGATCCCACAGATAACTAACGCTAATGAGCTAAATGCCCCTTCTTGATAATTTTCTTCGACAGCTTTTGCTGTACCTAAAGCATGAGATACCGTACCAATCGTTAACCCTTTTGCTAACGGATGGTAAATACGGACCAGTTTCATCACTGGATAACCTAACACCGCACCAAATAGCCCAACAATAATCACCATTGCTGCTGTAATCGCAGGAATCCCGCCAATTTGTTGAGAAGCGGCCATCGCAAGTGGTGTGGTAATAGATTTTGGTAAAATACTGGCTGCAAGTTGAGCATCAGCACCCATTAAAAACGCAATGGAGGTACCAAATGTCATCGACAAGATACTACCAACAAAACAGGCACTTAAAATTGTTTTCCACTTACGCTTAATTAAAGGCAGTTGCTGATATAAAGGTAAGGCTAAGGCCACTACCGCAGGACCTAACAAATAGTTAATTATTTCGTTATCTGCAAAGTAGGTTTCATACGGCACCTGTAACCAATGCAGTGCAGCGATTAAAATAATCAGCGAAATGAGCAATGGATTAAAAAGTGGATTACGAATCTTCATTGCTAAATAGCGCATGCTGTAAAATACCACTAGCGTTGCAACTAACCAGATCATGACTCTTTTTCCTTATGATGAAGCGCAAGGCCGATCACAAGCAATACAATTAATGTGCTGCCTAATGTGCTCGCAAAGATGATAGTTGCATTGTGCTTAATTAAACCAAGGTAGTTTATTAAGCCAACTCCAACAGGCACGAATAGCAATGCCATGTGTTTGATGAGTAAATTACAGGTTTTATCGACCCATTTTGTTTTGCATATGCCAGTAACGAGGCCAAAGAACAGTATAAACAAGCCAATAATACTGCCAGGGATCGGCAAATGAGTCAGATGTTGTATGCCTTGACCAAGTAAAAAGCAAAACATAACAATGGCAAAAGATCGAATGTAATCCATAGTAAAAAAAGTAATGCTAGAAAATTTTATTTATCATACAAATAAACGTGTTATTTGTCACACAAAAAAGAGCATTATTTAGATAATTCGTTAAAAAATGTAGATCGCGTGATATTTATTGATGCTTAATTCCACAAAAATAGACCAATGAGCGCGGCAAGTGTCAAAAGAATCGTCACTTTTAGCCAAATAAAATCGATTACCACATACTTAAACCATGCTTTATTGAATAACAAAGGCTTTTTTTTAGAAGGGGTAGCACGAGGGCAAGGACGGGTAGTAAAAGGCAGTCGACGTGATGTTTTCGAAGGTAATGGGACACGAAAGCCATAGTGAGGCACAACATGGATAGGTATCGCCATTACTCCGTTACATTGTAACTTCCCTGTAAGTGATACCAGTAGTAAATTCAAGTCATAATTGTGATCACTGGTTTCTTCAAACGCATCTAATGATGTAAACGTTTTACGGTAGAGTGAATCGGCTCCAATCACTTCTCCAGCGCAGAGACATAACACTTCTAATAACCGAGATTCTTCTCGCGTTAATAACGTTTGCGTATGATCTTTCCATATCAATAGATGCTTTTCAGGAAAAAAATCTATTTTGTCGTAGCTATAACATTTCAATAGGGTTTGTGTTGTCATAGTGCACACCTACCGCTTAATAGATCTCGAGCGTCACGGTATCAATGATCGCTATTCCGTTATTAATAAACGCAAATCAGTGAGCCGTTTTATTGTTGTCTTTAATTGTTAACGTTAATGACGTAATCATCAAATAAATCACTACATAATAATCTTAAAAAAAAGAAGCCTATTCGCGACATTCAAAAAGAAAATCACGTAATAGGCTTCATTTATCGCTATCGTATTAATAAAAAGGTTTAAACCAATTTAGAAACATAGTCATAGAGAGATTTTAAAACTTTCATCTTATTTTCGTCAGATTCATGCTCGTAGGCGACAGCCTCAAAGTTTTCCATATACTTTGGCATATTCATTTCAAAGAAATCCTGACAATGATGCTTCCAGCGTACTTGCTCTTCATAACTTAACGTCATTGGGAAATTACGGGCACGATAGCGGAATAACAGCGGCTTAATACGCTTGTCATCGACATTGATTTCAAGTGAAGCTAACTGATCGGGTGTCGTTTCACGGATAATATCCATGGTTGAACGATCAGCAGTAGAGAAGAACCCATCGTAGAGCATCGCATCAACATTATCGTTAGCCGCATATTCACGTTTAACACTAAACATTTCGATTAACTTTTCACGAATTTCAGGGTGCTGCTTAATTAAGGCAAGGTTCTTTAAACATTGCTCTCTATCAATCCCTAAACGCGCGGCATCTTCAGCTTTTAATGTTTTAGCTGGAGCAAGAACAGGGCACTTATTCAAATGCACTTCTTTAACGGGCACCGGTAATTCATCTGGTGCTAAATCAACACGCTTAGTATATAAACGCTCACGCAGTTGGTCGGCATCAAGCTCAATTAATGGGGTAGGATCAAGCGCGAGGTTCACTGTAATAACAGCGTTCTTATTATCAGGGTGCCATGCCACAGGCACAATCCAACTCGTATTGCCACAATCAGTACCAAACATGCCAGAGATATGTACTAACGGCGTTAAGTTAACAATATCGATTAATTCTTGTAGCTTGCGCTTATGACGTAAATCAAACAGGTAATCAAACAACTTAGGTTGATTCGTTTTAATGATTTTAGCCAGCTCGATTGTCGCGTAAACATCAGCCATTGCATCGTGAGCATTCGCGTGTTCAATACCATTGGCAACAGACAGCTTTTCAAGTTTAAAGCTAGGGCGATCTTCATCATCCAGCGGCCAGTTGACACCTTCTGGGCGCAATGCGTAACAAGTACGCATAATATCTAATAAATCCCAACGCGAGTTACCATTTTGCCACGCCCAACCGTATGGGTCGAAGAAGTTGCGGTATAAGGTATAGCGCGTTACTTCATCATCAAAACGAACGTTGTTGTAACCAATGACACATGTATTGGGTTTTGACAGTTCAGCATGAATCGCTTCAATAAATTCAGGCTCTGATAAGCCTTTTTCCATCGCTTCTTGCGGTGTAATACCTGTGATTAAACACGCTTCAGGTGACGGTAAGTAATCGGCTGGTGGCTTACAGTAAATAACGAGTGGCTCACCAATAATGTTCATGTCCATATCAGTACGGACACCCGCAAACTGGCAAGGACGATCATTGGCAGGACTTGCGCCAAACGTCTCGTAGTCAATCCAATAAAGTGTTGCTTGGTTCTTATCGTTCATAAATCATCCATAGCCATTACGGTTGTTATTATTACTCTTTATCTAAGCAATGGCTTGTTGTTAAAACCGCTTATAAATTCAGCAGTTTATTGTATTTAAGTCGTTAAACGCTTCAGAGTAAAACCCTAAGCACGCATAACATTAAGTATCCCGTATTTAAGGGCAAATAGGCAAGGCGGGAGGCGGATAAATTAATCGTGGTGTTGAGATATAGGACTTCCAAAATACTGATGGTGTCACTATTTTATTTGCAGAGCAGTTAGAAAGCTTACTTAAAGATATTGCTGCTGGGTTTATTGGTTTGGATAGAAATTAATGTCTCGGTTCTTCCGAAAGAGCAAATTGCGCTAACAGCTCATGCTCTCAGAAGAATAAAATTTTTCTGTAAACCACCACCGAGGTGGGTGAATAAGACCTCGGTGGTGAAGGGGAGAGCGTGATGCGTAACGTTATAAAAAAGAGAAAATGCATTCCAATAAAAAGGGAGCCAAATACAGAAAATTATTAGTACCTTAAGCTTACATAACTAACGGTACTCGTATAAATACATTATGTTATATATTCGGCTTCGTCGATCCCAAGTGACGGCAGAATATAATCGACGATCAGCTTAAAAGGGTAAGTATCATCTTGATCCATATACGCACCTGATGTGATAACAATCGTCAGTTGGAGCTGTGGAATGATAAAAACTTCTTGACCACCTGTACCTCTCATTCCTGCTATATCTATTTTTTTACCCTCTTTTTTTATTGTTGGAAACCACCAGTTATGGCCGTAAGCAATAGACTTATTGGGCCAAAATTTACCTTTAGGTTTTAAAGACTCTTGTGCCCATTGTTTTGAAAAAATACGCTGACCCTTCCATACCCCTTGGTTTATATAAAGTTGTCCTAACTTCGCAAGATCTCTTGGACGTAAATATAAACCTGATGAACCTAAATAATCACCGGTCACTTCATGAGCAAACCAATCATAATGAGTGATACCTAGTGGTTGGAATAGTGCTTGATTGGTATATTCTTTAAGGTTCATCTTTGTGATTTTTTCTATTACTCCACCTAGTAATACACTCATAGCTCCTTGATAGACAAATGTTTTACCGGGCTGATCTTTAATACCTTTTTGGAAAATATATTGATAAGGGTCATCGGATAACCACATAGACATCGCATCGCTATGTCTTTCATGCCATTCTGCCCAATCAAGACCACTATTGAAATCTAAAGCATGTCGAAGTTTAATTTGCCTTTTCTTTTCAAAATTGGGGATATCTTTTTTATTAAAATAATCAAACAGCGAGACATCAGTATTGGCTATTTCTTTTTTATATAAAAGATGGCCAATTAATGTTGATGTGACCGTCTTGGTAACTGATTTTATATTGTGATACCTATCGGGTGAAGGTGGAAAAAAATCTGGCATTGGGGTGCCATCTCCAGAGTGCCTAACAGGGTAATATTGTTCAAAAATTAATTTATCATTCCGTGTTATCAGCAATGACTGCACCTTTTTTGACTTACGTAAGGTTACTTGTTGGTGAAGTTCAATTAGCTTATCTGGGTTAAAACCTTCTGCTTTGGGGGAGCTAACTTTCCAATCATTTTGTTCAGACGTTTGAGTCCAATTAAAATCACTCATGTCAGTTTTAGGAGGAAAGGTTATCATCCATAAGATAAAAATAGCAGGTGATAATAATAATCCGATTTTGATAATACGTTTCATCTTGGCTGCTTAAAATTTGTTCACTTAAAATAAATTAAACAATTTATTAACATGTCGGTAGGTTGAAAATCAATCTAATGGTTCTTAATTTACGTGTTGGAATTGATTTAATTTATAATGTGAAATAATTACATTTTGGATGAAAGATAACGGGAGTAAGCACAAGATTATTTGCAGAGCAGTGAGAAAGTTTACTCAAAAATATGCTGCTTTAGTTAAAGTGACGTATCGCTATAAACACCTAAACGGTGCTGCTTTGCATGATACATTGCTTGGTCTGCTTTCTGAATGAGTTGATCTAAGGCTTGATTTTCTTCTGTTGACGTTGCGACACCAATGCTTACACCAAATCCTAAATCCAATATATCGGATGGTACTTTGGCCATAATAGCGTCGTGAAGTCGGTTTGCGACTTGAGTACCATCTCTTGTATGGGTGTTTTCCATTACGATAATAAACTCATCGCCACCAAAACGGGATGCAATATCACAGTCACGTACTTGTTGAGATATAACGTCTGAAACTAAAACAAGTAGATCATCACCAACTTTGTGACCCAAATTATCATTCACTAATTTAAATTTATCTAGATCGATAAATAACAGTGAGCTTTTTAAATTTTTTCGTAGGCACAGTGATAAAAATTTAGTTGCGACTTCATTTAAATAAGTACGATTATGAAGCTTGGTTAATTCATCATGTGTTGCGCTAAAGCGTAGCTGTTCTTCGAGTATTAATTTCTCGTAAGCGACTGATATAATGAGTGCAGCGACATTAACGATTTCTTCTTCAATGTCCGAAGGTGATTTAGGTTCACTATGGTAAATGGCGAATGTGCCTAATACATTTGAGTTTGAATCGGTATAAGGTACAGACCAGCAAGAGTGTAGATTTGCTTTTTGTGTAATGGCTAAAAACGGCTGCCAGTTTGGGTGTTCATTGATATTGCTAGCAATGATTGTTTTGTTAAGAAAGGCTGCCGCACCACAACTTCCTACATTTTTTCCGATTTTGATACCATTAACAGCTTCATTATAAAAATCAGGAAGGTTGTTTTTTATCCCTGTATGTAAAGTACCTTGTTGTTGATTTAAAGTGAGAATGGAGACTTTGCTGCCTGGTAAAAAACTTTCTACCATATCAACCATTCGCTCTAGGAAAGGTTCAATTTTTGAGCTCAGAACAAGGTCTCTCAATAATAAATTGAATTTGCGATGTGCAGATAAAAGCATCGATTCTTTCTTCACAATAGGCATATCTTTTTTATTAAATTTTTCTAATTTTAGCATTTTATTAACATTGTGTGACATGGATACACTATCTATTTTGCTTGTTAACAATTGCACTTAAGTCTTTTAATTTAAAAGCTATTAATTGTTTTTTAGTAATAACAAGTGGTTGTTAGAGAAGTGACTTAATTTTCAATAAAAGTGGTGTGATAGTTAATGTATCTGCTCATTTCTTTACTTATGTGTAATGTGATACAACGCACGACTATGTGTATATATCGTTGTGGCACGTTTACCTTGCAAGGCTAGGTGCGTAAGGTGCTGTTTTAAAGTTAAATGGCAGGCAACTTGTCTTTGCGCCTACACCAAGATGGAGTAAATGTGAGTACTGCAGCGATATTTCTGATTATATATCTGATCCCCGTACTGTCTTTTGCGGGTACGATTGGTACTTATATGTTGCTTCATGGTGAGAGTCTTAGCCATCCTCTGATCAATGTTGTTTTGCTGATAGTCGCTTCTGGTTTTATCGTTTCATCTTATCTTTCTGTAAAGCTGATCTCTAAGTTCGTTAGCGAGAAAGTGATGTATTTTGGCATCGTTTTTACTGTATTAGCTTGGCTATTAGGCGTGATCGCGGTGGTGTTTAATCTTGTAATGTTTAAAGAACTCTTCAGTATTTAGGCAAAAAATACCCAAACACAGGTAAATCGTATTTGGGTATACATTTCTTGTTAAATGTAAATTATAGGCAGCTTTCAAACCCTTCAAAGTTTGGTGCGCCTAAATAAATGTCTTTATTACCGCGAGCATTAGCATGAGCTTTACGGAATGCTTCTGATTGTGTCCAGTCTTCGAACGCTTGGCGAGAATCCCATACTGAGTGCGAGGCAAACAGGGTGTACTCATCGTTTGATGTACCTTGAAGCAAGTTGAATGATTGAAAACCCGGTACGGTATCTAGGTAGGTATCGCGGTTCTTCCAGATATCGATAAATTCTTGCTCAGAACCTAAACGGATTTTAAAACGGTTCATTGCTATATACATGATGACTTCCTTTACTAACTTCAGTTTTTATTTTTGTCCTGCCACTATTACAGTATTGGCTAATGCAAGCTAGCAGCAAAAATACAATATATGTTCTCTGTAACTTCCACTATAAAACATGGAACATAATGTACGCCCGTTGAATAAACCAAAAAGACGCCATGATCCCCATGGTATACAAAGGTACTTTTTGAAAGAACTTATGATGAAATACAGGCACTTTAGCGCACAATTTCAATAGCACGATAAGAAACGATAAGAAGATCAATTGCCCAATCTCAACCCCAATATTAAAACAGGCGAGGGCTAACGGAATGCTGGTTTGGCTCAATCCTACTTCTTTTAATGCGCTGGCAAACCCCAACCCATGTAATAAACCAAAGGAAAACGAAATCAGCCATGGAAATTTTCGGCTTAATGTTGGATGTGCTTTGTCATAAGGGCGAGTAAGCTCATAACACAAAAACAAAATACTCAGTGCAATTCCCGTTTCTACTGGCGGTTCTGGAATGTGTACCAGATTAAGCGCAGACAAGCTTAACGTAATACTGTGGGCTAAGGTAAAACAGGTAATGGCCTTTAAAAAGGTTTTAAAATCGCGCGTAAATAACAATAAGCCCGCCACAAACATTAGGTGATCAATCCCCGTTAAGATATGGGTGATACCTAAGGTGACAAAGAGCTTTATTGTTGTCCAAATCGAGATCTTATCGGTTAAGTGTAGGCTGTTATGCCCTTTATACAGCGCAAGCGTACTCACTTTCCCATCTTTTTGCGTTAACTGCGTGAGTAGCTGGCCTGTTTTTAGTCCGTTAAATACCAGAGTCGGTGATGATGTATTCGCTTTAAGTTGCAGCAAATAATCTTGTTCATCCATTCCGAAACCATTGTCACTTCGCTGTGATGACAATAAACGTACCGTGCCGCCATTAGTTAAGGTGGGTGTTATTTGTGTATGTTCACCTGCAATTACCGGTAGTTTTAACGCCAACTTATATTGTTGATTATCTAACTGTGTGATCAAACCCACTGAGGGCTGATAAGGATGCGCCATTGCCAGTGGTGCCATTACTACCGTAATCAGGGCGCCAACGACTGTGCCAACAACTAAGCGCCACATAAAATAAGAGATGTGCTTATACATTGTTTAATAGTGTCTTTGTGTTAACGGTAAAATCTGAACCTGCGGGTAGTGCAATGTGATATTGCTTAATAACAGCAGCTATTTTGTTATTAACATCATCACGGGCAAAATCTTGTGCTAATTGTTGCTTGGCCTGCTTAAAACTGAGAACGCCTGCTTTTTGATAATCGAGTACCTTTACTGCTATCGCGCCAAAGGGAGTATCAATCGGTGTTGACCATTGGTTTGGTGCTAGTGCGGCTAATGCGTCTACTGTTTTTGTACCCAGCTTTGCCAATAATGCCTGCTTACTCACATCACTTAAACATTGTTGAGAATCCATCGTAGCAATAGGGTGTTGCACTTCTTGTGGCGTTAAAAAGTGATAGCACAATGAGTACATATCGGGATGCTTATAACGCGCTTGATGCGTTAAATAGTATTTATGTAATAAGGTTGTGTTGGTGGCATTGATCTTAGCTAACTGTGAAACATAGGACAGGTAACGTTGCATCAACATTTCATTTAAGTTTGGATCGCCTTTCTCCAAGCCTAATTTTAATGCCTGTTGAGATAGCATCTGTTTTAACACTACATGGTTAATGTCTTTGTTTAGTTCTGTGCTCGACGGGGGGGAACCAAAATAAAGCGTATCGTCTTTTTTTTGTTGCTCAACTTGTGACGGTGTCACTGAAATGGTATTTACAGAAGTAGACGAGTAATACTGTGAATAACCAATAAACAGCACAGCACCCGCGATAAGGAAATGCGAAAAGGGATCTTGAATGAATCGCTTAAGCCAATAGCAGACTTTTTTTAACATGTTACGGGATCTTTTCTTATATTAAATAATGCTCTATAAGAATACCCATGCTAACTGTATGAGTGTTGAATGTTGACTGCATGTAGATTTTTACTTTTTGTGATGCTACGTTATTTATCAATAAGATAAGAATGTTTTAAAAGTCGCATTTTTATTAAGTATATGATTAAAACATTCGGCATGATGACAAGGGAGTACCGTTTATATGGATATTAACGTTGAACTTAACGGCGAGATTGAAGAAGCCGAAGTTATCGCATTGTACCGTGCGAATGAATGGTCTTCAGCAGATAAACCCAAACAACTCTTAGCTGCATTACGTAATTCTCATACTTTGGTTACTGCTCGTGCTAACGGTAAGTTAGTTGGAGTGGGGAACGCTATCACAGACGGTTATCTTGTTGTGTATTATCCCCATATGCTTGTTCACCCTTTACATCAGGGTAAGGGCATTGGTCGTAAAATGATGGAAGCAATGTTGTCTGTATACAGTGGATTTCACCAACAAATGTTGACTGCTGATGGTGAAGCCATTGCGTTTTATCAAGCGCTTGGCTTTGAACGAGCAGGTAAAACAGAATCAATGTGGGTGTATGAAGGCACAGAGCATTAATATTTTACGTAAGCGCTTTTATACAGCTAATATGAACGTTCAGTTTATAAGGGGATATTATGGTTGATTTACCTGATGAAAATCAGAAAAGGTATATTTCAGTTTTAAGTAAAAAAATGGATTTAGGGCGTACCTTAAATGTACTTGGGCATTTGAGTGTTGGTTTGTCTAAACAACTGTCTGAAGATGAAGGTGCTTATCTAGATTATGTTGATTTGGATGGCAATGTGCATCCGAGTTTATCGCATTATCCATTCATTGTGTTAAAAGCTGATAATTCAAATAAATTACGTAAAGTAAGAGAAGAGGCTTTGAGTCGTGGTATTAAATTCACTGATTTTACAAGTACTATGATAGATGGGGGATCAACAGAACAGCAGCTGAGGACGAAAGAAACAAAAGAAGCTGATTTGGAGTACTTGGGAGTTTGTTTGTTTGGTGATACTGAAACATTACGAGAATTTACTAAAAAGTTCAGTTTGTATAAGTAGTGTGTTGTATTAAAAATTGGTCAAGCTGACGCATATTGTGAGCTACTTTTGTTTCAAAACCATTTTAACATTTTATGGTATTAACGAACTAAAAACGTTGTTATTTCCAACCGAATATATAACAGCAAACAAGCAGTCGCATGAAGCACTCAAACTTCTTACTTTAGCTGCTGATGTTTGCTTTTCAGATAAATAACAAATCACGCGATGCTATATAAAATATATCGCGTGATTGGCAATGCATTTAATCGAACAACGCAATGATTAAAGTACCTTTTCTTAATGTTATGTCGCATTGTTGACGATTATTGCATGATGTTCTTTCGCTTCTTTGAAAATCTCTAATCGACTAGCGTAAAGCACTTTCGTAGTGATATACAAACCAATACCGTAGCAAGAATGACAAAAAATAGAGAACAAAATCGCGTGGATCATATTGGGACTATTCACGTGGAAAAAGCCTTCACCAAAGGCATAACTCACCACAACTAATGGAAAAAATAACAATGACCATGCATAAACAAGCGATTTTTTAAGACTTGGTTTTAGAAACAATCCTTTCTCTACAAAGCTAATATAAATCACGGTATAAACTAAACTAACGCTAAAGTGCATAATCCAACCGATGAGAACATCATGGGGAACGGCTGGCACCTGCTGTATAGCTTCAACCAGTGGATGCCCTTGAGTGATATAAACCAAATAACGGCCTAAACTCGCAAAATTATTTAGTGGGTGATCACTGAATAATAGATATAAGTTGCTGCCTAAATCTAAGCAAAGACCACTAAATACACTAATAAACAGAAGGTGAAGGAGGTAGGATGAACGTTGGTGATGGGGATAATAGAACATAGAGCATCTCCTGATTAATTACGCTTTCATTGTGATAATGAAAAGAGCTTGTCATAGTCAGGTGTGGTTTATTAACACCGTGGCAATGGCTTTTATAAGTTCAATGATTTGTTGATGTTTATAGTCTAAGGCAATGAAAAATTGGGATATATAAAGTATGCTTTATGCAAAGCATTACGAATGGTTATGTATGGGATCAAGGATGAAACCAAATTTAGATTTGAATTTGCTGGTGGTATTTTTAGAAGTGTATCGGCTTCGTTCCATCACATTAGCATCAGAATCATTAGGTTTAACACAACCTGGGGTAAGTGGCGTATTAAAGCGATTACAATCCCAGTTAGGGACGCCTCTTTTTGTAAGAGAAGGGCGTGGAATTAGCCCAACACATGCCGCAATTAAATTAGCGAATGAGATAGAGCCAGCGCTAACGACAGTACAAAGTGCGTTAGGTAATATCGCGGGGTTTGATGTTCAAAATCATCACGCGTTTACGGTTTATGTAAATGAGGTGGTTATGCACACGATTAGAAATAAAATTGAGCTCGACCCAACGATGGGGAATTGCAAAATAAACCTCTATATGACGCCTAATACAGAAGAAGAGTTGCTATCTCAGTTAAGTTTACAGAAAGCAGATTTAGCCATTGATATTGGTTTACGCAGTAATCCGTCTTTTTTCTATCAATCATTTATCGATGATGAAATTGTCGTAGTCTGTCGGAAAGATCATCCCAATATCCAACAGACAATCACGCAAGCGCAGTTTTATGCTGAAAAAATAATCTTCATGCAGAAAAGGCGAATAGACTTACTTGAAATGAATTATTTCTCTGATGAACGCTTTCTGCCAAGAGATTTAGACTGTGAAACCGCATCTATTGTTTCAATCTTAGCATTAGTGTCAGAGAGCAACGCCGTTGCGCCAGTTAGCCGACTCATGGCTGAAAAATATGCCTCATTATTTAACTTACAAATACTGCCATTGCCATTTTCTTCCAAACCTTTCAAACACATTATGATGTGGCATAAGCGTGATGAACATAACTCAGCTAACCAATGGTTGAGAAATAAACTCAGCGAAATATTGTGACATTGTCACTAATTTAGTGAGCGTTTCTTATTACTAGCAAATGTATGAAGACGTCCATAATGACCGAAGATACAGCCACTCGTGAGCTGGTTGACGCTTTCAGAGTTGGGTAAGTATAAATATGGTTCAATGATCACACACTGAACCATATTATTGATGTTTAAAGTCTTATTGCGGTTACTTCAAGCTTGCTAAAATCGTTTCCGCTTTACTCGCTTCAAATTGTTTTGGCTCTTCAACGTTGAGCTGAGTTACCACGCCATTATCAACAACCATTGCATAACGTTGAGAACGAATACCACCAAAGTTAGCAGTGTCCATTTCAAGCCCTAATGCTTTAGTAAAGCTTCCATCGCCATCGCCCAACATCATAATTTCAGATGCGTTTTGCGCTTCGCCCCAAGCTTGCATAACAAAGGCATCATTAACAGATACACAAGCAATAATGTCGACACCTGTTGCTTTGATCTCATCTGCTAGCACGACATAACCCGGTAAATGGGCTTCAGAGCAAGTAGGAGTAAATGCTCCTGGTACAGCAAACAGCACAACACGTTTGTTGGCAAAAAGCTCTGCGGTATCGTGTTTAACCATACCGTCATGTGTGAGTTCACTGAGCACTGCGGCTGGTAATGTTTGGCCTTTTTCGATCATGGTTTACTTTCCTTGTTGTATTAGTTTGAAACAGTGTAGCGAGGATTTTATCTCACGGCTAATTTTGCTGGTGGAGCAATCATTGTCAATGTCATATTCAGATATTTGAAATTTGTTGTCTCAGTAGCGAATTGAACAAAGAAAATAAGCAAAATATCGCGACTGTAATGGAATGCGCATTACTTCACAGACTCACTATTTATAAAACCCTATAAATTATAAATAAAATTTAATGCTTCATATTTGGCTGGCTGTAGTGGAATGGCTGATTCCTAAATTCTTTGGCCTTATATTGTATGGTTATGAAATGCTGGTGGTTGTTAAATATAGAGACTCAATTTGAACATATATCTTGATATTGAAAAGGGTTAATACATGAGCTTTTGGAAAGTTATTGGTGGCGCAGCCGCTGGGATTGCATGTGTAGTGGCATTACCAATTGCAGGACCAGTAGGTGCAATTACTGCAGCAGGTGCAGCGATTGCGGGTGGTGTTGGTGCTGCCGCCGGTGGTGTTGCCGCAGCAATGGACGACGGTGAAGAAGAGGCAGAACGCCGTGGTGAGCGTCGAGCTAATGCTGAACAGGAACTTAAATACAGTAAATTAACGGCTGCGTTTGAAGACGCAAAAAATCGTTTAGACGAAACTGAAAATTATTTTAATTTACTGATCGCAATGGAAGCAGTTGGCCTTGCGTGTGCTAATTGTGATGGTGAAATTTCATTAGAAGAACGCCAAGAGATTGATGAATTTATTGCGGGTGTGTCTTCAAGTGAATTACCAAGTCACGTGAAGCGTAAAATCGAAGATATGGCTAAGAACCCACCAAATGTTAATACTGCGTTTGCACTAGCACAAAAGGTGGGCTTGAATTCATTTGAACTTTACAACGAAATCATCGAAGTGGTGATGCATGCTGATGGTCGTGTTCATGAGAATGAAAAAGCGTTCGAACAAGCATGGAATACATTGGTAAAAGCAGCGTAAGACAGGGCAGTAACAAATGAGTAGTAGATCGGAACGCTTTAAGAAAAGACAGCAACTTCGCAGTAATTATGCCGAGAAAAGCCATATTAAAGAACTGGCAAATTCTGAAGTATCGCAACAGATGTTAGCCCGTCAGGTTGATCAAGAGTTTATTGATAATGCGCTGTTAGAAAAAGCGCCGATCTACGATCTTAATGTCTCTGAAGCAGAAGTAAAAGCATCATTAAAGATGCTAGATAGTGATTTTAATAAAGAAAAATACGATGTGTTGTTTGAATCAAGTAAAGACGTTTTGATCAATCAACTGCTAAGCCCACTTAATTTAAGTCGTGCTGACTTAGAAAATGTCGATCGTAATTTTGAATACAATCGTGATGATTACACCAAATCACCAAAGAGTTCTGGTGGTGAAGGTGTATCGTTTGATACACAACGGAAAAAACTAAAGCTGCAATCGACTAACGAGCAGGGGCAGATTAAAGACACGTATACAGGTCAATATCACGATGCATCTGAGATGGACTTAGACCATGTTAAATCGCTAAAAGCCTTTCATGAAACTGGGGCATATATGTTATCAGATGTTGAGAAACGCCAATTTGCAGCTGATCCTGATAATCATGAATTTACCCATAACAGTTTAAACCGATCTAAAGGTGAAAAGGATCTTAAAGAGTTCTCAGAAACCAATGAACAAGCCGATAAAAGACGCACTAACGCTGCACATACAAGAGCAGAAAAAGCCGCGGAGAAATATGTACCGTCAAATCCTGTTGGTAAAACCGTTTTTGTTGCTAAACGTGGTGCGGTAGATGGTGTAAAAGCGGGTAGCCAACAAGGTTTACAACAAGCATTAGGTGCTTTGTTATCTGAGTTTATTTCTGCCACCTTCATAGAAGTAAAAGATATATTTAATAATGGTTTCAAAGGTAACGCACTGGAAATGTCGTGGGTGGATGCATTGATCTCTCGGCTTAATAACATCAAAAACAAACTGCTTTCAAAATGGAAGAATGTGGCTCAAGCGTTTGCAGCAGGGGCGTTGTCAGGCTTTTTAAGTTCAATCATTACCGCATTACTGAACATGTTTGTACGCACAGGAAAAAACATGGTGCGTATTATCCGTGAAGGCTTTATGTCATTAACCAAAGCGTTAAAAACATTAATATTTCCACCCGAAGGAATGACAGCAAAACAAGCAGCCCATGAAGCAACTAAAATCTTAGCCACGGGTTTAGTGATCACTGGCGGTATTATGGCAGGGGAAGCCATTGCTACTGCATTAGGGACGATTCCGTTTGCTGGCACTATCAGTATGGTATTGACAGGATTACTTTCTGGTTTAGGCTCTCTTTTTGTCGTGTTTATGTTAGATAAACTAGACATGTTTGGTGTTAATGAAGCAGAACGCCATGAGTTTATTATGGGACGTTTAGAATCTCGCATTACTGTCAGTATCGAGCGTTCAGAAACTATCATTAAAGAGCTAGGCTTGAGTTATTAGCGTGATAAAAGAATGAATTAAAGCTACAGGCTTTCATGGAAAGCTTGTGGCTTTTATATTCAATTTGTATTAATAAGAATACATACATTTCTTACTTTCTTTGTGTTCAATCAACACTTTATGAACAAGAGTATCTCCATCTTTGCTTAAGTTTCTTACCTGAAAACTTAAGAAGTATTGCTGAGCAGCAAATATCCGAATATAACTTGTTTCAATGTGAAGCTAAGTAATCGCAGTTTAAACTTATATCGAGCTTCTATACTTAATCAGGTTATTGAACCTTCAATTGTAGTGGTCAACAAATACTGGCCACAGTTTTACATGCTAAAAACTATAGCGTGTTTTGTGTTGGCTTTACTAAATTTTTAGCTGATTTAACCCTGAAAAGGAACTAAAAGTTATAGGTTGCACTAATCTATATAAATCAGTGGGTTAGCTGTTAAAGATGCCCGTTATGAGCGCGCTATATTTTTCCTATACTCTCTGAGAGGCGGATATTCAATTATGCTGATAAACATTAATGATGACTCCTTGCAAGGTCGTGTAAATAATCCAAATTATTATATTACTTTCAAACCAATACCACCGTTAAGTAATTGGGTGCAGGAGTTTTGGCAACTTAATGTACCTGATGGTCAGTATTTTTATCGTAGTCTCCCTGATAATTGTGTCGACATCATAATTAATCTTACTTTTCCTGAAGACGCCTTTGTTGTAACACCATTCTGCTCGGCTAAAGTATTTGAGATGACAGGGCCTGTTTCATATTTTGGTATTCGGTTTCGTATATTAGGGCATCAAGGAATAATCCAGGCTCCTTTGAGTCAATGGAGTAATGACGAGAATGTAACAATCATCAGTGACCTATTACCCAAACATTTATTAAGTGCTTTATACAATAACGCTTATCAGGCAATGTCATTTCAAAGACGTTGCGAAATTATTTCTCAAATATTACTTGGTAATATAGGTTCTAGCGAAGTTGATCGTAGATTAATACGCTTTATTTTGTATTGTGATCGAAGCATTACATCTGGTATTGATTTGTCTAATAAACAGTGTTCTGAATTTGGTGTATCAGCTCGGCACCTTCGTCGATTAACTTCACAATATTTAGGACTTTCGCCTAGAGAATTCACTAAGGTTTTTCGTTTTCAGAAAATATTACGTGCGATGAATATGGAGAGTTTCGTCGATGTATGGGCGTATTATTATTATGACCAACCGCACTTTAATCGAGAATTTAAAAATATATCTGGTGTTACTCCCAGCGAGTTTAGGACTATGTCCGCTTTGTACAAGGCAGATTGAATTAAATGAATAATAATATTGTTTTAATAATCTAATCTCAGGAGTAAATAAAATGATAGACGTTGATGCTATGTTCCCCGTAATGGTGACGAGTGATTTAGAGGCAGTAAAGCAGTTTTATGAGACCGTTTTTGGATTTAACGCCGTATTCTATGATTCAAATTTTTACCTTCATTTGGTCTCGCCTAATAATAATATCCAGCTTGGTTTTCTATTACCAAACGTCGCAAGCCAACCTGAATTTCTTCATCCTATAATGTCTTCTAAGGGGTATGTTATTTCGCTTGAAGTCAAGGATGCTACCTTTGCGTATGCCGAAGCTAAGCAAATGGATCTCAACCTTATAATGGCTTTAAAAGAAGAAGAATGGGGGCAAGTACATTTTATGATTCAAGATCCTGCAGGTTTAAGTATTGACGTCGTTCAACATTTGTAACCTACAGATAATGCGTTAAAAATAGAACAAATAAGAGATATGTACCGATAGCCGACACCTCTCCTTGGTGTGAATCAGTGATTGTAACACTCTAATTTATAATAAAACCTTTTTTAATTCTGAAGCGTGGATGCCATTTCGAACAATTATCATGGGTACTTCATGAATGTGTTTTGATCTGTTGTGTAAATATCGTTTCAGATCGTCGGTAGTTAAGGTGTCTGGCTATTTACCCAGTTGATGTTAATGCGACGTAGAGCACGACTATAAGTTTCAATCGTAGCGGGGCGTTTACCTTGCAAGGTGAGATGAGTAAGGTATTGTTCAAAAACATAGAGTAGTTATTGATGAAGCCGAAATTATTTATTTTAAACATGCCATTTGAAGATGGTCCCGGGAAAATGTGGATCTGTTCACACTGTGCACTTATTGAAGGTGCATTATCAGTAAATACGCACTGGGAAGATATGGTGGAAGTTCGCCGTATAGCGTTTCCAAAACCAAGAAAGGAAGTAGTGGATATATTGGGTGAAGAAAACCAATGGCTTCCTGTACTCATACTTGAAAATAATAAGACGATCACTGAACCAACAGAAATTATTAATTATTTAGCAAGAGAATTTAGCGGGGCTGCGGTACACCCATAATGAGAGTAAAGTAAGCCTAACTAGAAAATAAAAAAGGACTTAAAACAGTTAAATTTTGGTTCCTTCGTCGAATATTTTAGCTAACAATTTTAAGTCAGGATAACTTTTAGATAATGGTGTCTGGGAAAGTAACCATTATTTATTGAAATAAGCAACTAACAAGGCGTTATATGTCAAGGATAATTGATGACTCTTTTAGTTAATACCCCAAAGCCACCATACTATGCTGTTATTTTTACTTCAGTTCGTACTACGGGCGATAATGGTTATAGCGAAACTGCAAATAGGATGATTGAGCTTGCCGCACAGCAACCAGGCTATTTAGGTGCTGAATCAGCAAGAGAAGATCTAGGGGTTACAGTTTCTTACTGGCTTGATTTGGAGTCTATTAAAAACTGGAAGGCGAATACTGAGCACCAAGAGGCTCAAAAATACGGTCGTAAGTTATGGTATGAGTCATTTAAGGTTCGTATTTCAAAGGTAGAACGAGACTATGGCATATAACAAATAAGGATATGTGTCGCGTAGCCGACACCTATCCGAAGTGTTGAACAAGCCGAAGCCTCCCTTATATAAGTAAATATTGTGAATATTATAAAGGGTGTTGCTGAAAGTCGAACATAGCCTTACTTGCCCTAATAAATATCTACTGGTCTAAATAGAGTAACGTCCTAACACATTATGTCTTCACATGAGTTATCAATTCAGCTAATTCACCATTACCCTCATTATTTATTAGGTAAAGACACTTATAAAAAAAATACCGACCTACATCAGGTCGGTATTTTATTTGTATCAGGTTTATTGGCCAGCACAATCAAGCGACATTTTACCATTAGCATCGCGAGTTAGGGTGATAGTTGTACTTGCTTTTGAGGCACCTTTCGGTAAGTAAACTGCACATTTTTCAAAGTTTGGTACAAGTGCTTTATTGATTGTTTTAACCGCTTGTTTTTGGCTATCAACATTGTCACCCGAATAAATGGTAATGCTATCTACTTGTGCCAGCATTTGCTCAGAATGTTTAGCTGGAGCTGCATGTGCGAAAACAGAAACAGAGCTAAGTGCTAGTAATAGTAATACTTTTTTCATTATATACCTCTAATAATTTAATGAATATTGTGCGTTGGTTCGGTTGCTAATATAGCTATAAAACAAAACTAAATAAATAAAAAATTATCGTAAAACGATAATTAATTATTGTTAAGTTTGTTATGGATTATTACGGGATTAACTAATATCTTGATTATTATCAATAAATAGTGAATTAGAGTTTTTGAAGAACAAAACCAGAGAGGCGTGTTTTTGCATGTATTTCTGTATGAAAAGTATACATCTTTCTTTTTGGGTATAATTGAAAGGTGATTATCGCTGTTAATTATGAGTAAAGTGGTCATTCATTGCTGAATTATTAACTACTTTGTAACTTACGTAGATAAATAGTATTAACCTAATACTCGTCACTTTTTACATGGATGTGCTGTAATGACTATCTTTCTTGCTGGCTTTTCGCTTGGCTTATCTTTAATACTGGCAATTGGCTCTCAAAATGCGTTTGTATTGAAACAAGGACTTAAGAATCAATACGTGTTTATCATCTGTATTGTTTGTGCGTTGTCAGATGCATTATTGATTAGCTTTGGTGTCGCAGGCTTTGGCGTTATTGTCAGTAAGTATCCAGATATTGAAACTGTGGCGCGTTACGGTGGCGCAATTTTCTTAACGGTTTATGGGCTGTTGAGTTTTAAATCGGCATTGATGACGGATCATGCTTTGCTTATTGATCAAAGAACATCAGGTTCATTATTAAAAACGATACTGACTTGTTTGGCTTTTACGTGGTTAAACCCACATGTGTATTTAGATACAGTCGTGCTACTTGGCTCTATTTCTACCCAATATCAACCTTATGAGTGGCAATTCGCGCTGGGGGCTATCACGGCATCTTTTGTGTTTTTCTTTTCACTGGGCCATGGATCGCGTTTATTAGCTCCATTATTTCAGCAGCCTAAAGCATGGAAGGTGTTAGAAATACTGGTAGGGGTAATTATGTTATCTATTGCAGCATCGTTGGTTCTCGGTATTTGAGTCGGTTAGAGTGATTCAAATTACACCGAGAACAGCAATGGGAATAATGGTCGGGTATCAACGAGCCATATCAGCCCACACTTGTTATGGCTGCAGAACTGATGGCTTATGTGTTTATTACTGCATGACAGATTTTGAAAAAAGTTGAATCGTGATGATGCCTGCGGCAATAAGGATTAACCCAAGCAAGGCTGGAAAATCGAGCTTTTGCTGATATACAAAATAAGACAGTGTAGAGACTAAAAAGATACCGATCCCTGCCCAAAGTGCATAAGCGATGCCGACATTCATGATTTTAACGACTTGAGAAAGCCCATAAAATGAGATCGCGTAACCAACTAGTACAACAAGGCTGGGAGCGAGTCGGGTAAAGCCTTCAGATGCTTTCATCATGGTTGTTGCAAGCGTTTCAGCAATTATAGAAATAAAGAGTATCAGGTATACATTAGTCATAAAAATTACTCGCTAAATTGTTTTGTGTGCGTCTGATTGCTTGCTGCAAAGAATATTTAAGTGATAACCGTTGATACCAAGGTAATGAAGCTGGTTGAACAATGCTGTGTAACACGCGGCTATAATCCATCGTTAAACCAGGTGTCCATGCCATCATCATTGCACGATGTCGAATTTGAGCTGCAAGCCATAACTCAGGGCTGCACAACAGTTTTAAAAGTGTGAATATACTGCTGCTTTTTTTATACAAGACACCGTCTAATGCCGCTTCTAGTGCATAAGCGGTATTACTTGAACAGTTATTGGAGGTTAAATTATAAATAGGATTTTTATAACAATGATGCCAGAACTGCTTTAATGTTAGTGCGTTATATTGAATAAATTCTATTTTAACATTTGATTCACACCATTCAGCGGCTTCGGTTTTGTAATCCGGTAAGTAACGGCCAAGCACATTATTTTCAGGAGTCGCTTTTAGAGTGCGAATAAACTCAGAAGGTGAGCGATCAATATCTTCTGATGGATATAAACTAATATAACACTCAAATCCTGCTTCTAATGCGGCATGACCGGTAGAAATAACACCGTTTACATCTGTAGCTGCAATGTAACGATTAATAATGGGGCGAGGAACATGTGGGTTTTCTGCTGACCCCTCTGGTGTCCATATATGTATTGTTAACGGTTGCGTATTATTTCTATTTTCTGTGCTATTTATCGAATATACGCTGTCAGTTGTGGATATATATTCATTTCCACTATTATTTAATAATTGAAAAATAGGGCTGTTGTATTTTAATGAACTAACCTTCATTAGAACAATGATACTTCGAATACTTCCTGTGATCATAATAAACCCAAGAAAGTAAGAAATAACATAATTATAATTTTGTAATAGGAAAATAGAATAAAAGATTTGAATACATCCCCACACGATAGCTCTTTTCCAATGAGCAAAACGAACAACCCAAGCGGATGCAATATTAAAAATACCAACAGAAATATAAGTTAAACCAAAAGTCGCAGATAATAAAATATTGCTAAATTTGATATTTACGAGTGCCGAAATTGCGCAACAAAGGAATATTAATCCTTTTAAAATAAGGATGTTACGGTGCAACCCCAATCCGCTAGGCGCTACGATTAAAGTTGTTAAGCTTTCAAGTAAAAGAAAGTAACTGAAGGAATCAAATACTTTTCCGTCAAGGCCATCAATGAAGATGAGAAGGCCAGCAAATCCCCAAAGGGTGCTGAATCCTAACAGATGAAATATTTTACTTTTTACGAAAGGTGCACCGAAAAGTAGCATCGCTATTTGTAACATGAAGAACCGTAATTTTTTATTTGTGATCTAGAGTTCTAATAGAACTATTAGATAAAGCTAAAAGTAAGATACTTTCTAAAACTAATTGATATATTCAAAACGAAGGCGCGGATATTATTACATGGTTGAATGTTAATCAAGGTATTGTTTTATATTACTTATGTGATTCAATAATATAATCTAATATTGTAAGTTGTTACATAATAAGTCACGTTGTATTTAAATAATATTTTTATAATTCATCAATATATCATTTAAATTTATTCTGGATACTTAGGTAAATGCGATGACATATCGTGGTGGTATTTAAAATAAATCGTTAGAACCTTTAAACAGAGAGCAACATCTTTATTATCGTAATAATAAATAGAAAGAATGTTAAATAATAATATCTTTTCTTGTATAAAGCCTGACTATAAGAGCGTAGGATGAAGGTAATTATAAAGATAGGGTGCACGTTAGTGCATTAGCATTCAGTATGCAGTTAACACAAAAACCGTTAAAAAACAACGCATTACTAATTTCAATCCAAACGCCGCAATTTAAAGGCGATGAAGCAAAAAGTTCATTAGAAGAATTAGCACGCCTAGTGACGACATTAGGCTTTAAAGTTGTTGGCACACAGTCTCAAAAACTAAGCTCAACAAAAAAAATGAGTGTACTTGGTTCTGGTAAAATGGCTGAGATCGCGCAGTTAACTGGAAACCTTGGTGTTATTGAAGACGATGGTGAAGATGATCCTCTTGATGACATTGATTTTATAGATGTGTCACTCGATGATTTACCCAGCGTACTTGCCGATGTTGTGGTGTTTGACTGTGATTTAAGCCCATCTCAATTACGTAATGTGGAAAATCAATTAGGCGTTGAAGTGTTTGATCGCACAGGCATCATTATTGAGATATTTAGCCGTCATGCTCGTACACGAACGGCACGACTACAGGTTGAAATTGCTCGTCTTAATTATTTAGCGCCACGTTTACGCGAATCCACCAGCGGTAATAAAGAGCGACAAATGGGTAAAGGTGCGGGTGAAACAACGCTAGAGCTTGATCGTCGTAAAATTCGCGATCAATTGGCGGAATTGCGCCGTGAATTAGTCAGCGTTCAAGATGAAATGAAAGGGCGTCGAACTCAACGTTCAGAGCTTTTTTGTGTGGCGTTAGTTGGCTATACCAATGCGGGTAAGTCGTCTATGATGCGAGCATTAACAGGTAGTGATGTTGAAGGCGAAAATAAATTATTTGCTACGCTAGATACCACTGTTCGCGCCTTAAAACCAGAAACACAACCGCGTATTTTAGTATCAGATACGGTTGGTTTTATTAAAAAATTACCGCACGATTTGGTGGCATCTTTCCATTCAACCTTGGCTGAAGCTCATGACGCTTCCCTATTATTGTATGTGGTTGATGCATCTGATGTGTCATTCCGTTCTCAATTAGACGTTGTTCATGAAGTGCTAAAAGAAGTGGGTGTTGATGGTATAAAAAAACTATTAGTGCTGAATAAATCAGATCAATTAAGTGTTGATCAGCAACAGGCATTAATGGCTGAATTTCCTGATGCTATGATGACGTCAACCCGTAATCCACTAGATATTACCAAACTTCATCAATACGTTGTCGATGTAGCTCAACACGAGATGATAGAAGAAGAAATCATTGTGCCTTATACCGCAAAAGGGCTGATGGGGGATATTCGTTCGGTGATGAGTGTAACGAAAGAAGAATATGAATATGACCATATTAAGCTGACTGTTCGCTCTAATGAGATTGAACTCGCACGCTTGAAAAAACGGATGTCTGAATATCAAAAGTGACATATGTAGCTTTATATAGAAACTTTATTGAGTGAGCAAATAGCTGTGTGTGTTTGCTTGTTTATAACGATGGATTAAAGTTCTAGATTGATGTTTGAAATCAGTTGGTTGAGCCTTTGTCACAAATGTTGGATGGGATATCAAAAGCAGATAAACCGTGGTTTTTTATGCAAAGTGTTTATGGTTGTTTAAGCTTTGAACAAGCTTAGGGAGTAAACGCAAAAAATTAGTGTTTGTACTACTATAACACTTGCTATAAATCTGTATCTTGGTGTAATTTCTCACCACTATTTTTATTTGGAATTATGATCATGCCAAAGGCTAGTGACATTAAAAAATTTGCTGCTGTTGAAATCAACGGTAAAGTAGGTCTTGTTAAAGAAATTAGTAAGCTAACGCCTAGTGGTCGTGCTGGCGCAAGTCTTTACAGAATGCGTATTTATGATGTAGCTACTGGTACTAAATCAGACGTAAGCTTCAAAGCTGATGAAATGGTTAACTTAGCTGATTTCCGTCGTACAAAAGCATCATTCTCTTACATCGATGGTGAAGAGTATGTGTTTATGGATGATGAAGATTACACACCATACACATTCAACAAAGAAGCAATCGCAGAAGAACTACTATTCATCACTGAAGATACGAAAGGTATCGAAGTTCTTACTGTTGATGGCGCGCCTGTTGCTATCGAACTTCCAGCGACAGTTGAACTAACTATCGTTGAAACTGATCCATCAATCAAAGGTGCTTCTGCAAGTGCTCGTACTAAGCCAGCGACACTTTCAACTGGTCTAGTGGTTCAAGTTCCAGAATACATCGCGAATGGCGAAAAAATTAAAGTTAACACGGCTGAGCAAAAGTTCATGAGCCGCGCTGACAAGTAATAGGTTACTTATAATCTATACTGGATAAAACCAGCCTTCATCTTGCTAGCTTTTTGTTAAGCCGATGGGCTGGTTTTTTATTGGCTGCATGACGTCACGGAGCAATGGATAGTGCTATATCAAATACGACAAGCAGAAAAATCAGATCTTGCTGCGATATACCAATTAGAGCGTGAGCTATTTGGCAAACATTGTTATCCTGATTTTTTATTTCGTCAGGCATATGATTGTTGGCCAAGTGGATTATTGGTTGCCGTTTCAGAATGTGAACATGTAGTAGGCTATGTACTTGCAAGCCCAAGCTTTAATAGACAAACAGAAACGCAGAGCGATGCGTGGATATTAGGTATTGCGGTTGCGAATAAGATGCAAGGGAAAGGTGTTGGAAAAGCGTTGTTGAATAAGGCATTAGCGCTGCTAGCTGATTACAATCGAATTTTATTGACTGTGCACCCAAAGAACACGGCAATAAAGCTATATCAGAGACTAGGCTTTGTAGAGATAGGGCAAGAAGACGATTATTTTGGTTGTGGCTCACCAAGAATTAAGATGTGCTTAAATCGTAAAGAGTAGGCATATATTGTTTAAGTCGCTTGATATCATTTTCTACGGAAATAAAAAAGGGCATCCAAAGATACCCTTACTTCTTCAACTGTTCGTTGTAGATTAGATGCGCTCAACGTTAGCAGCTTGAGGACCTTTTTGGCCTTGCTCAACGTCAAAAGAAACTTTTTGACCTTCTGCTAGAGATTTGAAGCCTTCACCAGCGATAGCACGGAAGTGAACGAATACGTCAGCGCCGCCATTATCTTGAGTGATGAAACCGAAACCTTTCTCATCGTTGAACCACTTAACGATACCAGTTGCTTTAGACATGTGATGTCTCCTGAAATAAATTAATGTGTTACTTATGTACAAAAGAATATTGAAGCGCTTCAGGACAACTGTGTACGTTTGAACAGTGTAACGAAGTTTTTCTTTCACTTTGTTTCATAAATAGCCCTGTTATATAGGACGCTGATATTAAGCCATTTTCGATTTTAAAGAGCAAGTGAGTTACTTATTTATCGCGTTATAATGTGAGCCGCATTACAAAAAAAAAGCAAAGAATATTATGAAATAGGTGTCTTATTAATCAGGCTGGTTAATTCTTATTAGGAATTTTAATAATAACAGGTCTATCAATATCTATAAGTGTGCTCTAATCTTGCATTTTTAACTGGTAAATCACTTTTATGCAGTCGATTGTGAATGTGAGGCGGTAGGGTGGGAATATTAATTATGGATAAAAAAAGGGCCGTGACGACCCTTTTATCAAGTGCTATGTGAACTAACGTAACGTTAGATAAGCAAATAATTATGCTTTTTCAACATTTGCAGCTTGTAGACCTTTAGGACCTTGCTCTGTTTCGTAAGAAACTTTTTGTCCTTCAGTTAGGGTTTTGAAGCCATCGCCAGTAATCGCACGGAAGTGTACAAATACGTCAGCACCGCCGTTATCCTGAGTGATAAAACCAAAACCTTTCTCTTCGTTAAACCACTTAACGGTACCTGTTGCTTTTGACATGTTTTCTCCTGATAAACTTTACATCAAACACTGTGTCGCCAATATCGGGTTACTACGCTATTTGAGCTTGAACACTTCGAGGAAGCTATCCTTGTCCAGATTGCATTGTTGTAAACGAGTACTGGTCTATTTCAAGAGTAGGTGCTGATATGCTATTTGCAAATACAGGAAGGCTTTTTTTGTGGTGGATTTCACAAAAGATACCATTTTGTTATTACAGATTACATATATTGTCTAATTGTCATAATTATTAATTAAAATAGGGGTATTTATTGTGATATATCAAAAATTTGTTGAGCTTTTTGTGTGATATTTAAGCGAGAAACATAAGTTGATGCTCATAGAATCATCATTGAGCATTTAATCATGAGTATTGCTTGAGTTTACGAATGACTTTCTGATATAACGATTTCAGTAATAAACTGAGACTCGACGGTTATGTACTAGGAAGTGCATTATTTCTATCCCTTGCATTAAATCAGTTTCACAAGGTTTTATTTTCAGACTAAGGACTACACATGAACAACATCCTTGAACTCGTTCGTCAAACACGTCGTAAAAACAAACTTAAACGCGAAATCCTAGACAACGATCGTAAAATTCGTGATAACCGTAAGCGTGTTGAGTTGTTAGAGAACTTGATGGATTACATTAAGGCCGATATGAGCCACGATCAAATCGTTGAAATTGTTGAAAACATGAAAGGTGACTACGAAGATCGTGTTGATGATCATATCATCATCAGTGCAGAGCTTTCGAAAGAGCGTCGTGAAGTAAGCAAAGCAGTAAAAGAGCTGAAAAAAGCTGAAATTGCACATAAACACTAATTCTCAGCACTAGAAAGTTGAGATTGTGCAAAAGACATAGCATGCTTATATTAGTTAAATTAAACCGAGCGTAATGCTCGGTTTTTTTATATCTATCGCAAGTAATAACAATATCTATAGCGCTGGGCTTTTAAGTTTTAGCGCTGATTGGAAATATTACTTAAGGCAAAAAATAGCCCGAAACGATTCCTGTTTCGGGCTTAGGGGAATGGCTCTCGTAAGAGCCTTGCGCTAACTGGTTAGTAAATGGAGTATGATTACACTTTCAATGTTAGTTGAATAATGTTTATTTTCCAGTTATTGCATTTAATAAAGTCATCATTAACTATACTTTTTGATGCTAACGATATTTTTACCTTAAATATCAAATAGGTTAGTATCACGAACTAATTCACGAGGTAAGCCATTTTTGATACGGTTGCTCACCCATTTACCAATACCAATAGGGTAATCACGGTAAGTAACAATCACTTCACCTTTGCCTGCTGGTATTCCTGGGCGAATATCGCGTCCCATGAACCACTCTTTAGCTTGTTCAACATTAAGTTCAATAGCGATAGATTCTTTGCCTGTTGCCAGTGTCATTACCGCTTCATGTTGCCAGCGATAGCCTTTCTTGTGTTGTTCTGCGAGCTTAATACCAATACGTTGGAAACGGATTTCACCAATTAAAGTACGTAGCTGAGAAGGGAAAAGCCAAACTTCTTTATCACGTAACCAGACATCATGTTGCTCAGGTAAGGTAATATCTAAATCTTGTTTTAACTGTTGGGCTATCTCTTGTTGCTCTTTGTCTTTGAGCTGAGCAAACGGGAATTTCCCCATCCGCTTTTTTACGCTATCGGTTTCAACAGGTGCCAGCTTACGAATACGTGCGACAAAGAAACCTTCGCTATCAAAGATCTGAGGGTAAACGTGTAGGAAGCCATCTTCTGTGAGTGACTTTTCTGCACCATCGAACAGATCGCTTAGCGATTCAAATTGAACAGCATCACCAAATTTTTCTTTTAGGAAATGACAAACGTCTTGGTTTTCATTTTGGTTTAATGTGCATGTTGAATACACCATAACCCCGCCAGTTTTCAGAGCTTGGAATGCACTTACAATAAGGTTGCGTTGTACTTCGGCAATTTCATCAATAGAAGCTAGGCTCCAATTAGCCATAGCATCTTCATCTTTACGAATTGCACCCTCACCAGAACATGGCGCATCCAATAAGATCGAATCAAAAGATTCTGGTGCCCATGTGCCAAATACACAGCCATCAAAATGGGTCAGTGCTGCATTGTGAACACCACAACGTTGTAAGTTTGAATGGAGTACTTTAATTCGGCTCGCGGCTAACTCGTTGGCAACCAGTGCACCACGGTTTTGCATTGCAGATGCAATTTGGGTGGTTTTAGAACCTGGCGCTGATGCCATATCTAATACACAGTCTAATGCGTCATTATCTTTAAGCAATGCGGTTACTGGCATCATCGAACTGGCTTCTTGAATATAAAAAAGTCCTGCCATGTGCTCTGCGGTATTACCAAGAGAAACAGTATCTTCGTCTTCTCGTTCAATCCAAAAGCCAGTATCACACCAAGGAACAGGCGTTAATGTCCAACCACGATTTGCAACACGCGCTAAGAAATCCTCAACACTGATTTTAAGTGTATTGACGCGAATGCTGCGACGAAGGGGTGTTTTACAACAAGCAATAAATTCATCGATATCTAAATGCTCAGGCATAGTTTGCTTGATTAAATCGATAAATGCGTCAGGGATGTGAATATTCGGATGCAAAGGAAGGATCTCTATTAACTAGCTAATGAGGCTGATTTTATAACAGATTGGTATGAATTGCAGTTTTTGCTAATACAAAGCGTAATAAAGGTTTTTTCTGAATAAAAAAAGAGCACCGAAGTGCTCTTTATTTTGTTTGATTTTAGCTGTTAACTCTCAGGAATTGCAGTACGCCATGCTAACCATTTAGGGTTTGCTTCTTTATGTAGTAAGAAGTGTGTTCCTGCTTTAACTTGTGGTTCAAGTGGTTGCTTTTCGGGGGTTGCAAAGGCAATTCCGCCACGTAATAGGCTATCAAATGTACCTGCTTTTATGTTGGCACCTGTAATACCGATATCAACATTCACACCTGAGGTGTTCCAAAATACAGTGTTTTTTCGCACTAAATGGCGGTATTGCTTTTCAAGTTGGGCTTTTATGATGACACGGTCAGCTAAGTCACCGAGTGAAACGTTAACCACTTGTCCAACTTGAATATCACGGTAGAGCAATGGTGTACCTTCGCTAATCGAATCACGCTCTTCACTTTCTAATACTATCGTGACGCGGGAATCAAACAACTCTGCCGAACCAAGCTTAAAGGTATCAGCAAAATAGCCTTTCCCAGGTTGAACAGCAATGTAAGAGCTCAGCAACGAATCCAAGTTTTCACTACCACTTAAGCTGATCTTTGGTTTAACCACCCAAAAGTAGCTATCTGACTTTGCGATTTTTTGAGCGTATTTCGGATATAAACGGGCCTGTATTTTCACGTTGTTTGTATGAAAATCTGGTTCGATGTTAATGATTTTACCAATGGTTACGCCTTGGAACTTGATCTCAGTATTGTTAGAGACAGATCGTGCATCATCGGCTGTTAAAGTTATCAGCTGTCCAAAATGTTGCGCTGAACTTAAGCTTGGGTAAAGCTTGTATTTAGATCCGATACGGTTAGTCACTTGCTTCATGTTATCAAAAGCAATCCCACCTTTGATAAGCGTTGATAGGGGATCGGTCACTAATTTAATACCATTTAATCCTGCTTCTACTTCGATACCTGAACGGTTCCAGAATACGGTGTGGTTAGTGATCAAATGACGGTATTTTTTCTCGATATTTAATTTAATGCTCACACCGTTATCTTTCAAAGCAAAGTCACTCACTTCACCTACTTGTAAGTTACGGTAAAGTACTGGACTACCTTCAGATACGGGGGGTAACTTTTCAGCAAATAAACTAATGCTGCTATAGCCTTTCAGTTTTTCATCCGCAAGATCGGCAAGACTTCGGTTTTTAAATAGGGTGTAGCTTTTGTTTATTTTTTTGCTACCGATAGAAGTGAAGCTAATCGCACTGCTGATTAATTGATCGGCTGGCGGAATAGAAACATCAATACCTTTGCTCGAAATGCTGGCATCGACACCACCATCAACGAAGAATCGACTACCACTTCTGATCAAATGGGTGTACTCAGGTTGAACTAAGACATCAAAGCTTACACGCTCACCGGTTAATTCAACGTTAGTGATTCGCCCGACATCTAATCCCTTAAAGCGTAATTTGGTGCCACGTTTAATACCAAAACTTTTATCAGCATACAGTTTGAAGGTTGCTACACCGGGTTGTTGCTCTTCTAATGTGTCACGGGTAATAGCTGTAAATTGACGTGAAGTTTCGCCTTTACCCGGTATTAAACGTAAGAAATTGCCTCGTACCAGATTGCCGATATTTTTAACACCGTTTAGTGATACTTCAGCTTCTTCGAGTAATAAACGAGAGCCGCTATTTAAGTATTCACGCATGCTAGGTTCAATCGCAGCATGTGCGATAATTTTATTGGTTTTTTCATCAAGGCTTACATCGGTGATTTTACCGATCTGCAAACCCCGGTACATGATAGGTGAACCTGAATCGCTAATATCATTGTTATCTGGCAAGGTTATTGTGATAGCAATACCACGACCCGCTGTATTGATATCGGGGTAGAGTTTAAACTGGTGATTTGCTTCAATGGCTTTACCTTTATCTGGCGAATCAAATGCGATAGCACCCGCAATTAGTGCTGACAGGCTTTCAAACTGCACATCAACACCGTTGAAACCGATATCAGCACGCATGCCACTGACATTCCAGAAACGGCTTTTATTTGTAACGAGGTTGGCATACTTAGGTTTGATTAGTGCATCAATAATCACTTCTTTTTTGTTATCACTAAGGGTGTAATTGAACACCTCACCGACAGGGATCTTCTTATAGAAAATTTGCGAACCAATACTGATTGATCCAAGATTCGGTGCTTTTAATTGCAGCTTTAAACCATCTTCTAATGGGGTATCTGCTGGTTGGTTTTCTAATGCCGTAAATTTTGTTGCTTCAGGTCCATCACCAGGTAATAACGCAATATAGTTACCAGAAACAAGAGTATCTAAGCCTGATATACCCGTTATAGATGCCTTAGGTTTGACTAGCCAGAATCGGGTATTTTTACGAAGAATGTTTACCGCTTCAGGATAAATGTCGGCAGTAACGTAAATACTCTTAAGATCTTTTGATAGGCTGATATCACGTACAATACCCACTTCAAGGCCTTGATAACGAATAGTCGTTCTTCCAGCGACTAAACCCACGGCATCGTTAAAGTGGATTTGAATACGTTCACCGGCTTCGTTAACTGATTTATACAGTAACCAACCAGCAAGTATTAATGCTAATAGCGGCAACAGCCACAGCGGTGATAACCCCCGATCACGGCGAATTTTCACCTTTTTGGGTTGTTCGTTATTTGGATCGTTGTTCATAATTGTCCCATATCAGGCGAGAATCTAAACTTTCTGCTGCTAACATTGTTAATACTACCACGACGGCAAAGGCAATTGCCCCAGGTCCCGGCGTGAAATCAAGAACTTGCCCACGGTCGATTAATGTGACCATGATGGCGATAACAAAAAGATCCATTACCGACCATTTACCTATCCAGTGTACGGCACGAAATAGTCGCATACGTAATAGGTGGTGTGTTTTTCGTTTGAACTGTACGGCTAAAAGGATATAAGCCAAACTTAGAATTTTCGCGACAGGGACAACAATACTGGCAATAAAGATGATTGCTGCGATACCTGTCATTCCCGTTCTGACGAGTTCAGCAACACCTGAAAAGATAGTATCTTCAATACGCTTACCGTTATTCATGAAAATTGAAATGGGATAAAGGTTAGCAGGCAAGATAAAAATACTTGCTGAAATTAAATATGCCCATGTTTTTTGAATAGAATGTGGAATACGATCGTGTAATGGACTATTACAGCGGCGGCAATGGGTCAGGTGTTCTTGCGTTAAATGACATGTCGTACAAAGTGTGTCTAAGTCATCACTAATATGCTCATTTTCAGGTTGCCATGCATCCCAATAACGACGAACACTGATACGAGTCAGTAACACGAGAAATAATATCTGTAAGGTAATGAGACAGTACAGCCCAAGACCGATATTAATCTCTGCGACTTCTTGGACTTTAAAACAAGCAATGGCGAGACTAACTAAAAAAACATCGAGCATCACCCATTGCTTTAAATGATGAAGAACCCATGTTGATGCTTTAAATAGAGTAAAGTGACGAAATTTAAGGGAAAATTGGGCGCTAAAAACCGCCCCTATGACTAATAGCGGGGCAATAACGCTACAAAATAAGATTAATGCGGCAACGCCCGGAAAATTTTCTGAAAGTGTGATGGCGCCAGATGGAAGTGTCGCAGGGATCATCTGTCCGAATAATCGTATTGTGATTAACGGTAAAGTAATGGTTGGAATAAAAAGGATTAAACCCGCTGCGGCAATCGCCAGTTCTGCATTAAATCTTGCTGTTCCCCCACGATATAAACGTGTTTGGCAACGGGGACAGTAAGCACTGTGTCCTTGTTGAGCCACCTCAGGGAGCACGAGTAAATTGCAACCGGGGCAGCGTCTGGCCGTTGACATAGTACGTTGTTTCCTTTGCAAAAGAGCGAGATATAAAAACGCTCACGAAATAAAAATTCACACGTTTGTAAAAACATAGTGAATGATAGCCCATGAGCGTCAAGGATGGGTACTATATTATTTTGTACCGATTCTTGCTACTGGAAGTTGTTGATCTGTTTGTTCAACATCATTATTAGGTGATTGAATTGAACCGTAAAGTGTTCGATATAACCCATGTTGACTCACTAACTCAGTATGTGTACCTGATTGACTGACTAATCCATCTTCTAAGACATAGATTAAATCAGCTTGTTTAACGGCAGATAAACGGTGGGCAACAATTAAGGTGGTTTTATCTTTTAAAAAACCATTCAGCGCTTTATGAAGTGCAGCTTCTGTTGAAGTATCTAACGCTGATGTTGCTTCATCTAAAATGACAAAGTCAGGATTAGATAAGATCATACGGGCAATCGCTAAACGTTGACGCTGACCACCGGATAAACGAATACCTTGTCGACCAATTTCAGTGTCTAGGCCATGCGTTAACCGCTCTGTCATGTCTGTAAGTTGAGCAATGTCTAATGCATTCCAGAGTTCATCATCAGTATATTCACCACCTAATGTTAAGTTATGGCGTAATGTATCGTTGAATAAGACGGGCTGCTGGAGCACAACAGCCATACGTTCGCGAAGAGATTCATAACTGACCGCCTCAATCGGGTGACCATTAATAAAAATATCACCTGATTGCTTTTGGTAAATGCCAAGCAGTAATTGAATTAAGGTTGATTTACCGCCGCCTGATGCACCTACAAGAGCAACACGTTTTCCTGCAGGGATATCAATATTTAAACCTCGCAGCACTTGTTTATCGTTGTCATAAGAAAAACGGACATTTCTTACTTTAATATCCAGTGCTTCATTGTGATTAAAGGGATAAACGGTAGCGGTAGGGCGAACTTCTTCTTCTAAATCTAACAGCGTATTTAAACGCTGCATGGCCGCAGATGCACTATACCAAGAAAATTGAATCCCCAATAACTCTTGTACAGGCCCAAGCATGAACCATAAGTAACTAAAGACAGCCAGCATTTCACCGATAGATAAGCCACTGAAAAGCACCATTAACATTGCAGCGGCGCGAAATACTTCAAAACCCGCCAAGAATAATAAGAAAGAGATGCGTCCTGCCGCTTCTGATTGCCATGCAAACTTATCAGCACTGTGGCGTATATCATTTGCGTGCGATTTTAGTTGAGCTAAAAATTCACGCTCACGATTAGATGCGCGCAATTGGTATATGCCATCTAATACTTCGACTAAACGTTGTTGGAATTTTTCATAAGATTGATTTTCTTGACGCTTGAGGTTTTTAACGCGGTTACCCATCATTTTTGAAGCGTAAACAACAATAGGGTTAATGATGAGAATAAATAGCCCGAGTCGCCAATCTAACCATAATAAAACGCCAGCAGTACCAACAACGGTGAGCAAGCCGATAATAAAACGACTTAACGTATCTCCGACAAACTTATCGATAGTCTCAACATCAGTGACAAGATGCGAAGTAATGCCGCCACTGCCTTTTTCTTCATATTGGCGCATGCTAATACGCCCTAATTTATCCAATAAATGCTGACGTAAATTAAAGGTGATCTCTTTTGATACAAGCGTGAATTGGCGGCTTTGTAAAATGTTCAATGCTTGGCTTACGGTACGCATTAAGACAACTAAAAATAACACTAATAAGATATAGCCAGTAGGTGATTGCCATTGTTCGGGAAGAAGGTGGTTTAAATATTGGATCCCTTCAGCTGGCTTATGGAGTAATACTTCATCGACCATTAATGGCATAAGTAATGGAATTGGTACGCTAATCAAGGTGGCAATAACAGCAATAATATTCGCGGTGATAAGGCGGGGACGATGTTTTTTAGCTTGAATAAAAAGCCAAGACCAATTAATCATAGTGGGGAATGAATGCTTCACAGTGATAATGATTCCTATTATTGTTAAGTGTTTCCATTTTAACGATTATGTAAGGCGTATGCTATGGAAAATACAGGTTCTTTTTATAACCGTCTGACACTTCAAGCTTTAGCTATAGTTGAAGGTGAATCAGATCTCATTGCCAATCTCTCTAATATTAGTGCGTTGTTGAATATGGAGTTAGAGAACATAAATTGGGTTGGCTTTTATTTATTAAAAAATGATGAGCTCGTACTTGGTCCATTTCAAGGAAAACCTGCTTGTGTTCGTATTCCTGTCGGTAACGGGGTATGCGGTACGGCAGTAAAAGATAACAGAGTCATCCGTGTTGATGATGTTCATGCCTTTCCTGGGCACATTGCTTGTGACGCAGTTAGTCAATCTGAAATCGTTATCCCATTAAATATAGGGGAAAAATGTATAGGTGTACTGGATATTGATAGTCCAGATTTGTCAAGATTTGACCAAAATGATGAACAAGGTCTAGTTTCTTTGGTTACAGAGCTACAAAAAGTACTCTAATTTCATGCTTTCGGTGGTTTTTCCTTATTAGGTAATTATAATAGCCCCACTATTTCTTTTTGAACAAAGCACTAATAACGAGCAAATCTCGTTTATGTCAGGAAAGTCCATGGAAAACTCTGAAAAGTTAACGAACAGTAAAGAAGTTATTGCATATATTGCTGAGCGTTTCCCAAAATGTTTTACTATTGAGGGTGAAGCTAAACCACTTAAGATCGGTATTTTTCAAGATCTTGCTGAGCGCTTAAGTGATGATCCAAAAATCAGTAAGACTCAACTACGTACAGCATTACGTCAATACACATCTTCCTGGCGTTACCTTCACGGCGTTAAAGCTGGTGTAAGTCGTGTTGATCTTGATGGAAATGAGTGTGATGTACTTGAGCAAGAACACGTTGATCACGCACTTAAAGCCTTAGAAGAAAGCAAAGCAAAAGTACGTACTCGTCGTAAAGAGCAGGCTATCGCTAAAGCAGCTAAAGAAGGCGATGCGAAAAAAACTCGCGCAAAAACTGCTAAACCTAAGAACATTAAGCCAAAAACGGCTAAAGTTAATAAGAAGCCAGTTGAGACTACACCTGTACTAAAAGCTGACGAAGTTATTGTTGGTAAGAACGTACAAGTGAATATGGGCTCAGGTAACATGCCGGCAACTATTGTCGAAATTAACAAGGACGATGTGCGTGTTCGCTTAAATAACGGCTTAGTAATGGCTGTTAAAGCGGAGCACCTGCGTTCATAAAGGGAGAATGCGCGACGCATGAATTGTCGATTCCGTTTCTCACTGATTGCTGCCGGCATGATGCTGGCAGCTTCAGCGCAAGCCTTAGAGGCTAAGTATTCATTAAGTGATTTGCCGCAACTTGCACCAGAGCAGCAGCACGCAACTGCGAGTAAGAGGGTAGCGTCACGCTTTACCCGCTCTCATTACAAGCATTTTTCACTTGATGATAAATTCTCTAGTCAGGTCTTCGATCGTTATATCGAAATGCTCGACTATAATAAAAGCTTTCTAACAGCTTCTGATGTAAAGCAATTTGAACGCTGGCGAAATCAGTTTGATGATCAATTGAAATCTGGTGATACATCGGGTGCATTTGATATTTTTAATAAAGTCCTTCAACGTCGTTTTGACCGTTATCAGTTTGCGATTTCGCAATTAGATACAGAGATTAAATTCGATAAAGATGAAGACTTTGTTATTGATCGCTCTGAACTTGAGTGGCCAGAAAATCAAGCTGAGTTAAATGAAATTTGGCGTAAGCGTGTGAAATACGATGCGTTGAATTTAAAGCTGGCAGGTAAAAACTGGAAAGAAATACAAGAAACACTAGGTAAACGTTATAACAACGCCGTTAAACGTTTAACTCAAACCCATAGTGAAGATGTATTCCAGTTATACATGAATGCTTTCTCGCGTGAAGTTGATCCTCACACTAGTTATCTATCTCCTCGAAATGCTGAGCAGTTCCAATCAGAAATGAACCTTTCTTTGGAAGGGATTGGAGCAGTGCTGCAAGTGAAAGATGATTATACGACGATTCAATCCCTTGTTGCCGGTGGACCAGCTGCGAGCTCTAAAAAGCTGGCTGCGGGTGACCGTATCATTGGTGTTGGTCAAGATGGCGAAAAAATTGTAGATATTATTGGCTGGCGTTTAGATGATGTTGTCCAATTAATCAAAGGTCCGAAAGGCAGTAAAGTGATTCTTGATGTTTTACCAGAAGGTAAGAACAGCAAGAGTTACACTGTCACTATTGTTCGAGACAAAATTCGTCTAGAAGATCATGCCGTTAAATCGGAAGTGAAAACTGTTGAAGGCAAGAAAATTGGTGTGATTGAAGTACCAAGTTTCTATGTCGGTTTATCTGAAGATACCAAAAAAGAATTGGTTAAGCTTAACGAGCAGAAAGTTGATGGTGTCGTTATTGATCTTCGTAACAATGGCGGTGGTGCATTAACTGAAGCGACAGCATTAAGTGGTTTATTTATTTCAAGCGGGCCTGTTGTTCAAGTTCGTGATAGTTATGGTCGCGTAAAAGTAAACAGTGATTCAGATAATCAAGTTTTCTTTAATGGGCCGTTAACTGTTTTAATTAACCGTTATAGTGCATCGGCATCTGAAATATTTGCTGCGGCAATGCAAGATTATGGTCGAGCAGTGGTTCTTGGTGAACAATCATTTGGTAAAGGTACTGTGCAGCAGCACCGTTCTTTAAACCAGTTATATGATTTATTCGATAAGCCACTGGGTCATGTACAATATACAATTCAAAAGTTCTACCGTATTAATGGTGGCAGTACTCAGAATTTAGGTGTTGTGCCTGATATCTCTTTCCCAACAGCAATTGATCCGTCTGAAACCGGTGAAAGTGTAGAAGATAATGCATTACCGTGGGATAGTATTAAACCGGCTAAATATCAACAACTTCATAATTATTCGTCAATTCTTCCTAAGTTAAATGAAGAACACCTTGCACGAATTAAGAATGATATGGAGTTTGGTTTCATTAATGAAGATATCAAAACCTATAAAAAGGAAAAAGATATCAATAGAATTTCATTAAATGAAAAAATGCGTTTAGCTGAGCAAGATAAACAAGATGCTGATCGATTGGTACGTTTAAATAAGCGTCAAAAAGTACTCGGTAAAAAACCGTTTGCTGATTTAGATGCAGTACCAAAAGATTATGAAGCACCTGATGCATATTTGGATGAAGCCATTGGTATTACCGCTGACTTAATCAAGATAAAATCATCGTAATTTTCTGATAGTATCCAGCAACACACAAATAAGCGCCCCTTCATGGGGCGCTTTTTTATTTCTCTTTGTTACTGTAATAATCTCATAAATAAGACTTGTCGCATATTTAAATGTGATCTGTCGCATATTTTTCATCGCAAAATAGCTTTACCAACTAGTTTTAAAGTACATGCACTTTGTTCTAGTAACAGGGGAAGCCTATGAAAAAACTATTCTTTATTACCGTGTTATTCTTATTTAGCGCATTTAGTCGCCCAATCATTGCCGACGATATTACGGAGTTTGACTATCCATTTTTATTAGGTAATTGGTATTGGTTTAGCTCAACAGAAGCCGGTGTAGAAAGTGAAGGTGAAAGTTATCGTGCAATGCATGTGATGTTTAAATCTGACTATGTATTTGCAATGCGTTTACTTCGTATTGATGGAAAAATAGAACAATGGTCAGGTGAGTATGATATTGACGAAACCAATATTACTTTTGTCACCGAAGGCGAAGAAGATCAAATGCATACTTATATGCTTAGTTATAATCAGTTCGTGTTAGATGGTGCAAGATTTACTAAGTTAGCCCCTGAAAATCTACCAGGTAATTGGAAAACTTCAATGATATCAGGTTCTGATGTTGACCACAGTATTTCTGAACTTTCACTCACGTTACGCCCTGATTTTTTATTCTCTGCTGAAGTCTCAAATGATCAAGGAAAATCAAAAGAGCATCGTGGTATTTATTATATTGAAGATAACCAACTGGTTTTATTATATGAAGATGGGCAACACGATTCTGAATTTGAATTAAGTAGCAATGACACGCTAACGTTAACGAATACTCATTTTGGAATGGAAGCGATATTACAACGAGAATAATTTTTATTAATGTAGCGACAATGCTAGTGGTGAAAGGGAAGGTCATTCCATAACTTTTATAATATTAACAAATATAGCATTGGTTATGATGTGCAGACAAAAAGGCGAACAAGATAACTTGTTCGCCTTTCTAATTTGAAAATAGATGAAGTTTTATTCGTTAGCGAGATTAAATGCAGTACGAAGCTGATCTAAATAGTCTTCATCCCGACAGATGCTCTTACCGGGTTCGTCTGAAATTTTTGCTACAGGGCGACCTTCGCATTCAGTTAGTTTCAACACAACATTCAATGTTTTTACATTTGGTAAATCACAGGTTAGCTGTGTGCCAATGCCAAAACTTACGTTTATTTGGTGGTTGAAATGCTTAAAGATGTTCAGTGCTTTATCAAGTGTAAGGCTATCAGAAAAAACCAGTGATTTTGTTTTTGGGTCAATGCCTAATGATTTGTAATGTGCAATGGCTTTTTCACCCCAAGAAATAGGATCACCACTATCATGGCGTAAACCAATGAAACGTTCAGATAAACGTTTATCAAAGTCACGTAAGAAAGCATCCATATTGATACAGTCGGTGAGCGCAATACCTAAATCGTTAGGGTATTCTTGTAGCCAACGATTTAATGCTAATTGTTGAGAATCAGCAAGCTCTCCGGCTAATTGCTGATGGCCTTGGAACCATTCGTGAGCTTGAGTTCCAACCGGTGTTAAATTACGAGTATATGCAAGATAGTAGTTCGAAGTACCTTTGAACTCTGGCATGTTTTCTTTTAAGTAATCAACAACTTTATGATGAACGGCTTTAGAAAAACGGCGGCGAGTGCCAAAATCTACCAGCGAAAATTCACTTAAATCTGTATCTTGTGCATTGTGGTAGAAGCGTGAAATTTTTTCTTGTAATTGTTTAATGGCATCTTCGGGCGTAGCATTTGGATATAAGTGTGCACAGCGCACTTCACAAATAATTGCGAGAAGAGGAACTTCCCATAAGATCACATCCAACCATTTACCACGAATGATAATAGATAGTTGTTCACCAGAATCATCAACACAAACATCATCTGCATTTAGTTGAAAATTTCGTAAATACTTAAGATAGTCAGCACTGAAAAAAGTTAATGTTGATAGATAATTGATTTCATCGTCAGCAAAAGAGAGCGATGCGATGTTTGCGATTTGATCTTTGATCTCTTGAGAGTACGGGCGCAGATCTTCGTCGCTTCGGCAGTGGAATTCAGCCACTGCTTCAACGTCTGGGTATTGATGAAAAATTGCCTGTTGCATATGCAATTTATACGCATCAGTATCAAGCAGGGAGTTGATAACCCCAATATTGTGTTGGTTATTATTCATATCTGGCTGTAGATACTTATTAGAAGTGATAATAAATCTATCTGTAACGTGATTTTATTATTATTCAATGGGTTATATTATTGAAGATAAATAAAAAATAGAATTTATTAATGCCTTAGGTTACGACTGATTGTGAACTAAGATGTAATGTTCGTCAAGTATAACCATTCTCATTAGGCTTTATAGACTCATGAAGTTTACTTACTAAATATATAGCTTACGCATTATTTATGAGTTTTTAATTCTCTTATCGTTACGAGCAATATATAAACTATAGCTTGACGGGGAGTTTATTCATTAATACTGAGTGTTTTAAACGTTTTCTAGTGTTTGGCAGTTAACTACTCATACTTTTCCTGGATAAATAATAATTATTAATAGTGAGTAAAACAGTATTTCTTTATTTAAAAATTGTACTTTACATAGAACAATTGATTAATTTATATCCAGAAAAGGCTGAGGTTAGATATGTCGATTGAAATTTGATTTATTTTTAATCGTTTAATTGCGAAAACTAAGAAATTGACCGTTAAAGATAAAACTATCGGATATATTTGATATTAATTCTTGTTTGAACGTTATAGTATCAAACTATGAAAATTGTTTGTCGTTCTATTAACACCTGTCTATTGATGCAAGGTTTGGTAGAGCCTTTATAAAAGGAAATATAATAATGACAGAGCAGGCATTTTTACAACCTACTGCTAAATATCGTTCCGATTATCGTCAACCGGATTACACTATTACAGATATCGATTTAACGTTTGACCTTTATGACACCAATACAACGGTGATAGCGCAAAGCAAGGTTATTCGTATTAGTGATAACGATGATGCCCAACTTGTACTTGATGGTGATGAACTTGCCATTGTGAGTATTTCTGTCAATGGCAAAACATGGACGTCATATATTCAAGAAGGCAGCCACTTAACTTTATCAGATCTGCCTGCTCAATTTGATTTAACGATCGTTACAACCGTTAATCCAGAAGCAAATACTGCATTAGAAGGGCTGTATAAGTCGGGGGGCGGTTTCTGTACTCAATGTGAAGCAGAAGGTTTCCGTCGGATTACTTATTATCTTGATCGTCCAGATGTACTGGCTCGTTTCACAACTAAGATCATTGCGGATAAAGCAGCATTCCCTTATTTACTTAGTAATGGTAACCGTATTGCTGAAGGTGACTTAGACAATGGTCGTCACTGGGTACAATGGCAAGACCCATTCCCAAAACCTTCATACCTCTTTGCTTTAGTGGCAGGTGACTTTGACGTTTTACGTGATAACTACACCACAATGAGTGGTCGTAACGTAGAGCTCGAAATCTTCGTTGATAAAGGCAATCTTGATCGCGCAGATTACGCCATGACTTCATTGAAAAACTCAATGAAGTGGGATGAAGAGCGTTTTGGTCTTGAATATGATTTAGATATCTACATGATTGTGGCGGTTGATTTCTTCAACATGGGCGCCATGGAAAACAAAGGCTTGAATGTCTTTAACTCTAAATTCGTTCTCGCAAACCCTAAAACAGCAACGGATACTGATTACCAAGGTATTGAAGCTGTGATCGGTCATGAATACTTCCATAACTGGACAGGTAACCGTGTTACTTGTCGTGATTGGTTCCAATTAAGCTTAAAAGAAGGTTTAACTGTATTCCGTGATCAAGAATTCTCATCAGATCTTGGCTCTCGTCCAGTAAATCGCATTGCCAATGTTCGTATTGTACGTGGTCCACAGTTTGCTGAAGATCGTGGTCCAATGTCGCACCCAATTCGTCCTGAAAAAGTGATTGAGATGAATAACTTCTATACATTAACAGTGTATGAAAAGGGTAGCGAAGTGATCCGTATGATGCATACCTTGCTAGGTGAAGCAAATTTCCAAGCAGGTATGAAGCTGTACTTTGATCGCCATGATGGTACTGCTGCAACTTGTGATGATTTTGTTCAAGCAATGGAAGATGCATCAGGTATTGATCTGTCTCGCTTCCGTCGTTGGTATAGCCAAGCAGGAACGCCAGTTGTTACAGTTGATACGTCATATGATGCAGATACTAAGTGTTACAACGTCACTATAAAGCAGCACACAGCTCCAACAGCAGGGCAAGAAGAAAAGCTACCACTTCACATTCCGTTTGATATCGAACTATATGATAGCAAAGGTGAGGTTATTGCACTTCAATCAAATGGTATGCCTGTTCACAACGTGTTAGATGTAAAAGAAGCAGAGCAAACTTTCGTATTTGAGAATGTTGCGGAACAGCCTGTGATGTCGATGCTGCGTGAATTCTCTGCACCTGTGATCTTAAAATATGATTACTCAGATCAAGAGTTGATCTTCTTGATGATCCACGCGCGTAACGAGTTTGCACGCTGGGATGCTGGGCAAATGCTATTGGCGAAATACATTCGTAACAATGTGGCAGCTGTTCAAGCTGGTGAGTCAGTTCAATTACCTGAAGCGGTTATTGATGCTTTCCGTGGCGCATTATTGGATGAAAATCTTGATCCTGCATTTATTGCTGAAATGCTAACACTGCCAAGCGAGAATGAAATCGCAGGCTGGTACAAGCAAGTTGATGTTGATGCAATCAATAAGGTTGTTGGTGCGTTAACTCAAATTTTAGCGACAGAAATGGAAGATGAATTACTCGCGATTTATCGTAGCTTAGCGCAAGGCGAATACAGTCTTGATCATGATGCTATGGCTAAACGCGCATTGCGTAACAAGTGTTTATCTTATCTAGCGCATACAGCGCTAGGTAATGATTTAGTGATTGCACAATATGCAGCTGCTGACAACATGACTGATACGATGGCTGCTATGTCTGCTGCAAATAATGCGCAATTAGCTTGTCGCGCAGTACAAATGTCAGACTTTAGTGATAAGTGGACTCACGATGGCTTGGTTATGGATAAGTGGTTCATGCTACAAGGCACAAATCCTGCTGATAATGCGTTAGAAAATGTGCGTAATACTATGAGTCACGCAGCGTTTAGCTTGAAAAACCCTAACCGCACGCGCAGTTTAGTGGCGAGTTTCTGTGCCAATAACCCAGTGCATTTCCATGCGAAAGATGGTTCTGGTTATGCGTTCTTAACTGAAATCCTAACGGCATTAAATACCAGTAATCCACAAGTAGCTTCACGATTAATTGAGCCGTTCTTAAAGTATCGCCAATACGATGAAACACGTCAGCAATTAATGCGTAGCGAGCTTGAGAAGTTAGCGGCATTAGATAACTTAGCAAAAGATCTGTTTGAGAAAGTGCATAAAGCGCTTGAACAATAAATCATAATTCGCTAAATAATAGAGCCAAGTACCTTATTACTAAACACTTTCTATGAGGGAGTGTGTAATGGGGACTTGGCTTTTTCTATATTGGGCTATTGAACGAATAACGAGATAAAAGGGATTATGCGAAGCTTTACTTTTCGAGTAAATATTAGTTATCAAGTTTTCTTACAACACTATTTTGGTGCAGCAAGTAGTGCTGTTGTGGTGACAGAGAATGGATTAAAACTTCAATTGCCCGCTGTGCGTTTACGTCCGTATTTAACGCAAATGGGTGTACGAGGGCGTTTTCAAGTTGCTGTCGATGATAATAATAAACTGACTACATTAACTAAATTGTCTGATTAGTGTTTACATCTCTTATCATAGCTAAATTGTTATCATGTATTTTATTTGAAACTCGGACAGAAAATTGCATACCTATACTTACCTAAGGTAGTAAAAGTTATGGGATTTTCTTATGAATGCACCAGACAATGTGGTTCCTGTATTACTTGAAAAAGTATATGGCTTAATAAAATCCAAAGTTGATAACACCCAGCAACCTTTAGTTGATGTGTTTGCTAAAAGCCTATTAAATCAATTGGCTGAAGATGATTTATTACAACGTAACGAATCTGATTTATATGGTGCTGTGCTGAGCCTATGGCATCATCTGGTTAAAAATAATCCGCAACAAATATCCGTTCGTGTGTATAACCCCACATTAAGTCGCCATGGCTGGAAATCTACCCACACCGTGGTTGAGATTGTTATGCCAGATAAACCCTTTTTGGTTGATTCTGTACGTATGACGTTAAATCGATTAGATATTACTAGCCATTTAATGCTGAATGGTCCTTATTATTTTGAGCGCGACAAAAAAAATAACATCGTTAAGGCGTGCGGTGATAAGGGGGATCTACAGACACTTTTTCATATTGAAGTAGATCGTCTTACAAAAAATGATCAAATGGCGATATTGCGAGATGAACTTGAAGCGGTGCTTAAAGACATTGAATTAGTGGTGAATGATTGGCAATGGATGCAAGATAAAATGCATCAAATTATCAAAGGTCTAAGAACAGAAAAATTACCTGTTGAAAATCAATACTGCGAGGAAGCGATTGAATTTCTTGATTGGGTTGCCAATCATAATTTTACCTTTATGGGTTATCACTGTTACGACCTAAAGCCGATAAAAGGTGATTATCAATTGAGACCAACGCAAGAGGCCGGGCTTGGTCTACTTAAAAAGCCGCGCCATGCACGGCCACTTAATTTATCCAGTTTACCTGAATCAGCGCGTATTGAAGCGCAAAAGCCCGATCTGCTTATTCTCACCAAAAGTAATGCTAAATCTCGTATTCATCGTCCCGCTTACATTGATTATATCGGTATTAAACGATTTGACAGTAAAGGTAATGTCATTGGTGAACATCGCTTTATTGGTCTATATGCGTCGACGGCTTACCATCAAACAGCAATGAACATTCCATTGATCCGTAATCGGGTAAAACGAATACTCAACGCCAGTGGGTATTCGGAAGGCTCGCATTCTTGGAAAGCGCTCAATAATGTATTAGAAACTTATCCCAGAGATGAACTTATTCAAGCAAAAGAAGAGGAAATGCTTGAGGTGGGAGTAGGCGTAGTACGAATGCAAGATCGTGACATGCTGCGATTGTTTGTAAGACGGGATCCTTTTGGGCGTTTTTTTTCCTGCATGGTCTATGTTGCCAAAGAGCGTTATGACACGGAGCTTAGGCGTAAGATCCAAAGTGTTTTAAAAGACTATCTTGGTTCATCACAAACTGTTGAGTTCACAACCTTTTTTTCTGTGAGTCCATTAGCTCGTACGCACTACATCGTTAGGGTAAAGAACAATAATTTCGATGTGGATGTTAAATCGATAGAGCATAATTTAGTTGTCGCTGTTGCCTCGTGGGAAGATCGTTTAACCCAGTCGTTAGTGGCTAACTTTGGCGAAAGCAAAGGGATCCCAATTGCCAAAAATTATGCGCGTGCTTTTCCTCGATCTTATAAAGAGCAAATGCTACCTGGCTCTGCAGTAGCAGATGTTTTACAGCTAGAAGGGCTGAATGAAGATAATAAATTAGGCATGTTATTTTATCGACCACAAGAGGAATCAGCAGACTCATCGATTGTAAAATTGAAGCTTTTTCACCGTAATGAACCGATTCATTTATCTGATGTTATGCCAATGCTTGAAAATCTAGGTTTGCGGGTCATTGGTGAATCACCATATCAAGTGATCACTGCGGATGGTGTCGTTAATTGGATCTTAGATTTTGCGATGTTACATCATGTTAGAAATGGATTTGACCTATCAGAAGCAAGAGATCGTTTTCAAAATGCTTTTTCTGATATTTGGCATGGAGAGCTTGAAAGTGATGGTTTTAACCGTTTAGTGCTGCGTTCTGGTTTGTCTGGTAGAGAAATTACCATATTGCGCAGTTATGCTCGTTATATGCGACAAGTTGGCTTTCCATTTAGCCAGCAGTATATAGAAGAGACACTGTCTAATCATTGTCAGCTAGCTTGTTATTTGGTGTCGTTGTTTAAATTACGCTTTGATCCCAAAGCGAAATATAGTGAGAAAGCAGAACAGTTATTGATCAAAAAGATCGTAGAGCGATTAGAGAATGTCGAGAGTTTAGATGACGACAGGATCATTCGTCGTTATATGGATATGATCTTAGCAACCCTCAGAACGAACTTTTATCAAAAAACAGATACCGGTAAGCCAAAAGCATGGCTATCACTCAAACTCAATCCATCATCTATCCCTGAAATTCCAGCTCCAATTCCTCGTTACGAGATATTTGTTTATGCCCCCGATGTGGAAGGTGTCCATTTGCGCGGGGGAAAAGTTGCGCGTGGTGGCTTACGTTGGTCAGACAGGCAAGAAGATTACCGCACAGAAATATTAGGACTAGTCAAAGCACAACAGGTTAAAAATACGGTAATTGTGCCTGTTGGTGCGAAAGGTGGCTTTATTTGCAAACGGCAGCCTCAATTAACAACACGTGAAGAGATAGCAGCAGAGGGATTACATTGTTATCAACGTTTTATCTGTGGGCTGCTTGATGTAACAGACAATATCTTAGAGGGTAAACGGTATCCACCAGCAAATGTCGTTTGTCATGATGAAGATGATCCTTATTTAGTGGTTGCGGCGGATAAAGGCACGGCAACATTTTCAGATATCGCCAATTCATTGGCTGCTGATTATGATTTTTGGCTAGGTGATGCCTTTGCTTCTGGCGGATCTAATGGTTATGACCATAAACAAATGGGAATAACAGCGAAAGGGGCTTGGGAGTCAGTTAAGCGGCATTTTAGAGAGATAGGTATAGATTGCCAAACAACAGATTTTAGCTGTGTCGGCATTGGTGATATGGCGGGTGATGTGTTTGGTAACGGGATGTTGTTATCAAAACATATTCGTTTATTAGCGGCCTTTAATCATCAGCATATCTTTATTGATCCAGATCCGGATCCTGCCGCAAGTTGGTTAGAACGCAAACGTCTTTTTGAACTTAAACGATCGAGTTGGGAAGATTATGATCGTGAAGTTTTATCTGAAGGTGGGGCGATATTTTCACGTAAAAGTAAAGCGATTAAGCTTGTACCTATTGTGCAAACTTTACTGCAAACGCGTAAGCAAAGTTGCACACCTAATGAGTTGATACATCTTATATTACAAATGCAGGTCGATTTATTGTGGAATGGTGGTATAGGAACATACATAAAATCGACTAAAGAGACTCACACCGATGTTGGTGATCGCACCAATGATGCTGTTAGGGTTAATGGTTCTCAACTTGCAGCAAAAATTGTAGGTGAAGGGGGAAACTTAGGCTTAACCCAGTTAGGTCGAGTTGAATTTGCGAAAGCTGGTGGTCGAGTGAATACCGATTTTATCGATAATGTTGGTGGGGTTGATTGCTCAGATAATGAAGTGAACATCAAAATTTTACTCAATAGCCTAGTGACCGCTGATGAGCTGACATTTAAACAGCGTAATAGTATTTTAGAAAAGATGGAAGATGAGGTTGCTGACATTGTATTAGATGATGCCTATCGCCAAAGTGAATCTATTTCAGTAACAGAGCAACAGCAAGTACAACTATTAAAGGAACAAACGCGGTTTATTCATTTACTGGAACGACAGGGCAAATTGGATCGAAGCCTGGAATGTCTACCTGATGATGAAACATTAGTAGAGCGTGAAAAGGCAGGGATTGGCTTAACACGACCAGAAATTGCTGTGCTGGTGGCTTACGGTAAAATGGTGTTAAAAGAAAAACTCGTTAATCACGATATAGCCAGTGATCCTTATCATTCCCGTCTTTTACCTGCTTACTTCCCCCAATTTTTACAAGATAACTACAGATCACAAATGGAAAATCATCCATTACGACGTGAATTAATCGCAACATCATTAGCTAATTTGATGTCGAATGAAATGGGATGCAATTTTGTTACTCGGCTGCAAGAAGAAACGGGGGCAACGATAAATGAAATTTCAGCCTCTTACTCAATAGGGCGTGAGATCTTTAAGTTTGACCAGATTTTTAGTGAAATTAGAGCATTAGACAATCAAGTTTCAGCACAAACGCAATATGACATGCTTTATCGTTCAAGGCGTATGTTGCGTCGGGTCACACGATGGTTCCTACGCAATAGAGAGCACAAGTTAGGTATAGAACAACAAATAGTGTTCTATCAACCCTTTGTTGAGCAGTTACGGAATGAATTAGATAGTTACCTTGTAACTGAAGAAGTGGTAGAGCATGAAGAGCAAGCGAATGAAATGATCCGCAAAGGGGTACCTGAGCGGTTGGCCAAAAACATTTCACGCTTAACCAGTTTATATTCAGCCATGGATATAGCGCAAATTGCAAAAGAAATGGACGTTAACATATCGCATATTGCAAGAGTGTACTTTGTACTAGGAGCGCAACTATCACTTCATTGGTTCTTAAAGCAAATTCAAAACCAAGCTGTTGAGAATAATTGGCAAGCATTAGCAAGAGCTTCATTTCGTGAAGATCTAGATTGGCAACAAAGACAATTAACAACAGCGGTTATAATGACAAGTACTGCTAAGCCAGAAGAAAGTATATCACTATGGATGGAACAACATAAAAAAGCGGTTGATCGATGGGAGAGTGTACTGGCTGAATTTAAAGTCGGTAATGCGCATGAGTTTGCAAAGTTCTCTGTCGCTTTACGTGAATTAACCATTCTAAATCTCAACTCAAGGCCGATACAGTAGTCAGTGTACTTATAGTCACCGCCTAATAAGCTACGGTGTAACATATACAGTGACAATGTAACTTTCTCCAATGTTTTTATGTTACATTGTCACTATTTAAGTGTTAACAATAAGGTTATAAAAATAATACGTTACTTTTTTCACAACTAAAAAGAAAACGATTGCTTTTATGTGTAATAAATTGTGAAACCACGAAACTATAACTTATTGTTAAACAAAGGTTTAATTTCTAAGTTACTGTTTTATTGACAATAATCAAAAAAATAACGATTGAAGTTAACAGAATAACTGTGAATAATACCATCCCGTTTATTCGGGACTTATTTTGGAGTTACAATGTTATACCGCATCGCACGTTCTGCTATTTTTCAGTTGGATGCTGAAAAAGCACACGACCTCGCTATTGAGAACTTTTCTCGCTTTACTGGCACTCCATTAGAACTTTTCTACCGACAAAATCTTCCTGCACGTCCTGTCGAAGTTATGGGGCTTACATTCAAAAACCCTGTTGGCTTAGCGGCTGGTCTTGATAAAAACGGCGAATGTATTGATGCATTTGGTGAAATGGGTTTCGGCTTTGTTGAAGTAGGGACCGTGACACCTCGTCCACAGCCTGGTAATGATAAACCTCGTCTTTTCCGTTTGATCCCAGCTGAAGGCATTATCAACCGTTTTGGTTTTAATAACCTTGGTGTTGATAATCTTGTTGAGAATGTAAAGAAAGCAAAATTTGACGGCATCATTGGTATTAATATCGGTAAAAATAAAGATACACCGATAGAAAAGGGTGTTGAAGATTACATTATTTGTATGGAAAAAGTTTATCAATATGCTGGTTATATTGCTGTAAATATTTCGTCACCGAATACACCGGGATTACGTAGCTTACAATATGGTGAAGCTTTAGATGATCTGCTTTCCCAGCTTAAAGCTAAACAAGCTGAATTAGCGAAACAACATGATAAGTATGTTCCTCTAGCACTTAAGATCGCTCCCGATCTTGATGATCATGAGATTCAACAGGTATGTGATTCTTTGATCCGTAATAATATAGATGGTGTGATTGGAACAAATACCACATTGGATCGCTCTTTGGTTCAAGGGATGGAACATTGTGATGAAGCGGGGGGCTTAAGCGGTCGTCCTTTGCAAAACAAGAGTACTGAAGTTATTCGAAAAATGTCAGAAGCATTAAATGGCGCAGTACCAATCATTGGTGTCGGTGGTATTGATTCTGCAATGGCTGCTCGCGAGAAGATGATGGTTGGTGCAAGCCTAGTACAGGTTTATTCTGGCTTTATTTATCATGGCCCACGTTTAGTTAAAGATATTGTAAACGGTCTTTAACTGTTGGCTATCGCTCTCGTACTGAAGTATTAAATTTAAATATCTTCTGACATACGAAAACCCAGCTTAGTGAATACTAGGCTGGGTTTTTAATTATGTACTTAGTCTATTTGTATCAAATATACATCTGATTTACTCGTGATAGAACCGCTATTTTCCCCTTTTATTTTATGAATACGCGAGTAGAATTAAGCTAAAATTTAAACATATGATCACAGATACAAAATAAATCACTGTCTTTCAGGAGTAAGAACGTGTTAAAGCCAGATAATTCATGGAAATGGTATTTTGACGCTGAAATGAATTCACTCATGCTTGAGTTGAATGACGATATGCTTTTCCGTGTATCGTTACCAAGTAAGCTGCTTACCCCAGAAGCCAAAATAAGTGATATTTTTAATGTTGATGATATTGAAGCCTATCAAAACTTCCAAGAGCAGATTGCTCATCTGCCAATTTCTGCAGCTAGAAAATGTGAATTAGCATTAAATGCTACAGCCGCACGACGTTTCCATAAGCCTATGATGCCAAAAAGTTGGTATTTCGCACCTCAACAAGGTGTAGAGCCATTACAGGGACAAGTTATTACTTTAATGACGGCTTCTTGTACTGCCCATTACGTTGTGATTGAAAACAGTGGGGTCGCGAGTCTCTGTATGCTTGCTGATGTTGCTACTGTTGATTTAGACGGCCTTAAAAGCATGGAGTTCTGCGAAACGATTAAAGTTATGAATGATCGAATGGCTCCCTGTTTTGTAGAAACTGAACAGCGACATTTTGCGCTTGTCGGTTAGTCGTTTCTTCATCTCATATTTTTGTCGTATATCCTTATCAGTCTCCCGGTAGATAGCAGTATTTGTTATCTTTTGTAGTAAAAGCCCATTAAATTTAGGCTAATTTGCTATCTTTCTTCTGCTGTCCAGTACGGCCTCCCTTAGTATATTTGCATGCTTTTCTCTATTAGATGGTGAGAAAGATATCACCTTTTATTGAGATAGTTATCGTCCAAATCTCTCATTTTTATATCCATTTTCTTTGTAACTAACGATAACAACATAACTACTGTTATCTACATACCGCATCATCAATTTCTGTAATTCATGATAGTTACGCTTCCTTGTAGGTATTCAAGATAGGTTAGAGCGTATATTTGTATTCGTTAACTGACTTCATTGCTACTCAGTAAGGTATATCCACCATTTTTCTGGTTAAAAATTACACTAAAAATATGTCATAGATCTCAAAATTCTTATATATAGCCAGACAATTCTTACTGCTTTATTTAAGTAAAACCTGATGGTTTATGACGTTAATTTCTTTGTTACATTACGTTTGATTGACAACCCCTTCCTCTTTTTCCTGCGTTAATAGTGAAGTAGTGGTTGTGTAATAGCGTTGGAATAATTTATTCCACCAAAGGGCGGGTGATAATATTGAATAGGGGTATTTAGCGTAAAAAATTTTTAAGCTCTTGAATGTTAAAGATAAATCAAATGTCACTCAGGGTGAGAAATTGCTTTGAGGGTGGTTTTCATTATTCCAGATTAATGATTTGTTCTTTGTTTGATGAGAATCGTTAAATATGACTTTTAGCGTTGTATTGGTCGCAAGTTTTGCAGGTAAGTGAAGATGTTTGTTGTTACATCCTCTTTGATTGAGAACGTACTGATTGAAGAATGAATTTTTTTTCCTAAATGAGCCATTTCATTATGGTTTTGACGAGGCATTTTTTGTGATTTCAGTTATAATTCCTCGCAATATTAGTGTGAAAAGAACTCCATGAATCAATATCTAGCGATTACTTCCCGCGGCCTTGAAAATTTGCTTGCGGATGAATTAGAACAATTAGGTGCACAGAACATTCAAGTTGTGCATGCAGGTGTCCGTTTTAAAGCAGAACAAGCAACAGCTTACCGTTGTTGTCTATGGACACGAATCTCATCACGTATCATTCAAGTACTGAGTGAATTTAACGTTCGTGATGATATGGACTTGTACTTAGGTGCAACAGCTATCAACTGGATGAACTATTTTGATAGCAATACACGTATTGTGGTCGATTTTAATGGTACTAACCGCGAAATCCGTAATAGCCAATACGGTGCAATGAAAATTAAAGATGCGATTGTAGACCGATTTACAAAAGCGGATTTACGTCGTCCTAATATCGACCGTGAGCGTCCTGATCTACGTATTCATATGCGTCTATCTGGTGAGAAAGGTATTCTTGGTCTTGATATGGCAGGTAGCGGTTTACACCAACGTGGTTACCGTAGTGAAGCGGGTAAAGCACCACTGCGTGAAACCCATGCTGCTGCACTTGTTATGAAAAGTGGCTGGACACCAGAACAAGCATTGTTAGATCCAATGTGTGGTTCAGGTACTTTAGTGATTGAAGCTGCGATGATAGCCGCTGAAATTGCACCAGGTCTTAAACGTAAGCGTTGGGGCTTTGAATCAATCAAAGACTTTGACCAAGAAGCTTGGTTAGAGATCCATGCAGAAGCAACGGTTAAATCTCGTCGTGGTCCTGCAAAAGTCACGACCAAGTTCTTTGGTCGTGAAATGGATCGTCGTGTATTAGCGATTGCTCGTGATAATGCGGGTCGTGCTGGTGTTAAAGATCTGATTGATTTTGAATATGGTGATGCCACACAGCTTGTTCGCCCTGAAGGGTTCGAAACAGGCATTATTCTTTGTAACCCTCCATATGGTGAACGTTTAGGTACAACCCCTGAACTTATTGCATTGTACAAAGAATTTGGTAACCGTTTAAAACTCGCTTTTGCGGGTTCTGTTGCTGCCATTTATTCAGGTTCGAACGAATTGTTAAGTTGTATGCGTATGCGTGCAGACAAGCAATTTAAGCTTCGTAACGGCGCATTAGATTGTGTACTTAAAACTTATTTGATCACTGCGGGTAGTGTTCAGAAAGAAGAAGGGCAATCTGAAGGTGTCATCGTTCAAGAAGAGGTCGCGCCTGATTTCGCGAACCGCCTTAAAAAGAACATTACTAAGTTAGATAAATGGGCAAAACGTGAAGGTATCGAATGTTACCGTATCTACGATGCTGATTTACCTAACTACAATGCCGCGATTGATAAGTACAAAGATTACTTAATTATCCAAGAATATGCAGCGCCTAAATCCGTTTCTGAAGAAACAGCACGTCGTCGTATTATGGATGTGTTGCGTGCGACAATTGAAGTAACGGGTGTAGAAAGCAATAAAGTTATTCTTAAAGTCCGTGAGCGTCAAAAAGGTAAGAACCAATACCAGAAGCTATCAAGTGCAGAGCGCCACATGATTGTTGAAGAGTACGGTGTTGAACTTAAAGTGAATCTTTATGATTACTTAGATACAGGTTTGTTCCTTGATCACCGTATTACGCGTCGTATGCTTGGCCAAATGGCAACAGGTAAAGATTTCCTTAACTTGTTCTCTTATACAGGATCTGCAACTGTTCATGCTGCTGTCGGTGGTGCAAAGACAACAACTACCGTTGATATGTCGAATACTTACCTTCGTTGGGCTCAAGAGAATATGGAGCTTAATAATCAGGTAGGCCCACAACATGAATATGTTCAGGCTGACTGTTTACAGTGGCTACAAGAAGTTGATGATACTTTCGACCTGATTTTTATCGATCCACCAACGTTCTCTAACTCTAAGCGTATGAAGCAGACGTTTGATATTCAACGTGATCACATCATGTTAATGGAAAACCTAAAGCGCATGCTACGTCCTGATGGTCAAATTGTTTTCTCAAACAATAAACGTCAGTTCAAGATGGATTTAGATAAGATTAATGAACTTGGCTTACAGGCGAAGAATATCTCAAATAAAACATTGCCAATGGACTTTGCTAAGAATAAGCAAATCCATAACTGTTGGATTATTACTCACAAGGAAGACGAGTGTTAATCACACTTTATAGCACGGAAGGCTGCCACCTTTGCGAGCAGGCATACCGTCTGCTCGTAGAGGTTGGACTTAAAGATAAAGTTGATATTGTTGATATCGCATTTGATGACGCACTGTTTTCTCGTTACGGTGTAACTATACCTGTACTCTCTATTCAAAATCATGATCGTAATGTTCCTGAATTGGGCTGGCCCTTTGATACAGATTCATTAAAAACATGGTTAATAACAAATAAGCTTGGTTAATTACGATGGCACTTATAAAAATTAGTAACGCTCAACTAGCGTATGGCGATCATGCTTTACTCGATAAAGCAGAATTTCTTCTTCAGCCACATGAGCGTGTTTGTCTTGTTGGCCGTAACGGCGCTGGTAAATCAACATTAATGAAAGTGATTGCTGGTGACGTATTACTCGATGACGGTAGTATTCAACGTCAAAATGAGCTGGTGGTTTCTCGTTTAGAGCAAGATCCACCGCGTAATGCGGAAGGGTCTGTATTTGATTATGTAGCGGAAGGTCTTGCTGATGCAGGTCGTGTTCTGCGTGAGTACCATCACCAATTGGACCTTGTCACCGCCGATCCTAGTGAAGCAAACATTAATAAACTATCGCGTATTCAGGAGCAAGTTGATCACCATAACGGTTGGCAGTTAGATACGCGTATTGCAGCAGTACTTGAAAGCTTGAAGCTTGAACCGAATACACTTCTTACTGATTTGTCTGGTGGTTGGCAACGTAAAGCAGCACTTGCTCGTGCGCTAGTGTGTGATCCTGATATTTTGTTACTTGATGAGCCAACAAACCACCTTGATGTAACAACGATTGAATGGTTAGAAGGTTTTCTAAAAGACTTCCGTGGTTCAATTATCTTTATTTCGCACGACCGTGCATTTATTCGTTCTATGGCGACTCGTATCGTTGATTTAGATCGTGGCCAATTAGTGTCTTTCCCTGGTGACTATGAAGGTTACCTAGAGGCAAAAGTTGAGTTATTGCGTGTAGAAGAAGAACAAAACGCATTATTTGACAAAAAACTAGCACAAGAAGAAGTGTGGATAAGGCAAGGTATTAAAGCGCGTCGTACTCGTAACGAAGGTCGTGTTCGTGCACTTAAAGCATTGCGCAATGAACGTGCAGAGCGTCGTGATGTTGTAGGTAAAGCGGATATGCAGCTACAAGACGCGAACCGTTCAGGTAAGATTGTCTTTGAAGCGAAGAATATCGGTTATAGCTATGGCGATAAGCAAATCGTTAAAGATTTCAGCTTTAATGTTATGCGTGGCGATCGTATTGCCTTAATTGGTCCTAATGGTTGTGGTAAGAGTACCTTAATTAAACTGATGCTGGATAAACTGCAAGCAACTGAGGGTGACTTCCACTGTGGTACTAAGCTAGAAGTGGCTTATTTTGACCAGTACCGTGAAATTCTCGATCCAGAGAAAACCGTAATGGATAACCTTGCTGATGGTAAGCAAGAAGTGACAATTAACGGTAAAACTCGTCATGCGCTAGGTTATTTACAAGATTTCCTATTTCACCCTCGTCGTGCTCGTACGCCAGTTAAAGCGCTGTCTGGTGGTGAGAAGAACCGACTATTGTTGGCGAAATTGTTCCTAAAACCAAATAATTTGCTGGTTCTTGATGAACCAACGAACGATTTAGATATCGAAACATTGGAACTTTTAGAAGATATACTTGCCAATTATCAAGGTACGTTACTTTTAGTGAGTCACGATCGTCAATTCGTTGATAATACTGTGACTACAAGCTGGATTTTTGAAGGTGAGGGCGTTGTTAACGAATACGTTGGCGGTTACCATGATGCACAATCTCAGCGTGCGAATTCTTATGCCAATCAAGCAAGAGAGCAGGCTGCAAAAATCGAATTAGAGAAGAGCAAGAAAGCTGCTCAAGAACAAAAGCAAAAAGATGTTACACCTAAACGCGCAGGTAAGAAGCTATCTTTTACTCTTCAACATGAGTTAGCTGGCTTGCCGCAAAAAATTGAAGACTTGGAAAATGAAATCGCGAAAATTCAGGAACAAATTAATGATCCTGCATTTTTCTCCGATCCGAAAAATGACACACAAGCCATCCTTACAGGTTTAGCTAAGCTTGAAGAAGAGTTTGAAGTTGCCTTTGAACGATGGGAAGAATTGGAAGCGATGCAAAAGGAATCCTAATGCCACATAAGATGTTAAAACTATCAACACTTGCAATCCTCGTTGCTGGTGCCTCTCAAGCTAGCGCTGCTGTTTATGATATTGTCCCTGTTTCAACTGCAGGATCAGATCAACTTGCAGCTCAAGCATATTTCCCGAGTGCACAGGCAAATGCAGATAGTACACCTGTTTCAGCTTTTACTACGGGTATTAAACCATCTGCTGAAGGCGACAATTGCTTTACAGGTAACAACTGTAATGCTGATTCATATGATGTTGCGGGAACCGTTCGACGTGGTACTCAAGGTACGCCGTTATCTGATACCACAGCATATAATGAGAATCGTCAGTTCATTGATGATTGGAATGGGTTATATAGTTACTGTCGTGATAACTTAGGCTACAACATCTGTAATGTTTGGGCTGATAATGAGTATTACGGTTATGACTACAATATTGATGATGTTCAAGACGGTCAAGGTTTAGGTGGTCTACAACATATTCAACAGACATGGTTAAATGGTTACCATTCAAATGCTCTTGCACTTAAAAATGGGGCAGCTGTAACAACTAAAGCCGATGATGCTAGCGCATACTCTGAAACTGGCTTAGGAAGTATTCAAGAAAATACAACTGATGCCGTTCTTGAAGGTATCGTGGGTAATTACAGTTTTGGTACGTCAACTTCAGCCGTATTTAAGAATGGTTCGGTGAATCCTCGTGCTTTTGCTAAACGTGGTTTTGTAAATAATGATGGTACCCCAGTATCATTATTAGCGCCTGTATCGGGCGATGCATTTGTTAAAAATATGGGGCAGACGACAGCGAATGGGGCAGTAGAAACGACTGACGGTAATTTGTTAGTTGTGGGTTCATCTTCTTTTGGTCAAACATTTACTCAAAATCTTGATTCGCGAGTGCCAAATACAGATAACATTAATATAGGTTTAGGTTTCAACAAAGATACCTTCGCTAAATGTGTGAATAATCCTTCTAATCTGTACAGTACGTTTGAGTGCCAGTTTAGTACTTTTGCTAATGCAGCTGCTTTCTGGGTTGTTGATAATACAGGTAATCTTGTTAAATCAGGTGTTATTAGTTCAAATTTAGCAGCTGTTGACCCTGATCATGATGATGTTTCTTCACAAGCATCTGCTAATGCGGTTGCTATGGTCAATAACGCTCCTGTTGCTGTAGGCTATGCATCTCGCGATACCAATAGTAATGATTCTTATGTTATGCAAGCCGCATACTTTGAACCTAGTGCTGATTTAACGAAATGGACACAAACTTTTGTTCCTGGCTTAAATATTTCAACTGGCGATGATCGTAATTATCAATACACAATGGCTAACGACATCAACTCGAGCTTTAAAGTTGTTGGTATTGCAAAGAGTCATAATGCTGAAAACCGTTCGATTCCACAAAAAATGTTTATCTTTGATAAAGCAACGAACCAGACTAAGTTCCTTGATACATCTATAAGCCCATTATTCTTCCGTGGTTCAAATGGTGATGCAACAGCAATTAATGATAATGATCAGGTTGTAGGTTGGGTTGATTCAGAAACGAAGAATCAAATTGATGGCTCTGAGCGTCGTCATCGTGCATTTACCTACATTGCAGGCTCTACAGCGCAAGGGCCTCTAAAGGCTGGTAGTGTATGGATGCTAGATGACTTAACCAATGATGGCGGTGCAGCGAATACGGTTGCAAACTCTTACCGTATTATTTCTGCAACCGATATTAACGACGCAGGTGTTATTTCAGCAACAGCAAATTACTGTGCTGGTGGTTATCAAAACTTAACTAAAGAAGCGCAGTGTTCTGTGACTGAAAAGCAGGTTGCGATTAAGCTTGTTCCTAAGGCAAATGCGACGGATAAAGATATTATTGTTCGTAAAACAGAAGACGAGGAGCCAGTAAAACGTTCTGGTGGATCGCTTGGCATTTTGGCTTTGACAGCGTTAGGCTTTATTGGTTTCAGACGCCGTAAGTAATTTTTAAAATAAATTATGTTATACCAACAAGCTCACATTTTGTGGGCTTGTTTCGTTTTTAAATTTGATAAATTGTTCGAAATAACCCATTTTTATAAGTGGAGACATAAAAACTCCATCATTATGTAATGATAATGAAAAGTAATATACAGATAAGGATGAGGACCGAACTATGAAGAGACAAAAGCGGGATCGTTTAGAACGTGCGCAGGCTCGAGGTTATCAAGCCGGATTAAATGGCCGTTCTACAGATGCATGTCCGTACCAAGGTACAGATGCCCGTACTAACTGGCTAGGTGGTTGGCGAGACGCTAGAGAAGAGTTACAACAAGGTCTCTACAAATAATAACCTCCCTCATGGTTAACCCTATTCTGCAGCCCCTTAGGAGAAGGGGCTTTTTTATGCATAATAAGAAATGATAGCATTCTTGATTTATCTACTTAAGACACATTACAGAGACTGCAATCAAATGAGTATTAATGGATATTTTCTTGTTTTTGTGATTGCAAACTAAAGAGTGTTATTATTTTTAATTCGTTGATTTGTCAGAGTCATGTAACGGATAAGTACGTAGAAGAGATACAAGGTTATTATGCTGGTGGATAAAAAAAGCCCCGAGACATAAATGCCTCAGGGCTGAGTATTTAGATTCGCCACACTGATTAGAAATTGTCAGTATCTTTAAAAAGACCCACTTTTAAATCTTTAGCAACGTAGATTTCTTTACCGTCTACCAGTACACGGCCATCAGCAACACCCATGATTAGCTTACGGTTGATAACACGCTTAAACTGAATTTCATAAGTTACTTTTTTGGCTGTCGGGAGAATTTGACCTGTAAATTTAACTTCACCCACACCCAGTGCTCGACCTTTGCCTTCACCGCCAGACCAACCAAGGAAGAAGCCTACTAGTTGCCACATTGCATCAAGACCAAGGCAACCAGGCATTACAGGATCACCTTTAAAGTGACAGTTAAAAAACCATAAGTCAGGATTGATATCTAATTCGGCGACAATAAAACCTTTGCCGTGATCACCATCTTTATCGGTGATATTTACGATACGGTCAATCATTAGCATGTTATCTGATGGTAATGATGGGAAGTCAGGACCGTATAGTTCGCTGTTGCCACAAGCGACAAGTTCTTCGTGTGTATAAGAATGCTGGCGTGTCATTAGAATCAATTACTCCTTCAAATGTATGGGAGCAATTTAGCTTACACGTGTAAGCTAAACAACTCGGATCAGTTCTGGACAAACCAGTTAGATATACGTAAACGTAGGCGATTTAACAGACCAATCTCATTTGAAAGGTCACCATGGTGGAAATAATCAATTCTTTCTTCAATCAAAGATAAAATCGTTTCATCTTCATCATTCTCGCTACGGAATGGCTTATCCGTTAAAAGAGGGATCGCTTCATCAACGTTCTCTATTGCCCAGATGTGGAACTGCTTCGCTTTTATTGCTTCAATGACTTCATCATTTAAACAAAGGTTACTCAAGTTAGTCTTTGGTAATATAACACCCTGATTACCAGTTAACCCTCGATGAACACACACTTTATAGAAGCCTTCGATTTTTTCATTAATCCCACCTACAGCTTGTACACGACCAAACTGATCAACAGCACCGGTTACCGCTATTTGCTGATTAATAGGCTGTGAAGATAATGCAGACATTAATGCACAGAGTTCTGCAAGAGAGGCACTGTCACCATCGACTTCAGAGTATGACTGTTCAAAAACAATGGACGCTGAGTAAGGCAGGGCTTGATCTAAATCTAGCGCTGTTGCAACAAACGCTTGCATGATCATCATGCCTTTCGCGTGAATATTTCCGCCCAGTTCAACTTTACGTTCGACATCAGAAATATCGCCGTCACCAAAGTGAACCACACAAGAAATACGAGCAGGCTCGCCATAGGCTGTTGGGTGTCCAGGCATTTCAACCACGGTTAAACCATTAACCTGACCCACTTCTTTACCTTCACTAGCAATCAGGACTTGGCCATGGTGAATATCAGCAATAGCGCGTTCTGGCAAATAAGACTCACGATATTCTTTAGCGCGAAGTGATGCTTTAATATTCGTTGCCGTTAAAACTTTGCCGTCTGTCTCTATACTTGCTTCAGACAATAGATTTAGGTGCCAAAGCAAACAAAGTGGTAAGCGTGTTTGATCTTCAGCATAACGCGCACCTGCACATAGCAGTGCAGTTACAGCGTCCGTATCAGCCAAGTCTGGCAGTTTATGATGAGTAATAATCGCCTTTATATAACGAAGATACTCTTCAAGATTGGATTCGTTTAATAAGAGATCTTGTTCAAATTCACCGTACATAGCAAAACCAGCGGCAAGATCAGGCTCAGCATGATCAAGTTCTGCCATTAAATGACGATCACCAATGATTACCAGTTTTACATTTACCTTCTCAGGCGCAGGTAAGGGGCATAGTACTTTTTTGTTAGCGGCCTCCCAATCTAGCATGCCGTCCATTAGTACGCTTTTTAAACGCGGCCATAACGATGGATTACTGAGAAGGGCGGTGATTGATAAAATCAAATATCCATTATTTGCTTGGTGTAATAAACCATGCTTAACGCTTGGTTTTGCTAAACTATTTGACTCTAGAGCAGGATAGACGGCACCAAATAGTTTTTCAGCTGTAATATCATCACCCGCGATGATGATCGGTTGCTCATTTTCACTCGTTTGTGAGCTAGATGTATTATTACTACTTTGATATTGGTATTTTTTTATGAGTTCAATAATATAGTCACGATACAACGTGTTATCAGGCGCCGTAATACGTAGAATACGAGGCTGTAAATTAAGCGCGCTGAAGCGGCGTACGGCATCTGATAGTCGAGGTTGAAGAGTACCAACTGTCGCGGGTTCAAGATTACTATAATGTTCTAGAGTTGTTTGGTACTGGCTATAATCAGGAAACATTGTACGCCAAGATTCTTCATGCATAAATTTAGCTTTCTATTGTTACTGTGAAAAGGTAAGCAGTATAAAACAATCAAAGAGCTCATAATAGAAACTTATGAGCTATATTTATGTTTCATAAAAACAATCGGTTATTCTATATAGGTGATTGTTATTTAAGAATGTCAGAGTTACACTGTAACGCGTTTTTCGTTGACGATGAGAAAATTGTAATTTTATGAAATATCAGCAGCTTGAAAATCTTGAATCCGGTTGGAAATGGGCTTATTTAGTAAAAAAACACAAGGAAGGCGAATCAATTACACGCTTTATTGATCGCAGTGAAGCAGAAGCTGCTGTTGAGGCTCTTTTCGATATTGAACACGAACCAACAAAAGTGATTGAATGGATCGGTTCAAATATGTCTCCTGCGCTTGAAAATAAATTAAAACAAGCGATTCGAGCAAAAAGAAAGCGCCATTTTAATGCAGAACAAGTACATACACGAAAAAAATCAATCGATTTAGATTTCCGTGTTTGGGAAAAGTTGGCAGAAAAATCGCAAGAGTTAGGTTCTACATTATCCGATACTATCGAATATTTGATCAGTGAAAGTAACCGAACAGAGCGAGCTAACAAACAGGTTAGTGATATCAAGAATAACCTGACAGAACTACTAAACATTGAATCCTTTGATAAATAACGTTTTTTGGTGGTTGCTGTTCTTTTAAAGGTTACGTTTAAGGAGTAAGCAAATGGAATATGTACTTGTTTTAGCAGTAGTTGTTATTTTTATCGTCTTTAAAGATCGTCCTATTATGGTTTTGAAATTTGAAAATGGCGAACTGATAAAAACGAAAGGGAGTGTACCGACTGGCTTTCAAACCGCATGTAAAGAGATCGCACATAAAACACCTTTTAGTGGTCATATCAAAGTTTATAAAAATCGATTCACTACAAAAATTGATTTTTCAAAGGATATTCCAAGTAAAACAAAACAACGTATTCGTAATGTTTTCCCTCATAGCTCTCATTCAACTAAAAAGGGCAAACGTGCTTAATTGGAAGTAAGTGTAATAAAACGTTCATTACACTTACTATTTAAAAGAGTCAATTGTGATTATTCCATACGCGTTTCGATTAACCCAAGGTAAAGATCTTAAAAAGAGTATTCTGCACTTTGTACAAGACAATAAGATCCAAGCAGGAAGTTTACTTTCAGGCATTGGTTGTTTGTCTAAAGTGAATATACGATTGGCTGATGAATCTAAGACAATAGAGGTTTCTGGCCCTCTGGAAATTCTTACATTATCAGGAACATTAACACCACAGCATGTCCATCTTCATATTTCGGTAGCTGATAAAAAAGGGCAGGTAATAGGTGGCCATCTTGTTGATGGAAGTATTGTTTCTTATACTGCAGAAGTTTGTATTGCGAGTTATACAAATTTATCATTTAACCGAGAGTATGACGAATCAACACGATTTGATGAGCTGAAAATTTGTGCAAAGTGAAGCGAATAATAACAAGTTAAAGATAAGTTTAACTTGTTATTAAATCTACTTTAATGCATCTAATAACTCTTCTTTACTTTTTATATAAGATGAAAACTTTTGCTTTAATTCCTGAAGTTCACTCTCTGCTTTTATTCTTTTTAGTCGTTCATTTTCTAATTGTTGACCTAAATCTACGGCTAAATAGCCACCTTTTATCAGCGCTTTGGTTGTAACATTACTATTCGTTAATGATTTAAGAGACTCAATCATATAATAATGCTTATCGATATCACGGATTGTTATTGCCATTAGATACTCCTTAACTCTCTATAATATATCAATTTTTAATCAAAACGTCACCACCCTAGCGCACTATAACTTAGTGTTGCTGACTAAAAATAAACCGGCAAACACCGGCTTATTTTTAGCGTATCTTTTGACCTAATAGTAGGCTACTTAGGTAAATAGACTTACCTGAAGCTAGCTCTAGAATACCTCTGTCATCGGATATATAAACAGCTTCTTTTGTTCGAAGATAATCAATATAGAAGTTACTAAAAGTGAAATCGACTTCACGACTTTTATTTAATTGCTTAACACCAAAAGTGTAATAATGATTTTGAATTTTTAAAAATACACCACTAAATAAAGATGATGAAATAACTCGATTTTCTTTATCTTTTCTAATTGTATTAATCTTAATTCGCCCATCATTTAGGTCAACCTTTATAATTTCAGAGCCAAAAGCAGGGTATTCCTTAGTAAATAAATATGCCGACTGTGTGCTGACAGCATTAAAAATCGCTTGGACAATAATAAACAATAGAGCTAGGAATATGCCAAGGAAAGCTTTTTTAAGCATCGCACTGCTCCTGGTTCACCTGTGAAGTTAAGTCAATATAGTGCTCATTATGCACACCTATTAATTTATAACGCTCACACAATCCACCGATAGGGAATGCATACCATTGACTTATATCGCCTGCTTTATAATCAATGATTGCCTGTGTAACAGGATTTGGTAATTCAACGCCATTATAATTAACAGATATACCATCAACATCAGTTGTATTAACAAAAAATAAGTACTGGTAACAGACAAATAAAGTAGCTAAAAAGAAAAAGCAAACAATCAGAAAATCAAATAGGCTAAATGTATTTAATTTATTGAGTAAGCTGAATTTTTTTTTCTTCTCAGTATTTACTGGTTTATCAATAATGCTTTCTTGATGCTCTTCTAATTCTAACTTTTCTGCAATTTCATGAGCTTCTATATGTTTACTAATATCTTCAGACAGAGGCGGATGAGAACCATCATCAAGCAGAGAGGTTTCTCTAATTGAGTAACCAAGTTTTGGCTCGGTTGTGATGATATTATGCTCACCGATTTTACTAAATGAAGTGCGAAGGTTTTTTATCGCTACAGTTAACGAATTATTCGTTACTACTTTTCCTTGCCAGCACTCTTTTAGTAATGTTTCTCTATGTACAGTATTGTTTGCGGTGTTTGCTAATAAAGCAAAGATATGAGTCTCTGAGCGTGAGACTTTTAAAACAGCATTATCACTTATACGGGTGATCGTTCTTCGCGAATAATCAACATCAAAACGACCAAAACGTTCTATTCCGTTGTTTACTTCATCGTTCATTATTTACTTATCAATAATAGAGTTGTCAAAGGGGATAACTACTCAAAAAGAGAGGCTATTTTATACAAAAAAGGTATCGAATTCTATATTGATGCAACTATATGCTTGGCATATTATCATTTGTATATAAATTCTTCTGTTTTTTAATCAAATTGATAGTGAAAACGACTTAGTTAGAAGCTTTAAATGCTATAAGTGACGGTGTAACTATTTTGTTTAAAGGTTATATCAGTGTAACTCTCTGTTTAATTAGCCATTAATCAGTTGAAAGAAGAAAGCTTGTTTTTATTCGTTCGATAGTATTGAAGAAACATCAACAACATATTGAGTTATATCCATGTACACATGAATTTAGCGACTACATGGTCGAATTGGTTGGAGAATTTAAACCAAGTAATTACAAAAAGCGACCAAGTTAAATAACATCGTAGTTATGTTTTCCTATTTAAAAATGTCCTCATTATTATCTGATTAAAGGTCTCCTTTAAGGTAACTCTAGTTGGGATAAATTGGGTTATAGAGTAGGGAAGTCACGTTTTCTTCTTGGTGTTAGAGGTGAACGTTATAGGGTGAATAAGTGCGGGATTAATGGTTTTAAATTGCCGTACTGCTTATTCGTTTTGTTTTTCTGGTTGCATTTCAGCTCTTTCGTTTGAGAAAATTTAACTACCTTATCTAAGCGTTTGTTACTCACCATCAGACCTTGGGTTACATTTTCTAGTTTATCAAAATGAAATTAATCTTATCTGAAGAAGACCAAGCTTACAAAGCTGGACTTTATACATTAGATAGATCGAGCTTTACCGTTATTAATTTTTGGTCTCTAGAGCTTAAACGCTAGGGATTGAAAATTGTTGTAGTGTTAGTCGCTTGGTTTAACTCGGATATTATCATTAATAGATGCTGACCAAGAAATCATTGAAAACTACAAATCAATTCTGGTGAACTAACAATGACAACTAAAGTGTGCCAATATTTTTCTTACGATAAAGTTAACCACAAGTTCAAGCTTAAACTTTAATTTATACTTTCAAATATCACAGCCGAAAATGTTGAAGATGTACAACGCAGCACCAACGATACATTTAAAATCGGCATGTGGTTTTTATCAAAAGTTATTGAAGGACATCAGTTTAAGATTTACGGGCCATACGAGTCAGCCGATGCAACAATGAAGTTTGCACATGAGCATCATGGAATTACAAGTTACCGAGGTGCGCCTGAATTTGATGATGGTATGGACGAACTGCTTGAAGCACTTAAAACTCAATAACCAACAAAGCTACCAAGCTAAATCTCCATCATTTCAACATTATACTTAAGTGCGCATTATGTATATTATGTTAAATAATGTGTCGAGGTAACTATATATGATCTTGTTTTTCCTACTTTGTATCTAACATCTCTACTCTGCTTGTGGGTTGATTATTGTATTTAACAGTATTGGCTATTTACCATAAAATAGGTAATTAACATCAATTTTAAATACTGCTGCAAATGTTCAGTTTGCCTTGTACTTAAAGCTTGCTGTTAATTACTAGAGATTCGATTAATACGAATCTCTAAATCGTACTTTCTGATTGCTGGTTTTCTTTAAGTTCTTGGTATTTTTCCAGCAACGCATCTAGCTCGTTTGAACAGATTGGTTTTGCTAAAAAGCCATCCATACCAATATCATGATAAATTTTCTGGTCACTTTGCATCGCGTTCGCGGTTAATGCGACGATTGGAATACTAATTTTTCTCTGTCTAAGTTGTTTTGTTGCTTCTAAGCCATCTAAGATAGGCATAGAAATATCCATTAGCACTAAATCAAACTTATTGTGACCCTGTAACAGTACATTTATCGCTTCCTTTCCGTTGTTAGTTATCGCAACTTTATGTCCTCGCCGCTCTAACATCAACTTAGCAACCAACTGATTGGTGTTACTATCTTCTGCTAATAAAATATTTAAAGAGCAATCCGATTTATTTTTAAATTTAGTGTCAGCTTCACAACTCTTCAATGATGGATAAATAATAGGAATAGAAATTTTAAAACAACTTCCCGTTCCTAATTCACTTTCAAGTGATATTGTTCCGTTCATCTTTTCGATCAAATACTGGCTAATCGCCAAGCCCAAACCTGTGCCGCCATAACGACGTGTGATACTTCCATCCGCTTGATGAAATGGATTAAAGATATTTGCTTGTGCATCTTTAGCAATACCAATGCCGGTATCGATGACTGCTATTTCAATGTTATCGTCAACTTTACGAGCAACAACGCGAACCGAACCAATACTCGTAAATTTAACGGCATTGCCGATTAAATTAAATAACACTTGAGCAATTCGATTTTTGTCACCGTAGATTTGTTTAGGGATCGCATCGTCAATTTCACATTGAAATTGAACATTATTTTTAGTTGCTTGTGGTGCCAATTGATCAGAGACAAGCCTTATACTTTCCACAACATTAATATCACTATTGAAAAGCCTAAAACTCCCCGATTCTATTCTTGATAAGTCTAAGATGTCATTGATAATCGTCAGCAATAAATGTGCTGATTGGTCCATCTGTGATAACCAAAGATTTTGCTTATTATTCAAGCCAGATAAAGATAGCGATTCCATTAAACCTAATACTGCATTAAGTGGTGTTCGTATCTCATGACTCATCATTGCGATAAATTGAGATTTAGCTTTGTTGGCTGTTTCTGCTTGCTTTTGCGCTTCCTGTAAGTCAAATAAACGTTTTTTTCTGCTCGTTATGTTTTTAGCTGTTCCGCGAAATCCTTGTAGTTTTCCATACTTATCAAAATAAGGGGTGCCACTAAAGCTGTACCACTGCTCAGTATTATCAACGCTAAGATTCCATTCTACGTCTTCAAAGACAACTTGCTGCGAGAGCTTATTCGTCATTTTTTGTTGGAACAGTGGGTAGTTATTAAAGAATTCTATAAAGTTATCACAGGCAATTTGTGTATTAGCGACTTGAGGTTCTGAAATATAGGTAAAGTTATAATCAACATCAATTTCCCAAAACCAATCACCTGCTGTTTTGGCAAAATCTTTAAATCGTTGCTGACTAAATGTCAGTTGTTGAGTTCGGGCTGCCACTAAAGATTGCAGCCGTTCTCGATAATCTATATCGATGATCGCACGTGCAAGTAATGGTCTAAATCTATTAAGCACTCGCCTGCATCTTGGTGTGAACTGACTTTTATCGTGGCTCATTAAAATCATAACAGCATCACTTGAGCTTACTTTAACCCCCGTTAATAATGCCGAACTGTAGTCATTTAATGCTTCAATCGATTGCGTACTAAATTCAACAATATCTTTAGGAGAATATAGTGCAATACATTCACCATTGATCGCTCGTCTAAATGTACTTTCCATAAGCCAAGAGTTTGTACTAAAACGATTATCAGTACTGACCAGCACATCAAGCAGCTCTTGCTCGTCTTCTCTAGTAAGAACTAGTGCTTGATCAAAACCAATAAACTTGCGTAGGACTTCTAATAAGCTATTGAATACTTGACGTTTATCATTCGCACCCGCCATTGCCGAGATGCCTTCTAAGATGGCTTCATTCTCATCTTGTAATTGGCTTTCTCGTTCTTGACTGCGTAATAAATCAATGACTGTTTCTTGTAGCTTTTCAGATTCAGAACTTATCATAGTATTAACAACCTACCCTTTATGAAAAATAGCTGCTGAAATCATTAAGTTACCGTGCGCATTTTCACCACTGATGAATTGCCCCTGCTCACCAAAGGTAAATGGAGAAACATAAGGCTTATTTAACATTGCAATATTTACACCGCTAGCAACATCATCCATACGATTTTTTATTTTTAACATGCATCCGGCACAAAAAATCGTAATGCCACCTATTGGATTAAGCTTATTACCATTTGATGCTTTAACTACCCGACTTGCTCTAGAAATCAGTCGTTCATCAGTGCCGTTCATAAAGTACAAGCGATCCCCTTGCTTTACTTCAGCAAACATTTCGATGCCCTTGCGTTGTGTAATATGTGCAGGATGAGCTAATTTAAAATAAGGTAAATCAAAATATTCTCCAGCAAAACGCCCTAAAGGATTTAAACTGCTTTCACTTATTATGTTGCTGTTGGTATCAAATGGAATCTTCATCCATTGTTGATAGACATCCGCTGCGGGTTTATTATCGAGCTCTATAACTTCTCTATGTTCAACTTTAGTGGCTATTGCTGATAAGCCTGTACTAGCATAACCTGAATGAAATGAAAGGCTTACTTCGCAGGTCGGATAAAAAACAGCGATACCAATCCCCTGACCTGTTTGTTGTTCAACATTAAATATTTGCCATTTCTCTGCAATGAAATCGTCAGCAGCTGAGCCGCCAATAATAGGAACGGTACAGCCCAACTCTTTTTCTATTCCTTGAATAATTTGTTCTTCGTAACCCGGTGTTGCATGTAATAAAATGAGTGATGGCAACTCGCCAACTCGACCGCTATTATGAATCGCTTTTAATGTTGCTTGCCTTGCCATTTCATAAGGCGTCTCAAAATTCGAAATAATGGCCGTGCCATATGCTCCGTGATAATCATTAATTGCCCATAATGCTAAACCTGTTCCACTAAAATAGCCTTCATTTGTCATAAAGCCCTGACATGACGTACAACCTAAAATAGCGGTATGGGGAAATGACTTTTTGAGTTCGGCTTGGAAAATATTGATGTCATAATTTTCAGAATAATAGATAAGCAGCAAAGAAGGCGTTGCAATTTTTAGATTTAGCTTATCAATAGCCTCATTAATAGCTTCGAAAGATGAAGATTGTATTGAGTAACTTGTTGTTATATCCATATCAATAGACTCATCCTTGAATTAACTCATGATTAATATTATCAGTTATTTGCACATTTTAAGTCAGAATTCTACCTACCTCTTATTAGATTAGCTTATCTTATCGTATCATGATGCAAATATTTGTAAGCTAAGGATTATTAAAGTGGATTTAAGCTTAAATAAAATCGTTATTGTCACCGGTGGTGCTAATGGTATCGGCAAAGGGATTTGTAAATATTTGGCACAAAAAAACGTTATCGTTATCGCATTAGATATCAATGAGCAAGCCGGATATGATTTAGTCAATGAAGAACCACGTATTCGGTTTCGTTTAACGGACGTTACTCAAATATCGGATATTAAAAACACGTTAGATTGGGTGAAATGTCAATTTGGAAGACTAGATGGTCTCATCAATAATGCTGCTATTTCCAACCCTTACAATACTCCCTTACACCAATTACCGTTAGATGAATGGCACCATATTTTAAATGTTAACTTAACATCCCCTTTAGCCATGAGTCAGCAGTGCCTACCTTTACTTACTGAAAGTAAAGGACATATTATTAATATGAGCTCAACAAGATATCTACAGTCGGAACCAAACACCGAAGCTTACGCTGCAAGTAAAGGTGGATTGGTATCATTAACTCATGCACTCGCTGTGAGTTTATCTCCTAATATAAAAGTAAACTGTATTTCACCGGGTTGGATTCATACAGATACGAGTCAATTACGAGGTATCGATCATCAGCAGCACTTGTCTGGAAGAGTTGGAAATGTCAATGATATTGCTGAAATGGTTGATTTTTTACTTTGTAGCCAAGGTTTCATAACGGGGCAAAATTTTGTTGTGGATGGCGGGATGACAAAGAAAATGATTTATTGCGAGTAAATAGCACTTCAGTAAATGTTCATATTAAGAAGTGCTATTTCTAATATTATTTAGTAACGGTAAATTGGGAAATCATTGTCGTGTTTTTAGCCGTTATATCTATTTCCCAAACCATTGAGTTATGTGTACATGCTGGAACGGTAAACTCTCCCACCCAAGTGTTCTTATTATGCTGCGTAAACATAATGGGTACCGTTCCCATATTCATTGAAACACCTGAAGCAGTAGCTGACGGTTTAACATCCATGTTGGTTATTTGTAATAGAATTGGTGCTTGTGCAGATATTTTTTTTGTTAAAAGCTGTACATCAACGTTCTTATCATCTAACAAATACTGACAATTTGTTGTGTCTAATTGACATATTTTCACTCCATCTTTAAGACTATCTTCACCTTCGGGAGATGTATATGTCACTGTTCTCCAAAAAAAAGCTGAAATCAATATAGTCATTAACACTATTATTTGGATTAAACGACCACGGGTTAGTTTTTCTGCTGCCATATTTTACAAATATTCCTGTGTTACAGAGCTCAAAATTCTCACATACTGTTACTTAAGCGTAAATGTAATGTGGTCACCCACTCTGAAAAATGTGTTAGCTCAAGTATTATGAGAAATGAAAATGCCACTTCTACAAAAAAATAGCAATTTGAATCTTGTTTTGATGAGTAATCAGAGGAGCAAGGTCGAATGTCAACATTTTTGGGGATATGGATTACTATTATTAATGTAGTTCGTTCTCGTTTTCGGGAGGTTGATACTTTAAATATTAATGCGAATATTCGAATTATTCCGGATAAAGATATTAGCCAAATGATCATGACCTACGTAAAAGGTACTTATCACACCGGAATCTTTAATTGGCCCATGGTTAGTTGATATTGAACCTTTTAAAAGTGATTGGAGTTTACAAGGACGTGTAGACGTACCATCACCTTCTCCGACTTCGTTGTACGGGCAGAGTAAGGAATGACAATAGAAAAACATGTTCATGATGAGTGCTACCACTGCGGTGATCCTGTTCCTAGTGGTTGCCAATTTGAAGTCGAAATATTAGGCCAACTTCGATCTATGTGTTGTCCTGGCTGTGAAGCCGTTGCAACAACGATTGTTAAAAGTGGCCTTACTTCGTATTACGAGTACCGAACTGAGCCTGCCGAAAAAGCCGATTTAGTCCCCGAACAGTTTAAGTCTCTCTCCCTTTATGATCACGCAGATATTCAGCAAGATTTCGTACGAACGACAGATCAAAATTTCAGTGAGGTGTCCCTTTCTGTTGAAGGTGTCTCTTGTGCTGCTTGCGCATGGTTAATTGAAAAGCAATTAGTACGCGAAGATGGTGTTATTTCCATTCGTGTAAATACTACGACCAATCGTGCATTGCTCGTTTGGGATACTGAAAAAGTACAACTCAGCCATTTATTAACGGTTATCCATAATATTGGCTATCAAGCATCACCCTTTGAAGCTGATGCTCAAGAGCTACAATACCACAACATAATGAAGCAATATTTGTATAAGCTAGGTATTGCGGGCATTGCTACCATGCAGGTGATGATGCTTGCATTTGCGCTCTATTTTGAAGTCTTTGGCGATCTAGATACTGAATTTAAAAACTACCTCCGTTGGGTAAGCCTAATTTTTGCCACCCCCGTTTTACTCTACTCAGCACTCCCTTTTTATATTAATGCATGGAGAAGCCTAAAAGCCTTCACATTAGGGATGGATGTGCCTGTTTCAATCGCTTTATTGTTTGCTTACGGTGCAAGTTTATACGCAACTGTTATGGATAAAGGCGAAGTATTCTTTGAATCCATTTCAATGTTTACGTTCTTTTTACTATTGGGTCGATTCTTAGAAATGCGTGCCCGTCGACAAGCAGCGGCCGCCAGTGCAAATTTGTTAAAACTCATACCAAATATGGCTACGCTTGCTAATGGTGAACAAGTTGCAGCAAAAACGCTTAAAACAGGTGACGTTGTCACTATATTGCCAGGGGAGCATTTCCCTGCAGATGGTGAAATAAATAAAGGATTAACAACCGTTAATGAATCCATGTTAACGGGAGAGTCAGTGCCTGTCACTCGCGCGATTGGAGATAAGGTGTTTGCAGGGACGATTAACGGTGATGCCAATGTCACAATGACAGTTACAGTCAATAGAAATGACTCACTTATTTCTAATATCGTACGCTTGCAAGATGAAGCTCAACTCTCAAAACCTAAAGTGGCAGAGTTAGCCGATAATGTAGCTCGCTATTTTGTTGCTGCAATACTGATTATCGCAGCTAGCACTTGGTATTATTGGCATCAAAATCAACCTGATGATGCATTATGGATCACATTAGCAGTCTTAGTTGCCACCTGTCCGTGTGCCCTATCATTAGCCACACCAACGGCTATTACCTGTTCAACGTCTACACTTAGTAAATTAGGGATATTGCTTCGTCAAGGGCATGTATTAGAAACGCTATGTAACGTTAATCGACTGGTATTAGACAAAACAGGCACCTTAACTGAAGGTAACATTCGCTTAGTTGAAACGCGTACATTCGGAAACATAGAACAAGACAAAACGTTGATGATTGCTGCTGAATTAGAGCGTTTCGCCAATCACCCTATTGCTCAAGCTTTTAGCCAATATCGCCTACAAAGCGTACTTTTTGATAAGGTCGAGAATGTGATTGGTTGTGGTTTGAAAGCAACGCTGAATGGTGATGAGTGGCGCATTGGTAAATATAGTTTTGCTCTTGATATTGAAAATAATCAATCGTTTAAAAATAGTAATGAATTCTCGGTATGGTTAACTTGCAATCAGCAACCTATTGCAGCATTTAAATTAGACGACCCAATCCGTCAAGAAAGCGCTCTTTTAGTTAAACAATGTCAGCAACATGGTATTAACGTAACAATGTTAACGGGTGATAATACTGTTCATGCCAATAACGTTGCTAAACAACTGAATATTGATGAGGTTATAGCTAACCAAACACCACAAGGAAAGTTGGCGTATTTGAACGAATTATTAGCAGATGACGTAGTATTAATGATAGGTGATGGTGTCAATGACGCCCCTGTTCTCGCAGGCGCTCACCTTTCTGTTGCTATGGGTGGTGGAACAGATATAGCTAAATCTTCAGCAGATATGGTACTAGTTGGCGATAAATTAGAACGTATCTTAGAAGCCCGTACTTTAGCATTGAAAACTCGAAAAATTATTCGAGAAAATTTATCTTGGGCGCTTGGCTATAACTTGATAATCCTACCTCTGGCTATTTCAGGACTGGTGGCGCCCTATTTTGCCGTTGTCGGTATGTCAGCAAGCTCGATCATTGTTGTATCAAATTCTTTAAGGTTATTAAAATAAATGGAAAGTCTTTACATATTAATACCTATCGCTATTGTTTTTGTCTGTATTGCTATCGGTATATTTTTATGGGCAGTGAAAAGTGAGCAATTTGATGATTTAGAGCGTCGTGGATATGATATTTTGTTCGACGAAGATGATACTAAACATAAAAACACAGTTTCCAATTCTGAATTAATAGAAAAAAAGCCAAGTAACGATCAAGATAGCAATAATGGTTAATTTAGATTTTTATGCTGCCTTTTTAATCGGCTTAATGGGCGCTGGCCATTGCATTGGTATGTGTGGTGGTGTTGCTGCTGCGATCACAATCGGTATGCCAGAAAACACAAAAAACAGTAAACGTTGGATTTATCTATTAAATTATAATTTTGGAAGATTAGTCGCTTATACAGTTGCGGGGGCAATTATAGGCGCAATGCTTGCGAGTATTGCTACCATTAATGGATCTAATAGCCCATTGATATTCATGCGCTTTTTAGCAGCAATTATGATGATTATTTTAGCGTTATATATTGGCCAATGGTGGTTTGGGTTAAACAAAATTGAACGTGTTGGGCAAGTGGTATGGCGATATATCTCACCACTAGCCTCATCATTTCTTCCCCTTAAATCACCGATAAAAGCTTTGCCATTTGGTTTTCTCTGGGGCTGGCTACCTTGCGGTTTAGTTTATTCAACTTTAACATGGGCAGCTGTTTCTGGAAGTGCTCTAAATGGTGCAATAGTAATGCTTGCTTTCGGGTTAGGTACATTACCTGCAATGTTAGCGGTTGGCGGTTTTGCGACACAGTTAAAAATATGTCTAAAGAACCTCTATTTTAGGCGTGTTAGTGCATTATTATTAATGGTTTATGGCATTCAAACTGGTTATATAGCAATCAAACAAATATTGTGACCTTTTTATTACTCGTAATAATGCTTCATAATATGTTAAAATATTGACCTACATCAAATTGGTTAGACAGGCATATGATTTCAGACAAGCTTACAACAAAACGTATCCAATCAGGTGGGTGTGCAATTCACTGCCAAGATTGCAGTATTAGTCAGTTATGCATTCCTTTCACGCTGAATGAGTCTGAGCTAGACCAACTGGATCAAATCATAGAACGAAAAAAACCGATCCAAAAAGGTCAGGAGCTATTTAAAGCAGGTGACGAACTAAAATCGTTATATGCTATTCGTTCTGGCACCATTAAGAGCTACACCATTACCGAACAAGGTGACGAGCAAATTACTGCCTTCCATCTTGCAGGTGATTTAGTAGGTTTTGATGCGATCAATGAAATGCAGCATCCAAGTTTTGCTCAATCACTTGAAACATCAATGGTGTGTGAAATCCCATTTGAAATCCTTGATGATCTTTCTGGTAAAATGCCAAAGCTTCGTCAACAAATCATGCGCTTAATGAGCAATGAGATTAAAGGCGATCAGGAAATGATCTTGCTGCTTTCTAAAAAGAATGCTGAAGAACGTCTTGCCGCTTTCTTATATAACTTATCACTACGTTTTTCTCAGCGCGGTTTTTCTCCACGTGAATTCCGTTTAACAATGACACGCGGTGATATTGGTAACTACTTAGGCTTAACGGTTGAGACTATCAGTCGTTTATTAGGGCGTTTCCAGAAATCTGAGATGTTAAGTGTAAAAGGTAAATACATTACAATTATTGATCACGATGAGTTAGCTCGTCTTGCTGGTGTGGCTAAAAGTAACACATTACCTCCACAATAATCGTTTTAGCCCTATCCTTTTTAAATTTTAAAGCATCGTTTATACGGTGCTTTTTTATTTCGCTAATCCGCTATTTCTTATATTTATTTGTCCAGCGTATCAAAGTTTACATAATTTTCTCTATTATCGTTCCCATATCTTTCTATTCTAGGTTACAGTATTTATAAGGATTTATTTAATCTTTTGATATCTAAGTACATAGCCGTTGTTATACCTGTTTTAAATTCAACTTATCAAGAGATTGCCTACACAGTTGTGTAAAGGAGGCATTATGCAAAAGTATAAAAATATATTAGTCGTCGCAGATCCTGAAAAAGAACAACAACCAGCGATCTCGCGCGCTGTTCATCTTGCTAAAATGAGCAAAGATGTAAAAATTATTATTTTCTTAGCTATTTATGATTTCTCTTATGAAATGACGTCAATGTTATCATCAGACGAACGTGATGCTATGCGTCGCGGTGTGGTAATGCAGCGAGAAGAGTGGTTAAAGGAAATCATTCAGCCTTACTTAGAAAAAGACGTTGATATAGAAATTAAAGTGGTTTGGCATAATCGTCCTTATGAGGCCATCATTGCTGATGTATATAGCCAAGACATTGATTTACTTATCAAAGCCACTCATGAACATGATCGTTTAGGCTCTGTGATTTTCACACCAACAGATTGGCATCTGCTTCGTAAATGCCCTATTCCTGTACTTTTAGTTAAAGGTAATAACTGGCCTGAGCACGGCAAAGTATTAGGTTGCGTCAATATCTCTACCGATGATGAAACTCACGAGGAGCTTAACGAAAAAATCGTCAAAGAATCATTTGCGTTTGCTTCTATCGCTAATGCCGAAGTTAATTTAGTTAATGCTTACCCTGCAACACCGGTAAATATTACGATTGAATTACCTGAATTTGATCCTGCTAGTTATACCGATGCTGTACGTGGGTATCACCTAACGACGATGAAAGCACTCCGTCAAAAATATGGAATTAGTGAAGAGCAAACTCATGTGCTTGAAGGTTTACCTGAAGATATTATTCCTCAAGTTGCTGAAGATATAAAAGCAGAACTTGTTATATTAGGAACAACAGGTCGGACTGGATTATCGGCTGTCTTTATAGGAAATACCGCTGAAAATACGATTGATAGTTTAAATTGTGATTTATTAGCTTTAAAACCTGATGGGTACGTTAGTCCATTAGCACCTAATATCGATTAAGTAAGAAAGGCCTCTATTGAGGCCTTTCTCTTATAGAATGCGATTTATTTCTTCTCAGATTCTTGTAGCGTTAGCCATTTGGCAAATTTGGTAAGATACCACTCATTGGCTTTTTCTTTACAATATGCTCGACTTAACTTGCGACGACTCCATTCAGAAGCAATAGCTGATCGAGTCTGATTTGACGTCCGTTCTTTTAAATAAATGCTGCACAATTGAGCATTTGTCATATTTTGCGCATAGCCATTAACTTGCCCACCACCTAGCCCCAATTCTTGTGCTTGATGAGAGCTACAACCCACCATGAATACAAGGCTCGTTGTGATTAAAATACTGCGTAACATGCATGTCTCTATCGTCGAAATATTTCCAATCATGTTATCAGCTTAAAAACACAAAGAATATTGTTAGGTATGTGTTGTGCCACTGACAATGTCTTATTTTTGATAAAAATGACTTCTTATTGATAATCTACTCTTAAAAACACACCGTTTTAGGCTGGTTAACGTCATGAATAGTTATCATTTTTTAAGTCGTTATATATGCTGTCTCACCCTGTTGTTTTCAGCTTCTGCTTTTTCATTAGGCATTAACGATAGTAAATACATTGAATTAGGAGGAAGTTTAGATCCAAGTGTCGTCAATAATGTTAGTAACGTATTAGAACAAAATGCGAATGTTGAACAATTTCGCTCCGTCGGTTTAGTGATTGGTAGCGGATATTGTTCAGGTACATGGCTTGGGAGTGATGAATCTCATAGCTATGTACTAACGGCTGCACACTGTTTATCAGGCTCTGATTCTTCAGAATATTCAGGTCAATATGTCTCGTTTAAACAACAAGATGGGACGATTATTGCTGCAGGTATTTCTACTAACTATTTTCGTACCTTTACTGGCTGCAGTGATGACATAGCGGTCGCAAAAATCCCGAAAGTCTCCGATCCCCTAGATGCAAATGGTGATGTCATTAAGCAACCGTTTGTCGACAATAATTTAAATACTGATTTGCTACTTAACCCTACTACCTTCACAGGATTTGGTATCTTCGGTTCACGTTCATTAGGTCAACTTGGCTATATTGGTAAGCGACATGGTGAAGGACATATTCGTTATTATTACCAAGACTGTTTAATAAATCAGGCCATTGAGAATACAGACGCATGGGCATTTGCAAGCCCAGGTGATAGTGGCTCTGCGATTTGGCAACAACGTAATGAACACCCTGTTGCTGTCGGTATTTCGTCATGGTGGTATGGCTGGCAATATGGGTATTCAGGTCACGTCCCTATTGCTTTACATATTGATTGGTTAAAAGGTGTCGTTCCTGTATTAAAAACCGTAGATGATATTGAAGATGAGCCGCCAGTTGAGGAACCTGCATGGTTATTAACCCATGAAGCACCGATAGAAACCGATCCTTTAGAGCAAAGTGTACGAGGCTCTGTTTATTATGTTAAGGGCGACAATGTTGTTTCTGGACCTGAACGATTTGTTTGGCGTTATCCACGAAAAATGACCAAATTTTCCGTTGCATTAACCCAAAAAGAAAACAATACAGAACATGAAGTCTGGTTGCGAGGTCAACGTAAAACACATTGTGGCTGGGGACGTATTAATAACAGTGCATGGTGTTACCCTGCGCCAAACTTAGGTCAACTTAAACTAGAATTTATTCAAGCAGATAATCCGACATTGCCTATCGGTACTTACAGTGGTGATTTTAGTTTAATGGTAAAAAGTCTCTATAACCGCTCTTACTCAGATGAAGTAACCGTTGCAACAAATATCGAGATTACTTCTGCACTTCCAAGTGACGGAGTCATTACTGATTCAACACCTTACGTTTCTCCTCGTTATGAAAAAGATGTTTATGGCAGCGTATATTATCTATCTGATAATAAAATGAACCGTAATCGTGTGGTTTGGCGTCGCTATAACCGAGGTTATAGTCGTTTGAAAGTAAATGTAACGAATACAGAAACCGGAGAACAACAAACTATTATGTTGCGCGGAGAACGCTATATGGGTTGTGGGTGGACAATAATGAACAATGCCGCCTATTGTCGTTATATGCGCCCTGTTTATGGTGAGTTACGTGTGAGCTTTATCGCTGATGACAATAAAGATTTACCTATTGGTGAATATTCTGGATCTTTATCCGTTAACGTGAAGGGCTTACATAAGCGTGGGTTCACTAAAGACTTACACCTTGATATTAAATTAAATATTACCGAGTAATGTATGAAAAGAGTGATCCAATATACTGGTTTAGCGCTGATTGTTGGGTTGCTCTGTGTCTTTATTTTTAAACCCGACAAAACAGCTAACGAAATAAAAACACCTGAAATTGTAAGTGATACATCACGTACAATAAATAAGAATCAATTAACAAAAAACCTTTATGAGGTTGCTGAAGCGCCCAAAGATTTTAAAATATTAAGTATGGAAGAAGAAATAATCATTGATGATCCTTCTTATGTCGCTGAAGAAGATCTAGAAGGTAACCCACAACTTCATAGTTATGATCATCAAGTAGCGACAACAATTGATACACCGATTAATCTATTAACAGGCGAAGATCTCTGGCTTTACCGCCCCAATTTACTAGACAAAGTGAAACAAGAACAAGGAATATCAATACTACCGATTGAAAGTATTGTGGAAATAAATGATGAGTTACTCAGTATTTTAACTATTGGTGATAGCTTAGTTTTCACCATGCCAAATGGTGCTGAACAACAAATAATAGTCTCAAAGATAAATACAATAAGTGACAAGGTAACATCATGGGATCTTCAAAACACACAACGCCAAGATATAGGGAAGATTACACAAATAAGTAACTTAACAGAAGGTTCGTTTATTACTGACAATAATGACGAATACCACTTAAGAACCGTGAATAATAAAGGATGGATAACCAGTAAAAGTCAGTTGATGAGTAACAACGATAATGCAGTAAAAAGAAACAGTGAGGCGTTTTCTGAGCTTCTTAAATAAAGGGCTAAATTCTTTGTCGCATTTGGCAAAGTTTATTAGCCCATTATTTTAACAACGTAGTGACTAAACGTTAGTCACATCAATAAACATCGACTCATCAATGTTTGTTGAAGAAACCGTCGCTTCAGTAAAGGCATACTCAGCCTTCTCACCTTCACGATCTAATGGCAAGTTAACAAAATCAAATAGATTTTTATCAGCTAACTGGCTTGGACTGATGTTTTGGATAGATTTAAAGATAGCGTCTACGCGACCTGGTGTTTTCTTGTCCCAATCAATTAACATCGCTTTAATACTTTGACGTTGTAGATTTTCTTGAGAGCCACACAGGTTACAAGGAATAATTGGGAAGGCTTTATGCTCTGCGTACTTAATTAGATCTTTTTCACGACAGTAACTTAATGGACGAATAACAACATTACGACCATCATCAGAACGTAACTTAGGCGGCATTGCCTTTAAACGAGAGCCGTGGAACATGTTTAAGAATAATGTTTCAACGATATCATCTAAGTGGTGTCCTAGTGCGATCTTAGTTGCACCAATTTTCTCAGCAAAAGAGTACAGCGTACCACGGCGCAAACGAGAGCAAAGACCACACGTTGTTTTACCTTCTTCCACTTTCTCTTTCACTACAGAGTAAGTGTCTTTATCTACGATATAGTATGGGATATTTAAGCTAGAAAAGTACTCTGGCAGAATATGCTCAGGGAAACCTGGTTGCTTTTGATCTAAGTTAACCGCAACAACTTCAAAATTGATCGGTGCTGCTTTTTGCAGGTTCAATAAGATATCCAGCATCGCAAATGAGTCCTTGCCGCCACTGATACATGCCATCACAACATCATTTTCTTCAATCATGTTGTAGTCAATAATGGCGTTACCGACATTACGACGTAGACGCTTTTGCAGCTTATTAAATTCAAGTACTTCTTTACGATTATCTGTCTGATTCATTACTACTTCTCTCACCGTCGGTAATCCCGACAGTAGAATTGCTGGATAAGAATTTATAGGGCGTGAATTATACGGATTTTAGACTCAACAGGAAATAGTAAACTACGGAAAACCATCATTGGATAAATCGATACAAAAAAGCTCGGCTAAAACCGAGCTTCTTTGTATACGAATCTTTAACCTTAAAAAGCGATTAAATTAACTAAATAATCCAGCAAAGAACTTTTTAACATGATCAATAAGGCGGCTGAAAATACTGCCTTGTTCAACTGAATCTAATGCAACAAGTGGTTGAGACGCAACTTCTTTACCATCAACAGAGTAAAGTACCTTACCGACGACTTCACCTTTCTCGATCGGTGCATCAAGTTCACCATTAAGCTCAACGCTTGCTGTCAATTTTTTGGTGTCGTTACGTGACAATGTCACATAGCTTGAACTATCAACACCTAACTCAACGTTCTCTTTATTACCAAACCATACGCGTTCAGATAAGATTTTATCGCCAGCTTTATGTGGCACGACTGTTTCAAAAAATCGGAAACCGTAATTTAGTAAGGCTTTACTTTCTCTTTCACGGGTTTTGGTACTTTTTGTTCCCATCACAACCGCAATTAAACGCATGTCACCTTCAGTTGCAGAACTTGTTAAGCTATATCCAGCACCGCTTGTGTAGCCGGTTTTCATACCATCAACATTCATGCTTTTATCATACAGCAGACCATTTCGGTTACGTTGGGTAATGTTGTTATATGTAAATGATTTCTCACTGTATAGCGGATAAATTGATGGTAAGTCGCGAATTAACGCTTGGCCTAATAATGCAATATCATACGGTGTAGTATAAAGATCACTGTGATCTAAACCATGAGGATTCGCAAAATGTGTAGCATTCATTCCTAGCTTTTTAGCCCATGAGTTCATTAAACCCACAAATGCTTGCTCAGAGCCAGCTACGTGTTCAGCAAGTGCAACACTTGCATCGTTACCTGATTGAATAATCAAACCACGGAACAAGTCCATTAGTGGTACTTCACTCCCTACTTCGATAAACATTTTCGAAGAATCAGGGAAATTACGTGCCCATGCGTTACGGCTAATAACAACAATATCATCTTTACTGATATTGCCTTGTTGCATTTCCTGACCAGCAACATAACTAGTCATTAATTTCGTCAAGCTTGCAGGGTTTAATTTTTCGTTAGCATTCTTCTCGACTAATACTTGGCCTGTATTGTAGTCCATCAATACATAACCCTTTGCACTTAATGTCGGTGCATCTGGAATAACAGAAGGTGCTGCTAATGATGAAAACGACACAGTACAAAGCGCAGTTACACCAACGAGAGAAAAAAGCGGTGATGTCTTTTTCATTTGAGGCAAAATCCCTTAAAAATACGATAAACAATCTAATATAACTATTTACAACATCATAAGTTCGTAAAATAGTTCAAATAGGTATATTAGTTGAGGCCCATTATAGCGTTTGCAATATGAAAAACTTCCTTTTGTAACACTGTTTTACGATTTGCACGCCATCTTTACATTTATAGCGTTAATAAAAAAAAATATAAACGTTTAATACTGCCTCTATCGTGTTTTTTTATTATTGCTCACGTTGTTATAAATTTTTCCCTATTTTAATGAACCTTTCGTACTTTTTTACTGACTATTCAATAAGTAATACATAATATAGTGATGTTTTTAACAGCTAAACATTAGGGATGTGAAATGAGCTATTATCTAAAATTAGAACAGCATGCTCGTAAGTTATCGCGTTTAGGTCATCTAAGCGCAATATGTGGTTGGGATCAAGCTGCAATGATGCCAAGTGGTGGTGCTGAAGCTCGCTCGGAAGCAATGGCTGAACTTGCGGTTATTACACATGAATTATCAACCGCTGGTTATCTTGCTGATTGGTTTGAACAAGCAGAAAAAGAGCAATTATCTAATGCTGAACGTATCAGCCTTGCTGCGTTAAAACGTCAATGGATGATGCATAACATTTTACCAGCCGAGCTAGTGGAGCAAAAATCCTTATTAGGCTCACAATGTGAGCATGCTTGGCGTACCCAACGTAAAGAAAATGACTGGGAAGGATTTAAACAAAACCTCGCTCCTGTTGTGAAACTTGCACGTCAAGAAGCGGCTATTCGCTCTAAAGCAACAGGATTAAGTCTATACGATGCCCTGCTCGATCTTTACGAACCAGGAATGACTTCTGAAATTCTTGACGGTATTTTTGCTGATGTAAAATCGTGGTTGCCGCAGCTTATTCAAGATGTGCAAAACAAGCAGAAGAATGACGCCGTATTGCCTTTAACCGGAACATTCCCGATTGCCGAGCAAAACGCACTTAGTCTAGACGTCATGAAACTATTAAACTTCGATTTTAATCATGGGCGGTTAGATATCAGTACTCACCCATTCTGTGGTGGTGTATCAACCGATGTACGTATTACAACGCGTTATGACGAAACTGACTTTACCTCAGCCTTAATGGGCGTTATTCATGAAACTGGTCATGCACGTTATGAGCAAGGTTTACCACATCAATGGCGAGATCTGCCTGTAGGCCAAGCTCGTTCAATGGGGATTCATGAAAGTCAGTCGCTGTTTTTTGAAATGCAGCTTTCACGTAATATTGATTTTGCAAGAAAACTGGCGCCATTAGCACAGAAAACATTTAATCGTGAAACCGATAGTGCGCTGACGGCTGAAAACCTCAACACTATTAATACTCGCGTTAAACCGGGTTTTATCCGTGTTGATGCTGACGAAGTAACTTACCCAGCCCACGTAATTCTGCGTTATGAAATTGAACGTGATCTTATTGAAGGTATAATCGAAGTTGACGATATTCCTGAAATTTGGGATCAAAAAATGCAAGCTTATCTTGGTATTGATACGAAAGGTAACTTCAAAGATGGCTGTATGCAGGATATTCACTGGACAGATGGTAGCTTTGGTTATTTTCCATCTTATACGCTGGGTGCTATGTACGCCGCACAATTCATGGCTGCAATGAAGAAAGTAGTAGATGTTGAAGCTGCAATTACATCAGGTGATTTATCCCCTATTTTTACATGGCTTGAAACGAATATCTGGTCAAAAGGATGTACACTTTCAACGGATGAATTAGTAAAACAAGCGACAGGCGAAACATTAAATCCTCGTTTTTTTAAACAGCATTTAATGGCTCGTTATAACCAGTGATGCATTAAATCAGGTTAAATATTAGCCATAGTGTTTTAAGTAGTTAACCATAACTCACTATGGCTTTATAACTCTTTCATTTCTTTATTATTCATATTATCAAGGTGATCCACACTCAGTCATTAGGCGTAAAAAACTTAACGTTTAGAAACCTGAGGTAATATATGGATAATATTCGATTATCAACACGTGATATTCACACAATGGAAAAACGTCAAAGAGTTCAATTAATAAACTCTTTACCTGGTTTTAAAAGCGCCAACCTTATAGGAACGACAGATAAAGATGGAAATGAAAATGTATCCATTGTCAGTTCTGTTATCCATCTTGGATCATCACCTGCATTATTAGGCTTTATATTACGTCCTAACACCGTCGAACGACACACTTATACAAACATCCAGCAAACCGAACAATACACAATTAACGCTGTATCTGAGGAATTCTACCAACGAGCCCATCAAACATCTGCTCGCTATCCTAAAGATGTGTCAGAATTTAATGAAACGCGTCTCACCCCTTTCTATGACAATCATTTTGATGCGCCATTTGTATTAGAGAGTCCAATAAAAATAGGCTTAAGGTTAGTAGAAATCATACCTATTCCATCTAATGGTACATATATGATTATTGGGGAAATTGAGCGAGTGATTTTACCTAAATACGCCCTTCGAAAAGATGGCTATATCAATATTGAAAGCCTAGACTTAATGACGCTTTCTGGACTCGATAACTACCACGTAACGCAAAGTGTTGGACGTTTAAGTTACGCAAAACCCGATAAACCTATCGTACCACTCGATATTGATGGTAATGCTTTTTTTATTAAAGAGTAAAAGTAGAGCCTCAATGATTGTTAAAACAATATATTGAGGCTTATAACTTTAGATTAAGATGCTGATTATAATATTGTCTTCTTAATAACAGTCATTACACCCTGTTCGTTATTACTCGGCGCTTCAAATCGAGCTAATTTTTTTATCTCAGGATGGGCATTGTCCATTGCATAGCTATGGTAAGTTTCTTTAAGCATTTCTACATCATTGAAGAAATCACCAAAGCTCATACTCTCCTCGAACGTAAAACCGAATTCTTTTTGTAAGTACTTTATTGCGGCGCCTTTTGACGCTGTTTTATGCATTAAATCAAGCCAAATCTTCGCACTTACGACCACTTGATGTGTGCCACCAAATTGCGGTGATAGCACTGGATAAACATGCTCTTCTGTACCATTGAAATTTAAAACCGCGACTTTAATAAACTCATCATCAACAGCCAGTAAATCATCAACTAACTCAAGATTATGGTAATACTTACGAATTTCATCTAAAGCTTGTTCGCTGGTGGCTTCGGTATAGGCTGCATTCTTACCACATAACACAATGTCACAGTCCTGTACTTGCTTAACAGTTTTAAGAATATCGTGAATTTCATTGGTTGGGATAGTTGAGCTATACAACTCTTTTCCTTGATACATTACTAATGTACCGTTCTCAGCAATAAAGATCATATCATCTTTAATTGGAGCAAATGTATTCACTAGGCTTTGATATTGACGCCCTGATGCCGCAGCAAATAGCACATTCTTTTGCTGTAGTTGGTTGAATACATCATAAAAATCCGATGGTAATTGCTTTTTTTCACAAAGCAGCGTGCCATCCATGTCTGTTGCAATAAATTTAATTGAAGCTGTCATATAACCTTTACCACTGAGTGTTTATCACACTATTTTACCTGTTAGAGAGCAATCATTGTAAATGAATAGAAATAATTACTCATGAATCCGGCGGTTCTTATAGTAATACTCTTTATCGTGCTCAGTAATCGGTCTTAATATTCGGCAAGGGTTACCGACTGCAACCACATTGGCAGGAATATCTTTGGTAACAATACTACCTGCACCAATCACCGTATTCTCACCTATTGTCACACCTGGTAAAACCACCACATGTGCACCTAACCAGACATTATTTCCAATCGTCACTGGAATATTAAATTGGGCCACATCGCGACGAAGATCAGGGTCGATAGGATGACCTGCTGTTGCAATAGTGACATTAGGTCCGATCATGACACTGTCACCAATATAGATATGGGTATCATCAACCAAGGTAAGATTAAAATTAGCGTAAACGTTATTGCCTATATGTGTATTGATTCCCCAATTAGCACGTAGCGGTGGCTCGATGTAGCAATTATCACCCACAGCAGCAAACAAATCTTTCATGATAGCTTGGCGCTTATCATATTCAGAAGGTCGAGTTTGATTAAAGTCATACAGCACTTCCAAACATTGTACTTGTGCATTTGCTAACGCTTCATCGGTACAAAAATAGACTTTTTGACTATGAACTTGTTCGAGGGTGTCCATCGTTGCCCTTATTAAGACATTAATAATAACGCTAGAATAATACTGACAATTTGGGTTGGGAAGACTGCTGTAATGAGATTCAAAAGCTCATCACAAATACAGTTAGTCAGAACGAAACGTGAGAATCTAATCCCATTATTTATATTAATAATTGGTTACATTCACTATAAATATTATACTTAGATCACGGTTTAGTATTCTGATTTTCTATATTGTTCTGACATAACTGACTATAAAAAAAAGGATAAAGTATGGCTTACCAAGCTAAAGATCTTAACTACCGTGGTGAAAATTGTGGTGTACATAATTGGATCACAGATGGCGGTCAATCTTTTTACTGGCATCCAGACTGGCTTCATATCGCTGAAGAAGAAACCGGCTTATACGGTAAAAAGAAAATTGAAGTTGAGCAAGGTGGTGAAGTCACAAAAGGACACGCCGTTCATACTATTTTGAAAAAGCTAAACGAAATACTTAAAGGCACAGATCACGAATAACAAAACCCCCTAACACGTTTATTATGATTTAAAACATGTTAGGGGCTTTAATTAGCTACAACGCATTAGCTATATTTTTCTGTTGTTTTTTCAACCAGTTTTATAATCACATTTACTGCCTTTTCCATCCCTTCGACAGTAATAAACTCATGAATACCATGAAAATTATATCCGCCAGTAAAGATATTCGGGCATGGTAATCCTTTAAATGATAAACGCGCGCCGTCTGTACCACCTCTAATCGGTTTGATCTCTGGCTGTACGTCGCATTCAATCATTGCTGATTTCGCTAATTCAATGATATGTGGATATGGCTCTACCATTTCACGCATATTGAAATATGAATCGGTTAACACTAACTCTACACGCCCTTTTTCAAGTTGTAGATTTAGTTCATCAACTTTCTGCTGCATAAAGGCTTTACGTTGTTCTTGCCCTTCACGGCTAAAATCACGAATGATATAACCTAACTCTGTTTTAGCGACAGATGGTTTCATTGATTTTAAATGGTAGAAACCTTCATACCCTTCTGTCGCTTCTGGCGTTTCATTGCTGGGCATCATTAACTGAAACTGCGCGGCAATGTTCATTGAGTTCACCATCTTACCTTTCGCAGTTCCAGGGTGAACATTGGTTCCATGACAAATCACATCAGCAGAGGTTGCATTAAAGTTTTCAAACTCTAATTCACCTATAGGTCCACCATCTATGGTGTAAGCCCATTGTGCATTGAACTTCTCAACATCAAAGAGATCAGCCCCACGTCCGATTTCCTCATCAGGTGTAAAACCAATACAAATATCACCATGTTTAATTTCAGGGTGTGCCACAAGATACGCAATGGCAGTCATGATTTCAGCAACCCCGGCCTTATTATCCGCACCTAGCAGTGTTGTACCATCGGTAGTGATAATATTGTGACCGTGTAACTTATTTAAGTCGGGATATTGAATGGGAGATAGCACTTCATCACCAATGCCTAATGCAATATCACCACCTTGATAGTTTTCTACAATTTGTGGTTTAACATTTAGACCTGAAGCATCAGGTGCTGTATCCATGTGAGCAATAAAACCAATAGCTGGAATATCAGCAGAAACATTTGAAGGAAGACGTGCCATTAAATAGCAATGTTCATCTAATGAAATATCAGATAAACCCAACTCTTCCATTTCAGATTTTAGTTGTTGTGCAAGGTTAAATTGCCCTGCAGTACTCGGACATGATGCAACATCACCATCAGATTGTGTTTCGATGCGAAAAACGTTCAAGTAACTTATCCATCATTAACCTTACATAGCTTATTTATTTGCGTAATAAATTATGACGGATAAGTTAATTACTATTTTTGCGATGTATCAGTTTTAATATGAATAGACGGGTATTTGGGCCAATATGCCCTATTAAAGCTTTTAAAATGATTGAATCATGATTTTTATTAGTTACTGTTTGTTATTTTATCAATCAAATATAAAGTTATAGTGCGTTAGGGTGTTATTCAAATAATAAAAAAGCCCCTAACCTAGGAGCTTTTTTTAAACTTATGCTTTACGCATTAAAGACATCTTTATCTATCTTATCAACTGGTGGCTCACCGCCATCTTGTGGAGGTTGCTCATCATCACTTTTTGCCACAGAAGTAACTTGTAATGTTACGCCAAACATATTGCGATAAATAATCCCTTTCACGTTAAAGAAGAAAGGTAATGTCCAAATCAATCCGATACCTGCAGTAGCAATCGAGATAAAGAACATTAGCATGATCACAATATAGATAGCCGTCATTGGCAATACTTTACGGATCGTTGCCATGAAAGAGTATTGAATCGCTTTTATTGGTGATACTTTCTTTTCGCACACTAATAAAATAGCCATGCTTAATGCCATTGTTAGGAACAAGCCAATTAATGGGAAAACACTGCTACCTAGTCCTTGAATAGAAGAAAGCAGTAACATGGTAATTAATGAAACAAGGGTAAAAGAAAACCCTTTAACGATCTGGCTTGGCTTGGTTGGTAAACCAACCGCATGGTTTAATGCCATTAGGCTAACCCCTGCATAGAGTGGCGCAATAAGCACATCAGACCAAAAATTAGCCATAAAGCCCGCTTTTAGTATTTCAGCGGTAAATCCCTGCCCTGTAATGAAAGCATCAAAAAAAACCGTTGGGCTACCTAATTGAACTTCAAGCCCTAAAAGTAATAATGCAACTTGCGCAAGAAACAAGCAAATTACGGCAGGCAAAAAGCTAAAAATGTTCTTCCCTGTGATTTTCCATGCTTCAACTAAAACAGTGACGGGTTGTAGCTCCACTTCCCCCTTCAATGCTTTTTCAATAGACCCACCAATGTGGAAGCTTCGATTAATTGGCTCTTTCATACTCATGTCAGTTATTGGTGTAATGCGGCATTGTACTTCAGAGAGGGTAAGACAAAAACATTTCTAAGATAAAAAAACAGTCAAGCTGACTAATTTGTGTGTTTTTCATGCAAAAAAGTCAAAAAAGCTGATAATAAAATCGTCTTTCACTTAAAGATCGACTATTAAGACTAAGCTGTAATAAGGTTTTTTATTATAACGATAGTTTTTTGAATAATCATATTACCGACATGTTAGTAAAAGATTGTTTATAAAATCGATAAAGTGACTGACACCATACAAGGGATTTCACTACTTAACGATGAAAAATATTACATCTTTGCATTAAAATTAGTGAAAAAACGCTTTAATTTGAAAGACTACAGGTCTATCATGCGCCCTTTATTTTAAAGCCAAAATGTTGGGATTTAACCAAATAATCCCAGGGTGGAGATAACGTAGAATTGAACGCTGAAAAAACATCTCAGAAACCTGTCATTCAGCTGAAGGGTCTTAGCAAAAGCTTTGACGGTAAGCAGATCATTTCAGGTTTGGACCTAAACGTAAACAATGGTGAGTTTCTAACCATTCTAGGTCCATCAGGCTGTGGTAAAACCACAGTACTTCGTCTAATTGCTGGATTTGAAACTGCCGATGATGGGCAGATCACCATTGATGGCAAAGATGTTACAGACATTCCTGCTGAACAACGTCTAGTAAACACGGTGTTTCAGAGTTACGCACTGTTCCCACATATGACAGTGTTTGAGAACGTCGCGTTTGGTTTACGCATGCAAAAAGTACCCGCGAGTGATATTGAGCCGCGTGTAATGGAAGCATTGCGTATGGTGCAACTTGAAAAGTTTGCCCCTCGTAAACCTCATCAACTGTCCGGTGGTCAGCAACAACGTGTTGCGATTGCTCGTGCGGTTGTAAACAAACCAAAAGTTCTTTTACTTGATGAATCACTGTCTGCACTTGATTACAAATTACGTAAACAGATGCAGCTTGAGTTGAAACAACTACAGCGTAAGTTAGGCATTACCTTTATTTTCGTAACACACGATCAAGAAGAAGCCTTATCTATGTCTGATCGCATCATTGTTATGCGTGATGGTCACGTTGAGCAAGATGGTTCACCTCGTGAAATTTATGAAGAACCAACGAATTTATTTGTTGCCCACTTTATCGGTGAAATCAACGTATTTGATGCAACAGTTAAAGAGCGTTTAGACGAAAAACGTATCATGGCTGATGTCGAAGGTCGCCACTCATTGATCCACTGTGATTTAGATGTGAATGTTGGTGATAAGGTTAAAGTATTACTTCGACCTGAAGACATTCTTATCGAAGAGATCCATAACGGTGACGAAACTAACGGCATCGTTGGTTATGTTCGTGAACGTACCTATAAAGGTATGACATTGGATTCTGTGGTGCAGTTAGAGTCTGGCAAGTCTGTGATGGTTAGCGAATTCTTCAACGAAGATGACCCTGACGTAGACCACTCTCTTGACCAAAAAGTTGCCATTACTTGGATTGAAAGTTGGGAAGTGGTACTCGCTGATGAGCAAGAAGTTTAATTTACAGAATTTCATTATCGCGTTAGTTGTTAGTTGGTTAGTACTGTTTGTATTTGTACCTAACTTAATGATTATAGGAACAAGTTTCCTAACGCGTGATGATGCAAATCTAATCAAAATGGTCTTCACGTTTGATAACTATGAAAGACTGTTTGATCCACTGTACGCAAAAGTACTTTGGCACTCTTTTTACATGGCAATCACAGCAACCATTCTGTGTTTAGTAATTGGTTATCCTTTTGCTTATGCCATTGCAAAAATGCCAGAGAAATGGCGTCCATTTATGCTGTTTTTGGTTATCGTACCATTTTGGACTAACTCTCTAATTCGTACATATGGCCTTAAACTGATGTTGGGTACGCGTGGTATTTTAAATAACACATTAATGTACCTCGATATTATCGATAAGCCACTGCGTATTATGTACACCGAGTACGCAGTAATGATCGGTTTAGTGTATATCTTGCTACCATTTATGGTGCTACCACTCTACTCCGCTATCGAAAAGCTTGATAATAACTACATTGAAGCAGCTCGCGACTTGGGCGCAAATAAGGTTCAAACCTTTATTAAAGTGATCTTCCCACTAACCATGCCTGGTGTTATTGCAGGTTGTTTATTGGTATTACTGCCTGCTTTGGGTATGTTCTACGTTTCCGACCTTTTAGGCGGCGCGAAGAACTTACTGATTGGTAATGTTATTAAGAGTCAGGTTTTAAACGCGCGAGATTGGCCATTTGGTTCTGCAACAAGTATTGCCCTTACGTTAGCAATGGCAATTATGCTGTATGCCTACTACCGTGCAGGTAAGTTGCTGAACAAAAAAGTGGAGCTTGAATAATGGGACGCTTGTTTAAATTTAGCTTTATGTCGGTGGTATATGCATTTTTATATACCCCTATCATTATCCTGATTGTTAACTCATTCAACGAAAGCAAATTCGGTATGAAATGGGGTGGCTTTACCACTAAATGGTATGAGCAACTGGTTAACAATGACAGTTTAATGCAAGCGGCAGGACACTCGATCACTATCGCTGTGTTCTCTGCAACAGCAGCATCCCTAATTGGTAGTTTAACGGCTGTTGCTTTATTTCGTTATAACTTTAAAGGTAAGAAGTTTGTATCAGGTATGCTATTTCTCGTTATGATGTCTCCAGACATCGTAATGGCAATCTCGCTACTTGCACTGTTCTTACTATTGGGTGCGAACTTAGGCTTCTTAACGCTATTGCTTTCTCATATCACATTCTGTTTACCTTTTGTTGTTGTAACAGTTTACAGCCGATTAAAAGGCTTTGATGTGAAAATGCTTGAAGCAGCACGTGACTTGGGCGCTAGTGAGTGGGTTATCTTAAAGCAGATTATCCTACCATTGGCAAAACCCGCAGTTGCTGCAGGTTGGTTATTAAGCTTCACCCTATCGCTAGATGATGTAATTGTAAGCTCGTTCGTAACGGGTCCAACTTACGAAATCTTACCATTGAAGATTTACTCAATGGTTAAAGTCGGTATTTCACCTGAGGTGAACGCCCTAGCGACAGTGATGTTGATAGTTTCTCTTGTTCTGGTTATTTGCTCACAATTACTGGCTCGAGACAAAATAAAGTAAGCATCAACAACAGCTAATGCTAAATGGCTAACTGTATTCAGTTAGCCATTTTTTTTACATATTATTCAATGACCTTTAAATATATTCTCCTGTAACATTTTCAAACACTTTTTTGCTATCTAAAAACGGAAACTTGCTCTAAATTTCGGCCACTTTTTATCGCATTCACTACGAAGACACTCGAATGAAAAAATGGTCATCTCTTGTTATTAGTACAGCCCTACTTTCAGCAAGTTTTAATGCTTTTGCTTCAGAAGAAGAGAAAGACAAACAGTTAGTATTTATGAACTGGGGGCCGTATATCTCTACTGAGCTTCGTGAACAATTCACGAAAGAGACAGGTATTAAAGTGATCTACTCGACTTACGAGTCGAATGAAACCATGTATGCAAAACTTCGTGCCCACCCTACAGGTTACGATCTGGTTGTGCCATCAACTTACTTTGTTGCGAAAATGCGCGACGAAGGTATGTTGCAAAAAATTGATAAATCAAAGCTATCGAACTTTACTGAGCTTGATAAGAACTACTTAGATAAACCTTTTGATCCAAATAACGATTACTCAATTCCACACGTAATCGCAATGACAGGTCTTGCGGTTAATACTGATATGTACGACCCAGAAGATTTCGACAGCTGGGCAGACTTATGGGATCCTGACCTTAAAGGTCAATTAATGCTAATGGACGACACCCGTGAAGTCTTCCATATTGCATTACGTAAGCTAGGTTACTCTGGCAACACTACCAACCCAAAAGAAATTGACGAAGCGAAAGCAGAGCTTGAGAAACTCATGCCAAACGTACTGGTATTTAACTCAGATAACCCTGCAGCGCCTTACCTAGCGGGTGATGTGGGTCTAGGTATGTTGTGGAATGGCTCGGCAGCAGCAGCACAAAAAGAAGGTTTACCAATTAAACTTGTTTGGCCAAAAGAAGGCGGTATTTTCTGGGTTGATAGTTTAGCAATAGCTAGAAACGCGAAGAATGTAGAAGCAGCACATAAGATGATCGACTTCCTACTACGCCCAGATATTGCCGCTCAAATTTCAGAGCAAACCGGCTACCTCACGGCAGTAGAAAAATCTAACGCTAAATATAAAGATGACCCAACTCTATTCCCACCACAAGAAGATCTTGATCGTGGTGAGTGGCAAGATTCAGTTGGTGACATGAATATCCGCTACGAAAATTATTTCCTTGAATTAAAAGCGGATCAATAAGTAAAACAAAAGCTGCCAATGGCAGCTTTTTTTATATTTGTTATTTATTAATAAACATGGTTAGTTGTGTTATTTTCTAAGGTTTTACTTATCATGTTTGTTATTTATCAATATGATAGCGGAATTTAACAGACAAATTACTCTTGTTTTGTGATGCGCTCGACGAATAATCTCTGCTATAATAACTCTGTTTTATAATCAACATCTGTTTCTGCATGTATCATGCGTCGACAACCAATTAGGAGAAGCGGTCAATACCGCTAGAGAACACTCTCGATATCCTGTTTAGTTAGGAGCTAACACAATGAAAAAATGGTCTTTATTAATGGCCGGTGCTGCATGTGCAATGTCAATGTTTTCGAACGTTGCGACTGCCGATGATAGCAATAAATCTAATGAGCTGTACTTTTACAACTGGTCTGAATACATCCCATCAGATGTTTTAGAAGAGTTCACAAAAGAAACAGGCATTAAAGTTATTTATTCGACTTACGAGTCGAATGAGACGATGTACGCCAAGCTAAAGACCTACGATAAAGGTTACGACCTTGTTGTTCCTTCTACTTATTATGTAGCTAAAATGCGTAATGAAGGTATGCTTCAAAAAATCGACCATTCTAAAATTCCAAACTTCGCAGGTCTAGATCCTAACTTTTTAAATAAACCTTTTGATCCTAACAACGACTACTCTATTCCATACATTTGGGGAGCAACGGGTATCGGTGTTAACACAGACATGATCGACAAGTCTAAAATCACTAGCTGGGCAGACCTATGGGATCCTAAATGGCAAGGTCAGCTAATGATGATGGATGATGCACGTGAAGTATTCCACGTAGCGCTTCGTAAACTTGGTTACTCTGGTAACACTGAAGATCCTAAGCAAATCAAAGCAGCATATGAAGAGTTGAAGAAACTAATGCCAAACGTATTAGTATTTAACTCAGACTACCCTGCTAACCCATACATGGCTGGTGAAACATCACTCGGTATGCTTTGGAATGGTTCTGCTTACATGGCACGTAAAGATGGCGCTCCAATCGACATCGTATGGCCAAAAGAAGGCGCAATCTTCTGGATGGATAACATCTCTATTCCTAAGAATGCGAAGAACATCGACAATGCATACAAGATGATCAACTTCCTACTTCGTCCAGACATCGCTGCGAAGATCGCACTACAAATTGGTTACCCAACACCAGTTGCTGCCGCTAAGAAACTGCTTCCAGCAGATTTCGTTAACGATCCAAGCATCTACCCACCACAATCTGTAATGGATGCAGGTGAATGGCAGAACAGCGTTGGTCCTATGACTGAAGTTTACGAAGAATACTTCCAAAAACTAAAAGCTGGTGAATAATAGCCACTCATCGTTAAATGCAAAAAAACCGAGCTAAATACTCGGTTTTTTTATTTGAGTCAGACGGTTATCTATAACCTAATAAAATCATATAACCATTCAATAATTATGACAATTTACTCATACAGTTTTGATTCAGAATTTCTATATAAGCTATAACTACCATTTTAGATGTAAGTTATAAGGTTATAATGTCTACAAAATTTAAAGCGCTAATCCCCGTTTTATTCGTTTCAACCCTTTCGGCTTGTAGCGCCCCGATGACACCAGTCGATAAAGAACTCGTCGTTGACATGAATGGTGTTGATACTGCTCAATATCAAAAAGATTATGATTACTGCAACCATTTTGCTGATAGTGTTTCAACACCTGAAATGACGTCAGCAACAAAAAAGAGAGATGTAGTAATTGGCACTCTAGCAGGTGCTACAGCGTTTGGTGCAGGCGCTTACGATTCGGATAATTACGATACGATAAAACATCCAGGAGTTGTAACTGCATTAGGTGCTGTTGTTGGTGCAGCTGGCGGATACGTAGCCGGCTCTAATGAAGCATCTAAAGATGAAAAACATAAAAAGTCATCCGTTCTTCGCCAATGCTTATTACAAAAAGGTTATCACGTTTACGATATATCTTAATTAATCGAAAAACATGCTCACCTTTTGTTCTTATAATAAAAAAGCCTCAAACTTGAGGCTTTTTTATTAAGCAGATAATATTTCGTCTACATAAGCAGGTACTAATTCAGAAGCTTTACCATAACGTTTTTCTTCAAATTCATTTTCTACGTTACTTGGTTCAAGATTTAATTCAATCGTATGAGCGCCCTGTAAAGCAGCTTCATGTACAAATCCAGCTGCTGGATATACATTGCCAGAAGTACCAATAGAAATGAATAAATCCGCCTTCACAATGGCATCATGAATTCTATCCATTCCAATTGGCATCTCACCGAACCATACAATATCAGGACGCATCGGTGCAGGAATTTGACAACAATGACAATGATCACAGGTCGTTAAGTCACCATGCCATTCAATTGTTTGTCCTGATTCACAGCATCGTGCTTTTAATAACTCTCCATGCATATGAATGACATTTTTACTTCCTGCTCTCTCATGCAAATTATCAATGTTTTGCGTAACAATAGTCACGTTACCATCTAATTCTTGTTCAAGTTTAGCAAGTGCAATATGTGCAGCATTAGGCGCTACAGAGCCATTCTCGATTTGGGCTCGACGCGCATTATAAAAGCGTTGCACAAGCTCAGGGTCACGTAAATAGCCTTCTGGTGTTGCAACATCTTCAACACGATGTTCTTCCCATAAACCATCAGCGGCACGGAAAGTTCGGATGCCCGATTCAGCCGAGATACCTGCACCCGTAAGTACAACGATATTTTTATAGGGAAAAAGCATATGAACATCCTTTATTTCAGTATTTATACTGCCTTTATAGCACTGAAATACAAAGAATTTAACCCTAACAATCTAGGTTCTTAATTATGCGTGATTTCACCCTACAAAACCGTGTAAATAAACTTTTCAGTATCACAGTTAGATCAGCAACCTGAATCAATAATTGTAATAATAGGTTCGCCCCCAGTGTTATTTTCTTTGTAACTTAAATAACAATTGGTCGCTTTGATTTTATTAACATCATCTTTGTCTTTTCTATCCAGTTTTTTGAGAAAAGTCGCAACAAAAACACGCTCACCACCATTATGTGAATTAGAACCCGTCTTATCTTGGTTAAATGCCCAGTTTTTATTAAAATCCACAATCGTTAAACCAATACCGACGTATATTGCTTTCGGGTAACCATTCCAGATAGCGATCCCCTCTACCTTTTTACGGCCGGTAATATCATTTTCATCGCCTTGTATTACAGCTTTTCCGTAGATAATCCGAGATATTTCAGTCATAGATCCTTTAAGCTCATGTAGCTTGGCGCGATACGTATCTGAAGAAATATTGAGGAATTTAGGAGCCGCAGTAACAGCAAGGATACCGAGAATGACGATAACAATAACAACTTCAATCAGGGTAAATCCTGCTTTATTCCTCATCAATTAATCCTTTTTAATGTTTTATTATTGATATTATTGGCAGTAGTATTTTACTTTATTGTACAAAAACTTAACAGGATGAATGAATAGCTATAAGTAACAAAAAAAACATTAAGCTCGAATTTTAGGTATAAAAAAACCGACACGAATGTCGGTTTTAAAAATCACTAACTATGATTATGCATTAGACGAAGGTTTACTCTTCGCTTCATGCTGCTGTGATTCACTGTATCCTGGTTGGTTTTCAGGCAGATCTTTTACTTCTTCAAACCATTCGCTGTGGTGTTCACGCGCCCACGTTTCATCCACTTCACCAGTTACCATGCCGTCAAGACCCGCTTCCATACCGAACAAACCAATATAGATGTGGAAAATAAAGCCACAGATCAGAATAAGTGCTGAAATCATGTGTACGAGATTTGATAATTCCATGTGTCGACGCGTTTGGTCGAAAATTGGAAAATCTAAAACAAAACCACTCACTACAATGAAGACACCAAAGAAGGCAAGTAGCCAGAACAGTGCTTTTTCACCACCATTTGAGAAACCAGCTTTAGGGTGTGAGCCTTTATGTTTGCCCACCATACCACCCATTTTTTTAAACCAATCAATATCAACTTTATTGAAGATACTCTTACGCCACCATTTAACGACCACTAAAAGAAGAATGATTGCGAATAATGGCCCCATATAGTTATGGTATTGTTTCGCGGCATAAATGATCCAGCCCCACACTTCTGTTGGGACGATAGGTTTAATAAAATGTTTACCGTAAACAAGAGCTAAACCGCTAAAACCTAACGTTAAAAATGTGAATGCCAAACTCCAGTGTAAAGCACGATCCATCCGGCTCCAACGCTGAATTTTACGACCTGTTTTAGGCTTACTTAATTTAAGAGGGCCTACCACAAAGTAGGCTAGTGTTACCATCACAAGGCTGCCAAAAATAGCCATCGCGCCAAGTGGTGACATCCACTTTTCTTTTAAGATATACCATGTTTGACCAGGCACACTGATCAACACATCATGCTCAGGCCAACCCGATGTGGTATACCCTTTTTCGCCATCCTTGACCGCTCGCCAATAATCAGCACCCGCAAAACCTATGACTTCTTTTTTTACCATAGATTCGCCAAGTTGCTCGCTACTGGTTGTTGTAGTGGCTTCATTTGCCATCACTTGGACAGAAAACGCAACCATTAATGCGGTAACGAATACCGTTAACCAGCGTTGAATTCGCTTAGTCATTAAAGCTCCTGCCTGCTCAATTTGAACAGAAATTTTGTTACATCCGAGATCTAATATTTGGGCTCAACGCCTATGTTAAGCCCAAATAAAGACAATTACGCTTTACGTACTTTTGCTGCGTCGTACGCTAGATCTTCAGTACTTGCCCAACCTGCATCTTTTGCACCACGAGCAACAACGCGCTTGCTGAAGATTTCAGAAATCTTCTCAGCATCACCTGCAAGTAGTGATTTAGTCGAACACATAGATGCACACATTGGTAACTTACCTTCTGCAATACGGTTTGCGCCGTAAAGTACACGCTCTTTTTCTGAACCAGGTTCAGTATTTGGACCGCCAGAACAGTAAGTACATTTATCCATTTTGCCACGCTCTGCGAACGCTTCCTGTTTAGGGAACTGAGGCGCTCCAAACGGACAAGCAAATAGACAGTAACCACAACCAATACAAAGATCTTTATCGTGCTGAACGATACCGTCTTCTGTTTGACTGAAACAATCTGCTGGACAAACCGCCATACAAGGCGCATCACTACAGTGCATACAAGCAACAGAAATAGATGTTTCACCTGGAAGACCGTCGTTTAGTGTCACAACGCGACGACGTTGAATACCCCAGCCTACTGCTTCTGAGTTAGCATTTTTACAAGCTGTCACACAACCGTTGCATTCAATACAACGCTTAGAGTCACAAAGAAATTTCATACGTGCCATTTGATGACTCCTTACGCTTTAGTGATGTTACAAAGGGTGACTTTTGTTTCTTGCATCTGAGTTACTGGATCGTAACCGTATGTCGTTGCTGTGTTAGCAGCTTCGCCAGAAACATAAGGAGCACAACCTTCTGGGTAATGACTACGTAGGCTTTCACCTTCGAATTCACCACCGAAGTGGAATGGTAAGAATGCTAAGCCTTCACGAACACGTGGGGTTACCATCGCTTTCACTTTAATACGGCCTTTTTCTGCACCTTCAACCCAAACCATCTCGCCATCTTTAATGCCACGATCGTTTGCATCTTTTAAGTTAAGTTCTACAAACATTTCCTGTTGTAGCTCTGCAAGCCATGGGTTTGAACGCGTTTCTTCACCACCACCTTCGTACTCAACCAGACGACCAGACGTTAGAATAATTGGGTATTCTTTCGACATATCTTTGTCTTGAATTGACTTGTAAAGTGTTGGTAAACGGAACAAGTGCGCCTTATCATCCCAAGTTTGGTACTCAGGAAGAAGATCACGACGTGGTGTATATAGTGGCTCACGGTGAATAGGCACTGCATCTGGGAATGTCCAAACCACAGTACGTGCTTTGGCGTTACCGTATGGAATACAACCGTGTTTAATCGCTACACGCTGAATACCACCAGAAAGATCAGTTTTCCAGTTTTTGCCTTCAGCAGCCACTTTCTCTTCTGCTGTTAGATCGTCCCACCAACCAAGTTGCTTTAACATCTTAGCGGTAAACTCTGGGTAACCATCTTCTAGCTCACAACCTAATGAGTAGCTATCGTCAGCCAATAGGCTTACACCATTGTGCTCAACACCAAAACGTGCACGGAAGTTACCGCCACCCTGTGCCACCGTCTTAGATGTATCATAAAGAATGTGTGTACCTGGGTGTTTCATCTCAGGCGTACCCCAACAAGGCCAAGGTAGACCGTAAGTTTCACCGTTCACTGGGCCACCAATCGCTTCAAGAGAAGTACGGTTGAATGTATGCCAGTTTTGTTGGTGCTCTTTTAGACGCTCAGGGCTTTGACCTGTGTAACCAATCGTCCACATACCTTTGTTGAATTCACGTGTAATGTCTTCAATGTGTGGGCGGTTATTTTCAACTTTAATGTTTTTAAATAATTGATCTGCAAAACCAAGACGCTTAGAAAGCAAGTACATGATTTCGTGATCAGGTTTCGATTCAAATAGCGGTTCGATAACTTGATCACGCCATTGAATAGAACGGTTAGTTGCTGTTACTGAGCCGTATGTTTCAAACTGTGTAGTCGCTGGGAATAGGTATACATTGTCTGTACGACCATTCATTACAGCGGCAACACCTGGGTATGGGTCAACGATGACCATCATATCCAGTTTTTCCATCGCAGTTTTCATTTCAGGACCACGAGTCTGTGAGTTTACAGCATGGCCCCAGTAGAACATGGCGCGGATGTTATCGCGCTGTTCAATCTTATCTTTGTTTTCTAACACACCGTCGATCCAACGAGAGACAGGAATACCCGCACTGTTCATTGGTTTTTTGCCGTTGTAAGTGTTTTGGTCGAAACGACCTTGTAGCCATGAGTAGTCTACATCCCACACTTGTGCCCAGTGTTTCCAAGCTCCTTCAGATAGGCCGTAGTAACCAGGCAGGTTGTCAGAAAGCACGCCAAAGTCTGTTGCGCCCTGTACGTTATCGTGACCACGGAAGATGTTTGCACCGCCGCCTGATTTACCCATATTGCCAAGTGCAAGTTCAAGGATACAGTAAGCACGTGTGTTGTTGTTACCTGTTGTATGCTGAGTACCACCCATACACCAAACAACACAGCCAGGACGGTTTTCAGACAGCATTTTCGCTGTTTGATAAACTTGATCTTCTGGCACGCCAGATACACGCTCAACTTCTTTTGGATTCCATTTCGCCACTTCTGCGCGAACTTCGTCCATACCGTATACACGTTGACGGATGAATTCTTTATCTTCCCAGCCATTGTTGAAGATGTGGTATAGCACACCCCATACAAAAGCAACGTCAGTACCTGGACGAAGTGAAACGTAGTGATCTGCTTTTGCCGCAGTTCGTGTACGGCGTGGATCGACAACCACAATCTTACAGCTGTTCGTTTCTTTCGCGATAAGGATGTGCTGCATTGCTACTGGGTGAGCTTCAGCTGGGTTTGAACCAATGAATAACATCGACTTACAGTTATGCATGTCGTTTAACGAGTTAGTCATTGCACCGTAACCCCAAGTGTTCGCTACACCTGCCACTGTTGTTGAGTGACAAATACGCGCTTGGTGGTCAACGTTGTTCGAGCCCCACATAGAAACCATTTTGCGGAACATGTAAGCTTGTTCGTTGTTATGTTTTGCAGAACCAAGGAAGTAAACAGAATCTGGGCCTGATTCTTCACGGATCTTAAGCACTTGCTGGCTAACTTCATCTAACGCCTGTTCCCAGCTCAGTTTCTTCCACTTGCCATTAACAAGTTTCATTGGGTATTTTACGCGACGTGCACCGTGACCATGTTCACGAAGTGCTGCGCCTTTCGCACAGTGTCCACCAGCATTAAAAGGGTGATCAAAAGCGGGTTCCTGGTGAGTCCAGACACCATCTTGCGTCTCTGCGTAAATACCACAACCCACTGAACAGTGTGAGCAAATAGTACGTTTAACCACTTTAGGCGCGTCGTACACATCTTCTGATGCAGCTTCTGCTTTTTTCATCAGACCTGGTGCAAACATGCTTGCACCTGCAACGCCACCAGCCGCAGCTAGAGATGTATTACGAATAAAAGAACGACGAGAAATACCCAGTTGGTTTTCTGCTTTGCTCACTTTATCGGAACGTTTAGTAAGTTTCATTTAGAGCTCCGCCTTACAAAGTGTTGTAGTAATCACGAATGTGTTGGGTCTCGTGATAACCTTTAGTTGTTTTTGTTTTTTTCTCTTCTGACTTTTCAACAGCTTGAACTGCTGTTGTCGTTCCAGCAGCAACAGCACCAGCAGCCACTGTTAAGCCAATGTTTTTCAACAATTGACGACGGCTTTCATTGGTTTTTTGCTCACTCATAAAGTTTGCTCCTTTATCGTCACTAAAATAAGTTACGATGGGTTTTTGCCTTAGTTTTATTGCTTTGAATCAAACCGTTGCAAGCAACGTATAGGGATTATTTTGATTCTAAAAAGCGTGTTTTCTCTACAGTTAAGAACTGCAAAGCGAGCTCACCAACAGCGGTATAAAAAACAGCACTGTTAGCAGCTTTAACATCGGTACAGAACTTTTCACACCACTCAGCTAAGTGACGATTAAAGAACGTTTTTTGAAGGTGCTCATCGCCGCCTTCAACTAGCATTGCCATCACTTCAAGCAAAGCCGCAATATGATCTTCCGGTTCTTTCACTGACTCATCACGTTCAAATCCTAATTGCTTAAGATCTCGTCGAAGATAAGCCAGAGGCATTTCCATTAATGAACCTGTTAAATACCATGATCCAAAAGGCACAACTTCACCGCGACCAATACCAATAAAGACATCTTGATATTCTTCTTCAACTGCAAGTGGCATGCTCTTTTGTGCTGCAAGTTTCAGTAAAGGCCAAGCAGCAGACATCGTAGATTGTTGAGGTTTATTAGCCGTATCAACATCTATATCAGCCAAAAAATTCAATACATTTTGATCAGGCGCTTGACGAAATAAATGTGCAAGCATGTTATAAATTTCAATACGAAGTACTGCGTCTTCATTCAATGACGTTTGAGCTGGGCTCATAGCAATTGTTTCCATCTTCGTTCCTTAAACTCGAGCCTGACTTTCTGGATCTTTTTCCATTTGTTCGAAAATATCGCGAACACGACAATCTTCACACATGGATAAACGACGAATAGCATCACCTTGGAAGTGAGAATGTCCTTGAAGTTTTTCAGTTAACATTTTCACCATAGATGCTGGCGCAAATGCATTTCCACAACTGATACAACAAGCCGCAGGCTCTTCATGAACAAGACGCGCTTCTTTACGAGCATGCCAATCCCAATTAAAACGAGGTTCTAATGAAATGACTTTTTCAGGACATGCTTTTTCACACATACCACATTGAACACAGTCCTCTTCAATAAATAGCAGTCCTGGACGATCACCAATGGCATGTAAAGCGCGAGTTGGACAAACTGCCACACAACTCATACATAACGTACAATCCGTTGTGTCACATGAAACAGAACCATAAGGCGCTTTTTCTACAACGGAAGATTGTTCTGGTTTTGTACTCGCTTCGGTGTAAAGCATTTCAAGTGAAGTAAATAGTTTTTCACGTTTAGAGCCAGTTAAAGCCTCTGTAACAGGAGAAACTAGTGCATCGCCATAAGAAACAAAGTTTTCAACATCACTAAAATCAAACAGACAAATACGATCAGCGTCATAACCCATTTCGGTTAAGAAACGTTGAGCCATTGCAAGCTCATTCGATAAAACACGATCAATCGTGGCAGGAATATATTTTGTGTTAGTCGCAAGAAGAACTTGATGCGCACCATAAACCAATGCACTAAACCATGTATCAACACCAACAGTTGCAAGCTCTTCTAATGCAATCGCAATAACTGAACTTGGAAACGTTGCTAATGCAGCAGTCACCGCTTTCTCATCACGATTGCCGTACAAAAGTAATGTTGGTTTCTCACCGCCCTCTTGCTTATAACGAGTAAGAACACGATGAACAAAGTTTTGTGTATTTTGAGGATCAGGTAATGCGTATGTGATCGCCTCTGTTGGACAAGCTGTAGCACACGTGCCAACACCCTGACAAAGGTAAGGATCAATCGCAATTTCTACCCCATCACTGCTTAGCGCACCAGCAGGACATGCATCTAAACAACGATCACAACCTGAAACACCACGCGATGAATGCGCACAAAGATCAGGATTTAGGCGAAAGTATTTAGGTTTATCAAAAGTCCCCATCATAGCCGGTAAATCTTCCACCAGCTGAGCCAGTTTATCTTTACGACTACCTACCGCGTAATAACCCGGCGCAGGAATTTCTAACGACATAATGCCGTTTTCTGTCATATCTAAGATCAAATCAAAGCAATCACGACCGATAGCCACTTTTGCTAAATTCGCTTTGGTCAATTGACCTGCAACCTGACAAGTTACTTCAAACGCGCCAAGATAACCTTTTGCTGATACGTCATGGCTAAAGTAAAGATTAGACAAGCTTGATTTTTCGCCTGTTGCATCCGTTGACAGCAAGGTGACGCTATTAAGTTCTGAAAACTGTTCAGCAAGTGCAATGATGTTTTTCTGAGTACCCACGATCAACAAATCCCCACGGCTCTCATAGGTAACCGTAGGTGGAATTAAATTTGTTAGCTCTACTGTGCCATTAATGGCAGCAGCACGCGCTTTACCGTTTGTATCAGAAAATGCTTCTAGTGTACTTTTTAACATTCTTATTCCTGTTTGCCCGTCACCGCTAGTCAGTGCCGATTGAAGAAGTAACGAAGTTATGTCTTAAAGTTTTTCTACAATAAAATCTGACTTTCGTTTTTGGCTTCTTCCACTCTATATAGAGCAATAACCGATCCAACTTTTCACGGAATAAAATGACTTAAAAGGAACTAAAGTCGGAGGTGGATAATTACACCCACCAGCATTGAGACATTTTGTCCTAGCGCAAAAGACCCATCGCGCCAAAATGTCCCAACATTTAATAAGGTTTTAGTTCCCTTTTTGTCTCACTCTATAAACTTAAATCTCTTGTGCTGAATTTTTCTCTGGAGAAACCGTTGTAGGGTTAGTTTCATCCTCAGCACCATTATCCGTAGATGAAGATATTGTTGACTGGAGAGTATCTTGAGAAGTTAAGGATGTTTGCTCTGTTGCTGTTAGCGCTAATTCAGACTGTTCAGCCTTATTATCTAACTCAGAGTTGTACATCGTTTCACTGCTTAAATCTTCAACCATATCAGTTACTTTCTCTACCGCTTGATTTACCCAACCACGCATTTGAGAAGCGATGGCAGGATCTAACGTTGGGATGTTGCTAAAGTCTTCAGTGCAATCATCCATGTCACTGATATAATTAAATTCTTCTGAATGAAATAACTTACGTAATGCTGCTTTCTTAACTGATTTCTCAACCGACTCTTTCATAAATGATGCAACGCCAGAATCGTAAGTCACGGTTGATACATCATCATGCGTCAGTGCAATATCAGGGGTGTCATCAGCGACTAAATCAGTTTTATCTAATTGATTATCTAATGTTTTGTCCGTTTCAATAGATTCAGAAATATCTGTATGAATAGCCGTATTTTCGGTAACAACCACATCTTGCTCAGGAGCCGTTTCAGTACTTTCGAGAGTTAATGTCTCACCTACAGATTTATCTTCTGTTTTGGTTAATTTTCTTTGAGACCAACGTTGAAAAAAATCAGTTGCCACTTGAACGCCCTTTTTGCTTTTTACCTTTACCGCCGCCTCGACGTTTACACTCTTCTAATTCACCGTGTCGTCCAAGATACGCTTCCATCCAGACTTGAATAGGCAATGGGATTTGAATGTGAAGAACAACATAATCTCCATCCATATAACGGGCTGCAACCCCTTGAGCTGCCGTCATTAATACAGGTTTAAGTTGTTCATCTTCTTCAGCACAAACAAAAAATAAATGCGGATCTTGTGCGTTTAAGTTAAAGCGATACTCCATACGTTCATCACGAAATAATTCTAACGGCAGCATGTAATTACCAGCACCGATTTCTACAAGTGCTACGTTTGAGTCTTGTTCACCATTCAAACAAAGATCTTCAATCGTCCATGCGTATGTCGTCCAACGCCCAACTTGTTTCTCTTCTGCTTGAAGTCGAAAATAAATAGGCCAAATACTTTCATCTTTCTTTATTTCTAGCTTTACTTGTTCTGGCACAATGACTCCTTACATCTTGCTTTTTACACACTCGCTTATCGCGGTATGTTGAGAATATTCGTCCGTAATAAGCAAAATTTAGACCAAGTGCGAAATATAAATCAAAATATCGTCAATAATGGCAACCAGTAGCCTCTTTTAATCCGTAAATGGAATTTATGGAACAATATTTGCTTTAATGCGTTAGAGATAAACTTATTTGCCTTAATACATGCCATTTAATGCTACTTATTGAGCTTAGTATCATTGTGTGTATTTTGACGGACTTATTTGAAATCTCGATACGTTTCTTGTAACCACTGGATATCCTAATGAGCCAACTCCCTAAAATTATAAAAACTAAATCCGCCGTTAAGCAGACAATGTCTGTGGAAATCATGGATGAGTACGGTGATCTTCAAACCAAAGAAATTGCGTGTGAGCATCCCCTAACGGTTTATTTGAATTGGATTGAGATCGTTACCCTGATGACCCTAGGTGAACGACCTTCTGCACTAGTGCTCGGTTATCTAAAGAACCAAGGCTTTATCGAAGATATTGATGCCATTGAATCTGTAATTATTGATTGGGATACCAACTCAGCGGCGGTGATCACCCGTGAAAATACCCATGGCTTAGAAAAAAAATTAGAAAAAAAGACCGTTACCTCTGGCTGTGGTCAAGGCACTATGTTTGGTAACGTCATGAAAAAGCTTGAAAACGTAACACTGCCTCAAGTACAAATAAAACAATCTATGTTGTATGGGCTGCTTGAAGCGCTAACTCACCACAATGAAACGTACAAGGCTGCAGGTGCCGTTCATGGTTGTGCCGTTTGCCGTAATACAGAAATCTTATCGTTTGTCGAAGATGTAGGTCGCCATAACGCTGTTGATACCCTAGCCGGTGAAATGTGGCTACAAGGCGAAACGGGCGAAGATAAGATTTTCTACACCACAGGCCGCTTAACCTCAGAGATGGTAATTAAAGTCGCACAGATGGGTATTCCCGTACTTCTATCCCGCTCTGGTGCAACACAAATGGGCTATGAGTTAGCGCAGAAGCTCGGTATTACTATGATAGCCCGCGCGAAAGGTCATCGCTTCCAAGTTTATAATGGCGGTCAGAATCTTATTCTTGATGTGAAAGGTGCTGATACCTCTCAGCAATCGAAGAAAACAGAGCAACCTTCTTCTAATAAAGAGCAAAATTAATGGCTGACTTTCCTGAATTCATGAACGCGAAACTTGTCGCAGAATATTTAGATCTTAATGAGAAGAAAGTCTATGCCCTTGCTAACGATGGCTTACTTCCAGCAACAAAAGTGACAGGGAAATGGTTATTTCCTAAAGCAATGTTGGATAAATGGCTATTAGAGTCTTGCCATAACGGTGTGTTAACCGATCGATTATTAATTGCCGGCTCAGACGATCCACTATTACAAATGGTGGTAGGTAAGATGGCGAACCAATTAGGCAGTACCGCATTAGTTGGTTATACCTCAACGGGTACACGACAAGGTTTAGCCATGTTAAGTAAAGGCCACGTTGATATGTGCGCCATTCACTGGGGAAATGCAGAAGAAGCTAGCCTGCGTCACCCGGCGCTATTACAACAATACCAAGGGCATAAAAACTGGGTATTAGTCCATGCCTTTGAACGTGAACAAGGCTTAGTGGTCAGTAAAGAGTTAGCAGAAGCGGTAAATTCAAAATCTATCCAACTGCCTGAATTACTATCTTCTCGCTGGCGCTGGGCACTACGTCAAGAAGGTGCAGGTAGCATGCGTGCGTTAGATGAATGGTTACACGGTCACGCTTATAATCTTTCTATGCTTAATCAATCAGATGTGTGTAACAGTGAACGTGAACTTGCCTCGTCTGTTGCTCGTGGTAAGGCTGATGTGGGCTGCGCTAGCCAAAGTACGGCGGGGGAATTTGGCTTAGGCTTTATTCCACTATGTACCGAAGCGTTTGAATTGGTGATCCCAAAGAACATTTACTTTAGAACACTACAGCAACAATTGCTGCAAGCGATTTCAGAGGAAGATGTTCAAGCTCACGGTAAAGCACTCGGTGGTTATAACTTTGCACGTACAGGTAAACAGGTATGGAGTGCTAACTAAGTCAGCTAATAGCTAACAACATACCCTGAAAGTCGCTGGATAATAAAAAGCTCTGATAATGCATGATGATTATCAGGGCTTTTTCCATTCAGTTTAAAACCGCATCACTATTAGTTAAAAAGAATTAATAAGAACGAGTAAGCAAACCAATAATAGAAGCGTCTGTTTCACCAAAATACAAGGTCACTGACTTTGTTTCACCTTGTGCAAATTTTCCCTTTTGCTCAATTCGTGTCGGTTCAACATAGGTATTATTGCTGAAATACGCTTTGACCTGCTTAGGTTTAAGTGCAATACCGCCGCCGGAATGGTTTGTGATTACCGCTTGGATCATACGCTTTCCACCTTGACTACTATAAATGTCATAAGAGACGATTTCATAGTAACTATAAGCTGGTTTATCTTCATTATGTTTAGGCATAGGTACAGGGATCGAGCCCGATACAGTCCGAACGTAATGCATTGTATCTTGTGACTTTTCAATACTGTTTTTAATATCATTTAAATCTGAATCGTCAATTGATGCGTAAGATGATAACGACATCAATGATACAGAAGCGATAAGTAAACAACGAGCAAGCATAGTAAGTCCAATGAATAGAATTTAATTGAAAGACCCTAACTAATTGACCGCTATTTCTCACCTTTCGTTTGTTAATTTTATGTCAATAGATATTTATATTCGTAATAGATCACATTATATCGACTCTTTATCTAGTCTAGAAATATCTGTGTTTCTTTAAGTCCTTCACACGATTGTTCAAACTTAAACTTCAGACAATCTACTTAATGACTTAATCATAATTATCCTATGTTTCATTCGTATCTACTTTTTAAATAGTCACAAAAATGCAATCAAAACACCAAAACCCACGAAATACGTCCTCGGAATTAAACCATTAAAATGATAAAAATTAATGAGCAGCAATAATAGTATGCAATCATAAATTAAGATTTGCTTACTCAAAACTGATAGCCATTGCCTTGTTTACAACGATCCCCTGTATTACTCAGCCACTTTTTATTTTATTGAATAATGTTTCATTACAAATATTCACTCATTGATAATTTTTGGTGCGAATAAATGGCCTATTTACATAAACATGACTTGCCTAACAGTACAGGTTAAGTCGACAATAGCGACATTAACAATACTGTTATTATTTCCCTTTGCATTTTCAAGGAGCCGTTGTGCGTAACGCTTTTATTCTGTTTTTTACTCTTGCTAGTATAAGCTTCTCTTCCGTGGCTAGCATCAACACCAGTAAGCTGGATCCTAATAAGTTACAAACGGCATCAGTCAGTAATTATGTGATAGACCTCAGTACAGGAAAGACACTGTACAAAAAAAATTCAAATGTAAAAATGCCAATTGCTTCATTAACTAAGTTAATGACAGCGATGGTAACACTGGATGCAAAACTCCCACTTAACGAAAAACTAACGTTTACTCCTACTGATAAAGAGCACATGTACAATACATATACACGTATTCGTATGGGCTCTACCCTAAGCCGTGGTGAGACAATTCATATTGCTTTAATGTCATCTGAAAACCTAGCAGCAGCAACACTTGCAGGAAACTACCCTGGCGGCTACAAGGCATTCATTAAAGCGATGAACCGAAAAGCTAAATCTTTGGGGATGACCAATACGCATTTTGTTGATAGCTCAGGCCTTGACCCTCATAACCACTCGACAGCATCAGATGTCGCTAAGATGGTACGCGCTGCTTACAAATATCCTGAAATTCGTAAGTACAGTACAACACCTGTGCATACTGCTTACTTTGGTAAACCTAATTACAAACTTGGCTACACCAATACAAATGCCCTAGCGCGTGGTAAGAAGTGGACGGTTAACCTAACCAAAACAGGTTACCTTGATGAAGCTGGTCGTTGCTTAGGTATGGTAACAACAATTGATGGTAAGAGAATCCTGATGGTTATGTTAGATTCTCAAGGCAAATTAACACCGATTGGTGATGCTGGCCGTATTAAGCAATGGCTACAAACAGGTAAGAGCAAACCAATTACTGCTGATGCAAAATACTACCAACAACAGAAACTAAAAGAATTAACGAAATAATCATTACGGTTAATTGAGATAAGTAAAAGCCAGCATCTATTGCTGGCTTTTTGCTTTTAGAACTATCATGAACATAGCTTGTAAAACCTTCGATGCATGTGGGGATACTGCTTTTTAAGCCCGTAATAAGAATTTTCCTTACCTAGCCTTTTATTTTTTAACAAAAAACGTACGCCTACGACACTCTTCAACTATGCTTAAGTTAGAGTAAATAAAAGGAGTGCCTATGCAGCATCAAGAAATGATTAATCCCACCCACCTTAGTTTAATAACTCGTATATCTCTTACCTCTCTAGCCATTCTACTTATTGGTTTGTCGTTGATGTAATTTCTAAATAGACATATAACAAAAAGCCCCTTGGTATTTTCTCTCACTTAAATGAAAAAATACCAAGGGGCTTTGTTGTAATGAAACTAAGACATCATCAATAAATCTAGATCATTATTTGTTGACGCTTTTTGTCTTAAATAGACAGAGAACGTTGTCCCTTTACCCACCTCAGATTCAACCGTTATCTCTCCACCAATATCTTCAATTAAACTTTGGCTAACAGAGAGACCAAGCCCAGTACCTGAACGACGAGTAGTAAAGAATGGATCAAATATTCGCTCTAAATTTTCTTTCGCAATACCACAGCCATGATCAGTTATACGAACAATTGCACCAATAGACTTCCCCTGCTCATCAATCCAATCTTCAGTTCTAATGATTAATCGCCCCTTATCGTCCATGGCATGAATACCATTCATTTGAAGGTTCACTAGCACTTGCAATAATTGGTGGCGATTAACTTCCACGCTGCATTTCGCATTTAGTTCAACAACAAAAGTAACGGATAGTTTTTTTGTGCCTGAACGTACTAAGGTTAAACTCTCTTCAACAATCTGGTTCAGGTGATGCCATGTCACTTCATTTTGTACGCCACCTTGACGACTGTATTGCAACAAACTTCGAGTAATATTACGTATACGGTCAATTTGTGCATGGATTGCATCTAACTCTTCTTGAACTTGAAGCGTATTATCCCCTAACTCAAATTGGATCAATTCCACATTACCCAAGATAACCCCTAATGGATTATTAATTTCATGGGCGATACCAGCAGTCAGTTCACCCAAGGCGGCTAGTTTTTCACTCACCACCAGCTTAGATCTTGCTTGATTCAGCAATTTAATATGTTGCTCTAGTTCTTCAGTTTTATGATGTAAACTATGCGTACGTTGCTCGACCTTTTCTTCTAATTCCACTGCAGCCTGCTTTATCACTTGATTACGCTGTTCAAGCTGATCCAGCATGGTATCAAACTGATTCCCCAAAATTTGCAGTTCGTGATCGGGGTAAACATCTAATTTACCTACTCGACGCTCAAATCCCATCTGTACTAATTTGGCTACCTGATAAATTTTTTCAATCGGTAAAAACAGATCACGAGAGCCCCGATAAACGATAAAACCAGAGATAATCAGCACCAAAATAATACCAATGCCAAGCTCAATAATATTCGTTAAAAAGGTTCTGATCAGTGGCCATTGTAAATAGCCCGCATAAAGCATACCAATCACTTTACCGTTTATATCGCGTAACGGTTCATAAGCAGAAACATACCAACTGTCATAGACATAAGCTCTATCAACCCAGGTTTTTCCAAACGTAATTACTTCACGGCTCACTTCATCTGATACCCGAGTACCAACCGCTCGCCCAACCAGATTTTTACTATCTAATGGTACATTCGTACTAATACGAACATCATTCATAAAAATAGTAACAGTGCCAATACTGCCCGTCGGTAACGTATCAGACGCAAAAACTAAATCACGAATTCGATCAACCAGTTCCGTACTATTATTGAGTAATATACCGCCATCAAGAATCCATTGAAGATGCCCTTTATCATTAAAAATAGGGATCAAACTTCGACTCACTAACCCCTTCTGCTCTATCTTATGTTCTTTGAGCAGTGGCACTTGCGCACGAGCAGGTAAATCACTATTCAATGCTGCTAGTGCTCTACGATCTAGTACCTGAAAAAATGTTTGCACTTTTCCTTCGAGTAAAAAACGGCGCTCTTGCTTAGAGAACTCGCCTAATGCTGATGCAGGATGAAGCACGATAAAATCCAGATTATATTGCTGGTTTTCAGTGCGTACCCAGTGACTTAAAGAGGATTCATCAAAACGTAAACGATATTGGAAATCGTAAGAGTCAGCCATTGACTGCAATTTCATACGCTGCTCTTTTTGTAATAATTCCATACTATGATGAGCAACAGCTAAATCCGCTCTTACGTTCATTAACGCATTTTGCCAAGTGTAAGTGACTGTCCAATAAAAAGTTAAGGCAATTAACGCAATTAATGTGATGATAATAGGTACAGACGTTAGGACTAATAGACGATAACGAACCATGGTTCGAAACCGCCTTAGCCATAACAATATAAAAGCTTTAGGATGCATTAATGCTTTGGTTATTCGCATGATGCCGACTCTTCAGCCCATTCTTTATATTTACGCTCTAACGTTTTACGCGCTACACCAAGCTGACGAGCTGCCGCAGACTTATTACCCTCGTTTGAATCTACTACCTGCATAATATGTGCTTTTTCGACATCTTTTAACGTCCAATCTACTGGGTAACAATATTGCTCTTGTTCACCATCGTGACACTGACATGGTCGCTTCTCATCACTCCTCAATACGATCGACGTTTTCTCGGGCGATGGTATTACAGGTACATCCCCATTTAATTCCTGCCAATATTCAGAAGGTGATTTACCCAATAAAATACAACGTTCCATCATATTACGTAATTCACGAATATTACCCGGCCATTGATAAGCTTGCATTGCTAGAATATCTTCATGTGCCCATTTAATTGGCTTCATTCCTAAATCTTTCGAAAGCTGCTGTGTAAAGTGGTGAGCTAACGCTGGAATATCTTCTATACGTTCACGTAATGCGGGTAATTCAATGGTGAGCACATTTAAGCGATAGTACAAATCTTGACGAAAGCGCCCTTCTTCTACTTCTTTTTTCAAATTCCTATTCGTTGCTGCCACAATACGCACATCAACATTCACTTCTCGCTCAGCGCCTACAGGTCGTATTGCTTTTTGCTCAAGCGCGCGTAATAACGAAGATTGCATGGATAACGGCATTTCACCAATTTCATCTAAAAACAGTGTGCCGTTATTTGCTACCCGAAATAGACCATCACGCCCTTTTTTAGCACCTGTGAATGCACCAGAAACATGACCAAACAGTTCACTTTCCAATAAATCAGGTGCAATCGCACCACAGTTAAGAGGTACAAATGGTCCGGTACGTTTACTTAACTGATGAAGGGCACGCGCCACCAGCTCTTTACCGGTTCCAGATTCCCCTTCAACCAATACCGCGGCAATTGATGGTGCTAATTGGGTGATCAGTTTTTTCATTTTTTGCGTGCTTGCTGCATCCCCGATAATATCAACGGGATAACTGCGCTCTACATCGCGTTGGAGTGCAAAGTTTTGACGTTCTACTAATCGACGTTCAATACAACGGCTTACTGACTGCATCATTTGTTCTAAATTGAACGGCTTTAAGATGAAATCTGACGCCCCCGCGCGTAGTGCTTGAATCGCCATGTCTAAATCTGCATAGCCTGTCATAAAGATAACATCGCTACGGCGTGTATTTGGATCAAACGCTTCATGCCATTCAATGCCTGAACGCCCTGGTAGATTTATATCTACTATTAATAAATCAAAGTGGCAGCGTTTTCTTATCTCTTCCGCTTCTTCAATACTGCCTGCAGTATCAACCTGAGCAAACTTTTTACTTAATGCTTTTTTTAAGATGGCACGCATTCCCGGCTCATCATCGACAACCAATACAGAAACAGCAGTCCAAGGTGTATTTAATTCAAGATCAGACATAAAGGGACATTATTACCCATAAAAAAGATGCGACATTTTGTCTCACCATGAAGATAAAAGTCAAAATAGATTTGAAGCAGAATAATGACGCAGCGCAAAAAACAAAAAATAGCAGTTTATAATCAAAGTATTATGAAATAAATATTCACATATTTTAAATCCTATCGCTTCTGGCATTTTATTTGCTTATAGGCGCATAAGCTATTTATTGGGACGAAAGGTCTCAAATTGTCTCTTTTTATTTGACGTTGAATCTGTAAATCAAGGAACCTTATGAATTTTTTTAAAACGAGTTTAGTTGTTTTAAGCTTAGCCGCAGCAAGCCTTAGCCATGCTGCAACCGATAACAAGGAAAACAAAACAATTCGTTTAGCAACGACAACCAGTACTTACCACTCAGGGCTTCTTGACTACCTTTTACCAGCGTTTAAAAAAGACACGGGCTACACTGTTGAAGTTCTAGCTGCGGGTACAGGAAAAGCATTGCGCATGGGCGAAAATGGTGATGTTGATTTAGTCATGACTCACGCCCCTAAAGCAGAGGCCAAATTTGTTGATGGTGGTTTCGGTATCCTTCCTCGCAAGCTAATGCACAACGACTTCGTACTTGTTGGTCCAAAGGCAGATCCTGCAAAGATCAAAGGTGATAAAGACGTTGCTAATGCACTGGTTAACATTGCCGAAACAGATGCTGTGTTTGTTTCTCGTGGTGATGATTCTGGTACCAATAAAAAAGAACTTAACCTTTGGGCACAGACAAAAATGGAACCAAACTTCGGTGGTTACAAAGCGGTTGGTCAAGGTATGGGGCCTACATTAAACATGGCGTCTGAATTACAAGCGTATACTTTAACTGACCGTGGTACATGGCTTGCTTACCAAAATAAACTGCACCTAGAAATCATGGTTCAGGGTGACAAACGTCTATTTAACCCATACCAAGTGATCTTAGTTAACCCTAGCCGTTACCCTGACATTAACTACCAAGGTGCAAAAACATTCAGCGATTGGTTAGTTAACGCTAAAGCACAAAAAATGATTAACGATTACCAACGTCATGGTGAACAACTATTTGTTGCAGATGCGATTACGCAATAAACAATCAACTTTATTTGATTTTATAGCATTTTACGCCGAACACTTGCTCTTATCTAATTAACACTTCTGTTATAATGAAATAAGGCCATGTTCGGCGTAACCAATTAAATATTAGAAATAAAATAACAATGAATATTTGGCAAACAACGCAACAAGCAATCCAACTTTTGTTCAGTGGAGATAGTTCGCTATGGGGCATTGTTGGTGTTTCTTTTTCAGTTTCTCTGTTAGCCATTGCTATTGTATTAATTCCCTCTTTATTGGTTGCTTTCGCCCTTGCTTATGGCAAATTTCCAGGTCGATGGCTAATCCTTTCTTTTGTTAATACACTGCAATCCGTTCCTACTGTTGTTATTGGCTTATTGTTGTATATGTTGCTATCGCGTTCAGGGCCTTTAGGTGACTGGCAAATGCTGTTTACACAGCGAGCGATGATTCTTGGGCAAATATTAATTTGTTTTCCAATCTTGATATCTATGATGCATGCCGCCTTCCAAAATAGTGACCGTCGCGCATGGGAAACCGCTATTTCATTAGGTGCAAGCTACCCTCGTGCACTAATGAGCCTTATGTGGGAAAGCCGTTTTCCACTATTAGCTGCCATTGTTGCGTCTTTTAGTCGCATCATCACTGAGGTGGGTTGCTCAATGATGGTGGGTGGCAACATCTTAAATTCAACCAGAAATATTCCGACAGCCATTGCATTGGAAAGCTCTAAAGGTGCGTTTGCACAAGGTGTCGCCTTGGGAATGGTCTTATTACTTCTCGCTCTCGGACTAAACTTTATTTTATCGTTCTCTCGTGGCAAAGCCCACTTGCGTACGAACTAAGCTGAGGGTATTGATATGATGCATATTTCAATTGAGGCAACAGATCTTTCTGTTCGCTTTAAACATCGTCTACTTTTCCATATTCCTCAGTTAAAGTTAGAGCCGCAAGATGCGATTTATCTTACTGGTGATAACGGTGTTGGAAAAACAACGCTATTAAAAGTACTCGCGGGATTACAAAAGCCGACCACTGGAAAAATTAATACTCAACACCATTGGTTAAGTCGTTTGTTTGGAGGCTGTTATCAAAATGGCATTATCTACATGCATCAAACCCCTTATATGTTTGATGGAACGGTGTTTGATAATGTTTGTTATGGCTTAAAATATATTGTTAGAGATCGCCAACAACGCCGTAATGAAGCCATTAATGCCTTAAGAATGGTTGGCTTAGAAACCCTTGCCGATGAACATGTCTCGGTATTATCGGGCGGCGAACGACAACGTGTAGCAATGGCACGTGCATGGGTATTAAAACCAAGTGTATTATTGATGGACGAATCCAGTGCAAGTATGGATAAAGAATCCATCAGCCGACAAGTTGTATTGGCAAAAGATTTATTAGAGCGAGGCTCTAGCCTTGTCATCACTAGCCACCAACATAATGAGCTAACCGACTTATGTCGTCGCCAGTGGACAATCAATGACACAAAATTAATTGAGCGTGCAGATTTGCAGCTTGTTAAAAAAGATAAGGATAACTATGCCTACGCCTGAGCAAACTCAGTGGGTTATTTTGGCTGGTGGACAAGCTAGTCGCATGGGAGGCAATGATAAAGGTTTAATTAAATTGGCTGATAAGCCATTAATTCAACATGTTATCGATACGCTGCGCCCACAAACATCACATGTCACCATCAATGCAAACCGCAACCATGAACGTTATGCTGAATTTGGTGAAGTCTTTGGGGATACCATTAAAGACTACCCCGGCCCTTTGGGGGGGATGCATGCCGCACTTTCTCATATCGATAACGACTGGATCGGTTTTGTGCCTTGTGATTGCCCACAGCTTCCACATGATTTAGTCGCAAGAATGGCAAACGCTTGTACAGAAGAAACCGATATTGCTGTTGCTCATAATGGTGAGCATATTCAACCGGTAGTCACACTTGTTCACCGCCGCATTTTACCTAAGCTTGAAGCCTTTCTCGCTAATGGTGATAGAAAAATCATTCTGCTTTACCGTCAATGTAATATGATCACGGTTGATTTTAGTGATCAAGCCGATGCTTTTGTAAACCTTAATACCCCTGAAGAACTCTCTCAATTTGGAGTGCTACATGAGTCAAATTAACGCTTCTTTACCGCTACTTGGTTTCGCTGCATTTAGCGGTACAGGTAAAACCACTTTACTTGAAGCAATGTTGCCTAAACTTGTAGAGCGAGGACTTCGTGTAGCCGTGGTAAAACACGCTCACCATAATTTTGATATCGACCAAGAAGGCAAAGACAGCTACCGCCTTCGTAAAGCAGGCGCAAGCCAAATGTTGATCTCTTCTCGCTACCGTCGCGCACTGGTGACAGAAACACCAGAAGAAGAAGCACAACTTCCCTATTTACTCAGCCAACTAGATCAAACCCAATTAGATCTCATTTTGGTGGAAGGTTTTAAAAAGCTCGATTTCCCTAAGATTGAATTACACCGCAAAGAAGTCGGCAAACCTTGGCTACACCCAGAAGACAGCAACATCATTGCCATCGCAGCGAATATCCCAGCTGAAAGCACATTGCCACAAATGGATATCAATAATCTTGATCAACTTACTGACTTTGTTATTGATTACGTGAACAGCAGTGCAACCACTGAAGCGCAAACATTAAGCTGTAGCGATATCAATCCTGCAGGTATGTTATCGGTTACTCAAGGTCGAGAAAAAATTCTTGAACAGATTAAGCCATTACATATCAGCGAATCTGTTAGTCTACATCAAGCACTAGGGCAAATTGTCGCACAAGATATTTTATCGCCAGTCAATGTCCCCCAACATACTAATTCTGCAATGGATGGTTATGCCATTGCTGGTGATGATATAGGGCGTGATAGCTATCAGGTTGTTGGTCAAGTACTTGCTGGTCATAGTTACGATGAGCCACTACATCATGGTGAAGCTGTTCGTATCATGACAGGCGCACCTATTCCGCAAGGTGCGGATACCGTCATTATGCGTGAACAAGCAACCCAAAAAGGTGACACGGTCACGTTTGATAAAGCAATGGGTAACATTAAAGCTGGTCAAAACGTACGTCAAGCAGGTGAAGATCTCGCATTAGGTCAAATTGCCGTTGCTGCAGGAACAACCATCACAGCGCCAGAGCTTGGTATGGTAGCGTCACTGGGTATTGATAAAATCATAATCAACAAACCTATCCGGGTTGCAATTTTTTCTACCGGTGATGAAGTTCAGCAACCGGGTGACGCACAGAAACAAAACTGCATCTATGACTCAAACCGCTATACATTATATGCCCTACTCACTCACTTAGGCTGTGAAGTCGTTGATCTCGGTATTATTGATGATAACGAAGCATCGCTTGAAAAAACGTTAATACAAGCGAGCACGAAAGCTGATTTGATCTTATCTTCTGGTGGTGTATCTGTCGGCGATGCGGACTATATAAAAAGCGTGTTAGAGAAGTTAGGTCGAATTAACTTTTGGCGTATTAATATGCGTCCAGGTCGTCCGCTTGCTTTTGGAACCATTGGTAACGTGCCATTCTTTGGCCTACCGGGTAATCCTGTCGCGGTAATAGTTGCGTTCTTACAATTTGTTGAACCAGCAATTAGAAAACAGCAAGGCATTATCAATTGGCAGCCGAAAACGCATCAAGCTATCGCGATTGAAAAACTTCGCTCTCGTCCAGGACGTACTGAGTATACTCGCGGTATTTCGAGTTTTGATGCTAATGGCCGTTTAGTGGTGAAAAGTACAGGCTCGCAAGGTTCTGGCATACTTCGTTCGATGAGCGAAGCAAATTGCTTAATTGAAATAGCACCAGAGCAAGTAAATGCAGAAATCGGTGATAAGGTTACCATCATTCCATTAGATATACGCATGTAACGTTTCAGCTCTCCATGATAAAAAAGCCAAGCTACTTAAAGTAGCTTGGCTTTTTTATTTTTATATGTAGCTTCCATGCTACCTTTTTATTTCCCATCTTCTACACGTTAGAAGTCGACACAAACCTTTCGTTATATGTTAAGTTGTAACAAAAGGTTTCTTTATTCTCTAGATAAATGATAATACCGAATAATTTATCGATATACACGACAATCATAGATTTACTGGGTAAAACATTAAAAAAATAGCGGTTAAGCATATTATGCAATCAAGATTATATGTTTTATTGAAATTTTCATAAAATACTGTAAACATTTCTATATAATTAAACTAGAACAAATATGGCATTGTATACTATTCACAATCATTGAATATCAATGGTGAATAGAAGCACTTGCATTTACACATAAGTTAAGAACAACTCGTTTTTCATCTGGCTAGACCATTACACAACATTTTATGTTGTAGAATAGGCGCAGTCTCTATTTTAGGTATTCATACGTAACATGTTTTTAGATACATACTATTCAGATAAAAGTGGTCAGTTTTCTTTTACTCGTGAACAAGCAAGTGATTTTGCAAAACGAATTGCGGGTGACTTCAACCCTATTCACGATCCAGATAATAAGCGCTTTTGTGTTCCTGGTGATCTACTTTTTTCTGTCTTACTTGCCAATGTTGGTATCAGCCAAAAAATGCGTGTGACGTTTGCAGGTATGATAAATGAGAGTACAGAACTGAGTATTTTAGCCGAATCCGATACCGATTTATCATTAATCGATAGCAAAGGTAAGGAATTTCTTCATCTTGCACGTTCTGGTGAAATTACCCATAACCAAGATTTAATTGCTCAAATAACTAAAAGTTACGTTCAATTTTCAGGAATGAATTTTCCTCATATCATGGTGCCTTTGATGAAATCTAAAGACATGATGATCAACCCTGCTCGACCATTAGTTATTTACGAAAGCATGGAACTTGAGTTCTGCCGACTAGATTTAACAGCACCCCATGTAGAGCTAACAAGTTCAAATATTGATGTTGATGGCAAACGTGGCAGCGTAACGCTGAATTTCTGTTTTAAAGAAAATGGAGAGATTGTGGGTACTGGCCGTAAGCGTATGCTGATGAGTGGCTTAAAGCCTTATTGCCAAGATGGTATCGATGATTTGGTTTCTCGTTTCAACGCAAAAAAAGAACACTACAATAATCTTCAAACAGAAAAAGTTTAAACAGAAGAAATCATATTTTGTATTTCAAAAAGCCCGCCATTAGCGGGCTTTTTCTTAATGATCATTTATTCTATGATCATGTTTTAAAGGAAAATATAATCGTGCTCGTAAACCAGGATTATTATCACTAAACACCAAATCGCCACCATGACGTTTCATCACCGCTTCAACAAGCGATAATCCTAAACCAAAACCTTGATGCGTCCTGCTTTTATCAGCACGGTACATCGGCTCTTTAATGCGTCCTTTATCTTCATCGGATACGCCAATTCCATTATCAATCACTACCACACCAAAATGATCGACGACAACATCAATACTTCCTTCATCAGGTGTATATTTAATCGCGTTTTCAACCACATTATAAATGGCACGAAAGAGTAAACTAGGTTCACCTTTTACATGGTATGGCTCGTCCTCACGAAATGATAAAACTTGTTTCTTTTCATCCGAAATAGGCAATAGAAAATCAACAACATCTTGGCAAACTTGAGATAGACTTACCCATTGCTTATCAATTTTATGTTTCCCCGTGTTGATATGAGAAATTTCCAACATCCCATTGAACATGCTAAGGAGTACTTCCAAATCATCATGGCAAGCTTCTAAGTCTTTGGTAAACGGTGTCGTATCTTTTTCGAGTAAGCTTTCAAGCCGAAGTTTCATTCTTGCAATTGGTGTACGCAAATCGTGCGCCATACCAACCGAGAGTTCCTTTAATGACTCTTCTTTTTTCTCGACTTGTTCAATAAGAAAATTAAGGTGGATAGTCAGTACATCAAATTCATCATCATTTTTACTGACTGGGAGTTTCACCCCTTTTTCGCCAAGGCTAACTCGGTTCATACCATGGTTAACACGCTCTAATTTCCTTAAAATAGAAATTGCAAATAATAGAGCGCCCGCAAGCATCAAAATCACGGGAACCACAATGCCTGAAACTAACATTGGTGTCATGTTTTCTCGGTATGAGCGCATTATTTCAGGATTAACACTAATAATAAGCATTTTATTATTAGGTAAATTTAATGTCTTTTGAAGGTGATTAACACTAAGCTCGGTATCTGATAATACTGCTGGATACGATAGCGTAGTATTCATCTCTGGTCTGTTGATAATCCTATATTCAAGCTCATTTTGGATTTGCTGATGCTCTTTAACAAGATCAGGAATCGCATTAATATGACCTTTTTGAACCATACGCTCAAACAATGTCATTTCAATATTTAACTCTTTTGTTAACTGTTTATTGTAAATAGTTTCTGAATTAACATAAACTTGGTTAATAAACAGTATAAATATAATAGCAACACAACAAATAAAATAGAGTAGAACTTTAAGAATACTCGAACGCGATAACCGATCAGAGCCTGCGTAAGACATAACCTGCACCTCGTACGGTATGGATCAAACTGGGCTCACCACCTTCTTCTAATTTTTTTCGTAAGTTTGCGATATGTACATCGATAACATTAGTTTTAGGATCGAAGTGGTAGCTCCATACCGACTCAAATAAGCTCATACGCGAAACCACACTTTCAGCATGCTCCATTAAATATTGCAGAAGTAAGAACTCTTTTTGCTGCAAATTTAATACGCGAGATCCGCGCCATACCCGATGAGATTTAATATCAAGTCGTAAATCGTCATAGCTATATTCAGATGAAATATTCACACTAGACTGATGGCGCTTCACTAATATATTGGCACGAGCAATTAGCTCAGCTAAAGCAAAAGGTTTCGTTAAGTAATCATCACTGCCTGCCGTTAAACCAGCTACACGGTCTTCTACACTATCCATGGCACTTAAGATTAAGATGGGGGTTTCATTTTCTGTTGCTCGTAATGCTGCAAGTACTTTTAAACCATCAAGTATCGGTAACATTCGATCTAAAATAATCAGTTGATACTCACAACTTGTTGCCATCATTAATCCTTGATGACCATCCTCTGCTTCATCAACCACAAAGCCATGCTCTCGCAATCCTTGCGCAATAAATTCACGCGTAGTGACATCATCTTCAATAACGAGAACTTTCATTTAATACCTAATCATTTCTTCTCACCGCTTATTTTCGCATTATATACATAAGAGATATAATTTTCAGGTAACAGGATCATGGCTTTACTTTTTAAAGACAAAAAAACGGCCTACCAAAAGGTAGGCCGCTTAACGTGATCATAGGGGGAATTATGAAATCACGAATTTCTTAATGCTAACGTCTTAAAGTGACTTCATCTGGTTAGCAATAATTTCAGCTTGAGGGCCAAGGATGACTTGAAGGTTATTAGAACCTACATTTACTACACCTTTAGCACCAAGTTGTTTAAGTTTTGTGTCATCGATAACTGAACGATCAACAATACCTAAGCGTAAGCGTGTGATACAAGCTGAAATATCAGTTAAGTTATCTTTACCACCTAATGCTGCTAGGTAAGCTTTTGCTAAATCTGCTTTGCTTGCAGCATCGTCTTCTGGGTTAGAGTTTTCAGCCGGCGTATCTTCACGACCTGGTGTTTTAAGATTAAACATCTTAATTACAGTAACGAAGATTACGAAGTAGATTGCGCCTACCACAAGACCCATTGGGATAATTTCCCATGAGTTGTGCGCAGCAGGTGCGTTGTAGTTCAAGATGTAATCAATTAAGCCTGAAGAGAAGCTAAATGCCATGTGGATATTCAGGTAAGACGCCACAACAATACTCACACCCATTAAAATAGCGTGTACTAGGTATAATGCTGGAGCTAGGAACATGAACATGAATTCGATTGGCTCTGTGATACCAGTTAAGAATGCAGTTAGCGCAACACTTAACAACATACCACCAACCACTTTCTTGTTTTCTTTCTTCGCTGTTACATAGAATGCAAGCGCAGCACTTGGCAAACCAAACATAACAACTGGGAAGAAACCACTTAGGATGCGTCCTGCTGTTGGGTCACCAGCAAAGAAGCGAGAGATTTCACCTGTTACTACATGGCCATCCGCAGCTGTGTAGCTACCGAATACAAACCAAACCATGCTGTTTAAGATATGGTGTAAACCAAGTGGAATTAATAGACGGTTAGCAACACCGTAAACGAACTCACCAGGTACGCCACTTGTTAGGATCCATTGACCAAGATGGTTAATACCATCTTGAATTGGAGGCCAAATAATGCTGAATGCGTAAGCAAGTACTAAAGCAACTAAACCCGTTACTATAGGCACAAAACGCTTTCCGCCAAAGAAGCCTAAGAACTCAGGTAATTTGATTGCATGGAAGCGGTTATATAGAAGACCGGCGCAAACACCAATAATGATACCGCCAGCAACACCTGGATCAACATCTGGGTTTAACGTTTTAAGTGCCGCCATCAGGATGAAATAACCTACGGCAGATGCAATCGCTGCTGCTGCTGAATTATCTTTCGAAAATCCGGCCCCCACACCCATTGCGAAAAGTAATGCAAGATTGGTAAATACAGCCTGACCACCCGCTGCAATAAAAGGAATATTTAATAGATCAGGTTGTCCAATACGCAGCAAAATACCGGCAATCGGTAAAACTGCAATAGGAAACATAATTGCGTTTCCTAGCTTTTGGAAATGTCCGAGAATGCTCATCCTCTTCTCCACGTTAAAAGTTAAAAGTTAAAAGTTAAAATTAAAGTAAATTGTTTTAATAACTTAATGATACGCATTGATTCTTAATTGGAATTAAGCAAAAGATTAAGGATTCTTAATGTTTGCTTCTAAAAGCACAATTATGAGTGATAGACATCACAGTTTTATAAATTCTCCAATTTTTCACGTTTAACATGGAAAGAACCAACAGCAAATAATCATGGCTATATAGCATTACACATTCTCTTTGACGCAAAATTTGGCCGTCTTTGTGAAAATAAAATATCATTTCTATGGCACTTTCTTTAGAATTTGATGTCAACCTACTCATACCCTATTACTGATTGACTTTAACCATGATGTCTTTTATCTCTCAAAAACTTGTTAACTATCTAGCATTAGCTTTTTTTGCATTAGCACTTTTCATTGCTATCTCTATATTCCCAGTACCTCTGTTAAGCGATCCCATTAATAATGCGGCTGGCTTATCATTTTCTTTATTAACGGATACGGCAGGTAAACCCTTCTTCCTTATCACAACCGTATTACTGTGTTTATTACCGGTATTTTTCCGTTTACCTAAAAAACAAATCATTAAGTTGTGGATTCAATTTGCTATTTTGTTGGTACTAAGTTTTGGCGCGAAAACAATCTTAAAGCATGAAACCGCGATCCCTCGTCCTTATACCTATGAACTACAGCGTTTAAACTTAGTCACATCACCTGAAAACTTTTATCAGCTGAATAAAAGCGAAAGAAAAAACGTTGTTAAAAAAGCATCTACCTATATTAGTAAATGGCGCATTCGTAGTTGGGAAGCTGAAACAAACTATTCATTTCCATCAGGACACACAATCTTTGCTGCAATTTGCGTTCTGTTTTGGGGCGGCTTTTTACTACGTACTCGCCACTATTTATTAGCTGGTGGACTTGTAACATGGGCCGTGGGTGTGGGTATTAGCCGTTTATGGCTAGGTATGCATTTCCCATCAGACGTAATGGGCTCAATCTTATCTGCAGCAGTGTTATATTTATTTATACCCGAATGGCGAGTAGATTCTGAGAAATAATAAAAAGGGCTCGCAAGAGCCCTCTTTTACATCCACACAATATTAATTTACTGTACAGGTGTCGCTTTGTGTTCGTATTCAACAATCAATTGATTGCCCGAATACGTTACGTTAGTAATTTCACCATCAAAAATAAACGTATTTTTAATAGATGAATTAGCGCTTTGTCCTGAAGCCATTTGCTCTCGCAGTGACGGTAAAATCAAGATAGGGTCAACATTTAATAGACGACAAAACTCATTGACGAACTGTTGCTCAATCGGTTTAGATCCCCGTAAAATATCTGAAAACTCCAACTGGGTTAAGCCTAGCTTTTTAGCCATTTCAATCTGAGTTATACGCATTTTTGCTTTGTAACTCATCCATGTGTCATGCAAAATTTGACGATCTTTTTCTGTATACAACATAATTAGCCCTAACAGCGCATTTTTATTTTAAAATAGAGTCATTTCCTCTAGTTAGAATAGTTTACGCCTAATTACTAGGTATTAATGTCAAAACCGCGTTAAGCTCTGCTTCGATAACACAGCTCGTTACAACCTCGTTATTGTACTTACATGATGTTCATATATACTTGTTAATAATTAATATTTATAAGCTAATGTTATGTAAGGAATGCTGCTTTTATATGATCACGTTGTGTCGTCGTTCAATCCTCACACTCTTTATCATTTTCAGTGTTTTTACTAACGCTGTGATTGCACGCACCATTAGCTTTGATCAAATACCTCAAACACACTGCCTTCAAATGACAACACCATTAAAAGAAGCAGTCCATCCAGATCAATGCTGCGATGAAGATATGCCTATGTTGTCAACGAACATCACGACGCTTTCCTCTTGTGGAATGAGCGATATCGATGATATATCACTGGCTCACAACGATACTGTTAAAGAAAAATCATCATGCTGTAATGACGATGATTGCAAGAGCAAACAAACACAAGCAGCACTGTTAACTTTGTTTGCGTTTTCTGCAATTGTTAATGACGTGCAATTATATGCAAGTCAAACACACGCACCTATTTATTTTAGTGAAGCACAACTAAGGCCTCCTCTCGTTTAACGAAATAACTAATCGGCATTTGCCACCACTTTATTTTGTTATTTAGCGCGACAATATTCGCGCAACTTGAAGGACTTACAGATGAAAATTTCACATATCTTTGCTGCTACATGCTTATTTGTTACCTCATTGGCTCAAGCAAGTACACCTATTACTGGCACTAACTACCAGTCACCTTACTGTGGTTGTTGTAAAGAATGGGTTAAGCACATGGAAGACAATGGCTTTAAATTAGATATGGTGTACGAAGAAAACTTAACGCCTATTAAAATTAAATTAGGTTTACGTCCTGAATATGCGTCATGCCACACTGCACAAATTGAAGGTTACACTTTTGAAGGACATATTCCAGCAACTGAAATTAAGCGTTTCTTAGAAAGTAAGCCTGAGCGTATGATTGGCCTTGCTGTAGGTGGTATGCCAATGGGTTCACCTGGTATGGAATATGGCGATCAAAAAGACGCCTATGACGTGTTAGCATTTGATAAGGATGGCAACACCATGGTTTGGTCACGCCACAACCAGTAATCGATTTTAGCGATGCATGAAAAGCCCGTACTTGTGACGGGCTTTTTAATGTATCGCATACAGAAACTATACATTCTTACCGTAAGATTCAAATGAATTACTGCATCACAACAGATAACACTATTTTAATTTAACGGCTGTACCAAAAGCCATAATTTCAGATGCGGCATCAGTGACAGAGCTAGTGGTATATCTCACGCCAACAATAGCATCAGCACCAAGTTTATCAGCTTCTGCAATTAGACGCTCTGTCGCAAGCGCGCGTGCTTCCATTAGCATTTCTGTATACCCTTTCAATTCGCCACCCACAATGCTCTTTAAGCTTGCCATAATATCTCTGCCGACATGTTTTGACTGAACAACACTTCCAGTGACCACGCCCAGCAAGGACTCTATTTCACGTCCAGATATTGTTTCCGTTGTTGTGTAAATCATATGGCCTCTGCCGTTGCGTTAGAAACAGTGATAAATGAGAACCTATCACAATAACACCCTCACTCATATGTTATTAAAATGGTAATGATGCATTAGGTGATCAATGCATATGATTAAATCGTAACTCTTTTAATAAGATAACTACACTCAGTTAATATCTACATTGTTGGAGTGATAAATGGAAAGTCAACTTACTATTAAAGAATTTCTTAGAGCATTTGATCATATTCGCTCAATCGGTACCCCCCTAGATAGCAAATACTTGTTGGAAGATATATACGCATGGCATGACTATGACGGTTACACCTGCTGGCTAAATTATCGAGATGTAACGGTCACATTGATGTTTCATGGTTCGCTAAAAGTTGAATACGAGAAACATGCAAACTATGTAGACTTCACTAAGCGTTGTTTATCACTGATTGCCAATAACACGCAAACGGTCAAATAGGTGTTAGTATGAATTTATTATCTATTATCATCACTATCGCCACGATTATTTCTTCTAAAGCATGGAGTTCAGAATTAAAAATGATGGATTTTAACAGTCCGAAAGAATACGAACGTTGGTCTGCCGTAAACGACAACGTGATGGGTGGTATTTCTACTGGGCAATTCACCTATGATGGCAGCGTAAGTCAATTTACTGGTGAGCTATCATTAGCTAACAATGGCGGATTTAGCTCGGTAAATAGAACAGTAGCACCATTAACTAATAACATTAACGCTGTGAATCTGACTTATATTGGTGATGGTAGAACATATCAATTACGGTTTACGACGAGGAAAGATGGTTACCCTATTAACTACAAACATGAATTCGAAACGATTAAAGGGCAACAACAAAGCAAAACTTTTAACTTTAATGACTTTAAAGCTGTGTTTAGAGGAAGGTTACTGATTGGCGCGCCCGAACTTGTCGCACAAGATATCAAACAAATTGGCTTTTTAATTACTGATAAAACACCACTCCCTTTCGTCTTGAAAGTTCAGAGTATTGAATTTCTTAATTTTAAATAAAACTCACTAACACATAATAATATAGGGATTTTATTAGCCAGTCTTCGCTAAATGGTTTATGAAGATGTTTCACTTGTTCTACTTATAAAGCCTTTACAACCACTTATTTGATTATTAACGGGTAACAACTTATCATTTCGTTTTTTATTCACAATCTTTAAATATTTGTAACAAGTCACGGTATAAGTGCCGTATTTCTCAGATAATATTATTAATACTCAGTATTACTTTCACTATGGAAGATCGATTGTATTTCACGGCTGTATAAATAAAGGTTTGATAACAATGTTTGGACGAAAACGAATAGAAACAGAAAATAAAGCGCTAAAGCAAGAGTTAGCAGACCTTAAAGAAAAGTATCAAGCTGATATCACCGCCTTAGAAGAAAAACTTCAACAAACTCAACAATTAGTTCAATCGGCTAAGCAGGATAACCATAAAAGTGATGAGTTATTGTCGTGCAGTTTAAAAGGTGGCGACATGCTTACAACGATCCGTAATGAGATGGTTGAAAGTGCTCAATCTATGGAACACGAAAACCATCAGCTACAACAACTAGACGAAATGTTTGCACAAACCCATCAGGCACTTTCACGCCTTGATACTCGTGCGGTTAACATCAGCTCTCAGGCCACTCAAAGTACAGACTCTGTAAAAATACTCGATACCACCGCCACTTCTATTTCTCACCTTGTATCAACGATTAAAGAAATTTCTGACCAAACGAATTTGTTAGCGCTCAATGCCGCTATTGAAGCTGCTCGTGCGGGTGAAGCTGGGCGTGGTTTTGCGGTTGTAGCCGATGAAGTTAGAAATTTAGCAGGCAAAGCAAGCGAAGCCAGCGAGCAGATTGACACTCTTGTTAGCCAAGTACTTACGCAAGTGAATGAGATAAAATCATCGATTGATGAAAACCAGTCCTGTGCTGAAGAAGTATCAGCTTCTTCTGCTCAAATCGGTACTATTGTTAATGAAGTGGTTGGCCAATCTGAACATATGCAGCGTGTTATTCATATTGCATCAACGCGTGCTTTTTTAGATACGGTAAAACTTGATCATGCCATTTGGAAAAATAATATTTACAGCTTCCTGCAGCGTGGTGCATTTAATGAAGTTATTAATAGCCACTCGGAGTGTCGTTTAGGTCAATGGTATTACCATGATGAAGGTAAAGCATTTAGCCATTTAAGAAGCTATGCATTAATAGAAGAGCCTCATAAAGCGGTTCATGAAATGGGGCGTGAAGCGATGAGCCAAGCGAAATCGGGCAATATGTCAGAAGTAGTAACGGCAATAAACGCTATGGAAGAAGCAAGTAAAAAAGTAGTTCTCCAAATCGACAATTTAATGCACGAAATAACACAAAGCTAGTTGATTAGGTTATTTTAATTGCACTCTTGTGTTTATATCGAGTGCTAAAGATTACCTCAAATATAAACGGTGTATAGCTTTTTTACATGCTATACACCGTTGTTCAGATAGGTTAAAGAGCGCAACAATGCCCTCTCACCATTACAGCACTTTGATGGGAAATCATTTACTCAGTTAAGATTCAAATAGCTGCTTATTTGGATCAGAATTAACGACCCACTCAGGATCAATCTCTCGCTGCTCAAGGTAAATCTGTAAGCCATTAAAATACGTAAAGGCTGTTAATTCAGATTCTTTATTAAAATGCTCAAAAAACGCCTCTTCTTGTTCTGCTAATAATTGCAAGGTGGTTGCACCATGCTCTAGCGCCCATTGAATGGCATAAGGTGAAATCATCGTTCGATGTAAGATCAGCTCTTTGATCTCCGAAATAGCGACTTTTTTATTTTTACAACGAGTACTGCTAGATTCAATCTGCTTGTTGGCTTTTTCTTCCGCTAACAATGCTCGTAAACTCGCTAAACTTGCCGCAATTTCAGCACTTGAATAACCGTAGCTTGTTTTACAAAAACGTAAGGCATACGCCATTTTATCGCGTCCGACTAACTCAATGACCTGTTCCAAATAGGGTTGTGGGATCGCATATGCCGTCGCCAGCTGGATCACTGCATGATTTAAACTGGTATATACAATGCCATCAAATTCAAACTGGAACGCTGTTGTTAGCCCTTCAACAGGAATACCATCAATACTTACCGCCCATCCACGGTAATTGACTCGCTCTTTGGCAATTTCAAACATTGCCCATGCGCTTTCACGAAAACCTTCAAGTGCTTTACCTTCAAATTCACACTCTTCAAGCTCTTGCTTAGTCCAATTAACACCAATCTGTAAATGCTTTTGATACTTCTTATGCAGTTTCTCTTTTACTTTATCGCGTAAAATATCAAGGCCACTTGCTTTAATTTCTTTCGTAAAACCAAAGCACTCTTGGCAACAAGGCACCATGATAGGTGCAGATTGGCCATCATAATTAGGCTTTGCCATAAATGCATGGCTTTCATAATAAGGTTCGCCACAAAACCAACAGGTATGACGAAACTCAAAAGGCACATCAATCGACACATAATCGGTCGTCATATGGGAGTACTCATTGTTGTGGTAATCGTTGAAGTTGACATGATCTCAACCTTGTATGGCTATTTATACTTAAAGTCGCTGTTTATGGCTAATCTGATTTTATCTTTCATTAGATATAGAGGTGTTAGATATAAAGAAAGGCGTTTACTTGCTCAAAAAGCGATCTATTTTAGCGATCGCTCGTAATACATCATAGGAGGGTGTGTTATGAGTCTTAAACGTTATTTAGATAAGCTATCACCAAAGTTCAAACCTGGTGGACAATACCAAACCTTTTATCCCTTGTTTGAGGCGGTTGAAACTATTTTCTATACCCCTGGACAGGTCAACAAAGGTATTACTCATGTTAGAGATAGCATTGATTTAAAACGCATTATGATCATGGTTTGGTTAGCTGTTTTTCCCGCCATGATTTGGGGTATGTACAATATTGGGCAACAATCTAGTCATGCGTTGTTATACGGACTTGATGCGACGGCGGCTCAGCAAGCATTGGATTCCTCATGGAGACTTAGTTGGGTGTGGGGGTCTCTTGACGCCGTTCAGCAATCAAGTTGGATCAGCGATCTCTTAGTTGGTGCCAGTTACTTTTTCCCTGTTTATCTTACTGTCTTTATAGTTGGTGGCTTTTGGGAAGTATTGTTTGCCATTATTCGGCGGCATGAAGTGAATGAAGGCTTCTTCGTCACCTCCATATTGTTTGCGCTTATTCTTCCTCCAACTATTCCACTTTGGCAAGCGGCGCTAGGTATTACCTTTGGTATTGTTGTCGCAAAAGAGATCTTTGGTGGTACGGGTCGAAATTTCTTAAATCCAGCACTCGCCGGTCGTGCTTTTTTATACTTCGCCTACCCTGCAAATATGTCTGGAGGCGCTGTTTGGGTTGCAGCAGATAGTTATTCAGGGGCGACACCACTCAGTCAGTGGTATGAAGGTGGACAAAATGCACTGACGAATAATATGACGGGGCAACCTATCTCATGGTTTGATGCTTTCATTGGTAATATTCCCGGTTCAATGGGAGAAGTCTCAACCCTATTTATCGCGCTAACAGGCGTCATCTTAATTTTTATGCGAATCGCATCGTGGCGAATTGTACTAGGTGTTTTCATCGGCCTCGCAGGGAGTTCCTTACTACTTAACACCATTGGTTCAAATACTAATTACATGTTCTCAATGCCCTTCTATTGGCACTTTGTTATTGGAGGTGTCGCTTTTGGTACTTTCTTTATGGCAACCGATCCAGTTTCTGCCGCATTTACCAATAAAGGGAAATGGGCATACGGCATTTTAATTGGTGTGATGACCATATTCATTCGCGTGCTAAATCCTGCTTATCCCGAAGGTATCATGCTCGCTATTTTATTTGCCAACTTGTTTGCGCCACTGTTCGATTTTATGACCAAAACAGGAAATATTAAACGCCGTGCTAAACGGGCGGCATTAAAATAGATACCTTCACTGATACCCTTATCAACTATCTGATTACACGATAATCTTTCGTTTCGTGTAATCAGATAATAAGAAAAATATATCAACAGAAATTATCGTTACAGTATGTTGTTATGATAAAGATTAGGTTCTTAGTATTAATTGTCGTTATTAATAGCCGTTACGCTTGATGTAATAGCAACTAAAGCGGTAAAATACGTGCCCTGTTTTAAATCGTGAGTATGTTGAATGTCTGAACAAAAGCGAAAGGCGCTAAAGAAAATAGCAAAATGCCTTGAGTTAGGTAACTCGGCTAACGTTAATGAAGCCGCGCAAGCTATTCGTATGGCCCATCGCCTCATGCTCAAATATGGTCTTGAGAAAGACGATATTGAATTCATCAAAATGGGCAAAACAAAATCTCAAACCTTACTCCCAACTGATATAAGCGCACAGATATTAAAAATAATCCGTGGTATTAACCGTCGATTTGGCGTGGAATGTGTACTAACTAATTATAAAGGTTTAAAAAAAGCGGAATTCATCGGTATGGCTGAGCGCGCAATTTTCGCCGCTTTTGCTTTTGATGTTGTATATCGTGAAATGAACCAACAAACGGGACAATTTAGAAATAGTTTTGCCGGTTCTGGCACTAGCACACAGGAAGTCACACGACGTGTAAACTCTTTCCTAGCAGGTTGGCTTGAAGGTGCATTGGAAAAACTGCCGGAGTTAACGACAGACGATGACCATGATCAACGTATGGCGAACTACATTGATAAACAATTTGAAAACCTTGATCGTGAAACGTTTAAAAAACAGCTACAGGAAGCAATGAAAGCACTCACCGATGATTATGAAAAAGGGATGAAAAAAGGCCGTTCCATTTCGGTTAGCCGCCCTGTCGGTGGTAAATCAGCACAAGAAGAATTAAAAAGACTTAACTGATTCTATCCTTTTCTCGTAAAAAAGCCGCTAATGTGGCTTTTTTTATAACTTTTTAATTTATAAATTACCATAATCGCTAATATAGCTACCATTTCACGCCTATCACAAATCGATGTACATCGCTGATAAATAGCTTAAAAGTATAGTTATTAGCCTCTTTTTATCTAACTTTATTTGACTCGTTTAAAAAAACAGCAAAAGAACAACTATAAACACGATATTTCAAAGAAATGAGATTCCAGTCGCGTTTTTATGTTAGAATAAATCAAAATCCCTTAATTCCATAGCCATCAAGACATGAAATTTCCTGGTCAACGTAAGTCAAAACATTACTTTCCTGTCAATGCCCGCGATCCATTAATTGTTCAAATTCAACAAGACAATCCATTAGCAAAATCACATCTAATTGGTGTAGGTCAAACCATAGTTGATATTGAAGCTCGCGTTGACGATGACTTCTTAGCCAGACATGCTCTTACTAAGGGACAATCTGTCGTTCTTGATGAAGATAAAGCTGAACTGCTTTATAAAGAATTAAAAGATCGTAAGCTTATCAGCCACGAATACCCTGGCGATACCATTGGTAATACATTGCACAACTACTCTGTATTAGCTGATGATAAGTCAATTCTGCTTGGTGTAATGAGCCAAGATCTAAAAATCGGTTCATACGCCTACCGCTATTTATGTAACACCTCTAGCCGTATGGATTTAGATTACCTGCAGCCTGTAAATGGCCCTATCGGTCGTTGTTACACGCTTATTAGTGAAGATGGTGAACGTACTTTCGCGATTAACGAAGGTCAAATGAACCAACTTCGTCCAGAGAGTATTCCTGAATCTGCATTCAAAAAAGCCTCTGCATTGGTGCTATCAACTTACCTTGTTCGTGGTAAGCCAACAGATCCAATGAAAGATGCGGCACTGAAAGCTATCGAATACGCGAAAAAGTATAATGTGCCAGTCGTACTGACGATGGGGACTAAATACGTTATCGAAGATAAGCGCGAATGGTGGATTGAGTTTCTAAAAGAGCACGTCACCTGTGTTGCGATGAACGAAGAAGAAGCTGAAGCACTAACCGGTGAAACAGATCCACTGACGGCTGCCGATAAAGCACTTGATTGGGTTGATATGGTTTTGTGTACTGCCGGTCCTGCGGGTTTATACATGGCGGGTTACACCGAAGATTCATTAAAGCGTGAATCATCACTGCCGCTTCTGCCGGGTAAGATCCCAGAATTCAATAAATACGAATTCAGCCGCCCAATGGCAAAAAGTGCATGTGAAAACCCAATTCGTGTTTACTCTCACATTGCCCCTTACCTTGGTGGCCCTGTTGAGATCAAAAACACAAACGGTGCGGGTGATGCTGCGCTTTCTGCACTTCTACACGATATGTCTGCTAACCGTTTCCATAAGGTTAATGTACCTAATTCTGCGAAACACACTGCGAATTTCTTGTCGTATTCGTCTTTCTCTCAGATTTGCCAGTACTCTAACCGTGTTAGTTATGAAGTATTGATCCAACACGCACCTCGCCTATCTCATGGCCTACCAGAGCGTGAAGACTGTTTAGAAGAAGCATACTGGGAACGTTAATTCCAATTTGTAATAGTTTAAAAAAGGGGCTAATTAGCTCCTTTTTGTTATTTGTATTTAACTCAATGAGATAAGTGTATCGCAAAATTTTGCTACTTCATTGAAAGTTAATATTTTGTTAATTAGGCTTGAATTTTTCGATTACTTTATAAAGTTGCAGTCTATATTGTTAAGGAAAACAATGAATAAAATATTAATCGTGTCGTTATCGGCTTTATTAAGTGCCCCCACATTCGCAGGAATGCAACCATTCTCAGCAAACAATCTTCCTGAAAATTGGCCGAATTATGAAATCCAAAATTACAACTCACAAGTTGAAGATGGGTATGACGGCCCACTGAGTAACATTCTTGTTATTTACGATCCAAGCATCAAACCTGAGCAGTTAAATCGATATTTGATGCAGCAAACCGCGATTGCTAATAAAGCTCACGATATCAACAACATCAAATACCGCCGTAATGTTGTTGCCGCCATTCCAATGAAATTGGAAGGCGATAATGTGGCAGAAGTTGCGGATAGTTTTTCATTTGGTGATTTTGATGAAATACGCCGCAAGTACGGTGCTTCAGTCGTCTCACTTGTCATTAACAGTAACCTTGCTGACCGTCAGTGTGGTGTACAAACCAGTTACCACACCGTCAGCGCGTTTAACGAATCCTGCTCACTACCAACGTTGCTAGCGCACGAATGGGGACACGTTGACCGTCTTGGTCATGAGTACGAGCACACACAATCACATTTTGAAGACGACAACTACGCATGGCGCTGTGGCGGAAAACCGACCATCATGAGTGCCGACCTCAATTACAATCAGTTTGATTTGAATGAGTTCTATTCGGATCCCAACGTAACAAGAGGTGGAGAAGCGTGTGGTACAGTAACCGCGAACAATGCGAAAGTATTACTCGAAACAATTAGCCAAGTGAGAACGGCAGATTGGGCGCAAGTACCACCTTTAACAAAAATTGGTAACGTCACTATTGCTCTGGATGAAAACCAATCGTCAGAATTTGAGAAAGTTATCACGGTGACACGTGATGGTGACGTGTCTCAAGCTGCTTCGATTGAGGTTTATTCAGATGCGGTCACCGCTGTGCCAGCAACCGATTATCAAGAGCTGGCAAAACGTGTTGAGTTTGCACCGAACGAAACCACAAAAACGGTATCTCTACAACTTGTCAATCCAGCACCTACTGATGCGATTTGTGATGATGGTGAAAGAACGTTAAAACTTGGTACACGATGGGGAGAGAAACTTGGCTCATCTAACCAACTCGATTTTACCGTTAAAACGCCTGAAGACACGCTAGCTAGTTGTGCGAAAGACAAAGAGCCAGAACCAACACCGACACCAGCACCAGATAATGGAAATGACGGCGGCGGCGGCGGCGGCGGTAGCACAGGTCTATTGAGTCTATTTGGCCTTGCACTATTGCTCTTCAGACGTCGTAATTAATTTTTTAATTACAACAAGCCGTTCCTAACCATTAGGAACGGCTTGCCACTTATAGACCATAACCATTTACATCAACAAGTTGCTGTTTACTATGCACAAAGACGCCACTACCTCGCCCTATTTCTCTATTTTCGGCATCATAAACCGCCGCTTCAACAATCAACTGAGATTTATTTTGGTTTACCAGCTTCCCCACTGACCGCATTGTCCCTTCTGAAATCAATCGAGTTAAATAAGTCGTAAACGATGTTGTTAATACAAACACTTCGGTTCCTAGTAAGCTTGCGGCAAAGAAAGCATTTTAATAGTGCTTCAATACTATTTGCTTTCATCTATTTTTAATAAATGCTAATAAACCCTTATAAATCGCATTACATATACGCTTATCAGACACTGGATATGGCGTTCCGACAGTAGAAAAATTAATAGAACTTCACGTTATTTTATTTAAAATTAAGAAAACGTCTTTAACTAGATAAACACAGGTGATTTGTATTTCCTGTATTTAATCACTTTAAGTAGTAATATATTAACCAGTGCTTTCATATGAAAATTTTTCTAATTTTTTAACATTTATATAACTTTTTTACTACTGGTAATCAAAGTTATATTTTAATGTTTAATTTAATAAATAACTTAGCCTTTATAACCGAGATAACAAAATATTAGGGGTAATAATTTAAATTAATTACGAATACTATTTTAAAAACTTTGCCAATTCCAATATTGATGATGCGTAGATATGCCTACACTTTAGCTCGCCATAGCTTGTTTTTTATTTACATTGCGCTCGTTCAACATAAATAAGAGAGGAAAAATAAAAAACACCAATCAATCGACCAATCAACCAATCAACCAATCAACCAATCAACCAATCAACCAATCAACCAATCAACCAATTGAAACCATTTAATAAATGATGAAAGCCTATGAATGATCGCGCAACAGAAAAATAATATTTAGTTTCTTTTTATGATGTTACAACAACGTTTTTTCTTCAGAACAGTCTGAATGCTTTCAATTAGTTGAAAGTCACATACGATGATGATGTTATTGTTTAGAAAAAGAAGCTGTTATACGACAATTTTCTACGTTCTTTTTATCTTACTTTCTTGATACTTCTATTAACCAATTCTAAACTTTATATTAGAGTGCAATTTAAATCATATAATTATTAAATGTGCATTCCTGTATTTTTACTAGACAAACAAAGCAATCGCTTATGATAGAGATCATAAGTTAAATATGAAACAATTCTTATATTTTATTTTTACTTAGAAGTATATATATGAATACATTAATGTCTAATTTATATTTTCAATCTTAGAATCATTATGATTTCTTTACCCTATTAGATCATAACTAGATTATTCGAAAATTTAATTAACAGATAAATCATATAATTACCCGACTGCTTTTTTAAATATTTATTGGCTTGATACTTGTAAATTTTTCAATGATGAAAGGCTCAATGACTTCCATTAATATTTTTAACTGAGTGAGGCAAAGATATGAAGTGTTTAAAACACTCTTTACTAGCATGCTCGTTAGCCTTAGTTTCAACCTCGGCCCACAGCATCATACCGCATGCATTCACTGACAATGGTGGCTGCCCTAGTAATGCTTTTTTGTTTCAAGGTAATCCAACTGTAGTGTACCAAATGGATTTATCTTCTGGATTTTATCGCCCATCGAAAACGATGGCATCTCAAGTTAATGCTGTCGGATTTAACGTAACAGACAGTTATATTTACGGATACGACGTAAATAATGAAGAAATTGTCCGTATAAATCAGCTTTTTGATTTCGAAACTATTCCCGTCACAGGTATTGACACCACCATGCCCTATCCAACTGGTGACGTTTATAATAATAAATATTATATATACAGACAGGGTGTAGGTATGTACGAGATAGATCTAACGACTTTATCTGTTACTCTCGTCATGACACCCAGTAGTGCCACATTAAACCTTCATGATATGGCTTTTCATCCCGATTCATCTGGACGACTATTTACTGTTGATAGCGACAATAAAAAGCTTTATGAAATAACTAACTTTACTACACCCAATAGTGCATCGTTTGTTGAAATTGGTGGGATCAATGTTCCAGAAAACGGTGGTTTTGGTGCGCAGTATTTCGATTCAAATGGTTTCCTCTACCTAAGCCGTAACGATGATGGCGCCATTTATAGAATTGATTTAAGTGATTTATCGAGTTTTACATCAAATGCCGTTTTTTATTCTGATGGTCCGACTTCAACGTTGAACGATGGCGCTAGGTGTTCAACGTCTGCCATAGTGGCTGAAAATACAGATTTTGGTGATGCTCCTGATACATACAAAACATCCCTTTCTACTAACGGCGCTCGTCACTACAATATTTCAGGCGTCAATTATTATTTTGGTTCCAACATTGATACAGAAGGCGATGCTTTTGTTTCACCGAATTCAGATGATGCCAATAGTGTTGCTGATGAAGACGGTATTTCGTTTCCGGCAAACTTTAGACAAGGTTCTGACGGTTTAGTTAACGTGACTATTGGTGGCTCAGCAAATGGTTTTATCAATGCATGGTTTGATTGGAATAATAATGGTGTATTTGATGAGGCAACAGAACATGCGATTGATGATGAGTTATTAACCGCTGGAGATGGAACAACACCAGCAAGTCATGTTCTGAAAATTAGAGTGCCTGACGATGCAGCCACTGGACAAATATGGGCTCGTTTTCGTATTTCCAAAAATGCAGGTTTATTATCTTATGGGGGGACCTCTTACGGTGAAGTAGAAGATCACCAAGTAACGATTGATTCCCAACCCGTTACCCATAACTGGTACCCATCCTCAGGCTCTTGGGTAACATTGGCATATGAGGATGACTGGCCGCAAGAAGGCGATTTCGACTTTAATGATGTCGTTATATATTACCGCGTTGATAAAGTAACGAACTCTGCGGGTGATGTTCTCCGCTATGATATATATGGAAATTTAAGAGCATACGGTGCAGACTTTGCGAATGGTTTCGCTATAAAATTTGATGGTATTCCCGTTTCTGCCGTAGATGCGGACAGAACTAAGTTAGTGATTAATGGATCAACCTTACACCCTAAACAGATATTAGAATCGGGCACAACTGATGCGGTTGCGATTATTTCAAATAATCTCCTTACAGAAATACCGACCCCAACCTGTTCAGGATTCTTAGGAACTTTTTACAGAGTATGGACGGGGTGTAATTCCGATGCCGCTGATTTATTCCAATTTGAAGCAAGCATTCCTTTCATCACGCCATTAGCATCATCGAGTGTTCCAAGTATGCCTTTGAACCCATTTCTATTTGGTACGCCAGGTATTGATCATGGCGAAGGTACGCGTGCAACTGATGGCCGTGCAATTGAGATTCATCTGAAAAATAAAGACGTTTCAACTAAGGCAAATACTGCTTATTTTGCAACTGAACATGATGATTCTGCCTATGTAGATAGCGACTGTCCTGGTATTAACTGTGATACCTATCATACTTCAAACGGTATTCCATGGGCTATCGTAGTTGATGGAACTTGGGATCACCCCAGCGAAGGGATAAACATACTTGAAGCCTACCCTGATCTTCAAAGCTTCTCTGTATCTGGTGGTAGTACTAATACGGACTGGTATCTTCGTGCGAACTCAGATATTACTAAGCTCTTCGAGTAAGTCTATTTGTAAGCGATGAATATAAAAAAGCCGATAGTGCTTTCATACTTGAACTGTCGGCTTTTTACTGTAGCTCGTTAATTGCTTATCTGTAACACTTATTCAGTATCTACCGAATAAATATGCCACTTCATATCAATTGTTTTATCCGTACCTGATACCGCTGCAATAACACGTCTATTTCGCTCAGCAGCAATCTCTGTTTCACTATCATCAATAGGCTTGGTGTAACCATAACCTATTGCTTGAAGACGATTAGGGTCAATAAAGAATGTATCTTTCAACATATCAACCACTGCTTCAGCACGAGCCTGAGACAGTGCCATATTCAACTCATAGCTACCGCTCTTGCTACAGTGCCCTTCAATCGTCACAGACGAATCAGGGTACTGATGCATAAAATTAGCAATGGCCTCAATTTCACGCTGATACACAGGTTTAATAACGGCTGAATTATTAGCAAAGTTTAATTTAAGCTCTACACGCTCAGAAATTTCTTTCTCTTTTCCACAGCCAACATTATTAACAAATGAGCCTGGCACACTGTTTGGGCATTGATCGCGTGCTTCAATCACACCATCACCATCTAAGTCACGTAGATCGTATTGCTGTGTCGTTGTTTGTGATTCAGAACCGTCGGATGAAGCACAACCGCTAATCATTGTAGACATAATGACTAACGAACTTAATAGTATGTTTTTTTTCATTATTCACTCTCTCCTTGACGAGTTGCTTCACTGTTCCAGTTCTCAGGCGTTGTTACACGTAGTGATGAGATTAGCTGCCCTGTTGCATGTAATATGCGGTATTGTGAAACAAGCTCATCAAACTCAGCACGTAAATAACTTTTTCGCGCTTCAAACAATTCGTTTTCAGAATCTAACAAGTCTAATAATGAACGTTGGCCTAATTTAAATTGCTGCTCATACGCTGATTGGGTTTCTTTCGAAGCCTCAACATGTGTACGGATAAAGTCTCGTTGCTTAGCCAAAAAGGTATTAGCATTCCAAGCGAGTGTTGTTCCATCTCTTACATCGCGTGATGTATTTTGATGAACACTTTTTGCTTCATCAATTCTATATGCGGCTTCACGAACTCGAGACGTGTCTTTGCCACCATTAAAGAGGTTATAACGTAACTGAATCCCTGCCTGTAACTCTTTATCTTCCCCTTCAAGCGCATTTTCATAATCAAACTTTTCATCTGACCATTTACCACCAAGCTCCAAAGTGACTTCAGGATAATAGTTAGATTTTAAAGCCTCTCTCTCTGAACGCGCTGCATCAATATCACTGTTGGATGATTTCAATATCGGATTATTTTTTTGTGCTATTTCAATCGCTTGTTCTAATGATGATGGAAGTTTGTCTTGATCGGCCATTGGCACAATTACATTCTCTGGCGATTCATTAACCACTCGAATAAATTCACTTCGTGCATCAGCGAGATTATTTTGTGCTGACATTAAATTAGAATTAGCACGTGCTAAACGCCCTTTACTTTGAGATAAATCAGCGCTTGAACCTAAGCCAGATTCTGTTTTCTCTTTTATTTGGTCAAACAAAAGCTGATGCTTTTCAACATTGTTTTCTGCTAACTTAACTACCTGCTCTTCTACTAAGTAGTTAATGTAGACTTTTACCACCGAAAGCGCGATATCTTCCGCTGTAGCAAAAAGCTTTAGTTGATCCGCTTTAGCTTCAAAATCTAAACGTGATAATTCATGTCCTGTTAAAAAGCCATTAAATAATACTTGTCGGATACTAATTCCAACTTCTGGTGATTCTGAATCAACAATATCTTCTGTTTGTAATCGACTCTGAGGAGTTGAGCTTTGCTTAAAACCATAACTCGCCGTCAAATCAACAGTCGGTAAATAGTCACCAAACACTTGATTACCTTGCTCCTCTCGTGCTTTAAATTGACTTAAAGCCTGCTGTAACTGAGGGTTAGTATCTAAAGTAACCGCAACAGCTTGCTCTAATGTTTGGCTCATGGCTGACACTGGATATAACGATGAAACAATGGCTGTTGTAATCAAACTCTTCTTAATACAATCGCGTATTCCATAACGCATAAATGAATATCCTTCTCTTATTTTTATGGTTTAGCGCTCTCTAAGCGCCATTTCCTTAGCTCTTAAAATCGGGTTAAGTATGTATTCTAAAACTGTTCTTTTTCCTGTAATTACATCAACAGATGTCAACATACCGGGAATAATAGGCAAAGGTGTCTGATCTGATTTCATTAAATGTGAGTTTGTTGTGCGAACCTTTACTAAGTAATAACTATTGCCCTCTTCATCTTGCGAGGTATCTGCACTAATATTCACAACAGAGCCTTCAAGCCCGCCGTAACGAGTAAAGTCATACGCTGTTACTTTTACAACAGCCGGTAACCCAGGGTGTAAAAATGCAATATCTTTAGGCTGGATCTTTGCTTCAATTAATAAGTTATCTTCCGTTGGTACGATATCTAATATGGCTTCACCGGGTTTAACCACACCACCAATGGTTGTTATATTGATACTTTTAATTGTGCCATTTACGGGTGAATGTAATATCGCTTTATCTACTTTATCCTGCGAGCCAACCTGCGCTTCGGTTAAACGTGAAAGTTTGGCTGTCATTTCATTAAGTTGAGCTCGTACATCTTTTTGATAATTCAACACGGCTTCACGTCGCTTTAAAATAGATTCATCTAAAGCGGCTTTTAGCTTCGGTTGTTCAGCATAAAGTGCCGAAAGTTCACCTTTGGTTTCATTGACTTTACGCTCTAACTGCAACAGTTCAACTTCCGAGACAATGCCCTTTTTCGCTAAAGGCTTTGTCATGACTAATTCTTTATTAATCAGTTTTAAGCTACTTTTCAGGGTGCGAATTCGAGATGATAATGCGTAACTTTCCTGTTGCTGTTGAACAATTTGACGAGCAAGGATCGCCAATTGATTTTGAAGTTCTTCTAACCGCCCTTGATATTCATCCTGCTGGCGAGCGATGAGTTCAGGCTCTTTTTGTGCAAGTTCTTGGGAGAAAACAAGCGGCTCGATATTGATCTTAATCCGTTCTTTCCAGTCTTTAATATCATCATCAATTACAATGCTTTTCAGTTCTTGCCGAAAACGGGCAATATTCGTGTTTAAGCTATCTTCTTCGTCTTCTTGCTGAGCTAAATCAGAACGAAAACGAGTATCATCAATACGTACAAGGGGTTGACCTTTTTTAACTGTCATTCCTTCTTCCACGTATAGTGCTTGCAACAGACCGCCATCGTAACTTTGAATTACTTGTACTTGTGATGATGGAATAACCTTACCTGAACCTCTAGTGACAAGTTCCAATTGAGCAAAAAAAGCCCAAATGAAAAAGCATATCAACATAAAAAACAGTGCCCATACCATATAGCGATGCTTCCTAGGCGAATCAATCATCATCGCGTTGTAGACATCATCCATCATCTCTTGATCTTGGTCGGAAAAAGGCTTATTCATTCCGGCCTCCCGATACACCTTGCTGTAACTGTTTCAATACTTTTTCACGTTGATCATCTAAAACGATCTTACCGTTATCAACGACGATAATGCGATCCACAAGCGGTAGTAATGACATTTTATGGGTGATAATTAGCAAGGTTCGATTTATGGCAACATGCTGCATTGAATGCATAAAACGCTTCTCTGCATGTGCATCCATACTTGCTGTTGGCTCATCCATTAATAAAATTGGAGGATCATTTAATATCGCCTGAGCTAGTGCGACTGCTTGACGCTGCCCTCTCGATAATGCGTTTCCTAACTCTCCAACTTGTTTATCTAAACCTTCTGAGTCGCTATCTGTAAAGCTGCTAACACCTGAGAGTTGAATTGCACGCAACAACTGATGTTCAGTGACTTGTCTCGTTCCAAACATAATATTGTCACGAATAGTGCCATGAATAAGCGTGATATCTTGTGGCATGTAACCAATATTTCTTCGTAAATCTGCGGGGTGAATTTGTTCACGATCAATGCCATCAAAGCGTAAACTTCCTTCTGTTGGGCAATATAGCCCCGCTAATAACTTCGCTAATGACGTTTTACCTGAACCATTTTTACCAAGAATCGCGATTTTCTCACCCGGTTTAATTGAAAAGTTCGCAGAGTCAATCGTGCATTTTTTCTGATTCGGATACGAAAATTGGACATTTTCTGCCTTAATAGCTCCTTTCATTCTATGGCGACTGATCAAATGTGCTTTGTCTTCAAATTCACTTTCTTCTTGCATCAGTTGATCTAATTGACGCAGAGAACTTGACGTTTGATTGGCTCTTGTTAATAAATTTGCTAACTGAGCCATAGGAGAAACAACACGGCTTGATAGCATGACAGCAGCGATAATCCCACCCATGGATATATCGACCGTTGATACACGATAAACGCCTAAAACCACAACACCAATAGCCGTTAACTGAGTAATAAAGGTGGCAAAATACGAAACAGAGTTAGAGATTTTTTTAACTTTTAACTGCCAATTAGCAGTATGTGCGATCATCTGTTGCCAGTGCCGTTGTATCATCCCTTCTGCACTATTTGATTTAATCGCCTCTATCGCCGTTAAACTTTCAATTAAATGTCCATGTTTTAACGCTGAAAACTTATTAGACTCCTCAACGGCTATTTTTAATTTAGGTTGAACCAGTAATGTATAACCAATAATTAATAAGCCTGCAATTAATGGAATAACAGCAAGGTCGCCAGCAACAAAATAAATAACTAATAAAAATAATAAAGCAAAAGGTAAATCAATTAATGTCGTTATCGTTGCTGACGTCAACATGTCACGAATATTATCAAATTCACCTAATTGTTTTGCCATTCCACCAACTGAAGATGGACGTTTTGATAATGGAATTCCAATCACTTTTTCAAATAAACGAGATGAAACAACAATATCAATTTTCTTCCCAGCTAAATCGATTAAATACCCTCTAATATGACGCATTAAAAAATCAAATATAAAAGCAACGACAGCACCGCTGGCTAAAACCCATAATGATTCAAATGCTAAATTAGGTACAATTTTATCGTACACATTCATCATAAATAAGGGAGAGATTAAAGCAAAAACATTCACTAATATCGAAGCAATTAATACGTCTCGATAAATAGGGCTGGCTTCTTTAATCATATTCCATAACCAGTGACCGTAACTAACATGTTGATGAACATCAACACTCTGGTCACCTCGGTATTGCTTCTTAATAAAGAAGCAATACCCCGTATAGCAACTTTCTAACTCTTCTAATGAAATTTCAGATTCACCGCCATTATCAGAAAACTGAATCACAGCAAGGTTATTTACTTGATCTATTTCCCTTAAAATACATGCTTGCTTATCTTTTAAAAGTAAAACACAAGGCAAAACAAGCGGCGTTATATCTGACAACAATTTACGTAATAATTTTGCGGTTAAACCTGCTCTTGCTGCTGCCTGAGGAAATATATCAGGCGTGACTAAAGCACTTTCAAGAGGAAGCCCTGCAATTAACGCATCTCCAGAACAAGGGTTTCCATAATATTCAGACAAAATAACAAGACTATCCAATAATGGATCATCCGTTGTTTTTAATGAAGCAGGAATACTCCAATATTCCTGCTTATTTTCAGCTGTGGATATCATGAATTATACGTCCTTGTTACTTTTTATTACTACGAACAGGAATATCCATTTTCTCTATTCATATTTAATTATCATCTTGCTGTGGTGGTAATGTCATTGGCTTATCAATCGAAATACTATCAAGCATCTGAGTATTTAAAATGATTTCACCATTATCATTACTTAATAAGTTATTGGTGATAACACCAAGCTTATCTTTCAAGCTGTTTGAATCGATATCTTCAAGAATAATGTTTACTGACTTATCATTCCCAGTTTTGATAGTAATAACGCTATCATCATTATTTTGACTAATCGATAAGAAGTCATCTAACGTTTCTGCGGTTGCATCTTTTAATAAATCGCTGAGGTTTAATTTATCTTCCGCTAAATCAAAATCTCGAATGGTATCTATATCGCTAATAGACTCACTTTTACTCCAAGTAAATGTATCAGCACCGATCCCGCCATTAAGAAGATCATTGCCTTGACCACCAATTAGAAGATCATCGCCCTCACCGCCATTTAATGTATCGTTACCCTCACCACTCGAAAGTTTATCATTACCTAGCAAGCCATTAAGAATATCGATACCGGTACTACCGACAAGGTCATTATCAACATCCGAGCCATTGACAATGTTATTATCAAATAACACGCTATCAGAGCCAGAATTTTCACTGCTACTACTATTTTCTTTACCAGTAGCCGTTACCGTTAACTCAATTGAATCTGCTGATTCTGCTGGTACGGTAATTTGTAAACCAGGAAGTGAAACTTGCGTATCCGTGTTTTGCCATAATCCCGTTAGTTCAATCTCACCAGCAGCATTGGCAATACCGAGAACGGTTGTACCATCCGCGCTAATTACTTTGGTATCTTTAGGTAATCCTGACAATAATATTTGGCTAATTGACTCGCTACCATCTGTATCCGTTAGCATAACGTTAATATCTAACGTATACGTGTAAGTTGGTTGCTCTTTGATCCAGCTATCACCATCCCAGTAGTATGTGCCATCAGCAAATTGAAGGCGTTCAATGTCGTAGAGATCATCTGAGCCTTCTCGTGCATATACATTTTCGCCACTTGTTACTCGTTTATCTGTTACTTCAAAAAATATCGATGATCCTGAGGTTTCGACAGGTTTAGTAATATCGTAATCAGAGAAATTTCCAGCATATACTGCTGTATCAACTCCTGCGGCACCATATAGTGAATCATCCCCTTGCTCACCCATTAAAATATCATTACCGGCACCAGCAGTTAATGTGTCGTTAACTAGACCTGTTATTGGGCTACCATCAATCGTTGAATTACCTATAATCCCATCTTCACCGACCAAAATGTTATCGCCAGTTGATTGAATAACAATATGATCGCTGAGCTCCATTCCTCTATAAGCTAAACTTTCAGTCGATAATGTATTTTCATATGGAGTATCAACCTTCTGTGTTAACGTTCTTGCTTTATCACCGTACTCTTTAACAACTGTTTCCCAATCGACATAGTTCTTTCCACCTTCATATTTACCGCCAGTATTGTAAACAGGAGTACCTAATAAATTCACGGTGACAAGAATTGGATCTGCAATAGCAACAACGTCTAGTTTAACAGTGATGGTATCAGTGCCACCTTTGCCGTCACTGACTTCAACCTTAAAGTTATCTTCACCATGGAAATTAGTCTTAGGTGTGTATTCCCATGAGCCATCCGTATTGACGGTAACTGTGCCGTTCGTTGGATTTGTCAGTGATGTGAACGTTAAACTATCACCATCAGCATCTGTCGCAGACAGTTGACCGCTCACTGCCACTTCTTCATCGGTAGTGACGGTAATGTCACTGCCTAATGGATCATTGTTATCATCAACCAATACTGGCGCATCGTTGATTGGATTAACTTTGATAATCACGGTTATGGTATCGGTGCCACCTTTACCGTCACTGACGATAACATCAAATTTGTCGCTACCATTAAAGTCACTGTTTGGTGTGTAAGTCCATGTGCCGTCAGTATTAACCGTCACTTGACCATTTGTCGGGTTAGAACTTTGCGTGAACGTTAAGCTATCGCCATCAACATCTGTTGCTGACAGTTGACCGCTCACTGCCACTTCTTCATCAGTAGTGACGGTTATGTCACTGCCCAATGGATCATTGTTATCATCAACCAGTACTGGCGCATCATTGATTGGATTCACGGTCACATTTACAGTAATAGTATCTGTACCACCGTTGCCGTCACTCACTTCAACGTTAAAGCTATCATCACCGTTAAAATCATTGTTTGGTGTGTAAGTCCACGTACCATCCGTATTGACGGTAACTGTGCCATTGGTTGGATTGGTCGATGAAGTGAAGGTTAAGCTATCACCATCAACATCTGTCGCGGACAGTTTGCCGCTCACGGCGACTTCTTCATCTGTCGTAGCGGTAATGTCACTGCCTAATGGATCATTGTTATCATCAACCAATACTGGTGCATCATTGATTGGATTCACGGTCACATTAACAGTGATGGTGTCGGTGCCGCCGTTGCCGTCACTGACGATAACATCAAATTTGTCGCTACCATTAAAGTCACTGTTTGGTGTGTAAGTCCATGTGCCATCAGTGTTAACCGTCACTTGACCATTGGCCGGGTTAGAACTTTGCGTGAAGGTTAAGCTATCACCATCCGCATCGGTCGCGGACAGTTGACCGCTCACTGCGACTTCTTCATCTGTCGTGACGGTAATGTCACTGCCCAGTGGATTATTGTTATCATCAACAATCACTGGTGCATCATTGATTGGATTCACGGTCACATTAACGGTGATGGTATCGGTGCCGCCGTTGCCGTCACTGACTTCAACGTTAAAGCTATCATCACCATTAAAGTCACTGTTTGGTGTGTAAGTCCACGTACCGTCAGTGTTAACCGTCACTTGACCATTGGTCGGGTTAGAACTTTGCGTGAAGGTTAAGTTATCACCGTCAACATCGGTCGCGGACAGTTGACCACTCACAGCCACTTCTTCATCAGTCGTAACGGCAATGTCTGTGCCTAATGGATCATTGTTATCATCAACCAGTACTGGTGCATCATTGATTGGATTCACGGTCACATTTACAGTGATGGTATCGGTGCCACCCTTGCCGTCACTGACGATAACATCAAATTTGTCGCTACCATTAAAGTCGCTGTTTGGTGTGTAAGTCCACGTGCCGTCAGTATTCACGACGACGGTGCCATTGGTTGGGTTGGTCGATGAAGTGAAGGTTAAGCTATCACCATCAACATCGGTCGCGGACAGTTGACCGCTCACGGCGACTTCTTCATCTGTCGTGACAGTAATGTCACTGCCTAATGGATCATTGTTATCATCAACCAATACTGGTGCATCATTGACTGGATTCACGGTTACATTAACTGTGATGGTGTCAGTGCCGCCGTTGCCGTCACTGACTTCAACCTTAAAGCTATCATCACCATTAAAGTCACTGTTTGGTGTGTAAGTCCATGTGCCATCCGTATTGACGGTCACTGTGCCATTGGTTGGATTAGAACTTTGCGTGAAGGTTAAGCTATCACCATCAACATCGGTCGCGGTCAGTTTGCCGCTCACTGCCACTTCTTCATCGGTCGTAACGGTAATGTCACTGCCCAGTGGATCATTGTTATCATCAACCAGTACTGGCGCATCATTGATTGGCTTCACGGTCACATTAACTGTGATGGTGTCAGTGCCGCCGTTGCCGTCACTGACTTCAACCTTAAAGCTATCATCACCATGGAAATTAGTCTTAGGTGTGTAAGTCCACGTACCGTCAGTGTTAACCGTCACTTGACCATTGGTCGGGTTAGAACTTTGCGTGAAGGTTAAGTTATCACCGTCAACATCGGTCGCGGACAGTTGACCGCTCACTGCGACTTCTTCATCTGTCGTGACGGTAATGTCACTGCCCAGTGGATCATTGTTATCATCAACCAATACTGGCGCATCATTGATTGGATTAACTTTGACATTAACGGTGATGGTGTCGGTACCACCTTTACCATCACTGACTTCAACGTTAAAGCTATCATCACCGTTAAAATCATTGTTTGGTGTGTAAGTCCACGTACCGTCAGTGTTAACCGTCACTTGACCATTTGTCGGGTTAGAACTTTGCGTGAAGGTTAAGTTATCGCCGTCAACATCGGTTGCGGACAGTTGACCGCTCACGGCGACTTCTTCATCGGTCGTGACAGTAATGTCACTGCCCAGTGGATCATTGTTATCATCAACCAGTACTGGCGCATCATTAATTGGATTAACTTTTATATTCACGGTGATGGTGTCGGTGCCGCCTTTGCCATCACTGACGATAACATCAAATTTGTCGCTACCATTAAAGTCACTGTTTGGTGTGTAAGTCCACGATCCATCAGTGTTAACCGTCACTTGACCATTGGTCGGGTTAGAACTTTGCGTGAACGTTAAGCTATCGCCATCCGCATCTGTCGCGGACAGTTTGCCGCTCACTGCGACTTCTTCATCGGTCGTGACGGTAATGTCACTGCCTAATGGATCATTGTTATCATCAACCAATACTGGCGCATCATTGATTGGCTTCACGGTCACATTAACGGTGATGGTATCGGTGCCGCCGTTGCCGTCACTGACCTCAACCTTAAAGCTATCATCACCGTTAAAGTCACTGTTTGGTGTGTAAGTCCATGTGCCATCAGTGTTAACCGTCACTGTGCCATTGGTTGGATTCGTCGATGAAGTGAACGTTAAGCTATCGCCATCAACATCGGTCGCGGACAATTTGCCGCTCACTGCGACTTCTTCATCGGTCTCAACACCAATATCTGTGCCCAGTGGATTATTGTTATCATCAACAATCACTGGCGCATCATTGATAGGATTCACGGTCACATTAACAGTGATCGTATCGGTGCCGCCGTTGCCGTCACTGACCTCAACGTTAAAGCTATCTTCACCGTGGAAATTAGTTTTAGGCGTGTAAGTCCACGAGCCATCAGTGTTGACGGTAACTGTACCGTTCGTTGGATTCGTCGATGAAGTGAAGGCTAAACTATCGCCGTCAACATCGGTCGCGGACAGTTGACCGCTCACTGCGACTTCTTCATCGGTGCTTACCGTAATACTCTCACCTTCTGGCGCACCGTTTTCATCGACAATAATAGGCTTGCTGTTTATTGATATATTCGATTTACCGTCATCTTGAGGAGATTGCTGCTCTAGTGGTTTTGAAGGACTATAAAAATCATTACCATCATTGTAAGGAGAGGTAGGAGGACGAGGGCTGGTATCACGACTATCATATCCAGACTCAGCTATGATTTCTTTTGCGTTTCTTTCAATGCTATTAAAACTAAAACCACCACTATTACTAATGTTTTGAAGACCAGCTGCAGTAGCTTCCGCAATAAGGGTTGGATCCTCTCCAGAAGCAATTAAAGCCTGAAGGTTGGCTATCTCATCAGGAAGATCTTCTTCTACACTATTAGAATTAACATTAGAAAATACGACTTGTGTTCCATCTGACTGCTCCAAACTCACAGTTGCATAATTAGGCAATATTAATACATCGCCAACTGACAACATGAGCTGCTCAGTAACAACCTTGTTACCCATTTCATTACTCAATTCAACATTGCCAGAAAATGACAATACTTTACTTTCTTGAACGACCGAAAAAGATTTCATGGAATAAACAATCCTTGTTTAGTTACAAAATCAGATAGATATAGCTCTAGTGGTATTATCACCTGATGGTAATTGGCACAAAAACAATTTAATAAGTTCACACTTATTTTATATATCATATGGTGTCATTTTTTTGTCACCACCTCAACAAATTTGCATGTTAATTATTAATGACATAATAAATACTGTTTTTTATGCATAAAAAAGCCGATAATGTTATGTACATTATCGGCTCTTTATTATTTCGCTATTAACTAAATCAACATTCGTTAATTGCGTTTCGTACACGCTTGTCTGATACAGGGTATGGCGTACCCAACTGCTGAGCAAAGTAACTAACACGTAGCTCTTCAATCATCCATCGGATCTCTTTTACTTTATCAGGTACTGGCTGCCCTTTCGGGATCTTATTCAATAGCTCTTTGTACTCATTAACTACTGATTCAATCTTCAGAATATGCACACGATCTTTGTTTGGATCGATTGGCAGCTTTTCCATTCGACGCTCAATGGCACGCATGTAACGCAGAATATCAGGCAGACGTTTCCACCCACATTCTGTTGCAAAACCTTTGAAGATCAAGCTTTCAATTTGTGCTTTGATATCAGACATCGCAAATGCCATGCTTAAATCAATACGCCCTTTCAAACGCTTACTGATGTTAAATGCTGTGGTTAAGATTTCTTCTACTTGTTTGGCAATATCAACCACGGTGTCACCAAGCTCAGCACGAACAAACTCTTTCAACGCTTCAAATGATTCAGGCTGCCATGCTAATCCGCCTTTCTCTTCAATTAGCTTATCAACACCACAAGCAATACAATCATCAATCAGATCAAGTACACGACCATACGGATTAAAGTACAAACCTAGCTTCGATTTGTTTGGCAAGTTTGAATGAAGGTACTTAATTGGCGATGGTACGTTAAGTAAAATCAAACGACGTTGACCCGCCTGCATCGCATTGTTTTGCTGCTCTTCAGTTTCAAACAGTTTGATACCAACAGAATCTTTGTTATCCACCAGCGCAGGATAAGCTTTTACTTCAAAGCCACCGCGTTTCTGTTGGTAACGTTCAGGTAGCGTACCAAAACTCCAGGTTTTCAAACCATCTTGCTCAATATCATCATCAGCAACTTGTGACAAAGTTTCTTGAACCTTCTCTTTTAAGTTGTCTTTCAGACCATAGATATCTTTGCTCTCACGTAACTTACGATTGCGGTGATCAACAGCACGATAAGTGATCTTCAAGTGATCAGGGATCTGATCTAAATTCCAATCTTCACGCACAATTGTGACGCCACTCATACGCTTCAATTCTTTTTCTAGTGAATCTAGCAATGGTGCTTCCATTGGCTTAACACGTGCTAAGAACGCATCAGCGTAGTTTGGTGCAGGCACAAAGTTACGACGTAACGGTTTTGGTAATGATTTGATCAACGCAACAACCAACTCATGACGTAAACCTGGAATTTGCCAGTCAAAGCCGTCAGGTTGAACTTGGTTTAAGATAGCCAATGGCACGTGAACGGTGACACCATCGTTATCTTCACCCGGTTCAAACTGGTAGCTCAGTTTTAGCTTCAAGTTACCTTGATGCCAGAAGTTTGGATAATCTAGATCAGTGACATGACTTGCATCGCCACGGAATAACATCTCACGCTCAAAGTTCAATAACTCAGGATCTTCTTTCGATGCTTTCTTCCACCATGAATCAAAGTGGCGACCTGACGTTACTTTCAAATCAATACGCTGATCGTAGAAATTAAACAGCTCGTCATCATCGATCAGAATGTCACGACGACGTGATTTATGCTCAAGTTCTTCAACTTCGCGCAATAGCTTACGGTTTTGTTGATAGAACTTATGGCGCGTATCCCAATCCCCTTCAACCAATGCTGAGCGGATAAAGATTTCACGTGATAACGTTGGATCAATATTGCCGTAGTTAACTTTACGTTTGGCAACCACAGGAATGCCATACAGCGTAACTTTTTCAAACGCATGAACGGCAGCTGACTTCTTCTCCCAATGCGGTTCGCTATAACTACGTTTAATCAAGTGACCTGCTAATGGTTCAACCCACTCCGGCTGAATTTTTGCGCCAATTCGCCCCCATAAACGTGACGTTTCCACCAGCTCCGCAACCATCACCCACTTTGGCTGTTTCTTGAAAATGCCAGAGCCAGGGAAGATATTAAAGCGAGCGTTACGCGCACCTTGGTATTCATTTTTCTCTTGGTCTTTCATACCAATATGCGAAAGCAATCCGCTTAATAGCGAAATATGAATACTGTCATAGCTTGCTTCGTTGCCATTCATTTTCAACTCAAGCTCTTTAATCACTTGGTTGACTTGGAAATAGATATCTTGCCACTCACGAATGCGTAAGTAGTTTAAGTATTCTTTCTTACATAAACGACGGAATTGATTACTAGAAAGCTCTTTTTGTTGCTCTTGGACGTAATTCCATAAATTAACGAACGCAACAAAGTCAGAATCTTTGTCGTTAAATCGGCGATGTTTTTCATCAGACTGTTGCTGTTTATCTGATGGACGCTCACGTGGATCTTGAATAGATAAAGCCGATGCAATGATCATCACTTCACGTAATGCACCATGCTTAGGCGCTTCAAGTACCATACGAGCTAAACGTGGATCAATAGGAAGACGCGCTAATTGGCGACCCATTGGTGATAAACGTTTACGAGGATCTGTGGCTTTAGAGTTAATCGCACCTAACTCTTCCAATAATCGAATACCGTCTTGAATATTACGATTATCGGGCGCTTCTACAAATGGGAAAGCTTGGATATCACCCAAACCAATCGCGGTCATTTGAAGAATAACTGACGCTAAGTTAGTACGTAGAATTTCTGGGTCGGTAAATTCTGGGCGCGATAAAAAATCTTCCTCAGAATATAGACGAATACAGATACCTTCTTGAACACGACCACAACGCCCCATACGCTGATTAGCACTAGCTTGTGATATAGCTTCAATCGGAAGACGCTGTACTTTAGTACGGTAACTATAGCGACTAATTCGGGCTGTACCCGGATCAATAACGTATTTAATACCCGGAACAGTCAGTGAAGTTTCCGCTACGTTTGTTGAAAGTACAATACGGCGACCAGAGTGTGATTGAAATACTCTGTTTTGCTCACCCGCCGATAGACGTGCGTACAAAGGTAGAATTTCAGTATGGCGTAATTTGCGCTTTTCTAACGCATCTGCAGTATCACGAATTTCACGCTCACCGTTTAAGAAGATCAGGATATCACCCTCACCCTCATCGCACAGTTCATCGACCGCATCAAAAATTGCATCTAACTGATCACGATCGGTGTCATCACCGTCTTCAACCACAGGGCGGTAGCGAACTTCTACTGGGTACGTACGACCTGACACTTCAATAATAGGTGCATTATTAAAGTGCTTAGAAAAACGCTCAGGATCGATGGTTGCTGAAGTAATTATGACTTTTAAATCTGGGCGTTTTGGTAATAACTCACGCAAATAACCCATGATGAAATCAATATTTAAGCTACGTTCGTGCGCTTCATCGATAATGATAGTGTCATATTGACTTAAGAAACGATCGTGTTGAATTTCAGCCAGTAAAATACCGTCTGTCATTAACTTTACGTGGCTATGCTCTGAGACCTGATCGTTAAATCGGACTTTATAACCTACGTGAGAGCCCATCTCACATTCCATTTCTTCTGCAATACGAGAAGCAACAGAGCGTGCAGCCAGACGACGAGGCTGAGTGTGGCCGATCATACCGTGGGTACCACGACCGATTTCTAAACAGATTTTAGGTAGCTGAGTAGTTTTACCTGAACCCGTTTCACCCGCCACAATAACCACTTGGTTATTTAAGATCGCTTCAGCGATATCATCTTTCTTCTGGCTTACGGGTAACTGTGCTGGGTATATGATTTTTGGACGCTGAGTACGGCGACGTTCCACTGTTTGCATTGATTTCGCAATCTCTAATGCAATTTCGTCAAATACAGCGTGCTTGGATTTTTCGTTTTTAATTCTTGATGCGCCTTGTACACGTTTGTGTAGACGAAAACGATCGCGCATCATGCAATCTTTAATAGCAGACTTTAATGTTTTTTCGTTATTCAACACGTCTGCTTGAGTTTGATTCGACTGACTCAATTTAATTCCTGTCTTTCAATGACTAATGGATACCGAGAACATCATGATGACAACTCGCTTAGTATCACTTGGCGATTCGAAATTTTTGTTAATTCTATCACAATTAAAGCGGCGTGAGAGCAGGTTAAAAGACAATTACTGGGATGTAATGATGCGATATAGAACATGATGTGTAATGAATAAAAAAATAAAGCCGACTCTAAAGGTCGGCTATTGATTACGCTTTAATTCTAAGTGGATTCTCATTTGATAAATCCAACACTTCCCCTCGCGATGGGAAAACCCTGAAGTGCGTTGTTGGCTCTGTAATTCTGAACATGTGGAAAATTCTAGCCAGTGCCGCCAAACGTAATTTTAAGTTTGATAAATTATCTTTATTCTCATCAAACTCTTCATGAGAACCTGCTTCAGGATCAGCCTCAATATAGTCTTGAGAATAATCATGATTTTCGAGGTTATTGTCGATATCACAACGACCAAAAAGCTCTGCAACAACACTGTAGCCAACAACCTTATCTAAACCAATGTCTTGTAATGCAAGCTCATCACCGTTTCGAATATGTAGCATTGCATTACAGTAATCTGTAAAAATAGCCTGATTTAATTGCTGACGGCTGTAGTTCATATTGATTAAGTGCTGATTGACGTCTTCAATTGCGTTATTAACACTCACTTGTTCTAGCCCCGCTCCCACCAATAAATCAATAACTTTAGTATCATTGGTATCTGGGTTGATGTTGTCTACAAGCGTTGAAAGTACCGTTCCTGATAAATCATCATCAATCACGCTTAAAACCATTAGCCAATATATTGGAAACGTTGACTGGTAAAGATGGCGCATATCCCAGCCCCAATCATCAGACTTATCATTAACAGTTAAGCAAATCAGGTGTTGATACATTAACTCTCGGTAAGAAGACACCTCAAGCATCGATTTCCAATGTGTATCTAAACCTTTAGCTGTACGCCAGCTTATTTCATTTTCATAATGATTAAATAAAGAATCAAATTCAGGCACATCTTCAATGACTTTGGTTTCTATTTCGAAGTCGTCGGGACCATAACAGGTGATTTTTTTATACGCTGGAATATAAGCAGCTAATGACGGTGCCTGAACATTAACTAAGGTTTGTCCATTACGACCAACATATTTAGCGGTATCGTTAATATGAATATGCCCAGCAAAATGCAGCTTTAATCCACAATCAATGAGCTCTTCAGTAGTTTCTGATGTTGGGACTCGCTTGTGGTTATACGATGAGTCAGCGAACAAATAATAAAAATCGTCAGCGCTGTAGTTTAAATATTCAATAGCAGGGTAATGTGAAAAAACGAGTAATGTTTTTCCTTGCTCATCTGCTCGCTTAATAACATCTTTTAACCAAGTTAATACCTGCGGTTTTTGAACTTTACCATCTTCATACCCTTTTGCATCATGATCCCACTGACTTCCCAGCGGATCCAAAGGTACATGAGTGTTCATGTCTACAGAGCAAATCCAAAAACCTTCTATTGGTTCGACGAGATAACTAGAGTCAGGACATTCTACTGTATAAGCTCCATCAGCAGATATTGCTTGATATACACGATCTTCAAGTTTGTTCGATTTCCATGGCGTTTCATAATAGTGATAATGCGGCTGAGATTGAAAACCAAATCGACCTAATTTTTCCATTAATGGTGTGAAACCTAGAGATTGCATTTTCGGGCTATAGAGTACATCGTCAACTTCATCACTAGGAATAAAGCTTTCAACATCGCCCTGATTGCTGGTTACTTTTACACCAGCACCATCTGATCGTAAGAAGGTCTTATCACAATTTTCACCATAGGGTGTAGTAGGATCGTGATTGCCATGAGTTAAGAAGAACTCCAATCCATATTCGTCACTATATTGTTCAAGTACTTTTTTCAAGCCATCAACATGGGCTTCTTGTCCATCATCAGAAAAATCGCCAACAAGAATAACGAACTTAATGCCCTCTGCAACAATGTCATCTAATGTCGCTTTGAAGACAAAGTAGTTTTCATTAAACATACGAGTAGAACCAACTGAGTCTTGCATCGTTCTAATACAAACTTCGTTATTGTTGAAGTCAAAATCACCATGAATATCATGAAAATGGACATCACCAAGTAAAGCAATTCTATGTGTTTGATCAGTCTGGTTATTATTACTTTGCATTTTACAACCAGGTAATACCGTTGCTGATGTCGCAGCAACACTTGCTGAATTTAATAAAAACTGACGTCTTGATAATTGGTAACTCATATACAACCTTGGTTAATGCCCTAAAAAATGGATGGATATTAAGAAGCTGTTATTTCATTTCTATTATTTAAAAATGACAGATTTATTAAATACTTACACGTGGCAATATTCTACCTGCAAATTTTACTTGTGTAATAAGCAACAAAATATGTTTAATATTGATATTCTTAGGCGAGTTGATTACAAATAAAAAAAGCTAGACAATCTCTGTCTAACCCTTTTTATGCAGACTTAAATCCATCGCTATGTATTGTTTTATTTTTATGCTGTCATAGAAGAGGATTCTACGTCATCATTAATAAGGTTTTTTAACCACTTACGACCATAAATCCGATAAGTTGTGAGTCCAACTTTCACGACTTCTTCTGCCAATATAGCAACAAGCACCCAGTGTAATGGCCAGCCTAAAACAATACCCGTGAGTATGGCTAAAGGAATACCTATTGCCCATTGGCCAAATAAATCAATAAAAATGCTGTATTTAATGTCGCCACCGCTACGTAATACCCCTCCAATACCCACCATATTGAACACTTTTAGGAACATACCTAACGCCATCACTAAGGTAACATTGAGCGACATTTCAAGGTTCGGTGCTTGAGCCTTTGCCAACCACTCACCAACAAGCCCACTCGATAGCCAAATAGATACACCTAGCACAAAAGCAATAGACACACTCAAAGCTAAAAAGAACCACGACTGATGAAACGCTCGTTGATAATTTTCAGCGCCTAATTCATGCCCCAGATTCGTTGATGCGGCAACCGCAAAACCAATAAAGGCAGAAATTAATACCGCTTCTATCGGCGATAATAAGCTAATGATGGCAAGCTCTGTTACACCTAATTTGGCAAAAATAACGCTATAAACCAGTATTCCCATCGCCCATGCACCGTCATGAACAATCATAGGCCAAGCGACATTAAAATAACGTTTCCTTGCTTTGGCGTTACTTGCTGGCTCTATATCTTCCTGTATTGGTAATACTTTTTTATAGGTTTTATAAGTAATAAACAGCAAAATAACTGTTTGTGCACCACGCGAAATCGTTGTCCCCAGCGCGGCACCAGCAACCCCCATTTCAGGAAAACCATATAATCCGAAAATTAATAGCGCATTAAGTACGCCATTAATAATGACAGCCACCAGCCCAACATACGTAGGCATTTTAGCTTCGCCTACTGCACGTAAAGCAGATTCAAGCGGTACGACAATGGCTGTAAAAAAAATGCTCCAGCCGCAGACATATAAATAATCTCGTGCATAGTGAATAAAGTCGGCTTGATCATTAACCAAAGAAACAATTTGCTCTGGAAAAACACGGTATGCAACAGCAAAAGGCAATGTTAAAAAGATTGCACATACCCAAGATTGCAATAACGTACGTCTCACCCCTTCCATTTTCCCTGCGCCAAAATATTGAGCCGCGAGAACACCAACAGCTCCACTGACGCCAACAACAAGCAATAAATTAAAGAAAAATATGCGGTTACCAATACCTACAGCGGCAACTTGTGACTCACCGAGTTTAGAGACCATGATGACATCGACTAAACCAAGTAATGAAAACAACATAGATTGCATTGATACTGGCAACGCTAGACGCCATGTTTTTTGCCAAAAAGTTTTATCTGCTGAGTATCGCCAGTGTTGCATGACCGCCACCTAATTAATGTTATCTTACTGTGAAGCTGATCATACCTATGTTTACTCAAACACGTTTATTCTAAGCAATCAAAAAGCTTTGCTAGACTATCATTTTTTAATTTCGGAGCTCTGAATGGGGTATATTGATACTTTTACTATTTCGCCAAAATGCCAATCTATTATTATTGATCAAGTACAATCGATTGAACTTGAAAAGCAAAAAATTCTTCAATGTGGCATCAATTATGGCAAAGAGGCATTCAGTATTTATCGAAGAAACCCAGACATGTATATGCTGCTATACACAACGGGTGGAAAAGGGTTATTGAAAACACCAGACAGTGAATGGGCATTAGAAACCGGCAGTGTTATTTATGTACCGCCCAGTTATGAGAATGGCTTTGTCATCCACCCAGATGATAATCCTGATCTTATTTGGGATGTCGCATGGGTTATGCTTGAAAAACATAAGCGTTGGGATGAGAGCTTACCTCATGATATTACCTATCAAGATTCACAATCAGGCTCATTACTATTTAAGACTATCATTTGCTTAAGCGAATCTTTAAGTTTCAACTATCCATTGGGCGATGCGCTATGTAAAAGTATTACCGAACAGATTTGTTTATTAGTGAATACCCAAACCGCCTCTCACTCTCCTAAAGCACTTACCCGTTTAGAACATGTTTACCAGCAAACGAAAAGTCAGTTACATCACCCATGGCAAGTCTCCGATCTGGCCGCCTTATATCCATGCTCTGAGCCGCATTTTCATCGATTATGTCAACAGTATTACCAACAATCTCCCATTGCCTATTTAACTCAAATTCGAATGGAACATGCTGCTGGGCTACTGACTACCACCAATTGGCCAATTCAACATATTAGTGATTTATGCGGTTATCCAAACCCAACCAATTTTAGTACCCGATTTAAAAATTGGAGTAGTTTTACCCCTCGACAATTTCGAACGCAGTTTCAGCCTCAGCTTTAAAACCCCTATTCCTTTGTCGTGATTAAATAATTTTTCTCTCGAAGGCGATATCAGTTAAGCTAGTAAATAAATAAAGTGATAATAAAGCTTGTTAGATAATATACCTTTAACGATGAAAGGATCACCAGATGCAAAACTGCTTTACATATAGTTATCAACTTGATGCGAGTAATGGCGCTTCGCCTCTCTCACTTGATCAAATAAATAACTGGAGCAGTAATGATGGGCTAATGTGGGTGCATTTAAACTATACCGATGAAGAAGCACTAGCATGGATAAAAAATAGTCATTTGCCAGATGTAGAAAAAGAAGCCCTTACGACTCAGCGTATTCGCCCTCGATTAAATCAAACGAAAGAAGGTTTTTTCCTATCATTACGAGGAATAGATTTAGATTCTGATAATCAGTTTGATCCTCCATCAGAAATGGTCTCTATTCGAGGTTACTATACACACAACACCATTGTTACCACCTCAGATCGTCCTGTCAGAGCACTTGATCGTGTCGCGGCACATATAAATGGCGGCTTTGGGCCCAAAACCATTGGTGCATTCATTCTCTGTCTTTGCGATCACCTTACGAGCCATAAAATAGAAGTAATTGATTCCCTCGATGACAAGTTAACCCAGCTTGAAGATCAGGTGATGAATAATAGTGATGACGACCTCCGTAATAATATTGCACAATTAAGACGAGAGACCGTTTATCTTCGTCGCTATGTCACTCCACAACGTGATGCCATCGCTAAATTACTCACTATTGATACTCCACTGCTCTCACTATCAGACAAACAAAAAATACATGAAGTAAATGAAAAGCTACTCCATGTAATCGATGACTTAAACGCCATTCGTGAACGTGCTAATGTGACACAAGAAGAATTAATGAGCTTACAATCTGAAGCATTAAACCAACGTTTATATTTTCTGTCTTTAATTACCACTATCTTTTTACCACTCGGTTTTTTAACCGGTTTACTGGGTGTTAATTTAGGAGGTATTCCTGGCTCACAAAATCATTGGGCATTTTATATATTCTGTAGCCTGTTATTCGGTGTATTAATACTTCAACTTATCCTTTTTTATCGTAGAAAATGGATATAAAAAACTAAAATAGATAAATTGGTTACATATGTGTAATCCAATATTTTTATTTTTAATGTTGATTTATTATAGGTATTATTAATATTATTAACTTAAACTGAAAAAATAATAAGGACAATAATGTTCAAATCGCTACGTACACTATTTCGACAACTGACGAATGATCCTAATAGTAATAAAGCCGTTGATACTCCAACGCTTCATTTAGCTATGGCTTCTTTATTATGTGAAGTAGCTATTGCCGACCATGAGAAGGATCCAAGAGAAGAGCAAGCTAAAATTCAGCTTCTAATGAAATTACTTGAAGTTGATGAAATCACATCAAAACAACTACTTGATAAAGCTCAACTACAAGCAGAGGCGTCTGTTTCTCTTTATGATTTTACTAATAAATTACGTTCACTTGAGCAACCAGAACGCTATCAATTAGTTGAAGCAATGTGGCAAGTTGCCTACGCTGATGGTGTGATAGACCCACAAGAAGAGGCTGTCATTCGCCAAGTTTCTGATTTAATATATTTAGATCATTCTGCATTTATAAAAGCCAAAATCAGCGCTAAAAATACTGCAAGCTAACCTATTTAAGAGCTATAACTATAGCTCTTTTTTTATTACCCCTTTCTTGATAGTTTTAATATCAAGACCTATCCTATGTATAGAGTGCAAAGTTAAACATATACTAATTTTTATGCACCTTTATATATTTTACTAGACAATTAAAGCAATCATTTAATAGGCAAATTTTAATAACACTATTATGTTATTAACATAGCGGCATTGATGGATAATATAACCATTTATGCTTTTTATTTAGAAAGAAAGACAGGTTTGAATATATAGACACTCCTGCCTAATTTATATTTTTATATTGATACTTATTTTAATAACTTCGCTATATGCAACGTACAATGGAAAAGTTTAAAAAATACTTTCCATTTATAATCATATAGATAGAAACACTGAAATTACTGCCTTATTAAATATTTGTTGGCTTGAAACTTGTACATTTTTTCAATGATGAACAAAACAATGCATGTCCATAAGTATTTTTAACTGAGTGAGGCAAGATATGAAGTGTTTGAAACACTCCCTGCTAGTTAGTTCGCTGGCTTTGTTCGCAAGTCCAGCTTACAGCATCATTCCCCACCCTTTTACAGATGATGGGGGGTGTCCACAAGAAGCCATCTTATTCCAAGGCGATCCAAGTGTCGTTCACAAACTTGATTTGTCGACAGGCTTCTATCAAAACTCTGATCCAATGACAGCGACTATCACTGCATCTGGTTATAACGAATCCGATGACTATGTTTACGGTCATGATAAAACTTCACAGACAGTAGTTAGAATTAATCAACTTTATCAACATGAAAGTTTAGCTGTAACAGGCTTACCAGCGACAACTTACATTACAGGTGATGTGATTAACAACAAATTGTACTTGTACAAAAATGGGGCTGGATTATATGAAATTGATTTAGTCACTTTAGCAGCGACAAATATCATGGCCTCATCGACGGCAACGCTTGGTTTGACTGACATGGCTTTCCACCCAGGTGGGCGTCTGTTTGCTGTGAATAATAGTAACCAACATTTATATGAAATTGTTGACCTCAACACAGGCAACGCAACCTTCAATGATCTCGGTGATATAGGCTTACCATCTGGTACTTATGGAGCTCAATATTTTGATTCAGCTGGCTTTCTCTATCTAAGCACCAACGGAAACGGACATGTTTATCAAATTGATTTGACTGATTTATCCTCTATCAGCCCAACAGCAGTGTTCTACTCTAACGGTCCTTCTACTAATATAAACGATGGTGCACGATGTGTTAGTGCAGCTATTACCTCGGAAAATACAGACTTTGGTGATGCACCGGACACCTATAAAACCTTACTCACTAGTAATGGTGCTCGACACTATAATGTATCAAGTGTTAATTACTTCTTTGGCCCTACTGTAGATACAGAGCCAGATGCCATTCTTTCCCCTAACTCTGATGATGCCGATAACATTGCGGATGAAGACGGTATCTCATTCCCTGCGAACTTTAAGCAAGGATCTGATGGTTTAGTCAATGTAACTATCGGTGGTTCTGCTTCAGGTTTCGTAAATGCATGGTTTGACTGGAATAATAATGGTGTGTTTGACGAAGCAACTGAGCATGCTGTTACTGATGAGGTGCTTATCGGTGGTGATGGTACAACACCTGCCAGCCATGTTCTTAAAGTGAGAGTTCCTGATGATGCTGCGACTGGTCAGATATGGGCTCGTTTCCGTATTTCACGAGATTCGGGAGTTCTCTCATACGGCGGTGCTTCCTATGGTGAAGTAGAGGATCATCAAGTTACTGTCGATTCACAAACTGTTACTCACAATTGGTACCCTTCAGCAGGTTCATGGGTAACACTGGCATTTGAGGATGATTGGCCGCAAGAAGGTGACTTTGACTTCAACGATATAGTAATGTATTACCGTGTAGACAAAGTGACTAATTCGTCTGGCGACATTCTTCGCTATGATATCTACGGAAACCTACGTTCTTACGGTGCAGACTTTGCTAATGGCTTCGCTGTTAAGCTTGATGGTATTGCAGCCACAGCAGTCGATTCAGACAGAACCAAACTTGTCATTAATGGCGCTACTCAACATGCGACACAAGTTCTAGAGTCTGGTACAACAGATGCTGTCGCTATTGCTACGAATAATCTTAAAACGGAAATTCCAGGTCCTACTTGTTCTGGTCCATTAGGGACTTATTATCGAGTATGGGCAGGTTGTACGGATGACGCTGCAGATTTATTCGAATTTGAAATGAGTATTCCGTTCTCGTCACCTATTGCAGCCTCTAGTGCCCCTAGCATGCCACTAAATCCATTCTTATTCGGTACCCCTGGTATTGATCATGGTGACGGTACTCGTGCAACCGACGGTCGTGCAATCGAAATTCATTTGAAAAATGCTGATGTAACAAGTAAGGCAAGTACTGCTTACTTTGCTACAGAACAAGATGCATCGGTTTATGTTGATGCAGATTGCCCTGGACCTAGCTGTAACACTTACCAAACTTCAAACGGTATACCTTGGGCTATTTTAGTTGATGGCACTTGGGATCACCCAAGTGAAGGTATTAATGTACTAACCGCATATCCAGATCTACAAGCATTTTCAACATCAGGTGGTGCAACTAATACAGATTGGTACCTTCGTGCTAACGCTGATGTAACTCAGCTCTTTGAATAATGGTAGGGAGTATTTAACGATGAAAAATTTATATGTGACTCTTTTTACTGCTGCTCTACTATTTGGTTGTGGTGGTGGTGGTGATGATGGCGGCTCAACAAGTGCTGCATCACCAGAAGCATCACCAGAAGCATCTCCAGCAGCACCTGAAGTAAGCGATTCTGTTAGTGGTGCAGCACCAGTAACTGTTTCGAAGTTTGAGGATCTTGTTATTCCAGATAATTATGATTTGATTACTACCTATGATATGCCAATTAAGATAGACCTAAACACTTCTGAACCAATGAGTTTGAGTGTTTACTGTGATTATAATGTTGCTGACGATGGAACACTGACTCCAATTGCAAGTAGTCGCATTATTTCAGGTCAAATCGAAAATGGTGATTTTAATGGCGTTATTGCTGCAACGAGTTCAGTAAAATCTCTACTTATTGAGGCTTGGTATCAAGATACGACTAAAGCACCATTCCAAACTGTAGTTAATGCAGATGTTAACGGAGTTACCATCTCTAATTAATTCAAATAAGGCCAACTTTTACAACGGAGGAAAGTTGGCCATTTTTTTCAAAATGAACGTAAGAAAAACAGCTTTATTATTATTCCTATTTATATTTCTCGCTTGTAAAGGTGATAATGACCAACAAGCTACCACATCGTCATCTGAAAATACTTCAAATCTAATTGAAAGTTCATCAATTCAAGATGAAGTCGTAAATGATATTTATCTTGAAGGCGTCGTAACCGATAATTTTCTCCCTCAAAACACCTCACCATTAAACGATGACGAGATTTTTGAATCTATCGATAATAGTCAAGAAAATGAGATGAATTCGCAAGAAATAGTAAATAATCAAAACACTGAAACATCAACAAATAGTTCAGAAGAAATCCATTCTGTAAATAATATCGTTACATTCAGTACCCATTTTAAACAAGGTTCTGATGCTCTCATTGAAATTCAAACTCAAAAAGATATTAACTTTTTTCTTAATGCTTGGTTTGACTGGAATAACAATGGAATTTATGAAAATAATAATGAATATGTCTTAGTGAATGAACAATTAATATATGAAAAAGATAAGCCTTTTCATAAATTAAAAATTAGAGTACCAGAAAAATCATCTACAGGTCAGATATGGACAAAATTTCAATTATCTGAGCTTCAAAATAACAGCACTATAGATAAAAACACCCCCTCTATAACGGACATAGAAGAAGAGCATAACGTTACTATTGAAGCTCAAAACTTAATACATAATGTTTATCCATCTGAAAATAAATGGGTTACTTTAGCCTTTGAAGATAGTTGGCCATTTATTGGTGATTTCGACTTTAATGATGTCGCTTTACTTTACCGTGTAGACAAAATCACTAATAATCAAGGTGATATTGTACGCTATGATATTTACGGCAGCCTTAAAGCTTATGGCGCTAACTTAGCCAATGGCTTTGCAGTAAAACTTGACGGCATTCCTTCAGAAAAAGTAGATGGCTTGTTAACAAAACTTGTTGTTAATAATACAACCTTACATAATGTCCAAACGTTAGAACAAGGAACCATTGATGCGGTTATTATTATCAGCAATAACCTTAAAGATGAGATAGAACAGCCTACCTGTACAGGAGAACTTGGTGCTTTTTATCGAGTCTGGAAAGGATGTTTTGATGACGCTCCTAACCAATATATTTTCATTGCCAGCATTCCATTTATCACGCCTATTCCCCCTTCTGATGTTCCAAAAATGCCACTTAATCCATTTATTTTCGGTACTCCTGATATAAATCATGGCTCAAATATAAGAGGTATAAACGGTAGAGAAATTGAAATTCATTTAAAAAATCATGATGTCTCATCAAAAGCAAATATATCTTATTTTTCAACGCAAGATGACACATCTATTTTTATTAAAAATAGATGTCCAGGTATTGGTTGCGATACCTATCACAATTCAAGTGGATTACCTTGGGCAATACTCGTTGAATCGATTTGGAATCATCCTAGTGAAGGTTCCAATATATTACAGGCATATCCAGAGCTTACAAACTTCGCAATTTCGGGAGGCGGTGAAAATACTGACTGGTATATAAGAAGTAACGCTAACTTAGAGAAGATTTATGAATAATTCAATATTTTTTGGCACCTAACTTGCGTTAACAAATAACTGAACATATCTCTCTATAATTTTTTGATAATTATTTAAGTCTAATAAATGAAATTATTAATTCTATTAGTTGTAACTTTTCTTTTTGGTTGTAGAAGTGACACTTCTCCTGAAGCTGAGGAAAATATTAGTTACAATGAAGCTTCAGATTTGAGTGTTCAACAAAATATCGATGAACCCAGTGCCCCTCAGAATAATTCATCTATAGACACACAAGTAATTGATAATAGTCCCCCCCAAGATATTCTAAATGACTCTTCAACAACTGGGGCAACTGAGCAAAGTAATCATCAATTGTTAACTCCTTCTTTACCTGATGAAATAAAAGTTGAAAGTGAGCAGCACAGCGAAGAAGCGCCTTCATCGCAAAATGATAGCGGTAATAGTTCAGAGCCTATCTTATTAGGAGAGAATATTTCAGATTTAGAACCAGCAGAACCAGCAGAACCAGCAGAACCAGCAGAACCAGCAGAACCAGCAGAACCAGCAGAACCAGCAGAACCAGCATCAAATAATGAAAATGATGTAACAGCAAGTGACTTTAGCGAACTTTTCTTTCCTAATGATTTCAATTTAAACAGATCTTATGATATGACAATAAAACTCGATTTCAATACGGTAAAAACGTTAAGAATTAGCATTTACCAAGACTTTAATGTTATGACGAGTGGATCAGTATTGCCAATCTCATCGAGTCTGCTTACTTCCGGTACAATTGTGAATGGTGATTTTAATGGCACAATCCGTGTTACTCATTCTATGGAATTTATACTCATTCAACTTTACGACAGTAATGCCAACCAGCTCTTCTATCAGGCAGTAAAAGAAACATCACCAAGCGGCATTACTATTGTTGAATAGCCATGTATATAAACCAATGTATATAGATACTATGAGTCACCCTCTATTACTTAATATCAATTGTTCGACTGGCTTTTTTATATTGCACTCGCCACCCTTGCCATCGTGGTAATTCCCATCGTTTTGGATCTGGTTTACGGTTGCCAGACTGATAATTTGCAACAACAAGTTTACGATGAATATCATATTCTATAGCCATCACAAGATCAGTGAGTTTAACTTCACGCGGGTAACGCTCATCAAACTCTTGCCGTTCCCATTCAGGGATCCCCTCAAAGGTGAAGTCTGAAGGTTCAAAGAGTTCAAGATCATCAATATGTTCAATCCCTAAATCTTCAATTTGTTGCGATAGCCATTCAATAGCATCAACCTGCTCAGGTGCACGTTTAACAAAATCTGCATTATATAAACCCAATGCGAGATATAAATTCCACTGCGAGATATCTGAGATAATTCGAGGTGCAAGATCTGGCATTACTTCACCTGCAAGTAGCATATCGACAATAGCAGAGCGTGCTGATTGCCCTTCAGGTTCAATCCATTGAGTATCAATAACCCGTCCAGCATAAATCCGCTGGACAGCCGTTTTAAAACTGCCATCCTGTTGCTCGATGGTATCACCTTGAACCAACTCACCTAACTCAGCATTATTTATTTGTGACAAGGTAACGGGAGAGCTACACGTTGCCAAAATGCGGTTTTGTTTAACCCCTCTTCCTGGTAAGGCAAATTGATCAAATACGATCACTGCTTGAGATAATGATCCATCTATCGGCGGGTTATCAATTAATGAATCTTTCGCACTACTGACTTCAATAATACCGTTACTCATTGCCTGCTGACGTTTTTCTCGACGAAGAAAAACCAATTCAGGTACCGCCTTGATTACAGCATCTTGCCATAACTCTCGTTTAAATCGGCTAGCAACAGACAGCTCTGGAAGTTCAAGTAACTCTCGTATTTGAACTGACAACAAACGCGCTTCTGCTAGCATATTGTCATCTACCACAAGCCATTCTGGACACTCATCCATACGCACCATTTTTATTAATGCCGTCGCATCACAAAATACGTTACCCAGCCATCGATACAATTGTTCAATATTTTCTTCTGATCGCGGTGGCTGCCATAACCGTTGCGGAATAGACAATGCAGCAGCAAGATCGACCATTGCTTCTTTATTTGCTCGGGTATCCATCGCTGTTATTAAGTGGGCAAATAAAGTATCGATAGGTAGTTGATATAAACAACGGCCATAATCAGTAATAACTTCATTTTCAGTCATAGCTCCCATCGACAACAAAGCCTGCTGCGCTGCAACAAAGGTTTTTTCAGGTAGAGGATCAATAAACGAAAGTTGGCTGAGTTTTGCGTTACAACATAAAGCAGCCAAATAGGCTTCTACCAATTCTTCGCGTTGCAACTCTGGCGGTGTTAATAACTCTAGCGCTGCGGCTTTACCATACAAGCGAATACAAACACCATCTGTTACGCGCCCTGCACGCCCTTTCCGCTGCTCTGAGCTTGCTTTGGAAATAGCGTGTAATGATAATACTGTTCGACCGTTTCGCTGGTGGGTACGACGTTCTAAACCAGAATCAATGATCAACGTAATCCCTGGGATAGTTACCGAGGTTTCAGCCACATTTGTCGCAACAATAATGCGTTGCTTATCACTTTGTGTTAGAGCCCGCTTTCTTTCATCATCGGTAACTGAAGCGTGTAATGGAATAATATCCATTAATCCTGCTTGTATTTGCTCACTAAACTGTTGCGTTAGTGCATTTTGCGTTGACGCTATCTCTTTTCTTCCGGGTAAAAAGATCAAAATGTCTTGGTGGCTATCAATATGCGTTTGAACCAAGCTAGTTATCCGCTTATCGATATTCATCACATCGGGCATATCTCGACTATCAGAGGTATGATGCAACACATTCACCGCAAAATTACGCCCTTTAGCTTGTAAGTGCTGTGCGGATAAATAGTTAACTAATCGTTGGCTATCAATCGTTGCAGAAGTAATAACTAAACGATGAGATTGTTGCTGTTTGAGTAACGCAAGTAGAAGATCAGTATCCCAACGTCTTTCATGAAATTCATCAATAATAATTGTTGAGAACTGATCTAAATTACCTTCACTTAACCAACGTAATGCAACACCGGGAGTCGCATAAATAATATCCGTATTTTCATCAAAGTGATGCTCAAAACGGATCGCATAACCAACGGATAACTGATCTGGGTTTGCGTCTTCTGTTAATAAATATTCAGCTAGCGATGTACAAGCAACCCGTCGAGGCTCAACCACCAGCACTTTCCCATAAATAGCAGCCCATAGTGGTAGACGGGTTGATTTACCCGACCCCGTTTCTGCTTCAACAACAATATGTTCATCACGTAACAAGGCTTTAAATTGTTGCTCAATGCTATCTATAGGTAAGTTGTTCTGCATATCTAATATATCTTTAATGAATTCAACGCTATTTTCGCAATTATTACCTACCTTGTCAGTGAGAATCATAATATTCATTAAACTTGCTATTCGTATCAGGCTAATTGTTTATTCCATCATCAATTACGTTTCATTATTTTATGTAAGTACTACTAATTTCATCGAAAAATTGACTTTTTTTTGTAACTCCCTAGCCTTACAGCATCAACTTATGGAGGCAACGCCACATGACAAAGAAAACCATATTTAATCCTGAGCTTTGGAACGAAGTTGAAGGCTTTGATTTTGAAGATATTACTTATCATCGCGCCAAAGATCAGGGTACTGTTCGTATCGCAATTAATCGTCCTGATTGCCTGAATGCATTTCGTCCCAAAACAGTTGATGAGCTTTTCACCGCACTCGATCACGCTCGTCAATGGTCTGATGTAGGCTGTGTATTACTAACGGGTAATGGCCCATCTCATAAAGGCCAGTGGTCATTCTCATCGGGTGGCGATCAACGTATTCGTGGTAAAGATGGCTATAAATATGAAGGCGAAGAAGCGGGTACTGCTGACGTTGCGCGTATGGGTCGACTTCATATTCTAGAAGTACAACGCATGATCCGCTTTATGCCAAAAGTCGTTATCGCGGTTGTTCCCGGTTGGGCTGTTGGCGGCGGTCATAGCTTACACGTTGTTTGTGATTTAACGCTGGCATCTAAAGAACATGCCATATTCAAGCAAACCGATCCTGATGTTGCGTCGTTCGATTCTGGTTACGGCTCTGCGTATCTGGCTAAAATGATCGGTCAAAAACGTGCCCGTGAAATCTTCTTCTGTGGTTTTAATTACAGCGCACAAGAAGCCTATGAAATGGGCATGGTGAACAAGGTTGTTGATCACTTTGAACTAGAAGAAGAAGCGCTTCGTTGGGGTAAAGAAATCACAAGTAAATCACCAACAGCAATGCGTATGCTAAAATACGGTTTCAACCTTCCAGATGATGGTTTAGTCGGTCAGCAACTGTTTGCTGGTGAAGCAACGCGTCTTGCTTACGGTACAGAAGAAGCACAAGAAGGTCGTGATGCGTTCCTAGAAAAACGCGATCAAGATTTTAGCCGCTTCCCTTGGCATTACTGATCGACTCAATTTCTAGATAAATAAAAGCCACTTACTGATTATCAATAAGTGGCTATACTGCTTTACTCATTTATTTTGCTATGAATCCTAACGTAGAATAATCAATCGAAACAACACTGAAGCCTTCGCTAAATAGTGATTTATGACACATCTCCTTGCGTAAATGTCTTGTTAATCTCCCCCCATCGTTGGTCAATATTTTAAAATTGAGTATACCGTTGTGACGAGACGATATTGTTCAAAAAAATGATTTATAAAATATGGCACGCGTTCACGCATATAAACTAATTACATCATTAACTCGCCAAAAAACGTCACTAAAACAAAGTATCAATTTAAAAAACAGCATTTTCACAAATAATATGGCTCAACTTTCAAAATAAGTGATCATACCCTTTGTATTCTTATCTTTGACGTTCTAGCATTAGTGACCAACTGAAAACTTGCACTTGTTTTCAATTTTAATCTTCTAGCTACAGAGTCTATTTGCATGAACAACGATAAAAGACCTTTATATATCCCCTATGCAGGTCCTGCACTACTTGAAACACCTCTTCTTAACAAAGGTAGTGCATTCTCTGTCGAAGAACGTATGTTCTTTAACCTTGAAGGGCTTCTTCCTGAAGCTATTGAATCTATTGAAGAACAAACAGAACGTGCTTATCAGCAATACCTAAAGTTTGATAACGATATGGATAAGCACATTTATCTGCGAAATATCCAAGACACCAATGAAACCTTGTTTTACCGTTTGGTAGAAAATCACGTAACAGAAATGATGCCAATCATCTATACCCCTACAGTGGGATCTGCGTGTGAGGATTTCTCAAATATTTACCGTCGTGGTCGTGGTCTATTCATTTCATACCCAAACCGTGATCGTATTGAAGACATGCTGAACAACGCGTCTCGTCAGAACGTTAAAGTGATTGTTGTAACCGATGGTGAGCGTATCCTTGGTTTAGGTGATCAAGGTATCGGTGGTATGGGCATTCCAATTGGTAAGCTTTCTTTATATACCGCATGTGGTGGTATCAGCCCAGCTTATACTTTACCTGTTGTTCTTGATGTTGGTACCAATAACCCACAACGTTTATCTGATCCCATGTACATGGGTTGGCGCCATACCCGCATTACCGGAAAAGAGTACGATGCGTTTGTTGATGAATTTATCCAAGCCGTAAAACAACGTTGGCCTGAAGCATTAATTCAATTTGAAGATTTCGCACAAAAAAATGCAATGCCTTTACTTGAGCGTTACAAAGATAAAGTTTGTTGCTTTAACGATGATATTCAAGGCACAGCAGCGGTAACTGTTGGCTCTCTACTTGCGGCATGTAAAGCAGCAGGCAATAAACTGTCTGAGCAGCGTGTAACCTTCCTTGGTGCGGGCTCGGCAGGTTGTGGGATTGCAGAAGCGATTATTGCACAAATGGTGTCTGAAGGTATTTCTGATGCACAAGCGCGCAGTCAAGTATTCATGGTTGACCGTTGGGGCCTACTCATTGATGGCATGCCAAATCTACTCAACTTCCAACAAGCTCTTGTTCAGAAAAATGCACAATTAGCAGATTGGGATGTGGCAGATAATAACATCTCACTCCTTGATGTTATGCGTAATGCAAAACCAACGATTTTAATCGGTGTATCTGGTGTTCCGGGACTGTTTAGTGAAGACGTGATCCGTGAAATGTACGCGCACTGCGAACGCCCTATCATTTTCCCACTTTCCAACCCAACCAGCCGCGTTGAAGCAACACCGTTTGATTTGATCCGTTGGACGGATGGTAATGCACTTGTTGCAACAGGTTCACCATTTGAGCCTGTGATTTATGAAGGTAAAACTTATCCAATCGCACAATGTAATAACAGTTACATTTTCCCAGGTATTGGTTTAGGGGTATTAGCCATTAATGCTCGCCGTGTTACCAATGAAATGCTAATGGAAAGTAGTCAAGCCTTAGCGGAGTGTTCTCCACTTGCTATTCATGGACATGGCCCACTATTACCGCCATTAGAAGATATTCAGAAAGTCTCACGTAAAATTGCTTTTGCCGTTGCGAAGAAAGCGGTAGAACAACATAAAGCACCGAAAAACTCCGATGAACGTATCCGTGAAAAAATCGATGCTAACTTCTGGAAATCAGAATATCGTCGTTACAAACGAACTTCGTTCTAAACCTCAGTTTAAAAAAGGTGCCAATCTGGCACCTTTTTTTGATGTAAGTAATACTGCGCCTTTACTCGTTATTGAATATTATTTCAGCAGTCATAAGGTAAAATGACAATACGCAGACATTTACCTCTTAATTAATAAACATTTTATTAAATGATTAGGGTAAGATATAAGATAAGAACTTTGTACTTTCGTGGATAATTATGAAACTGCTCAACTTCATCCGTATTTCTGCAGTTATCTGTATCTTATTTGTTTCAACATTATTGTTATTTGATCGTTGGGTTTCAGCTCGTACATCTGATCGCATTTATCATGATATCTCTACAGTACCCAAACATTCTGTGGGATTAGTTCTTGGAACAAGTAAATATATAGCTAAGACACTAAACCCATATTATGAATATCGTATTACAGCAGCATTAGATTTATTTAAACAAGGTAAAATAGATTATTTTTTACTCAGTGGTGACAATGCACACCGCTCATATAATGAACCTTGGACGATGAAACGAGATTTATTAAAAGCAGGTGTTCCTGATGACAAAATTGTTTTAGATTATGCTGGGTTTCGAACGCTTGATTCTATCGTCCGCGCAAAAGAAGTGTTTGAAACGGATAACTTTACAATTATTACCCAACAATTCCACTGCGAGCGCGCCCTATTTATTGCTGACAGTTATAACATAAAAGCTACATGTTTGGCGGTACATGAGCCAAATGGTACGGCACAACTTAAAATCCGTATTCGAGAAGTACTTGCTCGTGTTAAAGCATTGAGTGATCTGTTTATACTGAATGTTCAGCCTAAGTTTCTAGGCCCTAAAGAACCTATTATAAAACCCGCACCTTCCACTGTTATCAGTGATGATACAGCACCATCTTCAGCTATTAATAGTCAAAAGCAGTTAGATAATTTAGCAGTGACAAAAAGTAACACTTCAAAGTAAAACATAAAGCCAGTGATTTCACTGGCTTATATTTTTAACCTGTCTTTAGCTTTTATCTCTCATCATCTTCATAAACCTATGCTTTACATCTTTCATATGATGAAAAACGTCGGTTTTCATCTTCTTTTTTAACTCTGTACGTTTAGTCTGTCTCTGCATCCCTGCCATTTTACTGCCCATCTTTGCGTCAATAATTTGTCGGAAAACATATTAGCACAGGCTACAAAAGTTATAGCGGCGATTCTTTGTGATCAACACCTAAATTATTAGTCATTGATAGAATGATATTGCTCTATTTTCTTAACCTTCGAATAAACAATAAAATATCTTTTTATTTCAATCGTCTAGAAATAACAAAATCACTTAATTATCACCAAAAATTAACCGATTATATACATAAGTCTCAAATTCTTTCGTTAACAAGCCTTATATTAGCAGCGCAACTAGATGCATTAACTACTGGCCTTGCTATTGGAGAAACGCTATGACAGCGCTCACACTCACGATTAAACAATGGATATTGAATCGTAATAGTCTAATTATCATTGCAGATATACTTTTGTTTTTAACGCTACTAAACACGCTACCATTTGAAGCTAATATCACATTAGGGCTTAGTATATTAAGCTTTATCGCTGTGCTCTGGTTAACTGAAGCATTACATGTCAGTGTCACTGCCATTCTCGTTCCCTTACTCGCCGTATTCTTTGGTGTTTTTCAAACTCAGCAAGCATTAGCAAACTTCTCTAATCCAATTATATTTCTCTTTCTTGGAGGCTTCGCGTTAGCTGCAGCATTGCATAAACAGCAACTCGATCAAGTCATTGCAGATAAAGTGCTAGTAGCTGCAAAAGGTAAGATGTCCGTCGCGGTATTGATGCTATTTGGTGTAACAGCAGGGCTATCAATGTGGATAAGTAACACAGCCACTACCGCAATGATGCTGCCATTAGTACTAGGGGTATTAAATAAGGTTAATAGTAAAACAGGTCATAACACTTATGTATTTACCCTACTTGGTATTGCTTATTGTGCCAGTATTGGCGGCATTGCCACGATTGTCGGCAGCCCTCCTAATGCCATTGCAGCCGCAGAAGCCGGATTAAACTTTACCGAGTGGATGTACTTTGGCATACCTGTGAGTCTTTTTTTGTTACCGCTAACCGTTGGTCTGTTATATATTCTTCTAAAACCAAATTTAAATCACACCTTTGAGATTGACCACACTCCTGTCACTTGGACAAAAGGAAAGTTTCTTACTCTAGCTATTTTCCTTCTCACTGTTAGCTGTTGGATTTTCAGCAAACCCATTAACGCATTTTTAGGTGGGTTCGCTAAATTTGATACGCTGGTTGCCTTAAGCGCCATCGTATTATTATGTGTGTCACGCGTGGTTAGCTGGAAAGATATTCAAAAATCAACAGACTGGGGTGTACTTATTCTATTTGGTGGCGGTATCTGTTTGAGCAATATATTAAAAGCCACGGGAACAAGTGTCTTCTTAGCACAAGAGTTAAGTACGTTTTTAAACCAAGCGGGTTTATTCCTTACTATTTTAGTTGTTGCTATCTTTGTTGTTTTTCTCACCGAGTTTGCAAGTAATACTGCTAGCGCAGCGCTGTTAATCCCTGTATTTGCAACCGTTGCAGAAGCATTAGGTGTATCGCCTGTTGTGTTATCAGCTCTTATTGCTATCGCGGCTTCTTGTGCCTTTATGCTGCCTGTTGCGACACCACCTAATGCGATCGTATTTAGTACAGGCTATATAAAACAACAAGAAATGATGCGTGTTGGTATTTATCTCAATATCTTATGTATTGCATTTCTAACAATATTTACTTGGCTATTCTGGTAATTTTAATAAAAAATACATATAAAGAAGGTGCCTGCCAACACCTTCTTTATCTATTATTTCATAATAAGGTTATGAGTAACCTTTCATTGTTTCCATTTTCTTTTTCTAATTTACACTTTCCTTTTTTTTCTATTTTTTTTAATTGCTCTTCTTCTAAAGCAAAAGGTAATAATAATAAAATACTTTTTATACCTTCATTTCGTGATAATAATAATAATCGAATAATATTCTGCGTATCACTGGCACTGCTTGATAATACTTTTAACGCCTGTTGATGTAACTTTTCTGCGGGGCTTATTTGTGAATATGTGCCTGTTTTAATATTTAATTCAAAAGATGAAATGATGTTTTTTACAACATCAATAAATGTCCATTTTTGATTACAAAGAAGCGAGAGGAAATGCGTGTAATCAAATATGATTTGCTCTTTTTCTGATGTGTTCAACATTGTTTCCATAACTATCCTTAGGTAGAAACATAACATCTTCTAGCATTAACTTAATGTCCTTATCACTATACGACTAGTAGAATAACAAACTAAATCACCCAACCTTGATTTGTGATTATCGTCACATAAAACATTTGATTTAACATTACAAAAAACACTTTTAAAACAAAGATTTAACAACAAGAAACCTTTTATTATCACTACTCATTTATGATTAAGCATGTTACGTGACCGTATATTCTGTGGTAGCAATACCCCAAGATCTCCTTTAATACACAAAAAAAAATGCTTAACCATTCGATCAGGTTATTGAGAATAACAATCAATCGATATATTTAAGCGCGTAATTTTACCTTTAAAAACGCTGTACCATTATATAACTGCTTTATATGGTAATCATTTTGAAAAACGACTGGAAAATTTGTCAATACAAGACTAAAATCGCCTTGTTTTGGGGAGTAGTCACAATTGTTCGTCTGTCGTCATCTCGAAGTTTACACTTCCGGCAGCCGTGAATGGATTTGCATTATTATTCATGCACCATTTTGACGAGACCAATGCCATTATCGCTTGCACATTGGTGCAGTCATACTCAAACACTCAGAGGTTTGAGTTTTTAATGCGCGTAAGGTTGATTGTGAAACACCCTTTTACCCTGCCTTCCGCGTTTTTAATCTTTATGCGATAACATATTGTTGCCAAACTATATTGCCTTTTTATAGGCATATAACTTTATACTTATAAAAAACTAATATTTATTATTTAGTTTATAAAATAACAATACGTTATCGCTTTAAGGTCGATTTTTAGGAGAGACTCTATGAGCCTTTTTAGCTATGAAGGGTTCGCTGTATTAACAGTGTTAATGTTTGCGTTGGATTTGTATCAAACACGTGGTGGTAAGATTTCCATCAAGAAAGCAGCTATCTGGAGTGTATTCTGGGTTTTTCTCGCTTTCTTATTTGCGGTGTTTATCTACTTCAATTGGCAGTTGATGGCACCAGAAAGTACCTACAGTAATTCAAAAGCAGCAACTGCTTTTGTCACGGGCTACTTATTAGAAAAATCATTAAGTGTTGATAACTTATTTGTTTTCGCCCTAATTTTTGGCCAATTTATGGTACCTGAGCGTTTACGCCCGCGCGTATTAATGCTCGGCATTGTCGGTGCGCTTTTTTTACGTGGTGGTATGATCGCAGTCGGTGCTCAACTCTTGGATGACTTCCATTGGGTTATGTACATCTTTGCCGTTTTCCTTCTTTACACTGGCTTCAAACTCTGGAAAGAAGATGAAGAAGAACAAGAAGACTTCTCAGATGCGTTACCGGTACGTATTGTAAAACGCTTCTTTAAAGTTACAGATGATTATCACGACCATAAAATGTTCGTTAAAGGAGAGCATGGTTGGTTAGCGACACCATTACTTGTTGTGGTTGCAGTGATCGCGCTTACCGATGTCATGTTTGCACTCGATTCTATTCCTGCGATCTTTGCGGTAACACGTGAACCGTTCTTGGTGCTTACTGCTAACGTATTTGCATTACTAGGCTTACGCTCACTGTATTTCGTACTTGAGGGTATGTTAACGCGTTTCTGCTACCTACGTGTCGCACTGGCATTTATTCTAAGCTTCATTGGCTTGAAGATGCTTTTAGTCGGTACCGCTTGGGCTATCCCAACAGCGGTATCACTGTGTGTCATTGTTCTTACTATTTCCATCGCCATTGGCGCATCGCTATGGAAAACACGTAACGACGAACAAACGCCTATCAATCATGAATAAAAAGTAAAAAAAACGCCACAGGTGTCTGTGGCGTTTTTTATCTTTATTGTCTAAGCCAATTTAGCAACAATAGTTTGAATATCAACAGGGTTAGTAACAATATAGTCAGGTTTAATCAGCGCTAATTGCTGATGATCGCTGTCTTTTTGGGTATCAACCCATACGCTCTTAATACCTGCATTTTTAGCACCTATAATATCTGCCGCCAATGAATCCCCCATATGGATGACTTCTTCAGGTTTACAGTTCACCAAGTTTAGTGCTTTTTCAAAAATACTTACTGCCGGTTTTTCCTCAGGCTCTTCCCCACCCACAATAATATGATCAACATATTGCTGCATTTCTGTTGCGGCCAACTTTGGATGTTGTGAAAAAACCGGACCATTGGTAATAACAACCAATTGATATGATTTGCGCAATGCCAACAGCGTTTCTTTCATCTGAGGAAAAAAATCAAAGCTAGCCATACGAGATTGATCAAAGCATGCTTGAATAGCGACTGCAGCATCAAAAGATAACTCAATGCCCTGCTCTTTAAATAAAACTAAAATAAGGTTTTGGCGGAAGAGAAGCTCATCGGATATTAGTGGCACTAGCTCAGGTAATTCATCATTGAGTTTTTTATATACACCTGCAATATAGCGTTCTAAAAACATGTCTACATTTAATTGTGGGTACAAATTACTGACATATAATTTCAGCTCGTTCGCGGCATGTTTGTCAGCTAAAGACGTTGCACACAAGGTTTCGTCCATATCGAGAAAAATAGCTTTTAACACGTTAACCTTCTTTATTAGTGATTACAGGCACACTTATAGTAACGAGTATGGTGCGCTTAACCTAGTATTTATCATGATTTCATTACCCAAACTGATGAGTATCACGTATTTTAAGTATAAAAAAACCAGCAACCTAGTGCTGGTTTTTATCTTTAATTACGACTTAATTTTTAACAAAATCTTTCATCGTAATAAATTTATTTTTAATCTTATTTGCACTTGGCGAGTCATAACCGTAGATATCTTCACGCATTTGTACTTTACCATTATTATCAACCCATGCCGTGAGATAGACAAAATCGACACCAATCCGCTTAGATAAACTCACGGTTTTTTGCTTTTGCGCATCTAACATTTGTTTAAATTCTGGAATGTTTCCACGATTTTGGTACTCAATTACATAATTAGCAAGATCATAAGCACGTTCAACACGTACACAACCAGAGCTTAAATCACGCTTAGTTTTGCTAAACAATCCGCGTGAAGGAGTATCGTGCAAGAAAATAGCGTAATCATTTGGCATAAGGAACTTAACACGACCAAGTGAATTACGAGGACCAGGACCTTGCTGAAACTCATGCGGAAATGTTTTTGGATTCACCGTCGCCCAGTCAATACTCGTTGGTGAAATCACAGTACGATCACGCCAACTATTTAAAATCTGCATATTATGCTGCTTTAAATAATCAATATTGTGCTTCACTTTTGGGATAACATCATGCTGCTTGATTGTAATCGGTACGTTCCAGTATGGGTTTACAACCATAGTCGTAATAGCCGATGAGAATAAGTTTGTAGGACGGCTATCACGACCGACAATGACTTTAGATTCAAATACGATGTTACCTTTATCAAACACTTCTAACTTATAGTTAGGAATGTTAACCCAAATATGAGGACGATTTTCATTATACTTATTTAAGGTAGCCACACGTAGCGTATTCAATGCTAAACGACGCGCAATATCCGCATAAGGCATAACAAGTTGCTGAACAGTTGCCTCACCAATAATACCATCACTTGCTAAACCATGACGTTTTTGGAATGCTTTTAAGCTTTCAAAAACAGCACCAGAATTGGTGATCTGATGTTCAAGTGATAAACGGTCGTAATCTGTCTGATCCATATCACCAAGGGTATACAATACTTTAATCAACTCATGCCCGTTAGGCAGTGTTGCCCCTTTGCGATAAACCTGCTTAAAGTTCGATGATGTTAAAGTATGCGCGGGTAAATTCAGGTATTTGGCAATCGCATCCATTGTTGGTTTAAATGCAATATAACCAGGACGTAATTGCTCAAGTCTCGCAAGTGTCATCGGATAAACATTAACGCCATCGGCATATTTGCTCATCGACTTACTCATGTTAATAGGCTTAGACAAGAACAGTACATCACGGTGAGTTGCAATGTAGTTTTGGAATGCGCGATACACATAATAGGTATCAGTCGCTAATAAGTCATAAGCTTGCTCGTTATTTTCACTCTTAAGCTTATTCAGTTCGGAAAGACGTTGGGATAAACCCGGTAGCATTTTTGTATCTACAACGGCTTTTAACTGTAGTTCAAACTCATCTCGCAGTGCTTTATTTTGCCAAAAAGGATAAAACTTATTCTCAGTATACGCTTGTTCTATTTGAGACTTAAAACAAACCTTATTCACCGAATCAGCACAAAGTGTTTTGGTGCTAAACACTGTTTGATTGTTTAAAGAAGACCAATCCACACTACCTGTACTCGTTGCAGGAGCTTCTCTATCATTTACAGGAGGAAACACAACAGTATCTTTATCCGGCCCTGTAATGTTCACATAGTTATGTGGTGCAATGTGTGCTAATTCAATAGCAAAAGCACTACTCGGAAGAATCAAAGATAAAACAAGAAGCTTGCTGAAACACTGAGTGACAACACGCTGAGAATTAAACATCTTCAAAGCGATCCTTATCAAATAAAAGAAGAAAGATATCCGTATTAAAATAACTAAACGTTCATTTACAACCATGTAACGCTTACATACGGCACACAAACAAAATAACCTGTATAAAGGCCAATATCAGTATATTTAGACAAATTTTTAATCACGATACAATTCAAATAACGTAACTTTAAACGTTAAATATACCCTAACAGGATTTTTTATACTGAGTATCACACATTTAATACAAATATCACCTTGATTTAAAAGATAAAAAAAACATTATTTGAAATGGTGTTCATAAAAACACCATTTATCTAAAATATCTATTAGCGCAAGTTAATCGGCATTTTATAGTGAGTTCGTCTCAATTATGCTCAAAAATAAAGCTACTTATTGTTTTCGCGATAGAAAGCCCACTCTTCTACAACTTTACCATCCGCTAAGTGACAATATCCCACTTCACCTTTTTCTTCTTTTTTAATTTCAAGTTTCCCACCCTGCTCCTCACAGTAAACAGAAGCTGGATTCGCCATACCAACCGCTTCTTTTTTGGGTTGTTCTGGTTGTTTTTGCTCTTCTTTATTACACCCAACTAATGCGATACCCAAACCGATAACAGCGAATAAAACTGTCCACTTTTTCATATTCATCCCTTATGTCATTCGCTTTTCCATTTTGGAAAACATACGTTAATTCTTTTTCACTTCTGGAAATTGTTAATCTCATCTAAAGTGCCACTAAATTATAACAATGCACGGTACTTGCAATGTCATTACATTCCAAAATAAAACAGATTATTTCTTCTTCTACATTAAGCCCGAAACAAAAAACATTGTTTCTCTCTCTCGAAGCTGAAGCAATTGTAGACTATATGCCAGTAAGTGACGAAATTTTAGAAGCAAAAAATGAAGGAATTATCTGTGATATGTTCGAAGGTAATGCGCCTTTTAAGCCTCGCTACATACTGCCCGACTATGCTAAATACTTACAGAATGGTTCAAGCTATTTAGAGCTAGAGCCCGCAAAAAATCTGGATGACGCGCTCAATGCGCTCACCATTATTTATCATCACGTACCGTCTGTAACTAACTATCCTGTTTATATCGGTCAACTTGATGATTTATTGTTACCGTTTGTAAATAGTGAATCTGAAACTGATATTTACAACAAGCTAAAGCGTTTTTGGATTATGCTCGACCGCACCCTACCCGATGCGTTTATGCATGCCAATATTGGTCCAACTGATAACATTATTTGCCGTACTATTTTAAAAATTGATGCAGAGCTTAAGCAAGTCGCGCCTAATCTCACTTTTATGTACGACGCTGAAGTATCACCAATATCTTTACTCGAACAAGCTTGCCAAAATATTTGTGAATGCAGTAAACCCCATATTGCCAACTACCCAATGTTTAAAGATACATTTGGTAAACAAGGCTTTGGTATTGTTAGTTGCTACAACTCACTACCGTTAGCAGGCGGCGCAAATACACTTGTACGCTTAAACTTAAAAGCGGCGGCAGAAAAAGCAACAGATGTAGATAACTTCATCAACCAAGTGCTACCGCATTATTGCCAAATGACTTTCGGACTTATTGAAGCGCGTTCAGCATTTCTTCATGAAGAATCAAACTTCTTTACTAGCTTTTTAGTACAAGAACAATTGATTGATGAAAACCGTTTTGCCCCAATGTTTGGTATCTATGGTATGGCAGAAGCAGTCAATTTATTATTGGAGAAATCAGGCTCAACAGAAAAATATGGCCACAGTGATTCAGCCAATGCATTAGCATTATCTATCACTCAACTATTAAGTGACATTGTCACGAATACACCAGTGAAATATGGTTATAACCAGCGAGCACTATTGCACTCGCAAGGTGGTATTAGCAGCGATCAAAACGTAACACCAGGGATCCGTATTCCTTATGGTACAGAGCCTGATCCTGTTTTGCACATTAAAGCGCTGGCTGCACATCATCAGTATTACCTATCAGGTATCAGCGATATTTTAACCATTGATGAAACAATCAAACAAAATCCACTCGCCATGGTTACCTTATGTAAAGGCGCATTAAATATGGGGTTTCGTGAGTTTACCGTAAACGTTCACTCAAACGATCTTGTTCGAGTAACGGGCTATATGATTAAGCTATCTGATGTTGCTAAATTCAAAGAGGCCGGTTCACGTACCAATACAACGTGGTTAGGCTCAGAAGCCAGCGAACAAACCGACATTTTAAAACGTCTACCTCGTGTGTTAAGTCACGAGCAAACACCTCATTATTCACATCTCTCTATTGAGAATTAAGAGTTAACAAGTAAATGATTTCAGCCACTATTAGTAAGATACTTAATTTTTCGTGCGTTGATGGACCCGGCAACCGAATGGTGATTTTTTTTCAAGGATGTAACTACAACTGCAAAAATTGCCATAACCCACAAACCATCGGTCTTTGTAACCATTGTGCAGACTGTGTTAAGCAATGCCCAACACAAGCATTACAAACAATTCATACGAAAAGTGAAAAAACTAAAGTGGCATGGAATCAAGCATTATGCACTGAATGTGATAAGTGTATTGAGGCTTGCCCTCGACAAGCGAGCCCTAAAACCATAACGATGTCAGTTTCTGAATTAATTGAAAAAATTCATGAAAATAGGTTATTTATTAATGGTATTACCGTTTCTGGTGGCGAGGCATCACTTAATTTACCTTTTATTATTTCGCTATTTCGTTTAATAAAAACGACGGCTTCACTGAAACATTTAACATGCATGATAGACAGTAATGGCAGTTTAAGCGTAACGGGTTGGAAACACCTTACCCCCTACCTTGATGGTGCGATGATTGACTTAAAAGCATGGCACGATGAAACGCATAAATGGTTAACCAACAGAAGTAACCACCGCGTTTTTGAAACGATGAATTTTCTTCATGCTCAAAACAAATTACACGAAATAAGACTTCTGCATATTCCTAATAATACCGATTTTATGGAGCAGATAGAAAAAGTAGCGTATTACTTACGTCCCTTTTCAAGCAGTGTGAAAATAAAGCTCAATGCTTTCAGGCATCATGGTGTGGTAGGTGATGCACTCAACTGGGATGAGTGTAACCAAGAAGAGATTAATCAATTAGCTAACGGACTATCAGAGCGTGGCGTGAAAAACTTACTGACTCCTGCTATTTATTAAATCAAAAATTTAGATATTCCGTCTGCTGATCATAGCGACATAATTAATTAAGTCGTTCAGCAGTCGGAGTTTCGTTTTCTTTAGATCCTCACTTCTTAACGTATCTTTTGAAGTGAGACTTTATAAATCAATCTCTGCTGTTTTATCTTCAACGCCACAAAGAATTAAAATTTGCTGATGTAACCAACGAAGAGCAGGATCATTCATGCTCGGTTGATGCCACACCAAACTATAAGCAACCTTGCCATAATTAAACGGTAACGGCTTTTCAACAAGTGCTTTAGACTGTAATGCCGTACTTGCCCAACGTTTAGAGCAGGTAAATAACAAATTACTGTTATGACACATCGTCGCTGCACCACCAAAGTCTGCGACATTCACCACCACTTTTCTTTTATGATGCTGTTGCGTTAATTGCATCTCAAAAAATGGCACACTTAAATCACTATCCAAAATACCAATATGACCACAATTTAAATAATTTTCTATTGTCAGCTCTTTATCGGCAAGAGGATGATCATGCGCCATTAAGCAAACCATCTCATCGGTAAACAAGGTCTGCCATACTAAGTTATTTTGCATCAATGGTGGCTGGCTAAGATCGTGTGGCAAAATCACAAAATCCAATATGCCTTTGGTTAAACCATCAAAACCAATGCTGTCTTTCGACCAAATATCAAAACGGACATTCGGCGCTTTTTTTAGAACATGGGCATAAAGACCACCGGCGATTAATTCAAAAGTACTTTCCCGCATCGCAAGTGAAAAACTCCCTTCATACTCTTCTGGCTGAAACGCTTCTTTGGTCATGATCTGATTCATATCACTGATCATTTGGTGAACCGTAGGGCCTAGCCTACGAGCTAAAGGAGTAGAAATTAGCTTATTACCATGACGATAAAAGAGTTCGTCATTGAGATTGTCACGTAATTGGCTGAGTGTTTTACTAACGGAAGAAGGGCTTACACATAATCGCTCTGCACATGCCGTAACACTTAGCGTATCTAGCATTACGTGCAAGGTAATTAAGTGTTTCATACTTATACGAGAAAGTTTAATTAAATCCATCTGCGACCTTTAATATATAAGCCAGAAAATCGATAATTCAGCAGTATGAGATAAAAAAAATGCTAGTCAATAAAGGACTAGCATTTCTGTTCATTTATTAATAGCGCACGTTGTTTTTGTTTTAAATTTCAACAATAGCGTAAACTATTATTTATCGAATACCGTTTAAGAACTCTGCACGTGTCGCTGAATTTTTCTTAAAAATACCACCAAGCGCTGTGGTTGTGGTTACACTGGTTGCATCCATAACACCACGCGCTTTTACGCAATAATGCGTTGCATCAATCGTAACTGCGACATCATCACTTTCTAATAATGTTTGAAGTGCGACTAACACTTGTTGTGTTAAACGCTCTTGAACTTGTGGGCGCTGAGCAAAGAAACGAACAATACGGTTAATTTTGGATAAACCAATAATTTTCCCACGAGGAATATAAGCAACCGTCGCTTTACCATCAATCGTTACTAAATGGTGCTCACACGTACTGGTTAACGTGATGTCTTTAACTCGCACCATTTCATCACACTTCATTTTATTTTCAATGACGGTGATTTTAGGGAAATTGGCATAGTCTAAACCTGAAAACACTTCATCAACGTACATTTTCGCAATGCGGTGTGGGGTTTCAACCAAGCTATCATCAGTCAGATCTAGCGCGAGTAACGATAAGATCTCACGCATGTGGTATTCAATCTTTTCTTTTTTCTCTTCGCGGCTAACATCTTGTTCAACCATTGGGGTTTCAAGACCACGGGCTGCTAATGCATCACGAACTAGTACTGCAGATTCACTTAATGCTGTCATTCTTTTCCTCCAACTGGCACAGGCTGAAATGCAATAAAACAAGCCTGTTTTCGCTCGCCAGCGCTAAAAACATACGCAGAATACCTCCAAATGAAAATAATTACACCTCCCATTTATTAGGGATTAGTCCAATTGGCCTAATTTTGGCATAATCAATCCCTTACAGCCCTTAACAATAAAGGGTAAAATCATAATTAAGCGATTTACTACGTGGTTTGAAGGGCTATTAATATTTATCATTTTACTGATGCTCTTGCTTCAAAGCCACTATGATTCAAATTAAACAATAACGAGATGGATACCATTATGGGATGCTGCGACGTACCAGGCCTTATGCCCGTTGAAACTGCCATTGAAAATATTCTTGAGCAAGTTTCCTCTACAACTACAACATCAACGGTAGCATTAGCCGATGCAATGGGATTAGTGCTAGCGCAAGATATTCTTTCGCCTATCAACGTACCACCATTTGCGAACTCGGCAATGGATGGTTACGCGCTTCGTGCTGAAGACTTAGCAAATACAGATACATTGATTTTAGCGGGTAAATCTTTCGCTGGTGTTCCATTTGAAGGTAAATGTCAGCAAGGTCAATGTATCCGTATTATGACGGGTGCTGAAATGCCTGCCGGTACAGATACCGTGATTATGCAAGAGGAAACGTCTGTTGATGGTGAGAACATCACTTTTAATATCAAGCCAAAAGCGAACGATAACGTGCGCCCAATTGGTGATGACGTAAGCCTTGGTGAAACTGTGCTAGTAACAGGTACACGTTTAACTGCGCGTGAAATGCCTTTACTTGCATCACTTGGTATTGCAGAGCTTGAAACGTACCACCGCCCGAAAGTGGCTTTCTTTTCTACTGGTGACGAATTACGTCCAGTAGGCGAAACACTAGAAGCTGGTCAAATCTACGACAGCAATCGCTACGGTATTCGCGCTCTACTAAAAAAATTTGGTTGTGAAGTGTTAGATTTAGGCATTATTCCGGACTGCCCTGAAAAACTGCGTGACGCATTTTTAAAAGGCTCAACAGAAGCCGACGTATTAATCACATCAGGTGGCGTTAGTGTCGGTGAAGCGGATTACACCAAAGATATTTTGGATCAAGAAGGCCAAATCGGTTTTTGGAAAATCGCCATGAAACCGGGTAAACCTTTCGCGTTTGGTAAAATCAATAATGCTTGGTTCTGTGGCCTACCGGGCAACCCAGTATCAGCAATGCTGACTTTATACCAACTAGTACAACCTATGCTGGCGAAACTAGCAGGTAACAGCCAATACCAACCGCCTGTTCGTGTAAAAGCAAAAGCGACAACAATGTTTAAAAAACGCCCTGGTCGTACCGATTTCCAACGTGGTATTTACAGCATTAACGTTGAAGGTCAATTAGAAGTAGCAACAACAGGCAATCAAGGCTCTGGTGCCTTTAGTTCAATGCACCTTGCTAACTGCTTTGTGGTACTAGAGCAAGATCGTGGTCGTGTTCAAGCGGGTGAAGATGTGACTATCGAAATCTTCAACCACACCTTGTACTAAGCAAACGGTATTTCTAATGACAACAGAAAACACAAATAACGTTGAACTGACAGATGATGAAATGCTGCGGTATAACCGCCAAATCATTTTGCGTCAGTTTGATTTTGAAGGGCAAGAAGCATTAAAGTCTTCTTCTATGCTTATCCTTGGTGCTGGAGGCTTAGGCTGTGCTTCTACGCAATATTTAGCCGCTGCTGGTGTGGGTAAACTAACCCTGATTGATGATGATAAGGTTGAAGTTTCTAACCTTCAGCGTCAAGTGTTACACCATGATGCTACGGTTGGCCTATTAAAGGTCGATTCTGCAAAAGAAGCGTTATGTCGTATTAACCCATATCTTACGGTAGAGACCATAGCCAAACGCTTAACCGATGAAGCGTTACTACCACTCATAGAAAGCCACGACATTGTTTTAGATTGTAGCGATAACGTTGATACTCGTAATCAACTTAACCGCCTATGCTTTAGAACCAAAACGCCGCTTATCTCCGGCGCAGCAATTCGTATGGAAGGTCAGCTCAGTGTTTACACGTACCAAGATAACGAGCCGTGTTATCAGTGTTTAAGCGCCCTATTTGGTCAACAAACATTAAGCTGTGTTGAAGCAGGCATTATGTCGCCCGTTGTCGGCATCGTTGGTGCAGTTCAAGCGATGGAAGCAATCAAAGTGGTTGCCAACATGGGGACACCATTAACAGGTAAACTGCTCATGCTAGATGCGCTCACAATGAGCTGGCGAGAAATGAAGTTAATGAAACAACCCACTTGCTCAGTTTGCGCTAATTGATCATATCCGCTGTATATGCCATCCATGAAATATACAGCGGTAATTCCTTTCACCCATCACTGCTTTACTAACGACTACCTCTAAATCCCCTAGCCGATCGGTTTCACACAACTCAAGCTCAAATTTATATATCGAGCATTTTTTTGCTAAAACACCTTAATACAAAAAATAAATTACGGGATAAACATGTTTAGTAAAAAGATCTTAGCAGCAGCCTTGCTTGCGTTGTCATTTAATGTCTCTGCAGCCACTGGTGACATTCCAGTCTCAAAAAAACTACTGATAGATAAACTATTAGCGCAAACGGGGCAATCTGCCGTTGCTGTCGGTAGGCAATATTCAGATTTATTCACCCAGCAAATGACATTGATCTTAAAGCAATCTAAGCCCGATATTAATCCCAAAGCGTTTGACATTGTAGAAGAAGAGATCAGTGCCATCATGGATGAAGAGTTTGTGATCAACGACAGCTTCAAAACCATGATGTACCCAATCTACAATAAGCATTTCACTGAAGATGAACTGCGTAAAATGATTGAAATTAACGATACCGAATTTGGCAAAAAGTTAATTCGAGTAATGCCGCTTATCAATCAAGAAGGCATGTTAGTTGGACAAGAATTTGGACAGAAATTAGGTCCGAAAATTCAAAAACGTATAACCAAGCGTTTTAAAGAAGAAGGGATAAAGTAAACCGTTTACTCTTCAGGTATTAAAAAGCCGACTGTGACTATTTTTCTAATACTCAGTCGGCTCTCTTATCCAATACTATTTTTCACTCTGCTACTAGAGCAATAAAATAATACTCACAATCGCTGCACTCATTAAGTTTGCCAGTACACCAGCTGCAACTGCGCGGATACCGTATTTCGCAATAAATGGACGGCGCTCAGGAATTAAGCTTCCCATACCACCAATCAAAATAGCCAGCGTTGTAATATTGGCAAAACCACATAATGCAAAAGTAACAACAGCAAGGCTGTGTGGCGATAAGGTATCCTGCACTTTAATCATATCAATGAAAGCAACAAACTCGTTCATCACTACTTTTTGACCAATTAACGAACCCGCAGTTACCGCCTCGCTCATTGGAATACCCAGTAAAAGTGCAACTGGCGCAAACAGGTAACCAATCAACATTTGGAACGTTAAGCCATGAATACCAAAGAACTCACCAATATCGCCTAACAGGCCATTAAATAATGCGATTACACTGATAAAAGCAATCAATGTTGCACCAATAGTCACCGCCATACGCAAGCCAGACATTGCACCATCAGCCAACGCTTCAACTACATTGGTTGCTTTAGGAATTTCAACACTGGTAATTTCATTCGCTGATAGCTTATTCTCGCTTGGCGGCATAATGATTTTTGACATTAATAAACCAGCAGGCGCAGACATAAACGCAGCGGCAATCAAGTAATTTAAATCAACACCAACAGCGGCATAACCCACCATCGTAGAACCTGCAACAGAAGCCAAACCACATGTCATCACCGCAAAAAGTTGTGAATCATCCATAGATTTTAAATACGGTTTAATAACCAGTGGGACTTCAGACATGCCGACAAAAATGTTGGCACCAGCAGATAATGATTCAGCACGACCCGTACCTAAAATACGTTGCAGTGCGCCACCAAAAATATTAACGACTTTCTGCATAATGCCTACGTGATACAGCATAGAAATCAGTGCAGAAAAGAAAATAATAATACCAAGTACATTAACGGCAAATACAAAACCGATACTACCTGTTGCCAAACCACCAAATAAAAATGACAAACCATCTTTACCATAATCGGTGACGTACGTTACGCCATTGCTGACAGCTTGAAGTGCTGTTTTACCTGCTGGGATATATAAAACAATTAAAGCAAACAGTACTTGTAACGCAAACGCGATAGACACCATTTTTACAGGAATACGCTTTTTATCCGTTGAGATAAGAAACGCGAGTAAAAGTAGAACGAATATACCTAATAAAGCAATCATGAGATCTTTGTTGTTACCCAAAAGAGGGTTGCATTGTATTTACACTAAAAATACAAGCAACATCACATTGTTATTTGGTTGTTACACCAAGAGTGATACACCTAAACTTATTGAGCCAAAAACAAAAGCTAACCCATAAAAATCAAAACATTAGCTGTAAATGCTGCTTTATTATTTCCATATAAAAAAAATAATTTGCTTTAACGCAATAAAATCGAAAATATCAGCGTATTTAACAAGCATGTATGTGCTGATATTTTCAACAAAATAAAATACGTATTTGCAAAGCAATCTATAAGTTACAGCGTTATCACCTATGCCTTTACCGTATCACTTCTTTATTACTGATAGGAAAAAGTAAACAGGCTTAAAAACTTGTTTGATTTAGACCACTTGTAACTACTGTTCTGTCATTACTATCTTTCATTTCATTTATGTTAGAGTTACAGCAAATATTAAAATAAAAGAAACATCCCAATGAAACGTATTGTCTTATTTAGCCAGAAAAACTGCTCAAACTGTAAAGATGCACAACAATACATGACAAATAAAAACTACAGTTATCGTTTGGTTGATATCAGCTCACCAAAAGGAAGAAAGGAATTTAATAGTACTGGCGCTAGATCTGTCCCTGTTTTAAAAGTGGGTGATCAGGTGTTAATTGGCTGGAATATTACCAAGTTTGAAAAAGCATTAAAGTCAAAAGACTAAGAAAGCATTTAATACTACTTTTCAGTGAGTTATTATTTTTTAGATATAAAAAAACCGACAGCATGCGTCGGTTTTCTTTTACTCGATTTATCGAGCAAGTTGTTAGTCGTTGTCGTTTAAGCGGATACCTTCACGCTCAATAACAATTAACCCTTTCTTGTATAAGCCACCAATCGTTTTCTTAAAGGTCGCTTTACTTGTACGAAAAACTTGGAAGATTTCATCAGGAGTTGATTTATCACTTACTGGGATAAAGCCACCTTTACGCTCTAACGAGGTTAAGATTTTATCCGCTAGATCGTCAACACGATCTTTACCCATTTTCTGTAGTGATAGGTTTAACTTACCATCTGGACGAATTTCTTTAATGTAGGCTTTTAATGCTTTACCAATAAATAGCTTACCAAATGATTCTGTTTTAAAGAAAAGTCCCCAATGTTTACCTTCAACCACGGCTTTAAAACCAAGATCTGTTACTTCAGCAATAATTACCTGCACTTCTTGACCGATCTGGTAAGTTGCTGGTGTCTTATCTAAGTAACGGTTAAATTTAGTAGTACCCACAATACGACCAGACGCTTTGTCTGTGTATACGTGAATAACCACTTCTTGACCTTCTTCTAAACGACGGCGTTGCTCACTAAATGGAATAAGCAAATCTTTCGTTAAACCCCAATCAACAAACGCACCAATGTTGGTTACACCCACTACACGTAGTTTTGCGAAATCGCCAACTTGTGCATAAGGTTCCGTTGTTGTAGCAATGACTTCGTCATTCGAGTCGAAGTAAATAAATACTTTTAACTTATCGCCTAGCTCGGTACCTGCTGGAACTGAGTTCTTAGGTAACAGGATATTACCGAAGTCTTCACCACCATCAAGAAATACGCCAAAATCTACTAGTTTGACGACTTCTAGTGTGTTGTATTTTCCAATTCTAATCATGTATCAGGTACTCTCTGCATAGGCAACGACACGCGTTTGGTGATGTTGCTTCAATATCTTTATCAATCAATTTATTAGCTGCATGATGAATTAGCTATATCTCGCTAATCAATCGGCTATAATGCACGTGTTGTGCTTAGATTGCTGCATTATACGTGATGTTGGTTCGCAACGCCTGACCTATCTGCATTTATTTGATGATTTTTCATGCTATCAGCGCAAACTTATATAGTTAACAGTAATATTTAAAACCAACTTATTCTAAAATTAATAGAGTAAGTTATTGTTGTAGATCTTGGAGGATATCAATAAGTGATCACTGTCGATAAAAAAGATGGGCATAAATTAAAAATATCCCATGTTATTCAAGAAACAACCAATCGGCAGCTCGATATGTACATCTTCATTCCCGGTGAGCTTGGTTTAAATGCCAATATCATTTCTGAAGAAGAGTTCTATCATAACGCTATCCACGGTAAACGCACTTATTTCAGTGATATTAATCACCTTCCTCTTGTTCATAGTCGCCTTGCCAGCCGTGGAAAATTATCTATCGAACAATACCGTTTAAGCTTAAGCCTTTACGCTTATCAGTATGCACTCGCGCTAGAAAAAGCCACCAATGATTTATTAAATCAAAATGATAACCCGACATTTGAAGATGTTGAGGAATCTGCCAATATCTCGGTGCGTATTTTAAAGCGCTTACGTCGAAATATTCCAACCGACAAAAAGCTGCTTAAGTATTACGAGAATATTGATAACTATCTGTCTTGGTTTACTGAGCAGCGCTTCCTTCAGTTAATTTCTCATCTTCCGCGTGGCAACGATTACAACGCCATTAAAACAACGTTACTTGAAATCTGTGAATCTGAAACACAACACCGAATAAAGCATAATTATAACTCGGCTAAAGCGATGGAAGATCCAACCCGTATGTCGAATAAAATGCGGCTATTACGACGTTTGATTGAATACCCTGTTACGATGAGTGAGAAAACCATTGAGCTGGGTGCAAGCACAAAAAAAGTGGTGACAGGCGCAGCTGCCGGCATTGTGATGATTTTTGTCACCATGATGCTGATAAAAGCACGCGGTATGCTCGGTGATATTACCGCGTCATTCATTTTGGTGTTATCGCTAATTTATGCCGCACGTGAAGTGTTTAAAGATGACTTAAAAACCATGCTTTGGCGTTGGTTACGGAAAGGTAAAGCTCGTTGGCGCAAGCAGTTCTTTGATGCGAATACCACTCATTTAATTGGTCGACAGCTCGAATGGCTTGAATATATTAGCTATGACAGTTTACCAACCGATATTCGTAAAACGCGTAAACATAAAGTGTCTCACCGGGAAGAAACCATTCTTCACTATAAAAGTACCACCCGTATGTCACCAACAAAGTTTTTAAGTGGTTATGAGCAAACGCGAGAATCGATCATTTTAGATTTACGTACTGTTGCAGCATTAATGGAAAAAGGCTCTCAGCGTTTATACCAACTGAATGATGGCCAGGTAACAAAAGAGTCTGTGGAAAAACGTCACCTGATTAACTTAATAACCAAAGAAACAGACGAAGATAAAACAGTGCGTATTCAGCGTTGGAAAATTATTATGAGTCGTTCCAAAATTGTGGATATTGAGCCTATTCTCCCTCCAGAGAAAAAGCCAGTTGCGGAAGCTCAAGCTGCGAAGGAAAGCGAAAAAGCGCAAACGGCCTAACGCTCAAAAAGCTCACTGTTGACGATAACAATCGTGCAATAGTGAGCTTTTTACTGTGGTATTGAAAATTATGCTGCACGAACAGAAACTGGTAATTCTGCACCTTTTTTTGTTAAACCAAATTGCCACACATTTAAATCACGACAACGGAATGCCCCAGCGCAAGACAGCAAGTAATAACGCCACATACGGTAGAAACGCTCACCATACTTCTCTGCTAATGTCGGCCAAGCGGCTTCAAAGTTATCATTCCAAGCGACGAGTGTTGTATCGTAATCAGGACCAATGTTCTGTACATCTTCAATATTGAAATAATCTTCAGCTGACGCACCAATTTGCATCATTGATGGGATCACACCGTTAGGGAAAATGTACTTATTGATCCATGGGTCAACTGAGGTTTTTGATTTCGGACTACCAATGGTGTGAAGTAAGAAAATACCGTCTTCAGCAAGAAAACTGTACGCAGATTTAAAGTAGTCTTCATAGTTTTCAGGGCCAACGTGCTCCATCATGCCAATAGAGACAACGCGATCATAAGGCTGCTCTGGTTGATATAAGCGGTAATCTTGAAGAATAAAGTTAACGGGTAAGCCTTTATCGTCTGCTCTCGCCTGACCAAGTGCTGCTTGTTCTTTTGATAAGGTTAAACCATCACAAATAACACCATACTTTTCAGCAGCAAAGATCATAAAGCTGCCCCATCCACAACCAATATCAAGTAAACGCATACCCGGTTGTAAACCCATTTTGCGGCAGACTAAATCTAGCTTTGCTTCTTGCGCTGCTTTCAGGTTGTCGCTGTCTTTCCAATAAGCACACGTATAAGTCATACGAGGATCGAGCATAGCTTCAAATAAATCATTGCCTAAGTCATAATGAAAAGGCACATCCTGAGTTACACGCTCAACACTTTGAGGGTTAAATAATTGCTTAAGTTTAGACGCGCCAGCTTTTAACCCTAATTGTATTTTTGTTGTGGTGGTTAGCCTATCTTCGATACCAGCATGTAATACACGAGAAATCATTTCATCAATAGCATCACAGTCCCACATGCCATCCATATAGCTTTCACCAAAGCCTAAAGAACCATCTTTTAATACGCGATCAAAAACACCTTCATCATGAATTTTAATATCCCAAGGACGATTACCATTAATTTTCACATCAGCAAAATCTAAAATGTCTTGAAAAAATTGATTATTTGTCATTCTGTATACCACTACTTTTTATTTGTATGACAAATTGCCTTTTTGTATTTATATTCACAATATAAAAATTCAAAAACTAATTTTTAGTTAATAATATCAATAAGTAAAATAATAATATTGCAGAAAAACAGTTTAACAATTTTCTAATTAAGAATTGAATGATATTTCTTTTCAATTAACGCTCATCAACGTATATTTAGCTCAAATTTTTTCCATTATTTCGACATAATCATGTCAAGCTAACAAAGCATAAAGGAGCATGCAATGCGTCTACCAATGACGTCTTTACTTATCATTGATCCTCAATATGACTTTTATGATGTTCCCGTTAATGAACAATTCACATTAGGTTCAGCATCTCAGAAGATTACTATTTCGCCAGCACTTCCCGTTCCTGGTGCATGGGAAGACGCTAACAAACTTGCTGCATTTATTACAAAGCAACAAAAGAATATTAATCAGATTATTGTGACACTGGATAGCCATCATGAATACGATATTGCTCATGCGCCCTATTGGAAAAATGAAGCAGGCGAACACCCAGCCCCATTTACTCTAATTAGCCATCAAGACATTGTAGATGGTATCTGGCAGCCTACTGATCCAACGCTTTTAAATCATGTCCTTAATTACACCCAATCATTAGAGCAAACGGGAAAATATAACCTTCTTATCTGGCCGACTCATTGTGTGATTGGCTCTGTTGGACATGATATCGTTAAACCTATTCAGGCTGCTATTCATGCTTGGGAGCAGCAAGCGAATACACAACATATCAGTATTGCTAAAGGCGAGAACCCACATACAGAGCATTACGGTGGTTGCGAAGCTGAATATCCGTTAGAAGATGATAAAAAGACCCAATTTGATCCTCAACTAGTCGAGCTCGTTAAGCAAAATGATCAGGTTTATATTTCAGGCCAAGCTCTTTCCCACTGTGTTGCCAGTACGGTTGAACAAATAGTCGAAAAGCTCACAAACGAAGAGATCAAAAAGCTAACAATTTTAATCGATACCACCAGCCCTGTTGCTGGATTTGAACAACAAGCAAAAGATTTTATGAATAGAATGTCATCTATTGGTGTGAATTTTGTAACCTCATCGAATTTATAAGACTATTATTGGTCTGGTAAGTATATGATTTTTTTAATATTTAAGGTGAAAAATGAAAAAATTACTGTGTTTATCTCTTATGATTGGTTTTGTTTCTCCTGCGTTTGCAGCCAAACATAATAATGATGAAATTTATGTCTGCACCCTTTCTCCGTTTACCGACATGTTTGCAGATGCAGCTAGAACTGAAGATGCAGCCCGCTATAAAGTTTCACAGCGTTGCTTAAAATCGCAAAGTGATATGTTTTGCCGAGCACAAGAAGCTAATTGCTTTACAACTTCGCTATCAGCAAATAATGACCACAACTCGAATAAATCAGTGAAGCTATTTAGTAAAAAGAATCAAAAAGGCCATTCCATTGATATCAGTCGCGATCAACCTAACTTTTTCGACACTGATTTTAACGACAAAATGGTGTCATTTAAGATCCCTTCTGGCTGGAAAGTTCGCTTTTACGAAGATATTAACTATCAAGGCAAATCTTATACTTACAATGGTGGCAAAGATAATGCCGATGGTTTTGAGCACGCTATCAGCTCAATGAAGATTTTGAAAAAGTAATATTAATAAAAATATAAGCCCTATAATCATTGGTTTATTACTAGTGACTATTATGGGGCTTTATTCACATAATTGACGAAACACCTCCGGATATTTAAATACGTTAACGGTGTCATTAACATTAACGAAAATCCAGTCACTGCCTTTTATTAATGGGATATACCATTTTGCATCATTTTTAATAATGACTAATGCAGGCAATGTTTTTATCTTCATAATAAAAGCATCACTTTCTTGATACATAGCCTTTAATGGCAGCAACTCTCTTCTTTCAATTTGTAGATAGAATTGAGCAATCATTTTATCTACTGCTTCTAAATCACAACCATTATTATCTTTATGTTGATATAAGACTTTACCTAAATCTTTTGATTGATAAACCACATCGGATTTAACATTACAACCATAAGTCAGCATCAATAAAAATAATAATGGTGCGCACGAAGAAAACATTTTCAGCATATGCGCACCTCTCTAATTATTTAACTTCTATGTTATCAATCAATATCGCACTATCGTATGCTGTATCACCTTTATCGATCGCCTCTATTGTTAGCTTCACGCGTTTGTTGGCCAAAGCAGAGACATCTAACTGCTCTTTTATCCAAGGGGTGTTATACACACCTCCTTGATCAAACGATACATCAGACTCCACCAGTACTTCTTGATTCTCGCAAAGTTTATTAACACTGGTTTCAAACGATGCGCAATTTGTTGTGCCTTCCTCGCACACGTTTAAAGTAAATGAATCATCAAAACCGGTACCACAATATTCTAAAAATTCCTCTGAATAGAACTTCCAGTCAAAATTTAATGTTGTTACGTTTTTATCTAAACAAGCAGATTGTTCGATACTACCTAGCTCATTGGTATAGCCTAATCCCGTTGATACAACACCAACAAATTGACCATCTAACGGTTTAGTTCCACCAAGATTTGTAATAATACGACCATCACCCTTTTTCGCCCAAGCATTCAATTCGCCTTGTTCAAAACTGAGATTATCAAATGAGCCACTAGATAGTTTTAAATCTTCTTCGCCTCTCATACGTATAAATGCTTCATCACTGCTGTTATCACTTATACCATGTTTATTAACAGCAACATCAAAGGCTTCCTTCAATGTCGAATCATTTTCAAGCATGTCACTAATAATGGCATTCGTCGTATCTTGAGCATAAGAAGAAAGGACATAGTCATCATAACCAATCACCGCCCCTGCACCTTTTGATAAAAACACATTGGCAAGTGAATTATTGTAAACAGACCGACACGCTGACAGTACGACTAAGCTCTTAGGCATAGTGGAAAGATAATGATCAAAGAACGAAGGAAGAATAATCAACGCGCCACCAGCACCAATGGCTAGGCGCTTCATATAAAGATCGCTTTCATAACCTTCAAGGTTATAAGTGCCATCCTCATTTTTAGGTAAAACTATGCCTGTATATAAACCAGAAACCGATAAATACCCTTTTAAGAAGTGACTTGGCCCCCACTTCTCATCCCAGATTTTAAATAATCCATTGAAATAGTTATTACCGTGGGTAGAAAAATGAATATATCCAAAAGTAGTAAAGTCTTTAAAGCTATCAAGCGAAACACCCACAGTTTCGTTATTCACAAACTCACTATCAGGGAATAATTTACATGATTGACTATCTTTAATCGTTTTCCAAACACCATAGTAATCATCCGCTGTGAAGAAGTTACTAAACTCAGACACATCAGGATTATTAATATACGGGCTGATCATCACGGCTTTAGAGCTTTGAATCCGGTTTGCCGGCGCTACTGATGAGTAGGTTGTGGCCTGTTTTTTAAATACATCATCATAATAACGCGTTTCACGTGCCGCTTTCACAACAGGTGTTGGCGCAACAGTCCCACTACGAGCCGCTGACTTTGAATTTTCAACGAGAGGGTTATGAAGCCCTAAAATACCATCTTCATTTACCCACCAAATACCACCTTCATAGGTATACCCAGCAGCACCTACATCCTTATGGGTGTTAAGTTGATCAACCACCGCCTTGGCTGAAGCATGAACATCTTTTCCTTTATCTAATTCTGAGGTTAACCATGTTTCAACACTGTCAGCAATATCAACAGACTTAGTGACTTGATCTGAGGTGTATTTTTCAGCTACCCAAATACAGGCAGGCTCTGATTGGTATACATTCTTTTCGCTATCAGATACTTGTGCTTGATAACAAAATTTACCTTTCTTAGTTGGATTAAAAGAGAAAGAGGTCGCATAAATACCATCATCATCGATTCCATCAGCACCTTCATCAAAACTAATGCTACCGCCAGAGCCGATCAAGTTAACTTCAGGATTCTTATTATTTGATGTACCAATATTAGCGTAAATCGTTACTGCATCTTCATTTAACACAAAAGAGCGCTGGCTTAATGTTAACGGCGTAGTGAAATCCATCGCTGGGTGATAGTTAATCGTAGAAACAATCTCAACCTGCGCTTCATCAGCGGTTAACGCCATTACGGTGATTTGATTTTTACCTTTTACCAAATCAATTGTTGCTGACCACATTTCATCGACTTCAGCATTCACAGAAAGCTTGGTGGTACCGTTAGTCACTAAGATCTGTTTAATATCATGATCAGAAACAACATTTCCTTTTAAAGTCACCTTTGCTTCATTGGTTACTTTCTTGATATCACCTAAGCCAACAAAAGAAAGAGATAAGGATTTTTCCGCTGGTTTTGCATATACACTGATGTCATCAGTTGCTGTGTCACCGTCGTTATCAGTGACCGTAACGGTAAAATTAAACACTTCATTGTCTTGAATATCAGGAACAGTAAACGTAGCGCTATTGTTTACTTTTATCAGTTCGACTTTTGTTGCATCTGCGTCTGATTGCGTCCAAGAAACATCCACAATTGTCCCGTTTGGATCAATATTGTTAGATGAAATCACCACACTTTTATTAGCATAGGTATAAATATCATCACCAGCTTTAGCTTGTGGTGTTGACTCACCACTTCCACCGCCACCACAACCCAATAGCGCTAAGGCGGTGCTGGCAAAAAGTATGTTCCTTGTTAAGTTCATTGTATTCCCTTCAATAACAAACCAATAGAAATGAACAAAGGATCATATTGCTAAGCTAAATACTATTCTATTAAGCGATACCCCTACTCGATACACTTCATGATTAGAAATGTAATGGATGTAAGTACTTAACTATAATATATGGTTAGATCTATAATCCTTGTTAAACCCACCGAATACCTTTGTTATGAAATCATTACAACAGCTTGTTTTTAATAATACTTACAGCCAACTCCCTTCACTTTTCGGCACTTTCGTTAGTCCGCAACCGCTGAGTAACCCTTACTTAATCAGTGTGAATCCACACATTGCGAAATTATTAGAACTCGATATAAACGCCATTCAATCTGATGATTTTATTAATATATTCAGTGGTAACGACACCTTAGCTGGATTTGATCCCATAGCAATGAAATACACTGGCCACCAATTCGGGCAATACAACCCCGATCTGGGTGATGGTCGGGGTTTATTATTGGGGGAAGTACAAACAAGTCATGGTAAAAAGTGGGATATTCACTTAAAAGGCTCCGGACTTACACCTTATTCGCGTATGGGCGATGGCCGTGCCGTTATTCGTTCAAGCATTCGAGAATATTTAGCCAGCGCCGCGATGGCAGGCCTTGGTATTCCGACCTCACATGCACTCGCGGTTATTGGTAGTGATACTCATGTGTACCGTGAAAAACAAGAATTTGGCGCAACCCTGCTCCGAATATCAGAAAGCCACATCCGATTTGGCCATTTTGAATATCTGTTTTATACCCAACAACACGATCAATTACGTTTATTAGCAGATTACGTTATTCAACATCATTTCCCTGAGTGCCAACAAGTCGAAAAACCATACGCCGCCCTGTTTGAGCAAGTTTGTGAAAATACAGCTAAAATGATCGCCCATTGGCAAGCAGTAGGCTTTGCTCATGGCGTTATGAATACCGACAACATGTCGATTTTAGGCTTAACGTTTGATTATGGCCCTTATGGTTTTCTGGACGATTATAATCCGGGTTATATTTGTAATCATTCTGATTATTCTGGTCGTTATGCCTTCAATCAACAGCCATCCATTGGGTTATGGAACTTATCAGCACTCGGTTACGCCTTAGCACCTATCATTGATAAATCAGACATAGAACATGCATTAGAAATTTATCAGCACCAACTACAAGTGCATTACAGCAAACTGATGCGTCAAAAATTAGGCTTATTCGATAACCAAGAACAAGACACTGAGTTATTTCAGCAGTTATTTAATTTACTCAAACAACAATCGATCGATTACACCCAGTTCTTCCGCACGCTTTCGACGCTTTCCCAAGACGAACTCGATAACACCAGTTCTCATTTTTCATCTCTCACTGAAAATACAACCGCAATCGATGAATGGTTAGCTGATTACAAAAAACGTATTTCAAATATCGATGATCAACAACGTTTAGCATTAATGCTTAACAGCAACCCGAAATATATTCTTCGTAACTATTTGGCACAGCTTGCTATCGATGCTGCCGAGCAAGGAAATTTCACATTTATAGAGAATCTATTAACCGTTTTACATGATCCTTTTGATGAGCATCCTAACTTTGAAGATCTTGCCGATCTTCCTCCTAAATGGGGTAAAGAGTTAGAAATTAGTTGCTCTTCTTAAGTCATTCTCTCGTTTTATTAATAAAAAAATGCCCTATTCAATAGGGCATTTTTCTCAATATTTCATTTAATACGCATTACAAATAATAGCTCTGTACAGGTTTCATTTGCTCGTTAAATTCATAAACTAATGGTGCACCTGTTGGTATTTCTAATTCTGTAATTTTGTCATCAGGGATATTATCTAAATATTTAATCAAAGCACGTAAGCTGTTACCGTGAGCGGCAATTAAAATATCAGAGCCAGGTTTAACATTAGGGACAATATTTTCATTCCAGAATGGTATTACCCTATCATAAGTATCTTTCAACGATTCACCATGTGGAAGTTGGCTATGTTGTAGTTCTTGGTAACGTCTATCATTACCTGGGTAAAAGGAGCTATCTTCACTTACTTGTGGTGGCTCAATATCATAACTACGACGCCAAATGTGTACTTGTTCGTCGCCAAACTCCTCTGCGGTTTCTGCTTTATTCAATCCTTGAAGATCACCATAATGACGTTCATTCAATTGCCAGTCGTGCTCAACAGGGATCCATAAAGAATCAAGCTGTTCTAATGCTAAGTTAGATGTTTTGATCGCACGATCAAGCATTGAGGTATAGCAAAAATTAAAGTTGAAACCATTCTCTTTCAATTTAATACCTGCGTTACGCGCTTCGTTTTCGCCTAATTCAGAAAGAGAGACATTCGCCCAGCCAGTAAAACGGTTTTCTTTGTTCCAAACACTTTGACCATGACGAAGTAAAACAATACGTGTATTTTTCATAACAGCCCCTTGAAACTCAACATCATGAGTTAAGTAGATTCGTCTTTTTAATCGCTGTCATTTCCATATGGCATTTAACAATTACTTTCTAATTGATAATCATTATCATCTTTAGTTGTAGATTAAATCCATTCCTCATCGATTACAATACTGACTATAAAGAAAAGTTATTAAATAAAAGTGCTACATACCGTCATTATGTGTATCTATCGCGTCATTATAGAGTTTGAGCAGAGTAACAATAGACATTAACCAGTTGATAAAATTAGTTATTTTAACTTTATGGGGATGATTGAAAAACTCATTCGTAAAGTATTATTTACATGAATAATAAAAAATCGCTTCTTCAAATGCCATAACAGATGAAAAAAGCGATTTATTTTGTAGGATATATTTAAGGTTAATTAAGCGATGCGGCTAAAGCCATTGGCTAAATCTTCAATGAGATCGTCGCAATCTTCTAAACCAATATGAACACGAATAAGCGTGCCCTCAAAATCTACTTTGCCCACAGGACGAATACGATTTAACTCTTCAGGTTGGCTTGCCAAAATAAGAGATTCATAACCGCCCCAAGAGTACGCCATACTAAAATGCTCAAAGTTATCTAAGAAATTAGCAACTTCTTCACTCGATAACCGTTTATTAAGCACAAATGAAAACAAACCACAGCTTCCAGAAAAATCACGCACAAAGAATTCATGGCCTTTACAGCTTGGTAGTGCTGGATGATTAACGGTTGCAACTTCTGGACGCTTTGCCAGCCATTCTGCTACTTTGATACTGCTTTCATGATGTTGTTTTAAACGAACGCCCATAGTGCGCAATCCGCGAGCAGCCACATACGCGGTATCAGCATCAACCATTTGCCCCATTAAATAAGAACGTTCACGTAGTTGATCCCAGCAACGTTCATTACTAACTGCCGTCCCTATCATCGCATCAGAGTGGCCAACAATGTATTTCGTACCAGCTTGAACAGAGATATCAACACCGTGCTCGAGCGCTTTAAATAGCACCCCTGCCGCCCATGTGTTATCCATAATAATCACAGCATCAGGGTTAACAGCACGCACAGCTTTCACAATTGCTGGAATATCTTGCACTTCCATTGTGATAGAGCTTGGTGATTCTAAGAAAACAACCTTGGTATTTGGCTGTACAAGTTCAGCAATCCCCTCACCAATCAAGGGATCATAATAAGTAGTACTAACCCCTAATCCTTTAAGGACAATATTACAAAACTCTTGGGTAGGCTCATAGGCGGCACCTGTCATCAATACATGATCGCCAGAAGCAACAAACGCTAAAATACTGTTAGATACCGCAGCCGCACCGCATGGATATAAATAACAACCAGCACCGCCTTCTAATTCCACCATCGCATCTTGAAGCGCAAAGTGGGTTAACGTGCCACGACGTCCGTAAAACAACTCGCCTTTCGCACGGTTCTTAATAGCATGTTTTTTATCTGCAACCGTATCGAAAACTAATGATGAAGCACGTTGAATAACACTGTTCACCGCACCGTGAGTGTATTTTTTCTTTCTTCCTGCACTCACTAATGCAGTATCAATTTTCTTACTAGACATAACTTCGTGATTCCCTTACTCGTCTATCTATTCTGTTTCTTGTATAACATGAATAAACACAACAAACTAGCAAGTTATCATAAGTATCAAGCACTAAACTGATGAACAATTATCCTTAAAGTTTGGTGTTTACTTTACGGTATTGTTGCGTTTTTCCCTCAAACAACAACTGCTGTGAAATAGCATTAAAATAACTTCCCTCGGCAAAAAGAGATTCGCTCCAAGCTTGCTCAGAACACTCTAATCGTCTTTTAGTCACAACATCATTATCAATATCAAAACAAGAATGTAGCTCACCAGTCGCACTATCTATCGCAACACCATGATTTTTGGTTAGCCAAAAGAAATTCGTGCCATACGAAAAGCTTGAGCGACCATCATAGCTATCATCAAATAGCGAGTTGCCAGTAAACCATGGAACATAACCACCAAGCCAATCAATAATCGTGGGTGCAATATCTCTCTGAGATGAGGTGATCGACCTCTTTTCATTAGGGATAGATTGATCACTCGCATAGATGAGAAGTGGAATAGAATTTTTAACTAATCCTCCAGTTATCGTTTTTGCCGTGTGATCTGAGAGCAAAATAACGATGGTCGGCTTATCGAGTTGAGCAAGCTTCGAATCCAATTTAGGAATAAAACGTTTCAGTGCATCATCAGCGAACTTCATCACACTTCTACGCTCGTTAATGATGTTTTCGCGACCAAAAACATATTCAACATTATCCGGTAAAAAAGAACCGTGAGTGGTCCCTGTATTGATGGTCATAAGAAAGGGTTTACCCGTTTGGCTGAATTTATCGATTTGGTTTAAAGAAAAACGATAGATATCATCATCCATAAATCCCCATTCATTGTGCACCGCTTTGAATGGGTAATCATACTTACCGTACGACTCCTCAAACCCTAACGTTTGTGCAAAAGCCCCAACCGCCCCTCTTCCACTTCCCTGAATAAAGGCTGTTTGCCAACCTCGCTCAGCTAAAATATGTGGTAAACACGAATAAGAAGCATTTTGTAATTGGCTATTTGCCATAAAGCCGTTTATAGGATTTGGGTAAGAACAAAATGTAGAAAACGTCCCTTGTACTGTTCGATAAGCATCGGCATAGGTTGAGTACGTCGAAAAAGAACGTGCTCTAAGTTGATCAAAAAATGGGGTGGCATTCACAACACCCGAGTAACTTTGCATATCAAAAGCCAACCAACTCTCAAGCAGAACAACAATGACATTGGCCGATTTAAGTGATTGAAGCTGGGCAGGAGAAGCTGTTTCTTGTGTATGTTCAAAAAACTTAACTTGCTGTGACGTTGGATTTTTAGTGATTTTTTCTATGGGCGCAAGATCGCCTTTAGAGAGATAGTAACCAATGCTATAGGGAGCATTCCAAGCAATGAAGGCTTTATCTAAGTCACCAATAGTATAAACACTCATCGGACTCTGAGGTGAGTCTTTCCAGCCTCCGCGAACAATGATTAGTGTAGTAACTAACCACAAAAATATAAACAGACTATTAAAATACCAGTTTGCTTGCTTTCTATTGGATAATGGCAAATATTTCCAAATGAAAAACAGTGATACTAATAAACATGCAATACCAAGCGCGACAGTTCCAAAGTAACCTTTAAACGCAGTCTGAATAAGTGACACTTCCATCCCTTGCGTATTAAACAGTTCAAATGTGACATGTTTACTGGCTTCTTTGGCATAAATGGCATCAGAAAAGGTAGTAATAACAACCCAACAAATCGCAATGCAGAGTAAGAATCGAGTTAATTGATTGGTTGCTCGTTTAAATAAACTAGCAATGATTAAGCTAAGGAAAATGGGGATAGTCAGTAAAACAGCAGCGCTAGCATCAAAGTAAATACCAAAAAGTAAAGCATCGATGCCATCTTGCGAACTAAGTTCGATGGGAAGTTCAACAAAACTTAATAAAGCGAGCAACTTAGTAATAAAGATCGCTGCGATTAAAAAGGCAAAAGATATAATGGTATTTATTGCAAGCACAGCTATTCCTTGCTAATGAATGATTCCTTTTAGAGAAGCAAGAAAATGCATCTATGTCCAATTTATTCGCAGTATTGATTTAGATTAACCATATCATTTTCTTCATTTCTAACATCTGTTGAAAGTTAATTCAGTATTGATAGTCAATTTTGTTGAATAAGGGGTGAGCATGTTTGAAAATAATAGTGATTTTAATCCAAATATTAAGTAAGCCTTAAGTTATAAAATGGATGATATGGCTATTCGCTAATTCATAAGAGCTCGTAATGCGTCAAATTTTCCAAATTAAGATGACAAGCTTCATCGTGGTGATGTCAGCATACTTCACCCTATGCTTTAACTATCCGATCCTCGCTAAGATTTTCGATTTAAGCCATTCAGTGTCTAATGTCTTTTTTCCATATACTGCACCGATTGTATTAATGGCGGCATTTCTGATTATCTTCACAGTGTTATGTTGGCCATACCTGTTTAAGCCAGTAATGATTTTCTTAACCATTACTTCATCGATGGCACTCTATGCAGAAGTGAATTACCACACCTTATTTAATAATGCCGTAATTGAAAGTATTTTCGAAACACGTTCAGATGAAGCGCTGTCTTATGTCAATGCCCATTCTATTATCTACGTCATCGTATTTGGTATTGTGCCAAGTATTTGGATTGCAATGGTAAAAATCACCAAGCGAGAGTCTTTTATTAAAGATATCGTTGCTCGTGTCGCGTTAATCGGTATCGCTTGTACAGCGATTTTGCTCGTCGGATTAACGACATTTAAAAGCTATGCTTCTGTGGGTCGAAATAACCATTTTTTAAACCGTATGATCATTCCAGGTCATGTATATGCGGGTGGTAAGTACCTCTATAAGAAGTTTATTTACAAACCACTACCATTTAAACAACAAGGGTTAGACGCAAAACTAAGCCCAAGTAAAAACCATAAACCTACTTTATTTGTGATGATCTTAGGTGAAACCGCACGTACCTATAACTATGCTTATAACGGTTATAAACGTGACACCAATCCATACACCAAAAATGAAGGCATAATATCGTTCAAAAACGTTGAATCTTGCGGTACCTATACTGCCCTTTCCGTGCCTTGTATGTTCTCGAATTTAACACGAGCACATTACAACCAAGATCGTGCATATTCTCAAGATAATGCCGTTGATATTATCCATCGCGCAGGGGCGAAAGTATTGTGGCTTGATAACGATGGCGGATCAAAAGGCGTAGCAGATCGCGTTAACTATCAAGCGATCGATCCTTCACAGCATAATCAATTCTGTAATGGTACCAGTTGCTACGACAGTGTAATGCTAGATAAAGCACAAAGCTTTATTGATAAAGGCGATACAAATAAATTTTTGGTACTGCACTTAATCGGTAGTCACGGACCGACTTATTTCAAACGCTACCCTAAAGCGTTCGATAAATTTAAGCCATCATGTAATCGCAGCGACATTGAAAATTGTACTGACGAAGAAATTAGGAACGTGTACGACAATACTATTCTGTACACCGACTATGTGACAGAACAAGTGATCAAAATGCTAAAAGCCAAAGAAGATAAATATAATGTTGCTTTGTTATATATGTCAGATCATGGTGAATCTTTAGGTGAGAACGGTTTCTATCTTCATGGTGCGCCCTTCTCTATTGCGCCTAAAGAGCAAAAACACGTGCCTTGGTTACTATGGTTGCCAAAGCAATACGCACAAGCGAAAGGGTTAAATAAAGCGTGTTTAGAGAAAAAAGAAAACCAAGCAGGACTATCACAGGATAATTTATTCCCTAGCCTATTGAGCTTATACGGTGTGAAATCAAAAGTGATAAATCCTAAGCTAGACATTACTGCAAGCTGTCGAGTAAAAGCATAACTATTCAATGATCCCATTGACTTAATGTATACTTGTAAGACATTACAGGTATACATTTTTATTTGAGCTCTCATTCCATGAAAATACTGATTATCGAAGATTCCTCGGCATTACGTCGTAGTTTAGCTGTGGGGTTTAATAATTTAGGCTTTTCCACTGATGAAGCAGAAAATGGTAATGAAGGGCTCACTTTAGCATTAGACAATGATTACGATATTATTATTTTAGATCTCATGCTCCCTGGCATTGACGGTATGACAATTTTAAATAAACTGCGTCAAACAGGCATTGAAACTCGTATTATTATTCTTTCAGCCAAAACACAAAGCCAAGATCGTATTGATGGCTTAATGCAAGGTGCTGATGATTATGTCACTAAACCTTTTTCATTTGATGAACTCCATGCTCGTGTGGTTGCAATTTCCCGTCGTTGCCAACCTGTAAGCATTACCAATACCATTGAAATTGATGGCTTTCTGTTAGATCTTAATAACAAAACGTTATTCTATGGTAACAACGATTTAGAACTCACACCGAATGAATTTAAGATCATCGATTATCTCTTCACTCACCGAGGTCAAATCCTGACCGCTAGTATGATCAGCGATAATATTACTAATAACTTCGACTATATTTCGAAAAATACCATTGAAGTACATATCTCTACCATGCGTAAAAAAGCGAAAAATATTGAGGCTGTATTGCCAATAAAAAATAAACGCGGTTTTGGGTATTACGTAGAGAGTTAAACATGACAAATCCTCGATCAATTAAAAAGAATTTAATTAACGCGATCAGCGCCGTATTTGGCTTCTTTATTATTATTGTTTTTACTTTCGTCGATTTCAGTGTGGATAATTGGGTTCAAGAACAATTTGAATTAGAGATCCAACAAAAAGCCGGACAGTTTAAAACCATCACCAATATCCAAGATTTTGCACAAACGATTAAAAGCGATAAAGATTATGCCTATTATCAGATCTGGAAAAATGATGATGTCATTTATCGTTCTACATCGCTCAATGATTACCCCAACATCAATTTACTGCACAAGAAGTTACCACTAAATAGCTATCAAATTGTCGATGTCACTTTACCAAACCATGAGATAGGTAAGGCATTTCTATACTCTTATCTCGCAAAACCTAAAGATAAAAAACCAACCCCTATTTATTTAACCATTTATGCATCAACGACAGGACTTGATAAGGTTACGGGGATTCTCGATATTTTACTGGTTGGTAGCTTTTTACTCTCGATGATCATTATGCGTGTCGTCGCTAAAATCATTGTGACTAAAGGGCTTGATCCTCTCGTAAACTTAAACGATCAAATAAAACTGTTTAACGAAAATAAACAGCAACGACACAATCACACCTTTGCGTTTAAAGAAAATGCATCCTCTTATATTGAGATTGATTTGATCCGTAAAGAGCTTAATAACTTCCTCGAAACTAACCGTAAAATGGTCGATAACGAAAAACGGATCACCTCTGATATCGCCCACGAAATCAAAACCCCTATTGCAGAACTCATCACCCTAACCGAAGTGCATCAACGCTTTCCCGATGATGAACGTTTAGCGAAAACTTTTACCTCGGACATTCTCCAAATATCGAACCGAATGAAAGTGATAGTAGAAAACCTATTATTACTACAACGCACGTCTCATTCGCTTTCTATTTATAAACAGCCGATTGAAATCACAACCTTATCAAATACCGTGATTCACGATTTAAACTTTAAATATGACGATATTAAACAACGTGTCGTTTTAAATAACACACTTCAGTACCCAGTTCTCGCTGATGAGTTTTGTTTAAAAACCATCATCACCAACTTATTAGATAATGCACTGTTTTACAGCGAGCCTAATACCGCTATTAATATTACGATTAATGATGATACTCAGGGTGTGGTATTCACTATCACCAACCCATCCTCTATTAATTACTCACAGCAGGAAGTCGATAAACTGGTGCAACCGTTATTTCAACATGACGATTCACGTTCTAATAACAATCGCTATGGTTTGGGGTTATCTATCGTTGATAACATCTGCAAAATTAACGATTACGAGTTATCAATAAACCAGTTAGCCAATGGGGAGTTTCAGGTATTAGTAAGGATACCGAAAAAGAATTGCAGCGAATAAAGCTAACCAATGGGATAAAAAAAGCAGCAATTAGGATTCTTTATTGCTGCCTTATTAAAGATAATAGAATTATAAATCAAAGCTTTAAAAATATTTAGTCACACAAAGGATAACGCTCGACTTCTTTTGGGCATCCCCCTTCATGATATTTCCAATATTTACTTATATAAGGTGGCTTGGGCTTGTCCAACCCTTCGGATAGGTGTCGTCTGCGCGACACATATCATTATTTGTTATAGGAGATTACACCAAACCAAGTTTTGGTAATGACGTTATAAACCCATTCAGAGCTATAAAGATAAGAACATTTCCAATACTTGTTCCACCGTCACTACGTAATGCTTCTCCAAAGTGTATTTCAGGTATTCGAGAGTTTATATAGCTTTCTACCTGCTTTCGTGCATGATTAAAATAAGCACTATTAGCGTAGAATCCTGTAAAAATCATCATAGTGAAAATTCCCGCTGTAACCGCGAATATAGCGACAATCGGTTCGAACTGATATGTTCTGATAGATATCAAACCAGCAGCAAGAATTAGACTTTCAACAATAAAGAGGATTAACCCAAGCTTGTTCAATTTTCTAAAGAAACACCACCTGTACGTAAGTAAAAAAGCTGAAAAATTAAACCCAGCAGAACCTTTCCCTTCTTCGATTTTACTCTTCCACTGCTGAGGGTAATAATCACTCCAGGTAAAAGCCTTATAAGCTTCAATAGATGCCTCTTTAGAAATAACGAGTCTTTCTCTTTCTTTTACAACTTCCATTCCTGTTGGAATCATCTTTCCTCCTAAAACGTCAGCTTTAGGGGCTAAAAACGCACTACTCGTACGAAACAACCACCTTAAACACCACAATTTAAAAAGACTAAAAATTGATCCAGTACTATCAGTCCCTTTCAGCCCTTGTTGAACGAAGCTGCTGCGCGGCAAAGTGAAAAACCATAAGCTCAACTACGGTAAATACACCTTTCCAAAATGAGTATTTATCATGAACAAAGCGCAGCAACATCGTCCAGATTATCTTTATGAACAACATCTTACCCATCTCACCTTGCAAGGTAAACGTCCCGCTACTATTGATGCTTATAGTCGTGCACTACGTCACATCACACATCAACTGGATAAATCGGCAACAATTTAACTACCGACGATTTGAAGCGGTATTTTACACAACTGATCAAAACACATTCATGGAGTACCGTGAAAATTGATCGCAATGACTTACAACTTTTCTTTAGGCATGTGCTTCAACGTTATTAGAGATGGATATTGCAGTATATATTACCGAAAGGATTTCGTCGGGTACGTGATTATGGTTTGCTGCGGGGTCATAGTAAGAAACAGCTTAAAGCGATCCAATTTATGTTCATGTTAGCCGGGCAACTGATGTTGTCCTCACCGAATAATACGGCACCTATAAAAGCCCAACCCTTTTGCCCCTACTGCCAACATGTCATGCAATTAACGGGAATATTTCGACACAAATAACCGACGTTCAATAATAAGGATAATGGCTTGCACGCTTCAGAATTAAAGAGGATTTTATTATAAATCAGTGTATTAAAATTACTGGTTTACACCAAGGATAACGCTCGACTTCTTTTTGGCATCACCCTTCATGATATTTCCAATATTTACTTATATAAGGTGACTTGGGCTTGTCCAACACTTCGGATAGGTGTCGGCTTCGCGACACATATCCTTATTTGTTATATTTTTACAAAGCCCCTCCGTAAAGGTTTTTGTATTTCTCACTTAGTAATTCGGCTTTGGATAACTCAAACCCCTTACCAATTTTAGGTAAACTCTTTAAGAATTTTTCTACATTTACTCCATTGCTTTTAGCGGTCATGTACCAAGCATACGCTTCGTTATAGTCTAACTTGGTTCCATATCCATAATGATAGCTTGATGCTAACATTCTTTGTGCTTTTCCTTCTTTTAATTTTGCGGAACGCAAGAGTAGCTCATACCCCTTTTTTTGATCTTTGTTAACCCCTTGCCCCTTCATATACAACGTACCTAAATTGATCATTGCAACTTTATTATTATTTGAAACAGCTTTCTTATACCAATATACGGCTTCTTCCAAATTTTTTGATTTTTCAAAAATTACAGCTAGGTTATTTTGTGACCTTGAGTTTCCGCCAGTTGCTGATTTTTGATACCAATAAATTGCTTTATTTTTGTCTTTAGGGAGGCCACGCTTACCGTCAGCATAATAAGAAGCCAAAAAATACTGAGCGGCATGGTCTCCGTTTTCAGCTTTTTCTATGGCTATTTGAGCAAATTTGTCAGGTTCTTTTCCAGTCGAATTGCCAGTTGAGTTACAACTGACGATCAAACAACAATTTATTATTATCAATAGGAACTTTTTCACTATGCCCTCATAGAATATAACGCCCGCTTAACCGGCGCAAAATAGCAGGCTAAAATTAGAGACGAAGGAGCGCAAGCCTGCTGTTTTGCGTCCTTTGGTTCAAGCGCTTGTTATAAACCACTTGCAACTTTATAGTCTGCAACTAAGCCTACATTCTTTATTGGTGAAGGCAAAATATCATCAGAGGTGTTTAGTACGCCATCACGACCATAAGAGCGAATATGGTATGAGCTTTCATTAATTAGCATGTAATAGTAAAGCTTCCCTTCTGTGTTTACTTGCGCTGCATCATGAAGAAAAACCATAGAGTTCTCTGGTAAGGACTTTTGCAACACTTCTAATGACTCAGGGTACTGTCCATTTTGCACTTTATAAAACTCTATTGCTTGTACAGCACTTGTTAATTGTGTTTTAGTCAGTTCACTGCGTAAATCATCATAAACGCCTCCCTCTTGTACAAAGCCAAAGTAACCCAACGAACTATAAAGAATTACAGTAAATGCAATACCGCATGCACCAACAACTTTTAGCTTTGTATGCTTTATTGCAAAGCCCCATATAATGGCAACTATTCCGAATAAAACACCAATTAATGGAATAAATGACATCCCACCAATAACATAGCCTAGACACCCAGCTTCTTTCTTATTTTCTTGTTTATTTTCCATACTACATTGATACTTCTTGTGGTTTATAACAGTATATTAATAAGCATTCTTACTTTTACGCTTTATTAATACAGCAAATATTCAACATTCTAATAAATAAAAACATTTATTTTTATTGCCTTAGTCGCAAAAATTAGCATATACCCGATATATTTACGTTGGTAAAAGTAAGAACGGTATTTTGTCCATCGGATTAAATACACAAACAGTAAAGCTAGTTATTTAATATCAATAAGTTAAAAGCACCTACTGAGGTAATTAAGAAAATTTTCTGATTAAAAACGAGACTTAATCGGCAAAATTTACGATTTGCATTATGACTGGGTAAAAACACAGGTAGTCTCATTACCAGCAAACAAAAGCATTTCGCCTCATTGAAATAGGATTATCTGAAACTCGCAAAGAAAGGAAATAGAGATAAGAGAGATGGCGACAAAGTAGGGTTTCATCTCCATGTTTAGGCATTATTGGGCTTTTGGTGATGATAAAAAGCAGCTTAAAGCGATCCAATTTATGTTCATGTTAACCGGGCAACTGGCGTGGCCCTCACCGAATAAAACGGTACGTATAAAAGCCCAACCCTTTTGCCCCTGCTGCCAACATGTCATGCAATTAACGGGGATATTTCGACCCAGATAACCGACGTTAAATAATAAGGATAATGGCTTTAACGCTTCATAATTAAAGAGAATTTTATTATAAATCAGGGTATTAATATTATTGGTTCACACCAAGGATAACGCTCGACTTCTTTTTGGCATTTCCCTTCATGCTATTTCCAATATTTACTTATATAAGGTGGCTTGGGCTTGTCCAACACTTCGGATAGGTGTCGGCTTCGCAACACATATCCTTATCTGTTATACACAATGCACAACTGTTAACCCTTTCGCAAAGATCTGAAGTTTTCCCTTGACTGGTTGCTGAATAAAATCTTCAACTGCTTCAATTGGAAACGACTGTTGGTTATTTATACGAAGTGCTAAATGGTTATTTACTTCACTCTTGAACCACTCACCACCAGTTTGATTTAATACAATCTCACCGAGATAAACGCCAATTAAATACCTAGCGCCTGAAACTGCACCTTTATCATTTTCATTCAACAATACTATTAGGACATCTTCCAAAGTCTCGATGTAGCTAAGTTTCTTGCAAAGCTTACAGCCCATCAACGAAACTGTTTTTTCGAGATGTTCGCATGTTTCCTTAATGTGTTGTTCCAAATCCACTTACGGGATCCTCTCTAGTGTATAACGCCCACTTAAGCGGACAAAAATAGTTGGTTAAAATGTGAAGCGAAGCGGAACCTAACTAACTGTTTTTGTTCCGTTTGAAGTGCTTGTTGAACGAGGCCGCTTCGCGGCAGAGTGAAAGCCCATAAGCTCGACTACGGTAAATATACCTTTAAAAAAGGAATATTTATCATGAACAAAGCATAGCAACATCGTTCAGATTATTTTTATGAACAACACCTTACCCATCTCACCTTGCAAGGTAAACGCCCCGCTATGATTGATGCTTATACTCGTGCTCTACGTCGCATTATCCATCAACTGGATAAATCACTAGACAAATTAACTACCGAAGATCTTAAACAACATTCTACACAACAGATCAAAACACACTCATGGAGTACCGGAAAATTGATCGCAATGACTTACAGCTTTTCTTTAGGTCTTTAGGCATGTGCTTCAAAGTTATTAAATATGGATATTGCAGTATATATTACCGAAAGGATTTCGTCGGCTACGTGATTATGCTTTGCTGCGGGGTAATGAAAAGAAACAGCTTAAAGCTATCCAATTTATGTTCATGTTAGCAGAACAACTTACGTGGCCCACTCCGAATAAAACGGCACGTATAAAAGCCCAATCCTTTTGCCCCTGCTGCCAATATGTCATGCAATTAACGGGAATATTTCGACACAAATAACCGACGTTCAATAATAAGGATAATGGCTTTCACGCTGCAGAACAAAAGAGGTTTTTATTATAAATCAGTGTATTAAAATTACTGGTTTACACCAAGGATAACGCTCGACTTCTTTTTGGCATCCCCCTTCATGATATTTCCAATATTTACTTATATAAAGTAGCTTAGGCTTGTCCAACACTTCGGATAGGTGTCGGCTTCGCGACACATATCCTTATTTGTTAAATGGCACATATACGGCTATTCAACTTTTGTAAATTCAACTATCCCGGCTGTATTTTTGCCATTTTGCCAGCAACGATTTGTCCAAAATACGCCTTTCATTTTCATAGTTGGGACATCGGTAACATGCAGCCTAGCCGCACCTTCGTAAAAAATTGTATCGGTTTCAGAAGGAGTATCATTTACCCCTTTAAACATATATTCGAGCTCAAAACCGTCATCTTCAGTTCTAATTACTTTACAGTAGTTAGCGTAACTTCTACCTATTGTTGTTTGACCTTTCATTTTTATCGAAAAGAAATCTGCTTCAATTGTAACTGGAAACTCAACAACTGTTCCTCCATTAAAATTAGATTGAATCCTTCCAGTCCATTTGCCGTTAAAGTCAGGACAAAAATTATTCTTAAAGTAGTCGATATATACATACTTCCACAGGTATTTACCAACAAACCATGACAATATGGTTATTGCTGTAATTGTATAAGATATTGACCTTAGCATTGGCTGCTCAAGATATTGGTTAAAAGCCAAATACAAGATGATAGCAATTGCTGTAGGCAATCCATACTTTAACTTTGATGGTAATAAGTCCCACATAATTAGCGTCTCCCACCCTTAAATACTCTTTTTCTTCTCAATGTTGTGGCAGGCTTAACTTCTACATTAATGGTTTGAATGCCAATTACCGAACCATTATAAGTAATCATACATTCCATCGTATGAGCACCTGTGTACGTAGTATCTCTCTTATGACTCTCGTTTGTTCGACCTGACACTTTATGACCGATATCATTAGCATCAGTTGCCTGCTTACCAACGTTCCTAACAGTCCAGTGCGCATCGGCAAATGAATTAAAATCACTATGGTTACAAATCGTGAATGTCAGCGAATCACCTTTTTTCACAGTTACGCTATTAGTAACTATAGTTTCTACGTGTTTTCCATTTTTATCATATCGGCAGATAGAAATTTCAGGAACTGTTGTAACTGCAGGAAGATTTATACTACCAGAAGATGGATCAAGCTCGACTTGAGGGAAATAATGTTGAAATAGATTGGAAAATTCGACAGATCGTTCCAATTCAGTTGAATCGGAGCAATTTAAACAAACCTTCTTTAAATGGTCTAATTTTTGATGCGCAAATGCTTCAGCATCTTCTGGCATTGTTAAAATATTATTTCCATTAAGTGGATTACTAACGATGAAAGTAGACTCCAACTCTTCACATATACTTAAAACTGTATGTATAAAGCTGTCATCTTCATTCTCATACTTTTGCATATGTTGAGCTACAAGCACATTTATGGCCAACGATGGAATTTTTTTGAACTCTGTACCTTGCCATTTAACATTTACCCACGCTTTAAAATAACGTACCAATCGCTTCATCAACGCTCGGTCACCACTATTTGTATAGTAATTCGTAAGCCATTCTTGAATTGCTCTAGGATCGCTATCAATCCATCCTTTATCTGTAGCAAGCTTTGTTTCAAGATCAGATTTATAATAAATAGGTGTATCGAGAGTTAAAAATGACGAAAATGTAAGACCTTCACACGCATTCTTTGATTTTTGTAGTTTAGCCTCGTCATTTATCTGACAATAAGATTCTAATGCATCCTTTAATGTAGCCTTAACATCTTGAGCATCAATCTCCTCCTCCTCCGCGTCAAATAGTAGGTAAACTCCAATATCAATATCATAAGAGGAATACTTATCTACAGGCTTAATTAACGTGCTACTTTTATAAGAGCCTTGCAACCAAAACTCTACTTTGCATTTAAATGCAGCACTGAGTTCTGCTTTCAAAAATTCAATTACTTCATCTTTCTTATTTATGCCTTTCGACAATACGATATCTGAAAGTTTAGTTCGTTGATGAAGGGTTTCTATACTTTCATCTATACTGTAAAACAACTGACTACAATTCATCACTAATTATCCTTTATGAGACTAACAGCCTACATACTTTTCGACTGTGCCAATTTAACAGTATATTAATAAGCATTCTTACTTTTACGCTTTATTAATACAGCAAATATTCAACATTCTAATAAATAAAAACATTTATTTTCATTACCTTAGTCGCAAAAATTAGCATCTACCCGATATGTTTACGTTGGTAAAAGTAAGAACGGTATTTTGTCCGTCGGATTAAAAACACAGCTATGAATATTACATCATATATATCAATACCTTATAAATAGAAGCTGAGATAATTAAGAAAATTTTCTGATTAAAAACGAGACTTAATCGGAAAAATTTACGATTTGCATTATAACTGGACAAATAAACAGGTTATTTCATGGCCAGTAAAAAAGCATTTCGCTTCATTGAAATAGGATTATCTGAAACTCGCAAAGAAAGGAAATGGAGATAAGAGAGGTGGCGACAAAGAAGGGTTCATCTCCATGTTTAGGCATTATTGCGGCTTGTGGTGATGATAAGACACAGCTTCAAGCCATCCAATTTATGTTCATGTTAGCAGGGTAACTGACGTTGCCCTCACCGAATAAAACGGTACGTATAAAAGCCCAACCCTTTTGCCCCTGCTGCCAACATGTCATGCAATTAACGGGGATATTTCGCCCCAGATAACCGACGTTAAATAATAAGGATAATGGCTTTAACGCTTCAGAATTAAAGAGGATTTTATTATAAATCATAGTATTAAAATGATTGGTTCACACCAAGGATAACGCTCGACTTCTTTTTGTCATCACCCTTCATGCTATTTCCAATATTTACTTATATAAGGTGGCTTGGGCTTGTCCAACACTTCGGATAGGTGTCGGCTACGCGACACATATCCTTATCTGTTATTTACGTTTCACGGCGACCACTGAATATATGTGCCAATGTTTCGTTGCACCTATTGTTGTTTGACCTACTTCATCTCGTTCAGACCAACTAACTATGTCAAAATTAGTTAGCATTGCTCGAATCTCTGATTCTGTGAAAGGTGAAGTTGGAACGCGAAAACCTGAAGCCCAACTATCTTTATAACCCATAAAGTCGCCAGCAAATACCCCACCGACAACTAATGAGGATTCAATGTTATGCCAAGTCGTCGAAAACACAGTTGGGACTGCAAAAAACAAACTGTTATTTGCAATTACTACCCCCGATTTTGGGTACCGAAACGATTCAAACGAAGATTGCTCAATGTTAATTTGTGGATTTGAACCAAATCTATCATTACAAATAGTTATTGAATCAGGATTAACGTCAAACCCAAACACTTTGTAATTTTGACCCGATAGATAATCGATATCACTGCCGGTTCCACAACCACAGTCAGTGGCTACTTTGAGGTTTGATTCATTAAGTCTGACAGCAAATTCAGTACGTTTTGAATGTGGGCGAGACAGTGCCTTTTCGTAGTACTGACGCCAATTTTCAGTATTTTCATCCATAAATATCTAATTTTCCGTAAAAGTACATAACACCTTGCTAAGCGGCAATAAAATAGCTGGCTAAAATGTGAAGCGAAGGCCAACTATTATTTTTCCGTTTAAGCAACTTGTTAGCTTTTAAGAGCCGTCCTTCTAACTTTTCTTCTTCGTTTTTTTATTTTCTTGGTTGATTTCTCTTCCTTCTACCCATTGTATTAAACCATTAAACAAAGGGAAGAATAGTGGCTGATCAAGGCCATCCCAATTAAAAGCACTGTTCTCCAAGTGAAGGACTTCCTTTGCAGATTTTGCATCGATCGCCTTAATGCTAGCAACGTAGTTATAACCGCCTTTCCATTCGACATAAGGTTCAATAATAAGAAAGTTACCTATATGTTTTTGCAAGTTATGAAGACCTATTAAATCAGAGACACTTGAAACCTTATCAGTTAGGTCTTTTTCAAAAACGATCATCTCCATACCTTTTACGTCTACAACCTTTTCAAATTTCTTTGTATTTTCAACGGATTTAAGAAAAAACTCATTATATTTTTTAGATTTTTCGTCAGTTTTTATGAAGACAAGTTTAGAGTATTCTTCTTTATAGTCTTCATTAAGCTTTACTCCTCCATATGAAATCTTATGGTTTGTTTTGAATTCACCTGTTGTGGACCCTACAGTCGTGGGCTTAAGAGTGGTTGAACAACCGCTTAATAAACCAAAAAAAACAAACACTGCATACAAATTTCTTTTCATAATTCTGCATCCCTAGTTGATTTTAAAGTAAAAGCTAACAGCATATTAATAAGTATTTTTACTTTTACGCTTTATTAATACAGCAAATATTCAACATTCTAATAAATAAAAACATTTATTTTCATTACCTTGGTCGCAAAAAAACACTCTCAATTGATTAATTACTCATGATAAAAGTAAGAACTGTTTTTAACCTGTCTGATTAAAAACACAGCTATGAATAAAGCATCATATATATCAATGCTTTATAAATAGAAGCTGAGATAATTAAGCATTTTTTCTTATTTAAAACGAACCCTAAGCGTCAAAATTTACGATTTCCATTATAACTGGGTAAATAAACAGGTTGCTTCATTAGCAGAAAACAAAAGCATCTCGCCTTATTGAAATAGGATTATCTGAAGCTCGCAAAGAAAGGAAATGGAGATAAGAGAGGTGGCGACAAAGAAGGGTTCATCTCCATGTTTAGGCATTATTGCGGCTTGTGGTGATGATAAAACACAGCTTCAAGCCATCCAATTTATGTTCATGTTAGCAGGGTAACTGACGTTGCCCTCACCGAATAAAACGGTACGTATAAAAGCCCAACCCTTTTGCCCCTGCTGCCAACATGTCATGCAATTAACGGGAATATTTCGACCCAGATAACCGATGTTAAATAATAAGGATAATGGCATTCACGCTTCAGAATTAAAGAGGATTTTATTATAAATCAGGGTATTAATATTATTGGTTCACACCAAGGATAACGCTCGACTGCTTTTTGTCATCACCCTTCATGATATTTCCAATATTTACTTATATAAGGAGGCTTAGGCTTATCCAACACTTCGGAGAGGTGTCGGCTTCGCGACACATATCCTTATCTGTTATAAATACTATTTAGACTTAGATGAAGAGATTCTGCTCTAATTTTAAAAGACGTTTTTTCAATGACAAACCGCCACCATAACCAACAAGCTCACCTTTGCTGCCAATTACCCTGTGGCAAGGAATTATAATCGCCAATCCATTTGCACCATTAGCATTGCCAACCGCCCTCACTGCGCTTTCATTACCAATTGATATAGCTAAATCTTGATACGTTACAATGTCACCGTATTTTACTTTATTTAATGCGTCCCAAACCGATTTTTGAAAATCCGTACCAACCAGTAATAAAGGAATATCGAAAACACTTCGCTCACCAAGAAAGTATTCTTCAAGTTGCGTTTTAGTAGATTCTAAAACATTGTCGTTTCTTTCTACGAATTCAGCGTTAAGGCTACGCTTAATACGGTCATCAACTGCACTTCTCATTTTACGATATCGAAAGTCACAAAGACAAAGCTTACCGTCATATGAACCAAGCACAAATTCGGCATAAGGATGTTTAAAGTGTTGGATATTAATCTGATTCATTGAATGTCCTTATTATGAATAACTTACCCGTATTTATAACGCCCGCTTAACGGGAATTTATGGCTTGGCTATAATTACGGAGCGTAGCGACGGGAGCCAAGCTGTAAATTTCCCGTTGAAGCGCTTGTTATGCTTACAATTACAGCCATCGTTTGACGTTATTTTTATAAGCAACATACTCATTACCAAAAATAGATGTTAAAAAGGTTTCTTCTGGTGTTATTTGGTATTTATTCATGTAAAGAATAAACATAATTAGTATTAATAAGTTTATAGGGTTAGACAAAAGTAATGCGTACCCTAATAAAGTAGTAAACATACCGACATACATTGGATTTCGAGTGTAACCAAAAATACCAGTATTAACTAGGGTTGATACATTATCGGTGCTTACAGGGTTAACAGTTGTTTTGTGTTTTTTAAACGAATAAACACCTGCGAGGGCAAAGCTAATACCTAATACAATAAATAAGAAGCATAGTTCTAGTGCAAATGGGAAGTTTAAATTAAAGCTTGGTGTAATAAAGCTTATGAGCTTCATAAAGCCAGCAAATAAAAATGTAAGTAATAGAGGAGGAATTTTTTGTTCAAGTTTCACTGTATTTTCCTTGTAAGCATAACAGTATATTAATAAGCATTCTTACTTTTACGCTTTATTAATACTGTAAATAACCCACATTTTACTATATAAAAGCACTACGTTTCATAGTGTTAATCGCAAAAAATCACATTCAATCGATATATTTCCTTTGGTAAAAGTAAGAATGGTATTTTGTCCGTCGGATTAAAAACACAAACAGCAAAACTGGCTATTTAATATCAATAGGTTAAAAACACCTACTGAGATAATTAAGAAAATTTTCTGATTAAAAACGAGACTTAATCTGCAAAATTTACGCTTTCCATTATAACTGGATAAATATACAGGCAATTCATTACCAGCAAACAAAAGCATTTCGCCTAAATTGAAATAGGAATAACGGAGGTACTAAAAGAAAGGAAATAGAGATAAGAAAGATGGAGACAAACGGTGTTCATCTCCATATTAAGCAATTATTATGGCTTGTGATTCTTGGCTAAAAACGCATCCAGTTTGTTAGCGAAGTTTTGGCGATCCGCTTGGCTAAGTGGTGCTGGGCCACCTGTTTGTACCCCACTACTGCGCATGGTTTCCATAAAGTCACGCATTTGTAAGCGCTGCTTAATAGTGTCTTTAGTGTACATTTCGCCACGAGGGTTTAATGCATGTGCGCCTTTGGTGATAAGTTCGTCTGCCAATGGGATATCAGCGGTAATCACCAAGTCCCCTTCTTCGGCTTGTTGCACAATATAATTATCCGCAACATCAAAGCCTTGCTCTACTTGAATCGAACGTAAAAACGGTGAAGGTGGCGTGCGAATGTATTGGTTAGCCACCAGCGTTACGTTCACTTTTGCGCGATCAGCAGCGCGAAATAGAATCTCTTTTACAACGTTTGGACATGCATCAGCATCTACCCAAATTTTCATAGATAATCCTTTCATTCTTTCTCTACGTGCCATAAAACACGTAAGCTTTATTTGTAAAAAAGCCGCCCTATCTAAAGGCGGCTTTCAATTAACTTTTTGGCTTAGCCTGTTTTATTAAGTAAAAACTTAACCAACAAGACCTTTCTTCGCGATGTACTCATCGTAAGTACCGTGGAAGTCTTCTACGCCGTCTTTAGTGATCTCAAGAATACGTGTTGCAACGGATGTTACAAACTGGCGATCGTGAGATACGAACATTAATGTACCTTTGAAGTTCTCTAACGCAAGGTTAAGTGCTTCAATAGATTCCATGTCCATGTGGTTTGTTGGTTCATCCATTAGTAGGATGTTAGGACGTTGCATGATTAACTTACCAAACAACATACGACCTTGCTCACCACCCGAAATCACTTTAACTGATTTCTTAATGTCGTTTTGTGAGAACAGCATACGACCTAGGATACCACGAACAGTTTGCTCGTCATCACCTGGCTTTTTCCACTGGCTCATCCACTCAAGCAATGTAATATCTTCTGCGAAATCAGCACTGTGATCCTGTGCGTAGAAACCAATATTATTGTTTTCAGACCACTTAACCATACCCGCCATTGGCTCCATTTGGCCCGCTAGCGTGTTTAGGAATGTTGATTTACCGATACCGTTCTCACCGATAATCGCGATGCGCTCACCGACTTCTACCAGTAAGTTAACACCGTTGATTAGGATGTTTTCGCCATAACCTTGTTTCAAACCTTCTACTTCTAATGCGTTACGGAACAGTTCTTTTTCCTGATCGAAACGAATGAATGGTGTTTGACGGCTAGAAGCTTTTACTTCTGTTAATTGGATTTTATCCAATTGCTTTTGACGAGACGTTGCTTGTTTCGCTTTAGATGCGTTAGCAGAGAAGCGGCTTACGAACGTTTGTAGTTCAGCCATTTGTGCTTTCTTCTTCGCATTATCTGCATGTAACTGCTCACGAGCTTGCTCTGCAGCCATCATGTATTCGTCGTAGTTACCAGGGAATAGACGAAGCTCACCGTAATCTAAGTCAGCCATGTGTGTACATACGCTGTTTAAGAAGTGACGGTCGTGCGAGATGATGATCATAGTGCAGTTACGCGCTAGTAGGATCTGCTCAAGCCATGCAATGGTGTGAATGTCCAAGTTGTTCGTTGGTTCGTCAAGTAGCATGATGTCTGGGTTAGCAAACAATACCTGTGCAAGAAGCACACGAACTTTAAGACCCGGAGCAACAGCACTCATTAGGCCGAAGTGCTGATCTTCTGGAATACCAAGACCAAGTAGTAATTCACCTGCACGCGCTTCTGCTGAGTAGCCATCCATTTCTGCAAATTCTACTTCTAGATCCGCAACACGCATGCCGTCTTCTTCTGACATTTCAGCCATTGAATAGATGCGATCGCGCTCTTCTTTAATCGTCCATAGCTCTTTGTGACCCATGATCACAGTGTCTACTACGCTGTAGTTTTCGAATGCAAATTGATCCTGACCTAATTTAGCCATACGCTCATTAGGATCAAGTGAAACAGTACCTGCAGACTGCTCTAGCTCGCCACCCAAGATTTTCATGAATGTCGATTTACCACAACCATTCGCGCCGATTAGGCCGTAACGGTTGCCGCCACCAAATTTTACTGAGATGTTTTCAAACAATGGCTTATCGCCAAACTGCATTGTGATATTAGCTGTTGAAATCAATGTACTGTTCCAAAATTTATGAATATATCAAGCATTAAAAAAGCCGCCTACTACAAGCGACTTTTCTCTAAATTGATGCAGAGTATAACAGATTTAGTGACTTACATCACCTTTAAATTAACAACAAAATTGTAACTAGTAATATTGCTGATAACTGTCCTCTTTTTCTTATTTCATACTTACCTTATTTCAATTAAGTATGTATTTACATTGAGTTAATAAGATTTGAAAAAAGAATAATGAAATATGAAGTTATGTTTTTGTGTAATGATAATGTTTATTCAAAGCGTATAGTAATTTTCAAACATTAGGTTAATAAATAGGGAGTTATTATGAATATCCATTCTTTCGGTAACTGGCTACCAAAAAGCAAAGCACATGTTAATGCTTGGATCCAACACTTAAAAACACACACTGAGCAACATCCAGCAGAGCTTGTTCAACCTATCCAAGAATTTAAAGATTTGGTTGATAATGATGAAAGCCTAAAAGAACTCGCTGAACGTATGTTTAGCTATGCGGGTAATCAAAAAGAATTAACGCCGCTAGGTACACCAGAAGTCATGAGTTTTGATGAATTTATTGTGCTATTAAACGCAATTATGACGCAAGCGCCTGAATGTACTGAATATACCGACCCTAAAACCGGCGAACTCAATCCTTGTGGTTTAATTGGTTTTCCTATTAATGCGTTATTAGATTGGCCGATGGCAACTCCTGCTGGCTACACATTCTTCTCAAATGCATTAGTGAATCAGCAAATTAAGAAAATATTAACTTACTGGTCTTCTTTCCTTTCAAGCTCTGACTCCCGTTACGTATTAGTAAACGATGATCTTAATCGTACACCGAAGGTGTTAGGTTGGTTAAATCCAACAGCTAAACGTGAAATGGTTGGAGTCGCTTGCCAAGCCACTTCTGATCCAGCACTTAAAGCATTACCGTTTGAGCACTTTTTCCAATGTGATCCTGATGATAAGTATTATGGCTTTAAATCATGGGATGACTTTTTCACTCGTGAGTTCGTAAAAGGTGTTCGTCCAATTGCTGAAGGTGATGACATTATTGCTAATGCATGTGAATCAGCACCGTTGCAAGTGGCAGAAAACGTGGCTGAAACATCCGAGTTTTGGCTAAAAGGTCAACCTTATTCACTACAGAATATGATGGATTTTGATCCACTCGCGAAACAATTCGTGGGCGGTACAATTTATCAAGCATTCTTAAGTGCATTAAGTTATCACCGTTGGAATAGCCCTGTTTCAGGAACAGTGAAAAAAGCCTTCATTGTTAACGGTTCATATTACTTAGGTAATAAATACCAAGGTTTTGATAATCCAGAAGGGGCTGATGACAGCGCGCCGAATAACTCTCAGCCTTTCTTAACCGCAGTTGCAACTCGCGCAGTGATCTTTATTGAATCAGACAATCCAAAGATTGGTTTAATGTGCTTTATTGCAGTAGGTATGGCAGAAGTGTCGTCTTGTGAAATTACCGTAAAAGAAGGTCAACACTTAAATAAAGGTGATGAATTGGGTATGTTCCACTTTGGTGGTTCAACACATTGTCTTGTATTTGGACCAGATGTGAAGTTAGCGTTTGACTTCCACAATACAACACCAGGTTTAGATGCAACCAATATTCCTGTTTGTTCACGTATTGCAACCGTATTATCCGATAAATAATACCAAGATTTAAATTAGCTGATCACTAAATACAACAACGCCTTATTACTATGTCACTTTGTAATAAGGCGTTTTTTTATTGCTTAAATATCAGCTTACTCGTAACTAATACTTACTAAACAAAATTATCGACGGTTACGACCACCGCCACGGCTATTACTGCGACCGCGAGAAGCACGTTCTTTGTAAGCTGAAGCCGCTTTTGCTTGCGATGCTAGAATTGATTCAACGGTTAGTTCCATTGGCTCTTTAGGTACAATGCCATCAGCAAAGGTACGCATACGTGGTGGAATTTCTAATTCAGCGGCTGTTGCACGTGGCATACGCTTAAAACGTGATAGGTAGAAAGCTTCTAGTTTCTCTCTCGCCCACTCTGTTTTCTTCAAGTATTTCACACTACTCGCAATAGACGGTTTAGTATTGAAACAGTTAAAACGCATTGCCGTGTCTAAAATTTCCCAACCGTAGTGATCGACGAGTTCGGTTAGCATTTTTTCAAGGCTCAAGCCATGAAGCGGATTATTTTGTAAAAGTCGCTGCTCTAGCGTTAATTCTTTTTCTTTTTTTGCTGGTTGAGCAGGTTGCTGTTGTTCTTGCATTACCTTTCCTAACGGATATTTACAGATATCTTTGTAGTATAAAGGCTACGAGCAAGAAGTTATAAACAATTTAATTTGTAATGGAATGAAATTTTAAAAGCGAAGGAAAGTATGACGAATAGTGGCAGTCAAAATATGTCTGTGGTGTTCGATTTGAATAGCACCGTCAATTCAACCTATTAATGAGATATCGTTGACAGTGCCGTTTTTATTATGCCGATTAAAAAATAACGTTAAATGTTATTCCCAATCAAGAATAACCTTACCAGACTGACCAGAGCGCATAACATCAAAGCCCTGTTGGAAATCATCAATCTTGTAATGGTGAGTAATGATTGGTGATAGATCTAAACCTGATTGGATCAAGGTTGCCATCTTGTACCATGTTTCAAACATTTCACGGCCATAGATACCTTTGATGATCAAACCTTTGAAGATCACTTGGTTCCAATCGATTGCCATGTCTGATGGTGGAATACCTAGCAGGGCAATTTTACCGCCGTGGTTCATGCTTGATAGCATGCTGTTGAATGCCGCAGGGTTACCCGACATTTCCATGCCCACGTCAAAGCCTTCTTTCATGCCAAGCTCTGCCATCACATCCGTCAGGCTTTCTTTAGCTACGTTAACCGCACGGGTCACGCCCATTTTACGAGCAAGATCTAAACGGTATTCGTTCACATCCGTGATCACAACATAACGCGCACCCACATGTTTTGCTACAGCCGCAGCCATAATACCAATTGGGCCTGCACCTGTGATCAGCACATCTTCACCCACTAAGTCGAACGACAGTGCGGTGTGAACAGCATTACCAAACGGGTCGAAAATAGACGCAACATCATCTGAAATATCATCAGGAATTTTGAATGCGTTAAATGCCGGGATCACTAAGTATTCCGCAAATGCCCCTTCACGGTTTACACCCACACCAATGGTGTTACGGCATAAGTGAGTACGGCCACCACGACAGTTTCGGCAGTGACCACACGTGATATGGCCTTCACCCGAAACGCGATCGCCAAGAGCAAAGCCACGCACTTCCTGCCCCATCCCAACCACTTCACCGACATACTCATGACCCACAACCATAGGTACAGGGATCGTTTTTTGTGACCACTCATCCCAGTTGTAGATATGAACGTCAGTACCACAAATTGCTGTTTTCTTGATGCGGATAAGCAGATCGTTATGACCGACCTCAGGCTTATCTACTTCAGTCATCCAGATGCCTTCTTCAGGCTTTAATTTAGAAAGAGCTTTGATTTTCATTATATTAATCGCTTATTTCTTTAGGATACAACATGCTTTTCAGCGTCCATCTACCACTGCATGTTATTGAACCTTTGCCTTACCATGCAGTAGTAGCAATATGTTTTCGTCACATTGAATAACGTAAAGCTTTAATTAGATAATGCCCATCTCTTTACCCACTTCGATAAAGGCATCAATCGCTTTATCCAGTTGTTCTGGTGTGTGTGCTGCTGACATTTGCGTACGAATACGTGCTTTGCCTTTTGGTACAACAGGGAATGAGAAACCAACCACGTAAATGCCTTTTTCTAGGGCGCGCTCGGCAAACTCTGCCGCAATTTTTGCATCACCTAACATGATAGGAATGATCGCGTGATCAGCCCCTGCCATCGTAAAGCCAGCTTCTGTCATGCGAGTACGGAAATGCGCCGAGTTTTCCCATAAACGATCGCGAAGTTCGCCGCTTTCCGCTAATAAATCAATAACGCGATTTGAAGCAGAAACAATTGCAGGTGCGACTGAGTTAGAGAACAGGTATGGACGTGAACGTTGACGTAACCAGTCAATCACTTCTTTCTTACCTGCGGTATAACCGCCTGATGCACCACCCATCGCTTTACCTAATGTGCCGGTAATAATGTCGATACGATCCATAACGTTATGGTATTCATGCGTGCCACGACCATTTTCACCCATAAAGCCAACCGCGTGAGAGTCATCAACCATCACTAGTGCGCCGTATTTATCCGCTAAATCACAAATCGCAGGTAGGTTCGCTACAACACCGTCCATTGAGAACACGCCATCAGTTACGATTAATGTATTACGTGCACCTGCTTCTTTTGCTGCAATTAATTGTTGCTCTAATTCTGCCATGTCATTGTTGGCATAACGGAAACGCATCGCTTTACATAAACGTACACCGTCAATGATTGACGCGTGATTTAATGCATCAGAAATAATCGCATCTTCTGCACCTAAAATCGTTTCAAATAAACCCGTATTTGCATCAAAGCATGAGGTATAAAGGATCGTATCTTCCATACCAAGGAAATCAGACAGCTTACGCTCTAACTCTTTGTGCGCATCTTGCGTACCACAAATAAAACGTACAGACGCCATACCAAAACCGTGCTCATCCATCCCCTCTTTAGCCGCTTTGATCAACTCAGGGTGGTTGGCTAAACCAAGGTAATTGTTGGCACAGAAATTTAAGACTTCTTGACCCGATTGGATATATACCGCTGCTTTTTGCGGTGATGTGATCACACGCTCAGATTTGTATAACCCTTCACTTTTTACATCTTCAATTTGTTTTTGGATTTGGGTATAGAATGCAGAAGTCATGATGTCCCTCACAGTATTATTATGGTTAATGTTGGTTAGCGAAAATTAGCTCACAACATTCTCGTCACATGATATAAACAACTATCATAGCAACTATATCTGAATAAAAATCGTAGCTAGACCTTGTTTTAAGCTATTTGTATTCCTAAATCACAATTAATCCAATACAGATAACTACAAGCTAATATTGCCATTCTAAATCATGCTAAAAACAACTATTATCCCCTGCGATGGAAAATGATTAATGAACTGTAGGCACAAATAAATGGATACACATAAGCTCATCGCACTAATGCCAGATTTAGCCACCTTCATCGTTATTGTAGATGAAGGCAGTTATACTGCCGCTTCACGTAAATTAGGTGTTACGCCATCCGCACTCAGTAAACAAATCGCACGGTTAGAAAAAGCCTTATCGGTAAAGCTGTTAGAACGTACAACACGCAAATTGATGATCAGTGAGTCGGGTAATCGTATTTATAAACAATGTACTCAGATGATTGATGCGGCTAAACAAGCAATTGAAATATCAAGCTCTGAGCATACTGTGCCCTCTGGGACTGTCACAATTGCAGCACCAAAAGCCTTTATGAACATTCTTCTTCAACCTTTAGTTAAACCTTTCTTAACACAATATCCGGAAGTAAATTTAAAACTAAAAGCCTGTGATGGTGATATTGATATTATCGCTGAAGGTATTGATGTGGTATTTCGTTTAACAGAAAGACCCTCTGAAGGCTTAGTACTAAAGAAAATTGGCAAAGTGAATCTGACGTTGTGTGCCAGCCCTAACTATATTGCCCAGCGTGGGATGCCAATACATCCGCGCGATTTGAAACATCACGATTGTTTATACCTTGGTGAAAATAACATCGATCACATATGGGATTTTGATAAGAACGGAGAACAAATAACCGTTGCTGTTTCTGGTCGATATGCCGTCAATCACTCTCAAATGCGATTGAAAGGCGTAATAGATGATTTGGGTATTGGGATATTTCCTGACTTTGTGATTAAACACGATCTTGTTGCTGGTAAGGTGATCCAAGTGTTACCAGATTGGACTATTCGAGGCAATTATCACGGTGATATTGCACTGCAATACGCGCAAAGTAAGTTTATGCCAGCAAGAATTCGTGCAGTCATTGACTATTTTACGGCTCATTTGACTCTTTAATGAAAATTGAAGTTGAGTAATTTGCTCAATCTCTCCTTTTTGGCGTTAGAGTAATTATTTTAATAACAATTCATCGATTATTCTTTCGTGATGGTTGATACTCTATCATCACTAAGTAATTATAAATAAAAGCATTTTTATACAATTAGACGTTAGAAAATGCACTAATACATCAAGGATAGAGCATATGAATGCTAAAATTATCGAAAACCACGATGAGTTGATGTACTGGATGAATTTAGTTGAAAAAGAGTATGGACACTCAATTTTGATTAATACTTCGATTCATTTTGTATCTGGTACATATGAAGATGGCACCACAGGCCATGCGATTGAAATCACTAATGATCAAGAAGAGCTGATTGCACGCTCTCCAGTTAGCCTTGAACTAATGAATTTTGCCAATAAGATGCAATCAGTCGTTTCGGATCAAGGCGTACAAAGTTTAAAAGGCAATACGACTAGATTACATTAAAGATAAAATCCTATTTCCTTTTCTAAAGAATTCTAAAAAGCCACTAACCCAGTGGCTTTTTTGTTAGATGTAAAGCATGATTCAATGACTGATATAAAGTGATTACGATCTTTCAATTAGAAAAGTACGTATTAAGTGATTTGTAGCAAGGGGTCTTTCCAACACTATGAGTAAGAATAACAACAAAAGGCTCAGTATCCTTTTAAAGCTTAAGACCTACATTACACCGTATAAGTGGCGTGTAATTGCTGCTTTAGCTTCTCTTCTCACCACAGCCAGTCTTACACTTTCAATTGGTTACGGGGTTCGTATTTTGATTGATCAGGGGTTTGCCCAGCAATCACTGACCGACCTTAGCCATGCCATTCAATTTATTATTGGCGTAACTATCTGTATCTCAGTTGGCACATATTTTCGTTTTTATCTCGTCTCTTCCGTTGGTGAGAGAGTGAGTGCTGATATCCGTCTTGCCGTATTTAACCATGTTATCTCACTACACCCTAGTTACTTTGAAACTAACAGTAGTGGCGACATTATGTCACGACTAACGACTGATACCACTTTATTGCAAAATATAATTGGCTCCTCATTTTCAATGGCCATGCGCAGTGCATTATTATGTTTCGGCGCCATAATCATGTTATTTGCGACCAACTTTAAACTGACATTTATCGTTCTTGCTTCTGTTCCTTTTATCTTGATACCTATTTTATTTTTCGGACGACGTGTACGCGCACTATCAAGAAAAAGCCAAGATACGATGGCTGATATTGGTAGCTATGCAGGAGAAGCCATTGAGCATATTAAAACAGTACAAAGTTTTAGTGCTGAGCAATATGAAAAGCAAGCTTTTGCGGAGGAAGTAGAAAAAGCCTATGACGTGGGGCGACAACGAGTAAAACAACGCGCTATTTTAATAGCCGGTGTCATTGCCATCGTTTTTAGCGCAATTGCAGGCATGCTATATGTTGGTGGCAGTGATGTGATAAAGGGTGAAATGTCAGCAGGTGATTTAGGGGCTTTCGTTTTTTATGCCATCATGGCTGCATCTTCAATGGCAAATATCTCAGAAGTGCTTGGTGAGTTACAAAGAGCAGCTGGCGCGACGGAAAGACTCATAGAAATCCTGCAAGTAAAAAGTGATATTTGTACGCCACATGATCACGAATCAATTGACTGTTCTCAGCCATCAGACATTCGTTTTAACAATGTGATCTTTCACTATCCTTCTCGCTTAAATCATCCTGCTATCAATCAATTAAACTTAGTTGCTGAACAGGGTAAAGTGTTAGCTCTTGTAGGGCCTTCAGGTGCCGGTAAAACAACGCTTTTTGAATTACTTCAACGCTTTTACGATCCACAACAAGGTCAAGTTTTAATTGGTAATAAAGATATTCGTCAATTTGCTCCAAATGAACTTCGTCAACACATGGCACTCGTTCCTCAGCAACCTGCATTATTTAGTAATGATGTATTCCATAACATTCGTTACGGCAACCCAGATGCAACAGATGAAGAAGTGATTGAAGCGGCAAAAAAAGCCCATGCCCATGCGTTTATTGAAAAACTACCTAATGGTTATCATAGCTTCTTAGGCGAGCGAGGCGTGCGTTTATCTGGTGGTCAAAAACAAAGAATTGCGATTGCACGGGCTATCCTTAAAAACCCTAAAATTCTTCTACTTGATGAAGCAACCAGTGCGCTAGACAGTGAGAGCGAACACTATGTACAGCAAGCACTTGAAGAACTAATGAAAGATCGTACTACATTAATCATTGCTCACCGACTATCAACGATACAGCACGCAGATAAAATCGCTGTATTAGAGGGTGGCGAACTTATTGATGAAGGCGATCATGAATCATTACTTAAAAGCTGCGAACTCTACCAGCGCTTAGTCCATCTTCAGTTCAAGCATTTAAAATAAGACTATCTCGATATTACTTATTCACTCGTAATATCACTTCAATAGCCGACACTCCGTCGGCTGTTTCTTAGATCAATTTCAAAACCTTTTGGGCTATTCGCCTATATTTTGGCTTCACTTTTAAAATATATGCAAAGCACTTCGTTAAAATCTATTTAATTATGAAACAGTAAGCTCTAAAGTATGGCTACAGCCTTGTAATATGTATGGAATTTGCGATGGAAAAGTATATTGGCCTAATGTCTGGCACTAGCATGGACGGTGTTGATGCTGTGTTGGTTGAAATAGATAACACTAAAATCACCCTATTAGGCAATTATGACCACCCAATGCCGAGTGATTTAAAGCAAGCATTACTCGACGTTTGTATTGGACAGTCAACCAATCTCCTAGCCATTGGCGAGCTTGATCACCGTTTAGGCCATTTATTTGCAGATGCAGTAAATGGATTACTTGAGAAAACAGCTACCTCAGCAGAGAGTATCAAAGCCGTTGCCAGTCACGGTCAAACCGTTTTCCATGCTCCCGATTCACCCTATCCTTTTACCATGCAATTAGGTGACGCCAATATCATCGCTGCTAACACAGGGATTACTACCGTTGCTGATTTTCGCCGTAAAGACATGGCATTTGGTGGTCAAGGTGCGCCATTAGTGCCTGCATTCCACCAGCAACTATTTAGCGATAAAAACATTAATCGTATCATTTTAAACATTGGCGGTATTTCCAATATAACCGTTCTGACACCGAATAAACCCGTAATAGGTTTTGATACCGGTGTTGGCAACATGTTAATGGATGCATGGATCAACCTACACCTTCAACAAAGCTATGATAAAAATGCACAGTGGGCATTATCAGGAAAGGTTAATTCAAAGCTATTAGCTAACCTACTCAGCGAACCTTACCTATCACTATCTGCACCGAAAAGTACTGGACGAGAATTGTTTAACTTGCCTTGGTTAGAGCAACATTTATCAGGTTTAACCATTAAGCCTGAAGATGTACAGGCAACCTTAGCGGAATACACTGCAGTAACCATTGCCAACGATGTAAGAAAAACAGCGCAAGATACGCCCGATAACATGCCTAATGAGTTATTAGTGTGTGGTGGCGGAGTCCATAACCCATTAATAATGCGTCGTTTAACAGAACTGCTAATTGATTGGACAGTGACGACCACCAATGAGCGTGGTGTCGATAGCGATAACATGGAAGCAATGGCATTTGCATGGCTTGGCTATCGCACGCTACATGGATTATCAGGTAATTTACCCGAAGTAACTGGCGCATCACGATTAACCACATTAGGTGCAATTTACCCTGCGCCGTGATTTCTGACGCTGACCTAAAATAACGAAGAAACAATCTGTTATACTCATTGCCATCTTTAAAAACCACGCTTTTCAGTGGTTTTTAACATGGCACACGCTAAATTGAAGACAGATCTAATATGAATACAATGAACAATAATGCGTTAGATTCCGATCATATTTGCGCAAAAGATTTGAACCAAATCGCCCTAATTTCATGTTCAACTCAATATGATGAACAAAGCGTCAATAACGTGGTTGATACTTTTATTGCCCATGGTTACATGGTTACCACCAAATATTTAAACCAAGTGATTTCCGACATCGGTTATGTGAATACTGATCAAGAACGAGCAAATAACCTTATTGCCGCTTTACTGGATCCTACGATTGATGTCCTATGGTTCTTCCGTGGTGGTGGTGGCGCGTTAAACCTCTTGCCATTTTTGCACGCTTACAAGACACAGTTGCAGGAAATAAAACCAAAAATGATTGTTGGTTTTAGCGATGTTACAGCTATCCATAGTTTTATTAATAACGAATTAGGCTGGCAATCAGTCCATGCTGTGAACGCCTCAACCAATCAAGCGACCAACGGCGGTAATGAGCAACCTATTCCTGATTTAAAAACCTTAATAAATGACGGGGTGAGCTACAACAACGTATTGCCTCTCAATGATTTAGCTAAGAGCGCATCTGTATCGGGTCAGCTTATCGGTGGTAATCACACATTAGTTTCAGCCACCTTTGGCACACATTACCAACCTGATTTTTCAAATAAAGTCTTACTGCTGGAAGATATTGGTGTTACTTACCGCCAGCTTGATCGCTATCTTCAGCAATTACTGTTCTTAAAAGACTTTGACGTTAATGCGATTGTGTTTGGTCAGTACTACAACATGGATCCTAACGATCAAGACCGTCTAATGTATAAACATGTGCTTGAACAATTTGCTAAACAACTTGGCAAACCCGTGTATTACTTCCCTTTTATCGGTCACGGTAAATATAACCAACCGGTTATTTTTGGTCGTCAAGTTTCGTTACAGCGTCACGAATTAAACGAGCATGGTATGCCATCTGATTACTGTAATTTGACGCAAAATTAAGACATAAAAAAAACGGTGAGAGGCTATCAACCTTTCACCGTTTTTTCTAAGCGAGAATGAATTACTTCGCTTGTGCCTTCAAGAATTTCTTCACTTTCTTCATTGCCATTTGGCGCTTAAGAGGTGATAGATAATCAATGAAAAGAATACCTTTTAGGTGATCAATTTCATGCTGTAATGCAATAGCAAGGAAATCATCACGCTCAAGGTGAATATCATTACCATCACGATCAAGCGCTGTTAATTCGATTTTTTCAAAACGCTCTACATCTGCGTAGTAATCAGGAACAGATAGACAACCTTCTTGACCAACAACAGGATTTTCACCACGAACAATCTTAGGGTTTACGAATACCTGTGGCTCGTTGCGCTCTTCAGATAAGTCGATAACAATGATAGATTCTTTACGGCCAACTTGAGGTGCCGCTAAACCGATACCATTACCCGTTTCGTACATGGTATGAAGCATGTCATCAATCAGCGTTTGAATGTGCTCAGCTTTCACGTCTACAACATCTTCTGCTTGAACGCGTAGCTTTGGATTTGGTTCGGTTAAAATTTCTAAAACTGCCATTTTCTCTCTACTTACTTAATGGTGTTAAATACCTTGCTGGGTCGTAACTTATCAGATAGGCGCTAACTCTCAAAGTGATAATTCATATCGATACTTTATGACTAATAAATTACAGAAAATAGCGTGTAAAAAACAATCGTTTTTTTCAATTAGACTGATAGGCAGTATTAATAGGTAGGATAATTTTTTAAATATTGGCAGCCCAATATTCACCATGTTCATTATCAAATGCACGTAGTAAGCTTTTATAAAGCATGATTTTTTCAATCGGTTTCGATACATAATCATCCATACCGACACTTAAACAACGTTTCTTCTCTTCCTCCATGACGTTTGCTGTTAAGGCTATGATGATAGGTCGAGAGATTGACGGCATCTTTCTAATTAATTCTGTCGCCTCTAATCCCCCCATATTAGGCATTTGACAATCCATTAATATCACATCGGCGGTATTTTCTATCATATACTCAACCGCCTGTACCCCGTCATTAACAATGGTGATGTTTTTCAAACCAAATGCGGTTAAAAATGCCTTAATTAATTGTTGATTAACCATACTGTCTTCAACCACTAAAATCTTACGATCTTCATACATGCTAAGATTAGTGATTAATGCATGATCTTCGCCATTTTCATTTCTCTGAATATCCGATTGTTTTAGTGGAATATCGAACCAAAACTCTGTGCCATTACCAATGGTGCTTTCAACCTGTAATTTTGCTGACATTAATCGACATAAGCTGTTAGATATAGATAAACCAAGCCCTGTTCCACCAAATTGGCGAGAAATAGAGCCATCAGCTTGGGTATAAGAATCAAAGATAAATGCGAGTTTTTCTTCAGCAATGCCAATCCCCGTATCTTTCACTTTAAAGCGCAGCCATTGAATATGTTTATCGTTATATTTTTTTAATTCTTCGCACTGCTGCTCAGGCGGTTCTCGCTTTTCAACCACTAATGTTACAGAGCCTGTATGGGTAAATTTAACCGCATTACCAATAAGATTAATCAGAATTTGTCTTAATCGACCTTCATCTGCAGTATAGCTATCTGCTAACCCCTCACCTATTTCTGTTGATAATTGTATTTTTTTTATCTTGGCTTGATGGATAAATGGAGTCGCACAGCTATGCACAAACGGCTTTAAATTAAATGGCGTCATGTGTAATTCCACATTACCCGACTCTAGTTTAGAGTAATCCAATATTTCATTAATAATAACTAACAATGAATAAGCCGACTCTTTTATATAACCAATCTGCCGTTGTGATTCTTGATCTAAATTTCGCTCTTCTAAGCATTGTACAAAGCCAAGGACTCCATTCATTGGCGTTCTTATTTCATGGCTCATATTCGCCATAAATTCGGCTTTTATTTTTATTGCTTCGCTTAAATCGTTGGCCTGCTCTCGTAATTTTCTATTTAAGCCTTGTAGCTTGCTTTCCGTATTGTAAATACACTCATCAGCTTTTTTTAATTCACTGGCTAATAATGACACCTCCCCTTCTGCATCTTCAACTTCCGCAATATTCACACCACCTGAACCAATTTTAGGAAGTTGACCAATCAAAAACGTTAGTGGTCTTGTCACTTTGCGGTACATGTACACTAAAATAAAGATAATAAAAAACAAGAACGGGAGAATAAAAACAAAAAGCTGTATTAATATCGTCCGAATAATGTCAGCCGAACTGTAATATATAACGTAATTAAAAATATTATCGCCATTAAAAGATACTGGATAAGTAAGGGTATAGTTCCCATCATAAATAGATAAACCAGGGGCTTGTGCTAATGGTGTATAAGTGTTGCCATCATTCTTCTCATAAAAATGAATTAAATCCCCATCTAAATCATACAATGATAAAGAGAGTATTTTTTTATGGGTTTCCAATGAGCGATTTAATTCTATCGACGTTTCTGTATCTTTATAAATAGCGGCATCAATGATTAATGGTGAAAAGGTATTCATCATTACTTTAATGTCTTTGACGACTCGCTGGGTATTGTTGTAATAACTAATATATAGCGCGGTTAACATCACACACAGTAGAACACTGCTCATTACCAGCGCTATTTTACTGAATAAACTCGTTTTATGGTACAAATGATGCACATCAATATCATGTGATATCTTGGCGTTTAATCGCTCATTCTTTCCATTTTTAAGACAATTATCGTCCAATTTATTTTTCATCATTAACCCTTTAGATAATATTACTTCTCTATGGGTAGTCCTTTTGCAGACCAATCTAACCATGAACCATCATAATGAGCGACATTAAATCCAGCTTGTTTAAATAAGAAATAAGATAACGTTGAAGCCGTACCTTTATTACAGTATGTAATCGTTTTCTTGTTATTATCCAATTTACTTAATATGTCAGACAATTCTGATTTAGGTTTTAAGATTTTTTGACCATCTGCATTAGTCGTAAAAAACTCATTCAACTCGATATATTTAGCTTTAGGTATTCGACCATATTTATCAGTCACGGATTTTTTCCCTAAATATTCATCATACGTGCGGCTATCATAAAGCTCATAATTAGGGTTATGGACAGCGACTTTTGCTACTGTCGTACTCGCATAAATATTCGATTTTAAGACAGGAACAAAATCAGACTTAGGTAATCTATTTGCTGTTTGGGACAAAGCATTATGTTGTTGCCATGCATTCAGTCCGCCATTGAGTATGGCGACATTTTTCACGCCATATAGCTCTAATACCCAAAATAAGCGTGACGCATGCATAAGCTCACCTTGATCATAAACAATTATCTTGGTGTCTTTTGTTACCCCTTTTTTACGTAAAAGAGGGGCAATAGTGACCTTATTTTTAACGTAATAAACACCGTCTTTGATAACGTAAGTATCATCCACAGGAAAACTGATTGCGGTAGGTATATGGCCTTTATCATAATCTTCTTTCGCACGGGCATCGAAAATCACAACAGGCTGTTTATCTGCAATCTGCGCTTTTAACCAATCAGGCTCTGCGACCATATCTTGCTGTGCAAAGGCATTACTACTCAATAACGCCCAAGTCATAAACATAAAAGATGCTACGAATTTCGAGAGATCTCGCCTTTGAATCATTCTTGCCATCCTTATCACCCTGCAATACTGAATTTTATCAACACACAATCAAGTGACTTACCTAAAAACAGAGCAATTAACCAGCCAATTTATCAAACAGGCAACTTATTGATTTATCAGGTAATTAAGTCTTATTAATTAAAACTGTTATTCTCAAAATGCATTTTGCAAAGCATATTTGCGCTTTATGGCTAATTTTTTAGACATGATCATTGAATAAAAATAGTGTTTTATATCAATATGATATTTATCTATATCTTCGTTTTATTACCTTTCATAAGTATAGGATGATTACCAATAGATATTTGTTTTATGCTGTTTTAGAATATTATTTTATCGGAAGTCTTTATGATGAATAAGAAGCCCGACCGTAAAACGGCGATGTTGAGTATAATCAGCCAAGTAAAAGAACAATTTCCTCTTTATGATGAAAGTACGTTTGTCTGTGGCCCTGATAACAAATGCGTCGGTTGTCCTAAAAAATTGTTAGAGCTCGTTGATACTGATTTAACCTATTGGGAATCCGCTATTTCACGAGGTGAAACACCGCAATTTGATGAGATCCGTCGATTTGGCAAACTTTGTAATAATGTCCGCCGCGCATTAGTGAGAAACAACATCATTAGTAACTAGTTGCTTTTGTCTTCTCTGCCTGACTACATACAGCTGATTGTTAAGCGTGGTATAATATGTACGTATTTGCGTTAGTTAGTGCGCCGCATTAGCTATTTAATGATTTATTTTGAGATTCTACATGCCATTCTCTAAGCTTGGATTAAACGATTCTATCGTTAAAGCCGTAACCGAAATGGGTTACACCTCTCCTACTCCTATTCAAGAAAAAGCCATTCCTGTTGCACTAACCGGTAAAAACTTGATGGCAGCAGCACAAACAGGTACGGGTAAAACCGCCAGTTTTGTACTGCCTATTCTACAAATGCTAGATGATGGCACCAAAGTTCGCGCAAAACGTATACGTGCGCTCATTCTTGCGCCTACACGTGAATTAGCCGTTCAAGTAGAAGACAATATTAAGCAATACAGTAAGCACTTAAATTTAACGTCAATGGCAATGTACGGTGGTGTTGATTACGAACCACAGAAACGTCGCTTAATTGAAGGTGTTGATATTCTTGTCGCCACTCCCGGTCGTCTATTAGATATGTACACTAAGCGTGCAATCCACTTTGATGCCATTGAAATTCTTGTACTTGATGAAGCTGACCGTATGTTAGATATGGGCTTTATTGAAGACATTAATAAGATTGTTGAGCGTTTACCTGTTGATCGTCAAAACATGCTGTTCTCTGCAACGCTTTCTGATCAAGTACGCTTTCTTGCAAAAACAGCGGTGCGTAATCCCATTGAAATCTCAGTTGCAAAAGATGCTTCTGCTGATCCAAAAATCGATCAATGGCTTGTTACTGTTGATAAAGACATGAAATCAGCACTGCTGAGCCATTTGATCCAAGAACAAAAATGGGATCAAGCATTAATCTTTATCGAAACTAAACATGGTGCAGCAAAACTGGTTACCCAATTAGAAAAGCGTGGCATTTCCGCTGAGTCTTTCCACAGTGGTCGTAGCCAAGCCGTACGTTCTCAATTACTGGAAGATTTTAAAAACGGTAAATTGCAATATCTTATTGCCACTGGCGTCGCTTCGCGTGGTATCGATATTGAGCAACTGACTCGTGTTGTTAACTACGATCTGCCGTTCCCACCAGAAGAATATGTTCACCGTATTGGTCGTACGGGTCGTGCAGGAGCATCGGGTGAAGCGATTTCATTTGTTTCACGCGATAACTTTAAAAATCTATGCATGATTGAAAGCCTACTTGGTCATTTGATCACACGTAAAGAAATCGAAGGTTTTGTACCGAAAAAAGACGTACCGGTTTCGGTTTTAAACTATAAGCCTAAGTTTAAAAAACCAATGACACCTCGTGACGGTGATAGCGAAAATTCTGAGCGTAAACCTCGTCGCGATACACGCTCGAAAAACAATGCGCCACGTGGTGAAAATACAAAATCAACTAAGCCTAAACGTCGTAAACCAATTACTGATCGTGATACGGGCATTCCACGTAACCCACGAAATAAAGCGAAACCTGCTCAGTAAACACAACGTTAAACTTTAAGCAAAAAAATGGCGAGATGGACTGAATATACTTTCTAATAAAGTGTATTCAATACATCCCGCCATTTTTATATCTGTCGTTATATTACGCTTTTGCTGTATCTAGTTCTGTTGCCGAGCTTTGCTCTGGACGCTTTAATATCGCGTAAGAAATACCCGTTACTAATGTACCTGCAATAATTGCAACAAGGTAAAGTAGTGGCGGTGTGATGGCGTTAGGGATCAACAGTACAAACAGACCACCATGTGGAGCCATTAGTTTTGCACCAAATAACATAGACAATGCGCCTGTTAATGCGCCACCTAGCATACAGCATGGAATCACACGCATAGGATCGCGCGCTGCAAATGGAATCGCACCTTCAGAGATAAAGCATAAACCTAATACGAAAGAGGCTTTACCCGCTTCATTTTCACTTGCTGCAAATTTACGTTTTGCAAGGAACGTTGCTAAACCCATGCCCATTGCTGGTACCATACCTGCAGCCATTACCGCAGCCATTGGCGCATAAGTATGTGACGCTAATAAACCCACACCAAAGGTGTAAGCTGCTTTATTCACTGGCCCACCAAGGTCAAAACACATCATACAACCTAAAATCACACCTAAAAGCACAGCATTTGCAGAGCCCATTGTATTTAGGAAGTGGGTTAATCCTTCCATTGCTGCCGATACTGGACCACCAACAATGTAGATCATTACAAGACCGGTAATTAAACTCGCCACCAGCGGAATGATTAAAATAGGTTTTAATGCATCCATTGATTGTGGCAGTTTCACTTTTTCGGCTAAGAATTTTGCACTGTAACCTGCGAGGAAACCTGCAACAATACCGCCTAAGAATCCCGCACCTGTCGCACTTGCTAACATACCGCCAATTAAGCCAGGTGCTAGACCCGGGCGATCTGCAATGGAGAAAGCGATAAAGCCAGCTAATACAGGAACCATCAATGCAAAGGCAGATTCACCACCAATTTTCATTAAGGCCGCCGCTAATGTGCCCTGCTCTTTAAATGCCTCGATACCAAAAACAAACGACAGTGCAATAGACAAACCACCGGCAACAACTAATGGCAACATGTAAGATACACCTGTCATTAAGTGTTTATAAACGCCTGCTTTTTCTTCTTTCTTCTCGCTATTTTCTTTAACGGTATGTGTATAAGGCGTTGCTTGTTCAAACGCTTTCTCTATTTCTTGGGCTGTTTTCTTTAGTGCCAATCCAGTACTGGTTTTATACAGTGCTTTGCCATTAAAACGCGATAAGTCGACATCAATGTCGGCGGCGATAATCACTAAGTCAGCAGCTTCAATTTCATCGGCTGTTAACTGGTTTTTAGCACCAACTGAACCACGTGTTTCAACTTTAATCTCATAACCTTGACGTTTAGCTTCGGTCTCTAGCGCTTCAGCTGCCATAAACGTATGCGCAACACCTGTTGGGCACGCGGTGACTGCGACAATCTTTTTCTTGGTCGATATCGCTTGAGTTGCCACACTTTCAACCGTCAGTTCTGAAGCTAGTTCAACCGCTTTTTGTAGCCACGCGGTTGGGTTTTCCATGCAAGCGGTAACATCTGCACGAAAGACTCGCTTACCAACAAAACGTTGCTCATCAATGGCGAGATTTTCATTAGCGGCAATCACAATACAGTCAGCTTGTTCGATCTGTAGTTGTGTCAGCATATTGGTTGCTTTTAACGATGTATGGCGCTCAATATTGGCTTGCCATTTTAATTCGGCGGCGGCTTTTTCAAGTAAACCGGCAGCAATTAAGCTTGTTGCGATACCGCTTGGACATGCGGTAATAATACTAATATTCATTATTCGACCTCTGCACTTTTCACGTTATATTTTTATGTTGTTATGAAAGCTGAACGTTTTCTTCGATTGCTTTGACTGCGTTTATATCATCAACGCCAACACCCACTTGTGTGACTGCATACGCTGATAGCGCCGTTGCAAAACGTAATGTCTCTGATTTTGTCCAATGCTGTAGATGCCCCCAACACATACCTGCAACTAAGGTATCACCAGCACCAACAGTACTAACTACCGTCATTTTAGGCGGCTCGGCACGTAACCAACCTTCAGAATTGCGCCACATCACTCCTTTCGCACCCAGTGACACCACTACATTTTCAATGCCTTTAGTAGCAAGCTGCTCTGCCACTTCAATGATTTCTTCATCGCTGTGTAATTCGCATTTTGCCCAGTCCGCTAATTCTTCATCATTCGGTTTAACCAGCCATGGTTTTGCGTCTAACCCTTCAGCAAAAGCCGCTTTACTGCTATCAAACAACACTTGCTTACCTTGCTGTTGAAGTTGCTCGATCCATTTCGCACATTGCTGGGTTGAAATTCCACGGGGTAAACTACCTGCGATAACAAAAACGTCATGGCTATTTGCCAGTTCAAATAATGTCGCTTCAAATTTCGCAATGTCAGTGGCATTTACTTCAACACCGGGGAAGTTTATGTCGCTTACTCGCCCATCTTGCTCAACCAATTTAACGTTAATACGTGTTGCGCCTGATACCCTGACAAATTTATCAATAACACCGATCTGTTCAAATAACTGACAAAAACCGTCTTGATTTTCACGGCCTAATAATCCCGTTACCGTTACTTCCGCACCTAATTCCGCGAGTACTTTTGCAACATTAACGCCTTTACCTGCTGGATGAAGTGAACCTGAATCCACCACATTTACCGTACCGGCAGTAAGAGATGATAGGTGCCCAGTTAGATCCAAGGCAGGATTTAACGTCACGGCGACAACTTTAAGTGACGGTTTAATTTCTGTTTCGCTCATTATTTTCACCCTTAAAGTTTCTCGCCTAAACCATCGGCAATAGCTTGTCCGATCGCCGTTAGTGCTTGTTCAGCATCACTACCACTGGCTGTAAATTTCAATTCGTTACCACATTTAACACCAAGCCCAATCACTTTCATTAAGCTCTTTGCATTAACCGCTTTGCTGCCGCCAGAAACATTAACGACTTGTATATCTGCATCAAACTTCTTGGTGGTATTAACTAGCATTGCCCCCGGACGAGCATGTAAGCCATGCGGGTTTTTAATCGTAAATATTGCGCTATTGCCTTCTAATTGAGTTTGAGAAAGCACTGCACACATTTGCTCTGGGCTTGATGACAAAAACGCATCAACCGTTTGGCTATAAATCAGCTGAGTGAGTCGTTCAATATTGGCAATATAGCTACTGTTTTTCGCCGCAATAACAATTACCCCTTTAACTGGATGATTGTGCTCTTCAAAGATTACTGATGGTGTCACAATAGCAATCGCTGTTCGCTCAACCTCTTGATTGCAACTTATTAACCACAATCCCTGACCTAAGTAACTCGGCTCTTTTGCGACAACATCCGCCACCATTTGCTTGCTCGCAAAGCCTTGATGCTTTATTAAACCGGCAGCAACCGCACTTAGCTGTAATAAATCAGTTGCTGGAAAATCTTTTAAAACAAGTTGAGCATTGCATTCTGCTTCCGATTGCTCTGAACCCATTAAAATCGTAATAACTTCATCTGCTGAATCACAACGCTTTAATTTCTCATCGATACCATCTGCTGACAGCACTTTGGTTAATTGCTTTAAAATCTCAAGGTGCTCATCGGATTTAGCAGCGATCCCAATGGCTAAATAAACAGTTTGCCCCTCGCCCCAGTCTACGCCTTGAGGAAAATGATGAACCTTTACACCTGTTTTATTAACAAGATTTCGCGTCTCTGTTGTACCGTGTGGGATCGCTATACCATTACCAAGATAGGTTGAGTTTTGGGCTTCACGCGCCAACATACCATTGACGTATCCCGTTTTAACTAAGCCTTCTGACTCTAACTCTGATGCCAGTACTTTGATTGCATCTTGTTTATTGTTTGCTGATTTACGCAAAGCAATATCGTGTTTTGATAATGACAACATCTCTAACTCCGATAGTATCGAATCTTATTCATATAGGCTGAATCGTTTCAGCAAATGGGCAAATTAAAAGTTTCAGTCGAATTATGGGAACATTTTATACCTATAGATTCTGCTGAAACCTTTCAGCTTGAATACTGAATCGTTTCAGCTTAAATTACAATTGATCAACGCATAGCGATTATTAGATCTATGATGAGACGCACAAATTGGCCTTAAATCTATATCTAGTGTTATGAAATAAGGATAGGAATTGCTATTTATAGCAAAACGCGCTGCGCAAACAGCTTTAAATGGAAGTATCAACTGATGACATTGAATGAAATTGCCAAGCTTGCTGGTGTATCAAGAACCACAGCTAGCTATATTATTAACGGTAAAGCTGAGCAATATCGAATCAGTAACAAGACACAACAAAAAGTCCTCGCTGTGGTTAATGCGCACAATTATCGCCCCAATCACGCGGCGTCTTCCCTTCGTGCAGGAAGTAGTCAATCGCTAGGTTTGATCATCCCCGATCTCGACAATACGAGCTATGCAAAGATTGCTAAGTTACTAGAATTGAATGCTAGAACTGCAGGTTATCAAGTTATTATCTCGTGTAGTGATGATGATCCTGTCACTGAAGTAGACGTCGCAAATCTATTATTAAGTCGTAAATTAGACGCACTTATTGTTGCGAGTGCCCTTCCTGCTGATAATGAGTTTTACAAAAAAGTACAGGCAAAAGGTACCCCAGTTATCGCCATTGATCGCGCGTTAGATGACGAATACTTTGCATCCGTTATCAGTGAAGATCTTGATGGTGCCTATGCATTAACGAACGCATTGTTAGATCAATCTATTTCATCGATCGGCTTAATTGGCGCCGTTGCGGAACTGGGTGTTTCTATTGAGCGAGAGCAAGGTTTTCAAGCTGCAATCAATAATCACCCTAAAACAATGAATGTTAGCCTTGCCTATGGTGAGCAATTTAGCCAACACCATGGTGCACTAATTGCTCAACAATGGATTGATGAAAACTGTTTTCCTGAAGCTATCCTTGCCACTTCTTATACCTTGTTTGAGGGTATTCTAGATTGTTTGTTAAAGTATCCCGATGTAATGGCAAAAACATACTTGGCAACCTTTGGTGATAATCGATTACTTGATTTTTTACCCAATAAAATCCAATCACTCCCACAGCAATTCGATTTAATTGCTGATCATGCGCTACAACTCGCCCTCTCTGCAGTTCAAGGTCATTATCAGCAAGGCGTTGAAGTCGTACCAAGAAAAGTGATCCGCCGATAAATAAATATCCATTACAAAATAACAGCATAATTTTTAGTAACCCGTTAGATACTCGATACCTACAACACATAAATAGGTGGATAGACTATGATTTTAATCGCATAATCACAGCAAGTAATTACCTAACTTTATGGCACGCTATGTATCTTCGTTTTAAAAATTTGCTGTTAACGCACGCACAATTTTCTCATGCCCTTCGTGTCACTATGGCTATCGCATTTAGCTTGGTCTTTTATCACTTTATTCCAGTACCTCATTCAATGTGGGGACCAGTCACAGTCGCAGTGGTGTTAATGCAGCCTTATGCAGGCGTGATCAAACAAAAAGGCTTTCAACGTGTAGGTGGGACATTACTCGGCGCCATTTTAGGTTTAGTTACTGTCTTTTTTCCACAAAACCTCGTTGCATTTATTCCTATTTGGATACTAACCTGGTGTTTTTTACTGTCGCTTAAGTCACATGGTAAAAATACATATATCTTTTTCTTAGCCGTAATGACGCTGATCATCGTGGCATATCAAGGTAACAGTGCCCAAGAAGTCTCTGTTGCATTATGGCGAGTCACTAATATCATTATTGGTAGTTTGATCGCGATGTCTTTTTCAATGCTCTTCCCTATTCGCGCTAAATATTCATGGGATATGCTATTTAATCAAAACATGCATGATTTACGTCAGCTTTATCAAGCACATGCATCAGCCCATATACCAAGTATTAAGATCCTAGCGCGGATCAAAAACCAAGTGAATGAACGCCAAATAAAAATGATTAGTTTGCTGGCGAATGTACAAAAGGAAAACCCAAAGTCAACAGGACACTATAAAGCGATTGTAACGATTCAAAGTTCAATGATTAGCTTAATTGAACAACTCATCGAAACCCATTGGAGCTCAGATATCGGTCGCCGTAAGTTATTAGAGCAAACAGGATTGAAAAACTATCAGCAGCAAATAGTGTTGATTTTAAATCAATTAGCCGATGATAAAGATCTTAATATTGAACTGCCGGACATTCATCAACTAAAACAGATGGCATTACAAATATCACAACCAAAAGACTCGATTTTATTGGGCCCTTATGGTTATCTATGGCTAACACGTCAATTGGTTTATCGTTTAGATGAGTTAATTGTGCAATTGAAATTAATTAAGAATACAAAACCTTATCATGATGATACGAATGGTGAATAATCGGTTTTGATAACAATTTTGACACTTGCATTATGTCTAAAAGAAAGAAATGCCAAACGGTAAACAACAACGTAAACTGACTCAATAATATATTTACAGCTATGTCGGGAGAATCAGCAATGACTCATAAAACGAAAACAATGGAAGTACCTGTAGCCATCGCCGATCGAGTACAGGCTTTAATTGATGCTTTTGAAGCCAAACAAAAGTTTAATGCTAAGCAGAAAGAAATAGTAAACAACTTCCTTGCTATGGATGGTTTGAGTTGTGAAATGGCCGTTTATAGCCTACCTCAAGCAGAATTAATGGATACATTACGCTTTGCTTATGAGCTCTCAGGTACGAACAGTAAATTTGTCACCAGTATTTTGACGCTAACCCGTGAAAACCCGAAAAAAGTTTTATCTGACGCTCAACGCGCTTCAGCAAAAAGCTTGTTATTTAACCTAATCAACGATCCTTCTGTTGTTTCTGCTATGCAAGAAATGGATTAATTCAGCCTATTCTCTTTATAAAATACAAAATATAACGGCATGGTTAAAATTAACCATGCCGTTTTTAATTCTATAGCACTAACTATTTAGCATTAGCTCAACATATAACGTGAGTGACACCTTGCTCTTGTAACCATGAACTAAAACGTGGTGAGTCTTCAATAAAACGACTGTATACCAAGCACGGCTTATTCGAGTTTCCAACCGAGGTTAATAACATTTTCACTAACAAAAGTAGCGCGTCGTTTTGTGCATCCGACATGTAGTTTAACGATGTATTCTCAATATCTTGACCAAGAGTAAATTGCGCTAATTGTTCAACATCAACAATAAAACCATCAAAATACTGCAAGAATGTTTCTGCTAATAATGCATTAGAAGGGACACTACACATCATAAAGACTTTTAAATCATCAGCACCGCGACATAATCCTTGCTCAGCCAATAAATCAATCACTGTTGCCGCTTCACTGAACGTACGAACAAACGGTACAACAAGTTCGATATTTTTCGCATCAAGGCGTGCGCGTTTAATCGCTTCACATTCTAGCTCAAACTCTTTTCGGTAATCGGCATGACCTAGTCGAGATGCACCACGTAATCCCATTGCTGGGTTAATTTCGTCTGGCTCTACTTCCGCACCTAATAAATGGCTACGAGAATATGAGTTATCACTGGTTAAACATACTTTTAACGGCGCATCACCTTGTGTGGCTGCCGCTGCAATTAATAACTGGCTAAGTTTGGTTACAAATAACTCAGCGACAGGCGTTTGATTATCGGCTTCTAGCGCATCAAAAATAGCCGCTGTCGTTTCAGTAGAAAGTGATTCAGGCTTTGTAACAGCACAAGGGTGAACACCAATATCATGAGCAATAAGATCATCGAGTGAGACAATCCCCACCTCACCACTTTCAAGTCCAGTTAACTGCACTGATGACGTCAACATTGCAGTTAACGTTAATTCATTTTCAGTTGTCATAAAACACCAATACTTCCTTGTTAATAAGACGAGTATTTAAATAAATCGTCATCTAAACCCTGTGTATTCAAAAATACATTAAACACCATTACTGTATATCGACCTTACTTTGTGTTGAATTATGAGGCAAGAACTAAAGCTAATTACTGATAACTTATTCATATCAATCAAACTTTAAAGTTAGATCATTTCTTGATTACAAAATCATCATTAGTTTTCAATCGTAGTCATAGGATGGTTAGAAAGCTAAGTGATATCACAAGTTTGGTTTATTAAAATCGATTTTTGGGATATCTTAGCGGTGTTATTACAGAGATCCCCAAGGTAGGCAAACATATTATGCCAATGAAAACAGATGAACTTCGCACCGTGAGTTTAGGCTTGATGCCAACTCCTGCTGAAATTGAAGCAACATCACCAATGACTGATGAAATTGCGGCGCATGTAGACCACTCTCGCAAACAGATTGAAGCAATTTTAACGGGTCAAGATTCCCGTTTACTGGTGATTGTTGGTCCATGTTCTATACATGATACCGATGCCGCAGTTGATTATGCGAAACGCCTTGTTGCTGTACAAGAAACATATAAAGACCAATTGTTTATCGTAATGCGTACCTATTTCGAAAAGCCACGCACTGTTGTTGGCTGGAAGGGTTTAGTTACTGATCCACATTTAGATGGCAGTTTAGATTTAGCAACTGGTTTAAAAAAAGCACGCAAACTATTAATTGATATTAACTCGCTAGGCTTACCTACTGCGACTGAATTCCTCGATATGATCACTGGTCAATACCTTGCTGATCTTATCAGTTGGGGAGCCATTGGTGCGCGTACTACCGAATCTCAGATCCACCGTGAAATGGCGTCAGCACTGTCGTGTCCAGTTGGCTTTAAAAACGGCACTGACGGTAATACCAAAATTGCGATTGATGCTATTCGCGCCACACGTGAATCTCACCTTTTCTGCTCACCAGCAAAAAATGGACAAATGACAATTTACCGTACTTCCGGTAATCCTTACGGTCATATTATTTTACGTGGCGGTAAAATGCCAAACTACCACGCTGAAGACATCGCAACAGCATGTGAGGCATTAGCCGAGTTTGAATTACCACAGCGATTAATTGTCGATTTTAGTCATGGTAATTGCCAAAAACAGCATAAACGTCAATTAGATGTTGCTGCTGAAATTTGTGAACAATTGAAAAATGGTAGCCATTCAATTGCGGGCATCATGGCAGAAAGCTTTATTGAAGAAGGGAATCAAGCGGTTATTGAAAACAAACTTGATGAACTTGTTTACGGTAAATCTATTACTGACCCTTGTATTCATTGGAAAGACACGCTTAAGATGCTCGATATGCTAGCGGATGCTGTTAAAACAGCACAACGCTAAAATATCAATAAAAACAATTTGATGATATATAATACCGAGATAGAAAGAGAGGCATAGATTGCTTCTCCTTCATTAATAAACGGTATACTATTCGTGTTAATGTAGATGGGAAATATTCCCTTAGACTTATGATAAGAGGCCATAAACATGCCATCTTTTGATATTGTTTCAGAAGTAGATTCCGTAGAAATCAAGAATGCGGTAGACAACTCAAAGCGTGAATTAGACACGCGTTTCGACTTCCGTAATGTTGAATCAAGCATTGAATTAAATAAAGAAATCGTAAAAATCACATCTGAGTCTGAATTCCAAGTAGACCAAATTGTTGCAATTTTACGTAGTAACCTTGCTAAACGTGGTGTTGATGCTAATGCGCTTGAGCGTAAAGCAGTCACTTTCTCAGGTAAAACTGCGTCTCAAAATATTGAATTTAAGCAAGGCGTAGAAACCACAAACGCGAAGAAATTAGTGAAAGCGATTAAAGACGCTAAACTGAAAGTTCAAGTTTCTATCCAAGGTGAGAAACTGCGCGTAACGGGTAAGAAGCGTGATGATCTACAAGCGACTATGTCACTGGTGCGTGAACAAGAGTTAGGTCAACCATTCCAGTTTGATAATTTCCGCGACTGATTTTATCCAAATAGTTAAAAAAGGAAGGCTCTTTGCCTTCCTTTTTTTAAAACTTTTTTTGCATGCATTAAAATAATATTGTAAAAAATATACCCAAGACGCATTATTCAAAAATATAGTTTAAAAGTCATTTTAATCATACAAATTGCATATTTTATCCAATATATACACTTTTATGACATAAAACCCCTACCATTATCACTACATAATAATGTTATTAATATAACGTTAACGCACTTGCATGCTTTTTAAGCAAACGTAAATTTTTTCTCTGCAAAATTTGTTGAACCCAAGTTTTTTCCCCTATAATGCGCGCTCTTCGATAAGGGGACTATTTACAAGGTTATTATAAGAGAGAATCACAGCAGACATTGTTTATAACTTGCTTGATGTAAGTATGGAAACACAAGATCGACAACGGACCCGTCACTGAATATAGAGTATATATCCTATATTTCACCATCAAATCGCACGTTCACTACTTCTTATTTTTTGAAGCTTTATCTGTTGCTCTTCGCGTATGCGACCAAGGAAGATCAGAATAACTCAGCCCTTTGAAAGTTAAACATAATACTTATAAAGGAGATGTCCATTATGGACACCGCACAAAATTTAACGGCGACGACTTCTGCACAAAACAAAAAATTAGGGTGGAGCAAAAGTGATACATTATGGATGCTTGGCCTATACGGTACCGCCGTGGGTGCAGGTACTCTATTTTTACCCATTAATGCGGGTGTTGGCGGTTTAATTCCATTACTTGTAATGGCCGCTCTTGCATTTCCAATGACATTCTTTGCCCACCGTGCGATGACACGTTTTGTGTTATCAAGTTCGAATCCGGGTGCTGATATTACAGAAGTTGTTGAAGAGCATTTTGGTAAGGGCATGGGCAAAGTGATCACATTACTTTATTTCTTTGCTATCTACCCCATTCTATTAGTTTATAGTGTTGCACTAACAAATACTGTTGAAAGCTTTATGCTTAACCAGTTAGGTATCGAGCCACCAGCACGTGCAATTTTAGCGTTAGTATTGATCCTTGGTTTAATGGCAATTGTTCGTTTAGGTGAGCAGTTAATTGTTAAAGCGATGAGTATCTTAGTATTCCCATTCGTTGCTGTATTATTAATGTTGGCACTGTTTCTTGTACCGTACTGGAATGACTCTATCTTCCATAACATCATCCCAGCAGACGGTGGCTTAAACTCAGTAATGCTTGCTGTATGGTTAATCTTACCGGTAATGGTTTTTTCGTTTAACCACTCACCTGTTATCTCATCATTTGCTGTAGCTAAGCAAAAAGAATACGGCGAAAACGCAGAGCGTCAAAGTTCACGTATTCTAGCCCGTGCACACATTATGATGGTATTAACCGTAATGTTCTTCGTTTTCAGCTGCGTATTAAGCTTATCACCTGAAAATCTAGCAGAAGCTAAAGCAAATAACGTATCGATTCTAACTTACTTAGCGAACCACTTTGATACACCGATCATTGCTTACGTTGCGCCGATTGTAGCAATTATTGCAATTACTAAGTCTTTCCTTGGCCACTACTTAGGCGCCAGTGAAGGCCTAAATGGTTTAGTAATCAAAGTTACTCGTGATAAGAATAAAGAGATCTCAAAAAAAGTACTAAACCGCTTTACAGCAATCTTTATGCTAGTAACAACATGGGCTGTAGCGACACTAAACCCAAGTATTCTCGGTATGATTGAGAGCTTAGGTGGCCCTATTATTGCGATGTTGCTTTTTATTATGCCAATGTACGCAATCAAAAAAGTACCATCCATGAAGAAATACTCAGGCGCAATCAGCAATGTATTTGTGACGGTTATCGGCCTTGTTTCTATCTCTGCAATCTTCTACTCATTATTTATATAATGTATAAACAATGAGTTAAAAGGCTAGCTTAGTGCTAGCCTTTTTTATTTTTAACTCTTACCACTCTCAATATTGTTAAAAATTTGCTACATTAATCATAACGTATGCCATTTTTTATGACTTAAATATTGGGAAGCCAATGACTAATCAGCCAATTGATTTTCAACTCGAACACGAGAACCCGCTTATTTGGCCGATCCTGTCCTTACTGCAACACCAACCAAAAAACTGGATGATCCACACCCTTAGCCAAGCATTACGTGAAAAAGAAATGTTAGATACGCTTGATAGTGACAGCAATAAGGATCTCTTCAAACGTAATTTCTTATTAATGAATGCACTCTACCAACTGCAGATTTTATTGTTTCCAAAACAGTGGCTACAAGTTCAAGCAATGGATATTCAACTGCTTAATATTGTTTATCAGACCCATCATATAGAACAAGAAGATCCGCTACGGGAGTATTATTTAGACTGGAAGAACTATCATGCTAATGGCGATGCGATAGAGCAACTACTGAGCTCTTTTTGGCGACGATACCAGCAACATATTAATAACCAGCCAATTAATATTACCACGACATCCATTGATGATGATTTTGATTTATTTTCTTTATCCAATACAGCATCACTAGCGGAAGTCAGAAAACAGTGGCGTCGTTTAGCATTACAATGGCACCCTGATCGTGAAAATGGTGATAGTGAGAAATTCAAACTACTTTATAACGCTAACCAACGATTAGTTAATTACTTAAAGAATAGATAGCGACACTGATAATCATACGACTGATATTTCACACATAGCTATCACACAGTTCTGACAGCACATTAACCTTCATCACCTACATTGTCCGCGACATTTATTTTTGGCTGCGAGACAATGAAACGATACTCTATATTGCTACTTTCCCCCCTTTTGTGTCAGATGGCTTTCGCAACAACGTCATCCAATACAGCACAAAGTACCCCAGCCTTTGATGGTTCAGCAAAGCTGGGCTTTATCTATTCAAAAACGACCAACACTTCTATGTCGTTAAATTCCGGTACTGATTTTAATTACGATAAAAATAATTGGTCGAATAAATTATCATTAAGCTCTTTTTATACCGATAGCACTAAAGAAGAAGATGGTGTTAATAAATACCAAATAGCACTAAAAAATGAATATGCTATCGGGCCTCATTCTTTTACTTATTTAAGTAATACCTATAACCACGATCAATTTGGCACATACCACAGTGAATATATTGTCTCGACCGGTTTAGGCTACAAATTTTATAACACCAAAACAACAAAACTAACGGTTGGTGGTGGTCCGGGTTATCGTCATAGTCGTCGCCAAAAAAATGATCCCGATTATCCAAATCAAACTGAAAAAAACATGATTGCCAATGTATTCTTGCGTGCAAAAAAACAGTTCACTCCGACTTTTTCTGCTGGGCTTGAAAGTAATATTGACTATGGTCGTTCAAATACAACCTATGATGTAAAAGCCTTTGTAAAGAACCGATTAATTGATCATATTGCACTCATGTTAGATACCCAATATATCTACAATACAGAAGTAGCAAGTGATAAAAGTAACGATGAGATATACAGTACGGTCAGTATTACTTACGACTTTTAATATTTTCCCTGATAGAAAATATTAGGTTAGATATAAAAAAGCCGAAGATAATAACCTTCGGCATTTCTATTCTCTCTTTATATATTCGCTATCTTTGTCTAACTACTTATATAAACATGGTTCACCCTCTGGGCGGGTTTTAAAGCGGTGATGTAACCACATATATTGCGAAGGTGCCGCCAAAATAGAGTGCTCTACCGCTTTATTAATATAAGCTGCAGCGGCATCTGGGTCGTTGTGTGGAAATCCTTCCAACGGTGGAAATATTTTCAACGTATATTGACCACTATCAGTATCACGGATCATCGCAAAAGGTAATGGCACCGCATCAGTATTATCAATCAATAAACTGGTACCTGTCGTTGTACACGCTTGCTCTACCGCAAATAAAGGTGCGAATGTGGAATTTCGGCCACGACCATAATCATGATCGGGTGCATACCACAGCATTTCACCCTGTCTTAAATCCTGAAACATGCCTTTTAAATCTTTACGATCACGCATATGTTTATTTGAACGGACACGCCCTTTAAATTGAAAGAAATCAAAACATGGATTGTTATTAGGACGATATACGCCGACACCTGGCGTATGTAAACCAAAAGCACGCGCACCTAATTCAAGGTTCAGTGAATGAACAGCAATTAACAAGATCCCTTTTCCTTGTTCTTGCAGCTTATAAACATGCTCTAAACCTTCAACCTTAACGTGGCGCTCAACCCGTAAGTCAGGCCAAAACCATGCCATACTGGTTTCAAATAACGCTAGGCCAGTATTATCGATATTTTGTTTAATAAGCTTATTACGCTCATTAATATCCATATCTGGAAAGCACAACTCTAAATTACGCTCAATCGTTTTACGTCGGTCACGCATAAAATGCATTACTAAACGTCCAACATTTTGACCTAAGCGAAATTGTATAAAATAAGGCAACCAACTAATTAAATACATCACTGCCATAGATATCAGAACAGGCCAATATCTAGGATGTAAAAAAGATGAAGTAAACGTTGGAGCTGTGAACTTTCTCATAGCGACGATAATCCCGTTACAATGTATGTCTGCTTAGTGAAGTATAAATTTCTAATTATATTGATAGTATTTCTAAGCAGTTAGTAACAGTATTTTATGTTGAGTTGTGGAATAGTTGCAAGCTCAAGTGTGATCATCATCGCAAATAGACAGCTTGCGTTAAGATTTTGAAAAATAAAAAACCTGCAATATTTGCAGGCTTCAAAGTATTAATCAGATAGCTTAGGTTATTTATACAAGCATTCTTGCCCTTCTGGGCGAGTTTTAAAGCGACGATGTAGCCACATATATTGGCTAGGCGCAGCCATAATTGATTCTTCAACAATTTTATTGATGAAGGCTGCAGCTGCATCAGGATCTTTTTTCGGAAACCCTTCAACCGCTTTACGTAAGGTTAGTGTGTAATGCCCTTTATCGTCTCTTACCATAGTAAAGGGTACGATAACGCAATCAGTATTATCAACTAACAAACTTGTACCTGTTGTTGTACACGCTTGCTCTACTGCAAATAATGGCGCAAATGTTGAACGACGACGACCATAATCATGATCGGGTGCATACCATACTCGCTCACCCGTTTTTAATGCCTGCAACATTGATTTTACGTCTTTACGATCAATCAAAGTACGGTTTGAGCGTGAACGACCTAAATACTGAAAGTAATCAAAACAAGGGTTACTATTAGGACGATAAACCCCCATACCTGACATTTTAATGCCAAACGCACGCGCACCTAATTCAAGATTCATTGAATGCACAGCAACCATTAATGCGCCTTTGCCTTCTTTGGCAAGTTGTTCCATTTGTTCAAGACCCACAATTGTCACATGGCGATTCACGCGTTCATCAGACCAAAACCATGCCATGCCAGTTTCAAACAGGCCCATACCTGTATTATCGATATTTTCTGCAATTAAACGTTGTTTGTCTTCTTCCAGCATCGTAGGAAAACATAGCTCTAAATTACGCTCAATTGTACGGCGACGTTTTTTCATCAATTTAATCGCTAGGCGACCGATGTTTTTACCCATCATTAATTGCCATGAGTACGGAAGACAACTCAGCAGATACATTACGCCAACGAGAATAAGCGTCCCCCAATAACGGGGATGAAGAAGAGATAGGGTAAATTTTGGAGTGTTATTTTTTGTCATATTTATAGCCTTCTGCCTCCTATCGTGCAAAAAGACAACAGAACGCATAATCATGTAGACGGACATAATAAGCGGTTAACAACTAATGAGGTAGTAAAATATTGTAAATAAATTATTTCCCCTAATTCATTTGATATACATCTCAATATTTACTCATAACATCGTACTAAAAGAATCATTATTGTAAGTTGGTTTTATTTAAAAATTCGTTAACCAATTAAAAAATAAATGTTTATTATTTAAAATTAGCTCATAATTAAAGGTATTAGTTCATTTTGTAATAAGTTTAAATTTTTACAAAAATAGAACATAAGTTTATTGACTTATCCCCCAGGGTAATTTTTCAACTCAACGGAATCTGTATATGGAATTAAGCAAAACAAAATCGAGTTTTTATCGTCGTCTTTATATCGCTTATTTAATCGAAAATGGCATTAATAATGTCCCTAAAATTATTGCCTTTTCAGGTATGCCTCGCCGTACTGCACAAGATACTATCAAGAGCTTGATTGAACTTGATATTATTTGTCAATTTACCCAAACCAAGGGTGAGCGACATCAAACAGGCCATTACAGCATTGAACAATGGGGAGCGATTAATAAAGACTGGCTTAACCAGAATATTGAACAGATAAAAGTAGCACTAGATTATCCATAACTCGTTACACATTTACGCTATAACATTGTGCTTTTTTCCGTATAATTTTCTCACTCACCTTAGATAGACAGGTAACGCATTGGAACTGCTTCAACTAGATGACTTTTTAGGTAAACCGCTTCGTTTAGAAGGTTCACTTGCAGGCTGGCAACAGTTGTTCTGGGACAACACGCTAGTTTCACAAAAAGATGCTTCAGCATCAGATAATAACAATTTTCATCACCAATTTGCGCTTCAAAATGGCGATGAAACCATTGAATGCCAGCTATCAGGTAATCTTTCATGGCAACCTTTTTTGATCAGTTACCAAGCGCAAGTGAATAACCAAGTTATCGCGCAGGGTGAGCGTAACGAAAAAGACATAGAGCGCCAAACGCCTCATACACCAATTGTTGCTGAAAGAAGATTCAGCATAATTGGTCTAGTCTCGCTCGGTATGAAGGCATTAAAAAGTGCCAAGCTGATCAAAGTGGTATTAGCGTCAGCCAGCCTTGCTGCCTATTCTTGGCTTTTCTCATTTCAGTTTGCTTTAGCACTTATCGCTTGTTTAGTTTTTCATGAATACGGTCACGTCCGTGCCATGAAATATTTTGGTATGAAAACCAAAGGTATTTATCTTGTGCCTTTTCTTGGTGGGCTTGCGCTAAGTGATGAGAAAATAAATACTCGCTGGCAAGATGTGGTTATCTCTATTATGGGACCACTCTTTGGTTTGATCATGTCTTTGATCTGTATGGTTGCCTATTGGATCACTGGCGAGATGTTCTTTGCAGGTCTCGCGGTATTTAATGCTTTACTGAATTTATTCAATCTACTGCCTATTTTACCGTTAGATGGTGGACATGTACTGAAAAGTATCAGCTTTTCTATGAACAGTAAGCTTGGCATTATTCTATGTGCCGGCGCGGCTATTGGTGGTGTCATTCTCAGCTATAAACTAGGATTAACCCTCTTTGGTTTTTTACTTATCATGGGCTGTATTGAAATTATTTTTGAGTGGAAGCAGCGTCATCATAGTCATTTGCTACCACTTGATCGCTATGGACAGATTTTCTCTTTTGTATGGTATGTCGGTCTGGTTTCCTCACTAATGGCAATTATTTGGTACTTTGCAAGCATGGGCGATACCTTGCTGAGCTTGCCATTGCAAATTCTAGGCACCTAATAGATTTTCCTAAACGATAGATACAATAAAGGGACGAATTATCGTCCCTTTCATTTTTTCTAACGGATACAAGCAAGCTATTACTTTTTGCCTTTTTCCATCATTGCTTTTAAATCTGCAAATGGGTTGAACGTAGCAGCTTCATGCTCATTTTCGCCAGCACGGATCACACTACTTTGACCGTTATCCGCATCAGTATATTTCTCATGCTCATGGTCGTGACAGAATAAACAAAGTAGTTCCCAGTTACTGCCATCTTCTGGATTATTAGTATGATCATGATCTACGTGGTGAACGGTTAATTCACGGAGATTTGAATATACAAATTCACGAGAACAACGACCACATACCCACGGGTAAATTTTTAATGCTTTTTCACGGTAACCCGCTTCTTTACGTGCATAAGCGGCACTGGTGCCGTAGAAATCAGATGACATATCTTGACCTATCTTCTAACACAACAGCCCATACACTTAAGAACTATCATGCTTTAGTACTAATTTTGCTGTATTGAACCACCACCAAAGTGGTTATATCAAGCAATTCTTTTAAGATTAATGACCTTGTTATCGAATTTTAAGCCATATCTTTTTAATACAATCAGTTAGCTTGAAAACGTCACCCTCCATCCCCATTTTAGCTACATGTCAGAACATCGATGTGTCAAATACGCTAAATACACTAGTATTTAACGTAATATATTGATTGCAAATTAGGCTAAGAAACCGTTTGTTCTCGCTTTTAAGCAAAAAAACACGCTCTAGTAGGCATCTTTTGCATACGTCTATGTTAATATTCGACTAATTATTTGAAGCTGATTCACACTTAATATTTAACCGAATCGCCCTTTAACCGCTAAGAGTAAACAAATATGGCTTTTGATTTTTCTAAGATGCACGTTGATTTGTCGGCAGTGCCAACTACTATCGACATGGGTCACGCATGGTTAGGCGCTCTAGTTCTAATTCTATTGGTTATGTACCTCACGAAAAAAGGCAAGCCAGTCGAAGTTGAAAAGATTATCGAAAAAGAAATCGAAGTAGAGAAGATCGTCGAAGTTGAAAAACCGGTTGAGAAAATCGTAGAAAAGATTATCGAAAAACCCGTCGAGAAAATTGTCGAAGTTGAAAAAGTTGTTGAAAGAATCGTTGAGGTTGAAGTTGAACCTAAGCTAAAAACATCGACCCCTGATGCTGCATTACAACTTCTTTCTCTGCTTCAACAAGAAGCGCGCTTTATCGACTTCATGCAAGAAGATCTTAAAGGCTATGCTGACGCCGATATCGGTGCCGCAGCACGTGTTATTCACGAAGGCGGTCATAAAGTATTAAATGAATACTTCAGTTTTGCGCCAGTTCGCACTGAAGAAGAAGAGACACGTATTACCCTGCCACAAGGCTTCAACGCATCTGAAGTTCGCCTAACAGGTAATGTGGTTGGTGAAGCACCATTTAACGGAACTTTGATCCACCGTGGCTGGAAAGTAACAGAAGTTAAATTGCCTAAATTGGCAGAAGGCCACGATGCACATATCATCGCAGCCGCTGAGGTAGAATTATAATGCAAGACACACAACAACACCGTTACAGCGTTGGTATCGATTTAGGTACAACACACTGCGTACTCTCTTATGTTGATCTTCAAGATGAGAACGCTGATGTTACGGTTATGCCCATCCCACAATTAACCAATCCGGGTAATGTGGAAGAAAAGAACCAGCTTCCATCGTTCATGTATCAAGCACATGAATCTGAACTGGCTGAAGGTGATACTGCACTTCCTTGGAATGCAAAACCGAATGCGATTGTGGGTACAATGGCACGTTCATTAGGCAGTAAGACTCCTATCCGTCTTATCTCTAGTGCGAAAAGCTGGCTATGTCACGGCGGCGTAAACCGTCGTGATGCATTCTTACCATTAAATAGCCCAGAAGAAGTGGTCAAAGTATCACCTCTTGAAGCCACACAACAATATCTTGAGCACATGGCTGATGCATGGAACTTCCAGCATCCTGAAACGCCTATTTTTGATCAAGACGTAACGATTACTGTCCCAGCGTCGTTTGATCCCGCAGCGCGTGATTTAACCGCAGAAGCAGCACGTAATGTTGGCTTTAAGTACCTTACGTTGCTTGAAGAGCCACAAGCGGCAGTATATAGCTGGATTAAAAACAACGATGAAAGCTGGCGTGATCAAGTATCCGTTGGTGATATCATCCTCGTGGTTGATATCGGTGGTGGTACAACAGATTTATCGTTAGTCGCTGTAACTGAAGAAGACGGCAACCTTACTCTGAATCGTGTTGCTGTTGGCGATCATATCCTGCTGGGTGGCGACAACATGGACTTAGCTCTGGCTTATCGTTTAAAGATGAAGCTAGCGCAAGAAGGCAAACAGTTACAACCTTGGCAAGTATTGGCGATTACGCATGCATGTCGTGATGCTAAAGAAGCATTACTTAATGATGCTGAATTACAAGCAATGCCAATTGTTGTTCCTAGTCGTGGTTCTAAACTACTTGGCGGCACACTTCAAACTGAACTGACTCAAGAAGAAGTACAACAGACACTTGTTGAAGGTTTCTTCCCACAAACATCTGTTGAAGAGCACCCAGTTCAAGCAGCACGCGGCGCATTAACCCAAATGGGCTTACCTTACGCACAAGATGCGGCGGTATCTCGCCATGTAGCAAGTTTCCTTAGCCGTCAAAGCCAAGCGGTTGATGAGCTTTTTGAGCAATTTGAACAAATGCATGACGGCTTCATCCGTCCTACTGCAATTTTGTTCAACGGTGGCGTTTTAAAATCTAACCTATTATCTGATCGCCTACTAGGTATCATTAATAGTTGGTTAACTACAGGTGGTTCAGAGCCAGCTAAATTACTTCAAGGTTTAGATCTTGATTTAGCGGTTGCAAGCGGCGCGTCCTACTACGGCTCTGTTCGTCAAGGTAAAGGCGTTCGTATCCGTGGCGGTATCGCAAGTAGCTACTATGTCGGCATCGAAAGTGCTATGCCTGCAATCCCAGGCATGGAGCCGCCACTTGAAGCGCTATGTGTCGCACCATTTGGTATGGAAGAAGGCTCTCAAGCTAACGTACCAAGCCAAGAGTTTGGCTTAATCATTGGCCAACCCGTACAGTTCAAGTTCTTCGGTTCTACAGTACGCCGTGATGATGTTGCTGGTACTCATCTTGATTGGTGGCAACCTGAAGAGATGGAAGAATTACCATCGATTCAAATGACACTGCCAGTATCTGATGGCCGTACCGTAGGTGAAGTGGTTCCTGTTAAGCTAGCATCACGCGTAACAGAATTAGGGACACTTTGTCTTGAAGCGATTTCGACTGATAACGGTCAGAAATGGCAGGTAGAATTCGACGTTCGCGAAAGCTAATATCGAACTAACGGCGCATCTTTTGATGCGCCGTTTATCTATATACATACTCGTGGGTTTATAGTTATAACAATACACAATCATCTACCTTCTGTAGGGCTTTCATTTATTCCCACTTGTCAATTTTCCTATTTTACTTTGTGGAGTCGTCATGCCTTCATCTTCCCCTCGCTATTTAGTCGGTATCGATCTAGGGACAACGCACACCGTTGTAGCTTACGCTGAAATTACAGATGACCTTGAAAATAGCCCAATGCATATTTTCAATATCGATCAACTTATTGCACCGGGCGAAGTCGCTCGTAAACCTCTACTGCCCTCTTTCCGTTATCACCCCGCTCAAGGTGAAATGGATGCAACTCAACTTGTCTTACCATGGAACCCTGAACCGGTTAACGGCGAAATTGATACCGTGATCATTGGTGAGTTAGCGCGTGAGCTGGGTGCAAAAGTTGAAGGTCGCCAAGTGGTGAGTGCTAAGAGCTGGCTATCTCATCCCAACGTTGATCGTAACGAAGCTATTTTACCTTGGTCATCAACCGCATCTAAATCAGATGTTAAGAAAGTTTCTCCTGTCATTGCTAGTGCCAGTTACTTAAACCATGTTCGTCAATCATGGGATTATCACCATAAGAATGCCAAGCTTGCCGATCAAGAAGTAGTGATAACTGTGCCTGCATCATTTGATGAAGCCGCACGTGCGTTAACACTACAAGCAGCAGAGTTAGCAGGATTAAAAAAAGTCTTACTGCTAGAAGAGCCGCAAGCAGTATGTTACGACTGGTACGCGCAAAATAAAGATAACGCTGATGAATTATTAAAAGACATACCACTATTAATGGTGTGTGACGTAGGTGGTGGTACAACGGATTTAAGCTTAATAAAAGTCGGTAGCAAAGATAATAAGCTAACCCTTGATCGTATAGGGGTTGGCGATCACTTAATGCTTGGTGGGGATAACCTTGATTTATCCCTTGCTCATGTTGCCGAGCAACGTCTGAACGGTGAATCAAACAAACTCAGTCAATCTGCGCTATCAAAACTTATACAGCAAACACGTAAAGTGAAAGAAAGCTTATTATCAGGTAATGCACCAGATACAGCAAAAGTAACCATGTTAGGTAGCGGCTCACGATTGATTGGTGGTGCCAAAAGTATTGAGTTAAATCGTGACGAAGTGCATCGCATTGCGCTTGACGGTTTCTTCCCTATGACAGCATACAGCGAGCAACCAAGCCAACGTCAAGCGGCTATGGTCGAATTTGGCCTACCCTATGCGGCAGATCCTGCTATTAGTAAACATATTGCACAATTTATCGATCTTCATGATCATGTGTGCCGCGATGCGTTCAAAGAAAATGGTATTGAAATCGATGACGATAAACCAGCGATTCCTGTTGCCGTACTGCTAAATGGTGGTGTCTTTAACAGCCCATTACTGACTGAGCGCACACTTAACGTCATTTCATCATGGCGCGACGATAGCAGTATTACAGAGCTTAAAAACCTACATCCCGATCTTGCGGTTGCCTTTGGTGCGGTTGCTTATGCCAAAGCCCGTCATGGCGCACAACTAAAAATTGGCGGTGGCTCTGCCCGTTCTTTCTTCCTTGTTATTGGTCAAAATAAAGACGTAAAACAAGGTATCTGTTTATTACCAAAAGGTATTGAAGAAAGTACTGAAGTTAACTTAACTCATCGTAAATTTGCTTTAACCTTGGGTGAGCCCGTGCGTTTTAACCTTGTTTCTACCACTGATGAAAAATACTCAGAAGCCGGTGAACTGGTTGAAATTATTGGTGATGGTTTTGTTACTCTACCGCCATTTATTGCGACTCTTGATAGTGAACGAGATCGTAGCGAATTAGCGGCAAACCAGAAAGATCGTGAAGAGGTAACCTTAGCATGTCAGCTAACTGAAGTCGGCACCCTTCAGATCGAAGCGGTTAGCATAGCAGATCCCAAAAAACGCTGGAAAGTTGAATTTGCGATCCGAAAAGATCTCGCAAAATTACATCGTGGTGATGTCGACAGCACCCTTGCTGAAAGTGAGCTTCCTCCACGAATGAATGACGCCATTGATGCTATCAAAAAAGTTTATGGTGGCAGCAAGAATAGCGATAACAGTAAAGCGGCGAAAACGTTGCGTAACGATCTGGATAAGATGCTGGGAAAACGTGATAACTGGGAAACCCCCTGTTTACGTGAATTAGCTAACGCTCTGTTAGAAAGTAAAAAGCGTCGACGTCGTTCAGATCTTCATGAGCGTAACTGGTTAAAACTTATAGGCTTTACCATGCGTCCGGGTTTTGGCTACCCTGCTGATGATTTCCGTATGAATGAAATTTGGGCATTGTACCAACAAGGTATTCAATTTGAATCCAATACCCAAACTTGGTGTGACTGGTGGACCTTCTGGCGTCGTGTTGCCGGTGGTTTAACCCAAGAGCAACAATTAGTGATCTATAAAGACATTGCTAAATACATCACTCCTGGTGCTAGTCGTAATGCCAAACTGAATAAAGAGCTTCAAGAACGTAGCTATGAAGACATGGTACGTTTAGCCGCCTCACTTGAACATTTGCCTTTTGACAAAAAGCTTCAACTTATTGAGTGGTTATTTGGACGCTTACAGAAAACCCAATACGCACAAGCGCATTGGTGGGCGATTGGACGTATTGCTACACGTACGCCTTTCTATGGTTCAACTCATAATCTTCTCTCGGCAGAACATGTCTCTTTCTGTTTACCAGAGCTGATGGAGCTTGATTGGCGTAAAGAACCCTATATTGGCTTTGCGGCTGTTATGATGACGCGTAAAACGGGTGATCGTAACTTAGATATCAATGATGCTTTACGACAGCAAGTTATTGATAAACTTAAAGCAAGTCGTGCACCTGAAAGCTGGATTGAAATGGTATCAGAAATTAAAATATTAACTGAAGATGAAACCAAGCGCGTCTTTGGTGATGCTTTACCTAATGGTTTAAGATTAATTGGCTAATCTGCTAATTTATAAAAGTTAACCTTACTTTTAATTAAAAGGGTGAGTTTTTACTCATCCTTTCATCATTTATGAAATATAACATCTGTATTTTATTACTTATCCGTTGATAAATATAAATAAACAAAGAGAATCTATTAAAATTATGAATCAATATCTACTTTTAATAACGAAAGCCTAATCTATTAATCTTCTGTTAAGGTTCATCTTGTTATTGTCTTATTAACAGCATTTGTTTGCTTGTTTTATTAACAAGTAAAGCTATTGGGGGACTCCCTTTAGCCCCTCAATAAAGACATTTAAATATATAGAAGAGTAGAAGTCGCTATGAATAATTCTCAATTCCACATCATCGCACAACGTATTTTTAAGTCAGAAAATCAACGTGTTGCAGTAGCAGCTGTTGTTTTTGATGGCCTATCAAGCTATGAGGCTGAAAAACGTTACGAACTTCCTAAAGGCACATTATCACGTAACGTGCGCAAATATAAAAATGAAGTAAAGTACATTGAATCTGTAACAGCAGCTTAATCTAAATTATAAAATAATAAGCTTTCCCATGCATATAACTGTATAGATAAAAAAACAAACGAAAGCTTAATACCGGTGCGTAAAAAAAGGAGAGTTGATACTCTCCTTTTTTATTGTCTACTGTTTATTTTCCCGATCTAAATCTGACAGTGAGAATAAAGAAAATAACCGCAATAATGAATAATCCCATCAATGTTGGGCTACCTATTGCCATTAATGTCCCCCATGGGTGATCACTCATTAATATATTAATTGACAGATTGTTGACTTGACTTATCCAATCGCCAATGGCACTTGAATTAAAAACAATAGATCCCATTATTTTAATAAGTAAGATAATCACAAATATTGTAATTAAGGGATGCTCATTAAATTGAGAAATAAAGAATATAATACAAGCGACAGGCAATAACGCTAAACTCATGGCTGCCATTGTCGATATAAATTCGCCATAATGCTGCCCCAATGCCACAAGATTAACTGAATAGTCCGTTAATAAACTTTGTGGAAGAAACCATTGTCCGACACACCAAACAGTAAGATCAGCAAACAACAATAGGAAAGAAGTAATAATCGGTATAATCACTAAGGCAAAAATAAGTTTTACAGCTATCGCTTTAGCATCCGATACTGGCATTGAATGCCAAAACGCTAAACTGCCCTCTTTTCTCTCTTTCGACAGTGTTCTCGCTGTGTAGGTGAAAAAGCTCACTAATGTCACCAACCCTGCCAGCATGAAATTAATTAGCCCGGCAATACCCGCAAAAGAATCGCTATGAGTAAAATTTGGCGACCAATTTTCTAACCCTGATGATTGCACATTAAATGAGAAGTTCTGGCTATTACTCATAATTAATATGATGCAAATAATCGAAAAAGCAGCAAGAAACAGTGGTAAGCGAGTGACAAGCTTATGCTCAAGCAATTCTTTAGTTAACAATGCTTTTATTGGGTTCATAAAGCCTCCTGTTGCTTGGCAATAAATATATCAGCAAGACTTGGCTTAGTAACTGTACCTAACATTGCTAATTCAGTTGGTGAAATATTTTCAAACAATAAACGGTGTTGGCCTAAACCTACTTTACAACTAATCGGTTTTAACTTTTTCGCTTGATCAATATGTTGATCATCAACCGAAAGGATATTAAAACGCTCAGATAAATCGCTAAGTTGTCCTTGTAAAACAGTTCGCCCTTTTTTCAACACCAACACATTTGTCAGCATATGAGCTATTTCATCAACTTCATGACTTGCAATAATCAACGCTCTTTCGCCCTCATGGAACCATTCCATTAAATAACGATAGAAGGTTTCACGGTACATTAAATCAAGGCCTAGCGTAGGCTCATCAAGAATTAAAACATTCACATCTGTCGCCATCACAAGTGCAAGATGCAACTGTACTTTCATCCCTTTAGATAACGCAGCAATTTTACTTTTTAATGAAATATTGGTTTGAGCTAAGTATGCTGTCATCTTCTGTTGATCATAGCGAGGATGTACACCTTGTACATATTTCATCACTTGCTTAACAGTCATCCATTCAGGTAATACTGCAACATCCGATATATAGCCAAGACGCTCTACAATTTTTTCCCGTTGTTTTTGTGGCTCTAGACCAAAAATAGTTAATTCACCACTATGGTTATGCATCCCCAGCATTGCTTTAATTAATGTCGACTTTCCTGCGCCATTATGCCCAAGTAAGCCTAAGACTTGTCCCGATTTTAACTCAAAATTAACATCACTTAATACTTCATTATTTTGGTACGCTTTACTGATGTGTTGGGCTGAGATAAATGTTAGATCTACAAAACTTTTATTCACGTCCGCTTCCTTTGGAAATACCTAATAACGGTTATTTATTGGCTTGCTTATAGTAAGAGTAACGAGAAGTTCGGCAATGAATCAACTGTTAATAAAAGAATGGCTTTGCATCGTTTGATTTTTATAATGAAAATCGACAAAATTTGAACGTCTTTGTATTTAGATGAAATATATGAAGATAAAAGTTAATCGTACTCAGCCTAGCAATAAAAGATCTCATTTATGCAAACGGATAAATAAGAAACGCCTTTATGAAGGTAAATAGCATTATAAATTTATTCTTCTCACGATTATTTAGCTAATGTCGAATTATCATTTCATTAAAAGAAACATCGTGGAAAATTGGACTATCAAGTAATATAGATAGGCTAATAGAAGGCATGAACAAGCGTACACAGAGCATTGAATAAGCATACGCTCTGCATACGACAGCAATTCGGAGTAATAAAGCAATCTATTATGAATGCGATATATAATTTACATATAAAAGACGATACAAACCTTGTTGTATATTCTATATATAATTATCATTCTTTTTATAAATCAATAAACTGCTTGTTACTGTTTAATCTTCATATTCATCATCTAACAGCTCATAAGGAGAAACATCATCTTTTTCCATCATGGCTAATATTTCAATCATACGCGTTTGGCGTGATTCTTGTTTAAATTCATGCAGAACAGCAATAAGGTTGTTTATTTTTTGGAGTGGTATTCTTTTAATCACTGCTTTTTGACGACCTGGGACTTCATCGGCAAAATCAATCAAAATTTGGCGGTAGTCGACACGTGTTTCTTTAACAACGCCCGTCTCTTCTACACTCTTTAACATTGCACTCAGCGCTTTTTCTGCAGCTGCGAAACTATCCATTAATTACCTCGAGGACACAAATTCGCTACGGTAAAAGTACCGTATCATTTATTCGTAAAATTACTAATACCAAGCTTGATTTTGCATTAGTTTCTACATATTTAGTCTTAATGATATTAACCTCCCAACAAAGGATCGTGGGATGATAACTGTAAACACTAATGAGTTGTTCACCAAGTAGGTCTTATGCTTTAATTATAATTGAAATTTACAATTTCGTATAACAGGGAGTGTTACTTAGACAGATATTACTCTCTGTTTTGATGATTGTGAATACATAATTAAGTAAAAATTTAATTCATAACTTAGAACACACTGGCCACTAATAGAATTGTACAAAAAAAAAGGGCACAATAATGACTCGTCATTCATATTTATAACCAGAATCACATATTGATTATTGTCACTATCATGATGTTTCAATTGAGATTTGTCTAGATAGACTGGTCGATAGCTAAAATCTAACTTTTACAATGACAAAAAGTCACAACTATTAAGGTTTATAAAATAATAGACTATAGTTAGCGCCATATCATCTTTGTTATAGGTTTTACTGTGCGTAAACATCAACAAACACTAACAGCGCTTTGCTTAGGTACACTTTTCTCTTTCTCTAGTTTTGGCTCTTATGCCTCTATTGCCACATCTGGTGGTTTTACAGCAACACAAAATTGCGAAGCCTTCCAATCCTTTCGTAAGCAAACGAACCCTGACGACACTAAACTTGTCGTCGGTAAACAATATCAAATAAAGGCACTCAATGAACGCGATTATCGCTGGGTTCATATACTTGTGCCAGATGCTAAACCTGCTGTTCGCTGGGTAAGTAAAGATTGCGGTACTGTGGATTTAAGCCAAAGCATCAGCGCCCCCGTCAAAAAGCATGACAACAAATATTCGAACTCTCGTAAAAGTTGCAGCACTGTGGGAGATTTTGATTCTTATGTCTTAGCACTTACTTGGCAGCCAGGTTTTTGTGAACACTTTCGCTATAAAGGTACAAAGCCTGAATGTAATGCAATTAACGATGGTAAGTTAAAAATCACCAACCTAACATTGCATGGCTTGTGGCCGAATAAAGCCAGTTGCGGAACCACCTATGGTTACTGTGATCGTTACGCTCGATTAGACCTTTCTCGTAATACCATAAACCAAATTGCACCGTGGATGCCTAACTTCTATTACCAAACAAAGTTTGGTGAATATGAGTGGAAGAAACATGGTACTTGTCAAACGCGTGATGCTAACGACTACTTTATAACAGCAACAAAACTGGTTGAAAAAGTAGACGCCTCTCCTATTGGCTTATTTATTAAAGACAATATAGGTCGTAACGTTTCTGTATCTAGTTTCAAGAAGAAACTCGTTGCCAGCTTTGGTAACAATGCCGTTGATCGTATCAGTCTATCTTGTACTCAGGGTAAATACCTCAATGAAGTACGCCTTAATTTAGGAAAAGATATCGATTTGAGTAAACCTATTGTTGATTTACTTAATGCTGGTCCAAAAGGCAGAGCGTTTTACGGAAACTGCCGTAAAATAATTTATATCGAAGATTCTGGTAAATAATATAAAAGGGATAAACATTGTTTATCCCTTACTCTTCACATGTATATTCTTATACAGTGTAAATGTCATTCAATATAATCATATATATGACTATTTATCTCCATTTACACTCCTCTCAATCTACTGTTAATTCTCTTATCTCGCGCTTATCAAAAAATAAAATGCCACTTAAAAATCTTAAATCGCTCGAATATTCTTAACCTGTGATAATGCACAGTGTTTATTTGAGTAAGTTCACTATCACCGCATACAAAAATATAACTAATTGATTAAAATAAATAAAACACTGTAACACACAGCGAAATGTAACGCGTTACATAGAATTGATTCTTTTTTTGTGATATAAACCCACTTGGATTTTTAGTGATTCGTGCTACCTTTCATCGCCTTTAGAGCAGCTAAGTCGGTGAGATGGTTGTGATATGTTCACTATAGAATATTCATTCATATTAATTATAAAAAATACCATCATACAAGCCGATAAATTAAGAACACTCACTAAATATGAATGTTCCTATTCACTTAATTATCTTGATGATTAAGTTTTATTTACAGGAAAAATTATGAATTCTACGAATGAAAATTTGCTTACAACTATTAACGATAGTCTGTTAGCAATCATTGGTTCAATCAATGGTGTACTGTGGGGACAAGTATTAGTGTATTTACTCGTAGGCGTGGGTATTTATTTCTCTCTACGTTTAGGTTTTATACAAATCCGTCAATTCGGACATGCGATTAAGGTGCTTAGAAGTGGCCGTGAACTTGAAAATGGAATCAGTTCATACCAAGTATTTTGTACATCAATGGCGGCGCGTGTTGGTACCGGTAATATGGCAGGTATTGCAGTAGCCTTAAGCATTGGTGGACCTGGTGCTATTTTCTGGATGTGGGTTATAGCTTTATTTGGTATGGCAACCGCGTTTATTGAATCCACTCTTGCGCAAGTATACAAAGTAAAAGACGTTGATGGTCAATATCGTGGCGGCCCTGCTTATTATATGGAAAAGGGCTTAGGCAAGCGTTGGATGGGAACGCTATTTTCTATCTGCTTAATTATCGCGTTTGGCTTTGTATTTAACGCAGTTCAAGCAAATACGATTACAGATGCGCTTCACCACTCTTTTGGTTTTAATGAAACAACTCAAGGCATCGTACTCGTCATCTTTTCTGCTTTCTTTATTATGGGCGGTCTTCGCCGTGTTGCTTCAGCATCAGCTAAAATTGTTCCTGTGATGGCAATTGGTTACCTCGCTATTGCTGTTATCGTCGTAATAATGAATATCACAGAAATCCCTGCTGTTCTTTCTCTTATTGTGAAGAGTGCATTTGGCTGGCAAGAAGCGGCTGCAGGCGGTGTCGCATTTACAATTTCACAAGCAATGCAAACCGGTATTGCACGTGGTTTGTTCTCAAATGAAGCGGGTATGGGCTCGGCTGCTAATATCGCAGCAAGTGCAACACCAAACCCTAACCACCCAGCCTCACAAGGCTTTGTACAAATGCTAGGTGTATTTGTTGATACTATTGTTATCTGTACTGCATCTGCTGCGATGATCATGCTTTCTGGTGTGATGGATATGCCAAATGCGGGTCAAGGTATTAGCTTATTACAAACCGCACTGTCTAACGAATTAGGTAACTGGACAACATACTTTATTGCCGCAGCAATCTTGTTATTTTGTTTTTCATCAATTATTGCAAACTACTCATACGCTGAAACAAATATCATGTTCCTAAATGGTAATACCAAAAAAGGTCTGATGCTTTTCCGCTTGTGTGTACTAGGCATGGTGATGTTTGGCTCAGTCGCTTCTCTACCTGTGGTATGGAACTTAGCTGATGCATCCATGGGCTTAATGGCATTTGTTAATATCGTAGCGCTAATTTTCTTATCAAAATTAGCTATCCGCGTTATTAAAGATTACGAGCATCAGATAAAACAAGGAAAAACGCCTGAGTTTGACCGTTCTAAATTCCCAGAGCTTGAAGATCTTGACGGTGCATGGCACCCAGATACCATTGCGAAAGCGCGCCGTAAACACGGTAACCATTTCACTAAATAATCTATAAGCGCTTTTAAAAGCCAGTATTGATATTCAATACTGGCTTTTTTCTTTTCTAATCTCCGATATTACATCTTCAATTGTTGCGTAATTGCAGCAACCATTTCATCACTTGTTGGTGATAGACTTGATGGAAATACGCCGACTACTTGCCCTTGTTTATTTAATAAATACTTTTGGAAATTCCACCCAACCGACTTACCAGACTGTGCGATTAAATGTTTATAGAATGGATTGGCCTTACTTCCCTTAACACTTGTTTTTGTCATCATAGGAAACGTTACGCCATAATTGCTATAGCAGATATTAGCCGTTTGCTGATCGCTACCTCTATCTTGCTTAAAGTCATTAGATGGAAAACCAATAACCACCAATCCCCTGTCTTTATACCTTTTATATAATTCTTCCAGCTGTTTAAATTGAGGTGTAAAACCACATTGGCTAGCCGTATTCACCACTAATACCACTTTGCCAGTCAATTGCTGGCAAAAATCATAATACTCATCGCTATTGAGTTTCTTTAAAGGATGTTGATAGAGCGTTGGGCAACTTGAAGCATTCGCTGATGTTGTAACAAGAGAAGTAAAAAGGATCGAACTTATTAATAAAATAAGTCGTAAAATAAAACGATTATTACTAACCACTTGCATGCTGTTTCCCTTCTATTTATCAATTAATTATTTAGCTAATTAGTCAACAATACGAAAAAGGGCTAAAGAAAGTTTATATCTTTAGCCACTATTGAAGAGAATAAAACATTAGATATAACCGTTTTGAAATTTCCACGCCTCGCTCATCTTATCAATAACACAAGCAGGCAATGGTCGATGTGCTTTAGCTGGCTGCGTAGCAATATTTCGATAACCGCACCGTTTTAAGCGCAAATCAAACGCACGATCGATTTGCATTCCAGCACGAGCGAGATCCCAACGAAATACTCGGAGAGCTAAATATTCATGCTGCTCTAATTCACCTCCAAATGGGTATTTAAGCACTTTATTGTACGCCGTTTTTGCTAAATCGAAGTTCACTTGAATCATAAGTTCCTCCTTAGCTTTCAGCCATTAATATAAATTATCGGCTAACTTCAAGCTAAAACGTTACAGTGTCGCAAGCAAGCTTTTTCGCAATAGAAATGACAAGAAAGTGCAAATTTAGATAAATAATGTGATGTAAATCCGCTGATAATTGGTTGTTAATAGTAAATATGGCTAACAATCAAACAAAGCATAAAGAGATCTACCATCGATTTTGCTTTTCGGTAAGAAAGGCTTTTATCCGTAATTAAGCTGAATTATTATGCTTTATCGAACAACGCTAGGAACTCAATATGCAACAAATTAAAATCGCCGCTAATTCGCAGATTGCCGTTATTTTTAAGACTTGGTCATCTGAATGGGAATCGGAAGTGGAAGCAGATAAAAAAGATGCTGCGAACAAATTCCATACAGTTTATAACATTGCCGCTGAGTTGTTCGCAAAAGGCGGAGAAATTGAAATTTCTTTTATTTCTGCGCTATTTAATGATTGTAAGCAAAAGACTGAAATGGCAGAGCAAATGATCAGCAAGATCAAAGCTAGCCTAAAAGATGATCCAGAACGAGCAGAGAAATACATCGCTAAAGTTAATACCGCAGCGCAAGATGCTGCATTTTCGATGAACTACCTTGGCCAACTACTCTTAAAATCAGCTTAATGTCGCCACTTTCTAGAGCCCTTAACACAAGGGCTTTATTGCATTTATTTGCTGCAATATTTAACTAATAAGCACTAAATAAGTCTTATACTGAGAATCCTCTTGTAAAGCCTCTTTCATGGGCATACATTACGCTATAATATACCTCTTACGAATTCCGTTAGTTTTATACTAACTCATCTCTATATTTCTTGCGTTTGTACTGTAACTAATGAAAAAGCACTCTCTTCGCTCTCTATGGTCTCGTTGGTTTTCTAATGCGGCAGATATACCTGACTCTATTCGCATTACCATTCCTATGGTGATGTCACTCGGCTTATTCTATTTTTTTGGTTTTACCGCTGCTGGAATATCAGGACTCATCACCGCTTGGCTACTCGGCACTCAAGCGCGCGATCTCCCCTATTTAAAGCGCTTACAAATCTTATTGATCTCAGTGCTTTTAACCGCTTTATCAACCTACCTCGCTTTTAGTGTCTTTGATAACTTATGGCTTAGCGCCATTACATTATGTAGCATTGCAATTGTATATGGCTTGATGTCTAACCAACGTCCGCATATTCGTTCGTTTGGTTATAATTTTGGTTTCACTTACATTATGTCCATTCATTTTGCGAGCACCGAAAATTCCTTTTTCATCATTCTGTTCGCGAACCTGTTTGCCGCAGGCAGTGTAATACTAACGTCACTGATCTTATGGCCTTTTTTCAAAGGACGTATTTTACAAAACCATATACACTCAGTGACGTTTACTCTTGCTGACTGGCTAAATACAGTCCGTTTAACCGATGATGAATCTGTTCTAGAAGAGAAACGACAGCAATTTTATTTATGCGCGCACAAAGTCGCTTACTACAGCAATTCAATTACTTCAGTTAAACGAACTGAACAAGTGCGTATGGATTTACAACGTTCACTTGAAGTTGCTGAATATGTAATTAGTCTTGAGCGTATTTTAAGTTTCAATTTACAAGAAAATACACGCAGCCGTTTATCTAATTGGATTGAGCAAGCTGCGAGAGAAATCAAACACCACCAGCAAATTACAGCGATCTTTGATGTCAACGAACATAAAAACAACCAATACATTGTCGATTTATTAGAACAACTTAAGCGCTGTTATAATTTCTCAACCTTTTCTACACTCGATTACAGTAAAAATATTTATCTTTTCACCTCAGATACGGTGTCCTTTTTACGTAATTTTAAGCATGCTTTACATCTTAAATCTAAAGAATGGCGACACGGTGGTAAAATAGCCATTACATTAGCGATTACGCAATTTTTAACGATTTTCTATCAAATCCCTCAAGGTTATTGGATTTCATTAACAGCCTTTATTGTATTACTCACCTCGTCAATAGGTGTAACTAACCACCGCATTTGGCATCGTTTTTATGGTACTGCATTAGGCGGTTTATATAGCTTTGTATGCTTATATTTTTTTCCAAATCAACACTTGATTATACTAACTAGCATCTCTGTCTTTTTTGCTTTTACCACATACCATAAAGAGCGCTATGACATTCACGTATTCTGGTTAACATCGATGATTGTATTCTCTATCAGCTTACTCTCACCGGATAATACCTATGTGACGTTTTATCGTATTATTGATACCTTATTTGGTGTAACCATTGCCTTTTCTATTAATTATTTTGTCGCGCCGAGTTGGACAATGCGTTGGTTAGATCTCTATATTGCACGCATGATACGCTCACAGATTTTGTATGTAACAGTACTCAATAAGCCACTGTTTGAGCAGAAACTAAACCTGTACAAAGCACAGGATAATTATTATGCCCTTAAAGCTGAGATATTTAATTTACTAAAAGAACCAAATCTTAGCCCTCGTACCTCTCAAGATTGGAAGAGTTTGTTGGTTATCTTACGCCGTTTAAGTGATTCACTTTTATTAGCAACCAAGCTTGGACTGAATACTCCTGATGATAATAACTATACCCAGAAGTGGATTAAACAGCTTTCTGACATTGAAAAACGATTCCCACAACGATATGAGATAGATCAACCTATTGATATTGATACGGATAATTATGAACATTCGGCTGATATGCTATGTTCATTAATTGAAGAAGATATTAATCAATTAGAATTGTGGCTATGTTATCAACAAGCATTTCCATTAAAATAAGCTAGGTTTACAGTTCAGAAAAATCTACTTTCACTGTTTATTTTGAGAGTCATTCACCCTTCTAACACTGCCAGTCGCAACATTCACGGCTAAGTAATGTTGCTGACTGTTAGCATTATCAAGTTCTTCATAACTAAATAAATAGCAGGTTTGACAATCAAAAATCGGCTGGTTGTAATCAAGCTCTAAATTAGTCCCGTTCGCTTGATAATATTCACTATCTATTGCTAATCCTACGGCTTCTAACGCTTGTGCTTTATCCGTATATTTAGCTGCTGTCGTTATCTTTTCATTATAGGTTTTATCTGAATATTGAATGATATACGTTTGATTATTAGATGTTAATAAAATATCTTTCCAACCGTTATTCGTATCATCACCTACCAACACAGGTTGTTGAATTTTTTCCCACTTTGCCATTAATTGATATTGGTCATCAAATAAATAGGCCTTACACTCATCTTTCTCACAATAACGTTCGCTCTGCATAAGCACAAAGGTTTCTTCTTTACCGTTATTATTTAAATCCGCTCGCCCATAGAGGTAATAAGGTAATTTCTGATCAGTATTAGGTAAGGTTTTATCTGGGGGTAAGATCTGTTTTTCTATCGCGGAGGCTAACTTTTCTTCCATACTTTGTTGATGTACTTCTTGTTCCCTTAACGCAAACACAACAAGAACAATTACAGTGATGACAATAGAATAAAATACAATGTGGCGGTGTCCCATAATGCCTTCCTATTGATAACAACACACTCGCTCCTATTAGTGTAAGTCTAATTCAGCATCCTTGCTTTTATTGCTATAAGAACAGTTGTAATAATCTATCCATTCAACTGTTTTTTCTCATCAATGCGTTTACGGTGCCAGATAGAATAATGACGTAATCCCGCTGGACCATGGGCAATAAATACTGAAAGTAAAATCACTGCTATATAGATATGTGCTTGATGTGCTGGAAGCCAAATAATAGATAACAACATGAATAATTTAACAAAGGTTAAAATACCTTTAAGCTGAATGAGCCATAGTTTTGAACGATAAATTTCTAGCGACATCATGGTAACACCGCTCATCATGGCTAAAACCCACCAATTGATCCAAAGTGCTTTATCAACAGCGAACATAAAACCAGCACTAGATACTGCAACCCCTAAAATATGTAGTGCTCTGATGGTTGTTTTTGCTAAACGCTGGCACCAAAATCGCGTTTCAGAAATAGTGTAAGGCTGGCCTTTATTCGGGTGTGGTTTATGTGTTCCACGTTGATGCGTTGATTTTTTATCGGTCATAATCGTCGGTATTAAGCGAGTAGGCGCGCAAGCATAACTGATCTTCAGTTAACACTACATATTTGCAGGGCGGAATTCTTTCATTTCTCCACCAGCGACTAAATAACAGTCCATGCCTGCCGATTTAGCTGCTTGGCAACCTAATTCGGTATCTTCAAACACCACACAATCTTGTACTGCAATACCTAATTTTTGTGCCGCTAATAAGAACGTTTCAGGAAGCGGTTTATGCTGTGTAACATCATTGGCAGTGACAATAGCATCAAGATACGGCATTAAGCCTGCACTGGTTAAAATTTCTTCAGTGTGGCGACGCTGACATCCCGTCCCTATTGCAGTTGGAATACCTTTCGATTTTGCTTGTTTCAATACCTCGAAAGTCCCCGTTATCACCTCACCTTTATGTGTAATATCATCAAAGTGATGGAGTTTTGATTCAGCAAGATAAACAGGATCTACATCTAACTGATATTTTTCAATGAGAGCTTTTGCCGTATTTAAGGTTGGTGAACCGCCCATGGTATAAAACCAATCGTGATCAAAAGGAATATTGTGCGCTTCACACGTGAGTTGCCAAGCATAAATATGAGCTGGCATAGAGTCCACTAAGGTTCCATCCATATCAAAAATGACTGCTTTGTATTTACTAATATCCATTGATTAAATCCCTTCTCAATCGTTTATCGTTACTTTTTTGCGGCGTAACCTGTCATAAATAAATCAACACAGCTTTCAATATAAGCATCATTTTCTTGCTCTGTCATATCACAAGGTTGACCTAGTTGCGCTAAAAATACCATTCGACCATGCAACATTAATAATAACTGCATCGCTGCGTCAGAGGCTGAAATTGAAAAATTCAACACACCTTGTTGCTGTTGAACAGATAAGTATTGAGCCAACATTTCAATAGTCGTTTCAGGTCCGGCAGAAACAAACACTTTAGCCAGATCAGGATGCGATTCTAACTGACGAATCGCTGTTCTATAGGTCAAAATAGCTTCTTCTGTTCGTAAAATCGTTTGAAAACGTTTAGCAAAATCACACAATACATCTCGTGGCTTTCTTCTATCATCTAATGGCAATTTATCCATCTGGCTTTCCATGCATTTAGCACGAATACACGTTTCAAACAGATCATCTTTAGTTTTGAAATGCGCATAAACCGTTTGTTTAGAAACATTCGCAGCCAATGCAATGCTATCCATAGAAATCGCATAACCATGTTGAGTAAAGAGCTCAGTCGCCGCATCTAATATTTGTTGTTTCTTTAATTGACTTCTTGCTGTTAGCAATTTTCCACCTACGAGCACATAAATGCTAATTATTTACATAAATACACGCATTCAAACTAGACAGTCTAGTTTGAATGGTATACTTTTTAGTCATATGGACTTGCCAGTCTAGTTTAATATTAGGATAGCCATTAATGCAACGGATAACCAAATCTTCTTTAGCGTTATATGTGATAATGAGCACTGCTACGCTAACTGGGTGTGATGCGCCAGCAAAAGAAGAAAATAAAGCATCATTACAACTGCTTAGTGTAGACACTCATCAACTCAAGCAACAACAAGAGTTTGCGATTGAGCGTGAATACGTTGGATTTGTTCAAGCAGGTCAACAGGCAAACCTTGGCTTTGAACTCGGCGGTAAAATTGACAGTATTTATGTCAATGTGGGTGACACAGTTCAGCAAGGTGATCCTCTTTTAGCGCTCGATACTTTATTACTTGCCACTGAAGCCGACCAATTAAAAGCCCAACAAGCTCAAATATCAGCGCAACTTGAGTTAGTTAATGCTAATTTAAAACGCCAAAAATCACTCAAATCCAAAGGCTTTAGCGCGGCATCGGACATAGATAGCCTGACAAGCCAACGTAAAGAGCTTCAAGCGAACTATCGTCAACTCTCAGCGACCCTTGCAGCAAACCAACTACGGTTAGTGAAATCCACCATTATTGCTCCCTACAGTGGGGTCATCAGCGCCCGTCATGTTTCCCATGGCGATGTTGTAAACGCAGGCTCTCCTACTGTTACTCTACTGGCGAATAAAAACAAAGAAGTACATATCGGTATTCCTATCGACAAGGTACAAGGCGTGACCCAACAAAAAACATGGACAGTACGGGTGGGTAAAGATACATACCCTGTCACTTTGCTCAATCCGGGTGCTACCGTGAACCTTAATAGTCGTGCAATAAATTTCCGTTTTTCATTGCCAACGAATGCCAATGTTATTAATGGTGAATTAGCGTATCTCAATTACAACGATACACAACAGCAAGCAGGATTTTGGGTTCCCTTATCAGCGTTAACTGACGGTATACGCGGTACATGGAATATTTTTGCGGTTGTTGAAAATGGTGCGGGGCCGGAAGTTGAACGACGCTCAGTACAACTCCTCTATGCTGCAAATGATAAAGCCTATATCCAAGGTGCCGTTGATGAAGGCGAACAGATTATCGCAACAGGATTACATCGTTTAGTACCAGGCCAAATCGTAACCATAACCCCAAGCGTAACACCAAAACAAAAAACAGCCACCAAGCCAGCATTAACTGATGATAATGGGGCTTAAAATGAAACGTATTCTTTCTAATACCCGCCTACTGGTTTTGGCTGTCGCTTTATTGATCGTGAGTGGTCTTTCTGCTTTATCTTCGTTGCCAAGAGCTGAAGACCCAATTATTAATAATCGTAACGCTTCAATTATAACCCATTATCCGGGGGCAACGGCTGAACGTGTTGAAGCGCTCGTTACCGAGAAAATTGAAAATAAACTACGACAAATAGATGATATTAATAACATTACATCGGTTTCTCGTCCGGGTATTTCGCTTGTCAGTATAGAACTAAAAGACAGCGTTACCGATTCAGAACCAGTATGGTCTGATGCAAGAGATAAACTCTCTGATATCACACCGAACCTACCAGAAGGTGCTTCTGTTCCTAATTTAGACAGCGATCATTCTTATGCCTTTACCGTCATTACCGCGCTTACTTGGCAAGGTCGCTCTCCCACAGATTTACTCACTCTACGCCGTTATGCCATTGAACTAGGTAACCGCCTACGTGCACTTAATGGTACAGAGTTTGTTGATGAATATGGCTTACCCGAAGAAGAAGTGGTGGTAAAAATTGATCCTGTTGCCGTTAGTGCATTAGGACGCTCAGCCATTTCTATTTCTTCTGCCATACAAGGTGCAGATGCAAAAAATGCTGCCGGTGAACTGGTAAATGGACAAAGTCGATTTAGTTTAGAAATTGCCGATTCTTTAGACTCACTCGACCGTATCAGACAAGTACCTATCACTATTGATAGTAACGGTCATCTTGTGCGGTTAGAAAATATCGCCACCATTCAACGTCAGCAAACAAACCCAGCAGCTGAGATAGCTGTTATCGATGGAAAGCTCGCTGTTATTGTTGCTGCGCGTATGCAGCCTCATCTACGCGTTGATCAGTGGACAAAAAACGTTAATCACTTTCTGTCTCAATTTGAACAAGAGCTTCCGAGTAATATAAAACTCAATCGTATCTTTGAGCAGCAAGGTTATACCCAAGTTCGACTTACTGACTTAGCCCACAATTTATTGCTCGGCTTCTCGCTCATCTTAATCGTATTATTTATTACGCTTGGGATCCGATCTGCGTTTATTGTTGCACTATCATTACCACTTACTTGTTTATTCACCCTCGCTTTAATGCATTTTACTGGGTTACCGATGAACCAAATGTCGGTAACGGGGTTGATTGTTGCGCTTGGGATCATGGTCGATAATGCGATTGTAATGGTAGATACTATTCAACATTATCGTAAGAAAGGTCTTGAACGAATCGATGCAGCCTTAAAAGCTATTCAGCATTTATGGATACCATTACTCGGTTCAACACTAACAACCATTCTTGCCTTTGCCCCTATTTTCCTAATGCCAGGTCCTGCTGGTGAATTTGTAGGTGCTATTGCTATCACCGTATCTTTTTCTCTGATCGGTTCTTATCTTATTGCTCATACTCTGGTTGCAGGATTTGCAGCGCGTTGGCTTCCTAAACAAACCCAACATAATGAATGGTACCAAACAGGCTTAACCCTACCATGGCTTGCCAATGCATTTGGCAATACCGTAAAAATGGCAATTAAGCGTCCGTTATTAGCGCTCATTACAATGTCAGTATTACCTTTTGTTGGTATCTGGAGTGCATCTCAGTTAACCGAACAATTTTTCCCACCTTCTGATCGTGATATGTTCGAGATCCAAGTGTTTTTACCGCCACAAGCGAGTAGCAATGCAACAGAAGCAACCACGAAAAAAATCGATCACTTACTTAAAGAATATAAGGATATCGAACAAGTTAATTGGTTAATTGGGACTAATTTTCCCTCGTTTTACTACAACATGGTCGCCAACCAACAAGGCACACCTAACTTTGCTCAAGCGATGATCAAAACCACTAACTTTAAAGTTGCTAATACGCTGATCCCTAAACTGCAAAAGCAATTAGATAAAGCGATCCCAGAGGCGCAAATTTTAATACGTAAGTTAGAACAAGGCCCTCCGTTTAATGCGCCACTTGAAGTACGTTTATACGGCAATAACCTTGATATGTTGAAAACCATTGGTGAAGATATCCGCTTATTGATGGCGAGTACGCCAAATGTCACGCATACCCGTGAAACATTATTATCAGGTTTACCGAAAGTCAGTGTGGATGTGAATGAACAAGCCAGCCAATTAAGTGGTTTAAACCTCTCTCAAATCGCAGATCTCTTGCAAGCATCACTGATTGGGATCACTAACGGCAATATTATCGAAGGTGCAGAAGCAATCCCTATTCGTGTTCGTGTGGATAACCTCTCTCGCGAAAATATGACGAACTTAGCAAACCTTCATATTCCAGTGGTTAATAACCATGCAAGTGAGCAGTTTTCAGGTATTGCTATTTCATCCATTGCTGATCTATCACTGACCCCAACACGTGGTGCAATACCACATCGAAATGGTCAACGCATTAATGTTATTGAAGGTTATTTAGAAGCCGGTGTTTTACCGCAAACAGCATTGAATGCATTTAAAGTAAAGCTCAATCAATACATGACGACATTACCTGCTGGATATACTGTTGAAATTGGGGGGGAATCTGCACAACGAAATAAATCTGTAGGCAACCTCATCACCAATTTATCCATGGTATTTACACTCATGATCATGGTGGTTGTGATTTCATTTAATTCCTTTAGATTAAGTTTGATCATTTTCACCGTTGGCTTTATGGCATCAGGGTTAGGGCTGCTCTCAGTATGGCTGTTTAATTATCCGTTTGGCTTTACCGTCATTATTGGTTTACTCGGTTTAATTGGTTTGGCAATAAATGCCGCTATTGTCATCCTTTCCGAGCTAAAAGCAGATCCTAATGCATTAAATGGCGATAAACAGGCCATTCATATTGCCGTAATGAGTTGTACGCGACATATAACCTCAACCACGATTACAACCGTTGGTGGATTTATTCCTCTGATGTTAGAAGGTGGTGGTTTTTGGCCTCCATTTGCCGTCACCATTGCTGGCGGTACAGTATTGACCACATTACTTTCTTTCTACTTTGTGCCTGCAGCTTTTACACTATTGATGAAACCTAAACAGCAACATGTAATGCCATTACAAACGGCCTAATAAAACAAAGCCCAATGTTATCACTTCAAGTGAGACATTGGGCTTTATTTATAAGCTACCCCCTAGCACAGTGCTGTTTCATTATATTGTTAGAATCCAAAAAAGAGGTATTAGAAAAATACTCTTTGTTAATTTTAATACTCAGACTATTTACCCAATGATCCCGTTCTGAACCTATTCCATAGGCAATGTTATAAACCAAAAAATTCTGCTGCTGGTACATAAAACGTAAATTAGCGGGTAATGCCGTTCGTTGCTGAGTCATATTGGCATAATAATAAAATTGGAGATCACAGCGCTGCACAATGTAAGAACCTGTTTGATTACGTATAGCAATATAAGGTGACCGATCTATTGGTTGGAATAAACGCCATTCTCCGACGATTTGTGTTAGATCCAACGGTCGATATGTCGTTAATTCTGGCTTAGGGGAAATAAGCTCTTCAACAGCGACTTTTTGTGGAACTACCGATGGCTCTATCAACCTATTTTCTCTTTTGAAAATTACACGATCAACAACATTAGACTTGGTAAGTGTTATTGCGGCAACTGCTAATCCAACATTTAATACAACAGAAGATATAACTAATCCATATTTAATTATTCGATATCTTTTTTCCCACGTCTTATTTTCATAAGGCAGCACTGTACTAACAATCTTTTTTCTTTGTTTCTTTTCTAACGTTTCCGTTAATCGTTTATTCTCACACGATTGATGTTCTAATTTTTTTCTTAATTCTAAGACTTGTTGTTCTAACTCAACATTCTTTCTTTTTTGCAGTGCTAACTCTTGCTTTACTTTTTCTGCATACTTCTTTGTTAATAATATTTTTTCATGATTAATATGGGTTAATTCGCAATGCCTATTACCATTACCACATAATACTTCATTATAAGCATGCGAGATTAATTGCATTAAAATAACAGAACCTGATTTATCAGGATGCAATCGATGAGATAACAATTTATAACGTTTTTTGATATCACTTCTTGTGAAGTCTTCTGTTGTTCCCAGCAGTTCATGGTATGTTGTCATTGTGAATATTAGTAACGGTGACGTTAAAATACTCTGCAATGAAGATGTTCGTTAGGCAACTATTAATTAAATTTACTACAAAAAAATTCATTTTTTTTGACGACTGGCACGAAATTCACCAGGGGAACAACCAATATGCTTTTTAAATACTCTTGAAAAGTAAGACACGTCTTTAAATCCAGCAGATGAGGCAACGGCTGATATTTTTTCTTGATCTGAACTTAAGAGGCCACAAGCTAAATCTAACCGCTTTTTAATAATGTACTGCTTGAGTGTCACTCCCATTATGTTGTGAAATAAACGAGAGAAATACGTCGATGAAAATTGACACGCACTTGCTAACTCTTCTTCCCGCAAGGGGGCACTGATATCTTTATCGATAATTGTTAAAGCAGGAAGGATCGAAAGTTCTCGCTGAGAAATATCTTCAACATTTATCATATTATCGTCATGGGTATGTAAGCGCGTTAAGCAGGCATCAACTTTTTGACGGATTGCATTACTCGATAAAATATCTTCAGCACCAGATCGCAAAGCAGACACAGCCAATTCAGCGTCTAAATCATGATAAACAATAACAATCTTCACATCAGGAAAGCGCTGCTTTATGGTACGTAATAATTTAAAGCCATTTGATTGTGAGTCTTGTATTTCAATGAAAATTAATTCAAAACCAGTCATTGTTGATAGTATTTCAAATGGCGATACATCAACGAGATTGTGATACTGCAGTAGAATATCTTTAGTGCTGGTATGTTTTTCTTTATGACAACAATTTACCCAAATCACATCATCACCTGTTTGGTTATTCTCTTAATAAAATTCTTTAATGATCATCCTTTATCAAAAAATAATATTGTTCCTAATTTACTCAGATATTAATTATTAGATACTTATTAATATGGCTAATAATGGTTATAAACACTAATTTATCCAGTCATATTACATATTCTTAATTATTAATAACGAGATAACTATTTTGTTCTAGTCCGAATTAATTATCAACTATATACATATATTTGTTATTTATAGTGATTCCTTTATAACATAACGAACCATCCAACATCCGTTAAAATAACAATTCAGTATAAAAAAAAAAGAAATACTTTGTAGCAAAAAAAAAACAAATACCGTATTTCTAATACAAATTTTTACATATAAAATTTGCGTTTTAGTGTATCTTTGTGATCATTGTCATAATATATAACAAATCACATAACTCAATAAAAACAAACAACGATAGTATACTTGTTTGATATTAATTTATGTTTCGCGATTAGGGATCTATCAATGCGTTATTTCTCACGGAATTATTATCTTTCCGTTATTACCGCAACTCTTGTTAGTTGTTTTTTTTCCAATCAAGCTGCAGCTCAGCCAATAACGCATTCGTCACCTGTTATTGCAGCCTATTATCCAGATTGGAAAGTATATACTCCTAAAACGCCCTACAGTGCCAACATGCTTCCTGTTAATGATTTAACGCATGTTATTTATGCCTTTCTTGCTGTGTGCGGACCTGTTGATGCCTCTCCCGACAACATAAAAAAAATAATGAAAACCCAATGTAAGGATAAACCAATAGGTACCGCTATTGTCTTAGATGACTATGCCGCACTTCAAATGAAACTAAAAGGTAAGACATCAAGTAAAGTCAGTTACCGTGGTAACTTCGGTCAACTAAAGTTACTTTCAGACGAAAATCCAAATTTATCTATTCTTCCTAGTTTTGGCGGCTGGACATTATCAGAGCCTTTCCATACAGTCGCGTTAAACGATGAATACAGAAAAACATTTGTTGATAGTGCTATAAAATTAATCCAAAAATATGATTTCTTCGACGGCATTCAAATCGATTGGGAATACCCCGGTGGACATGGTTTATCAGGCTTAGGCAATGATAATGTGGAAAGTGAACGTCTTGCATACACAAAGTTAATTCATGAACTTCGTACCCAATTAAATACGTTGGCTATAAAAAATAATCGCACTTACCAACTTTCAGCGGCAGTAAATGGTGCACCTAAAACATTACCCGGTATTGATTGGAAAAAAGTATCACAAGATCTCGATCAAATATTCTTAATGAGCTTTGACTTTTTAGGCAGTTGGGGTCCTACGGTTGGTCACCATAGCAATTTATATAGTACGCCTTTAACGCCTGATGACATGTCAGTTGACAACCAAGTAAACGCTTTATTAAAACAAGGCGTTGACAGACAAAAAATCATTATTGGCAGCCCCTTTTATGGTCGTGGATGGAAAGGTGTCGACAAAGCTTCTGCTGAAAGACTCGAAGGGCTAAGTAGTAAAGGAACAATGGAGAAAGGTTCAGATATTGCTGACCCTGGTTATTTTAACTACTCAGATATTATGAAATATCTAATAAATAATAAAAAATTGGGTTACCAGTACTATTACGACGAAAAAGCTGAAGCTGCCGTCTTATTTAGCCCAAAGAAAAATGAATACATTAGTTTTGAAGATAAGCGTTCGTTACAAGCTAAAGCTGATTATGTGAAGAAACATCAACTCGGTGGCGTTTTTGGCTGGGAAGCTACATCAGATAACAACCATGAGTTAATAAAATTACTCAGTAAAAACTTCAAACAATAACGACGTCTTGTTTATATAAACTGATCCCACATACTAATAAGCTTACTTTCCCGATAAGTAAGCTTGTTTTTTGTCCACCAACAAATTTCTGCCCCCATCACCCGCTTATTTTTTTCACATTTAGACTTTTTTTCACTGTTTGCACATTTTTTTTGCTGACAATCACATTTCATTCCCCTAACATTGCAATCCGAAATATGAGTTCCGATGAAGACAGCAGGAGAGCGGCAAAAGAAATTACCATGATGGTATCTCTTACGCCCGCCGAAGAAGTAAGCGTTTTTAATAAGTTGAGCCCTCAATTTATTAAATCGTAAATCTTTCAGGCACCATGTCGTATTTTACGATAGGTATGGACTGTTGTTGGAGGAGCCTCTGGAGAGACTCGTTAAATCGAGCGCCGAAGGAGCAAGCCCTATATGGGTGAAACTCTCAGGCAAAAGGACAGAGGAGATAAGAGCAGCAACCAGATATTATCTGCATCCAACATTTATGTTGTTCTATATCTCTTCCTTTGAAGTTTAAAGGAGGAATAATGAATCCACTACACGATACAATTTTTAATTTTCTTAAAGCCTTTGACAGTCTTGTTTGGGGACCGCCATTACTGATCTTACTAGTCGGTACAGGTTTGTACTTAACCATCCGTCTTGGTTTTATCCAAGTCCGTTACCTACCACTGGCATTACGCTATGTATTTGGTGGCAAAAAAGATGCTGATAGTAAAGGTGAAGGTGATGTTTCTAGCTTCGCCGCGCTATGTACTGCCCTTTCTGCAACAATTGGTACCGGTAATATTGTTGGTGTAGCCACAGCAATTAAACTTGGTGGCCCTGGTGCACTTTTCTGGATGTGGCTTGCTGCTGTACTAGGAATGGCAACGAAATATGCAGAATGTTTATTAGCGGTAAAATACCGCGAAGTTGACAGTAACGGCCAAATTTTAGGCGGCCCAATGTACTACATCGAAAAAGGTGTGGGTAGCAAGTGGCTTGCGAAACTGTTCGCACTTTTTGCTGTTGGTGTTGCATGTTTTGGTATTGGTACTTTCCCACAAGCGAACGCCATCGTTGAAGCCGCACAGCTTTCTTTCAATATACCGAAAGAAATCACCGTTGTTATTTTAACCGTATTGGTTGCGACAGTGACACTGGGTGGTATTAAATCCATTTCAAGTGTTGCAAGTACTGTTGTTCCACTCATGGCTGGTTTTTACATCATTGCTTGTATCAGTGTATTAGCGAGTAATTTTGACGCCATTCCAAATGCTATTAGCTTAGTTATTGAATCTGCATTCACAGGGCATGCCGCTACAGGTGGTTTTGTTGGCGCAGGGATCATGCTTGCTATTCAGTCTGGTATTGCGCGCGGGGTATTCTCTAATGAATCTGGCTTAGGTAGCGCACCTATTGCAGCGGCTGCAGCACAAACTGATTCTTGTGTGCGCCAAGGCCTTATTTCTATGACAGGTACTTTCTTTGATACCGTCATTATCTGTACGATGACAGGTCTAACATTGATTGTTACTGGCGCTTGGTCTTCTGATTTTGCTGGTGCTGCAATGACAACCCATGCTTTTGCTGAAGGTCTACATTCGAGCTATTACGGTCCATTAATGGTCTCTGTTGGCTTAATGTTCTTTGCCTTTACCACTATTTTAGGTTGGAATTACTATGGCGAACGTTGTATTACTTACCTTTTCGGTGTGAAAGCAATTTTACCTTACAAGTTATTTTTCCTTGTACTTATCGCTGGCGGCGCCTTCATGCAGCTAGATATGATTTGGGTAATTGCAGATATTGTTAATGGCTTAATGGCTATCCCTAACCTTATTGGTCTCGTTGTATTACGCCACGTAGTCATTGCTGAAACACAGGCTTTTTTCGCAAAATTAAAGCAAGAAAATAGCCAACCTATTTCAGCACTATAAAATAGAATATCTATGGGCCTCACTATTGTGAGGCCCATTCTTCACTCTTTGCTTACTTTTACACAGCAAAAATCATCTTTTTTGACATTACTTACGTAATATTGATTTAATCTATAAGTAGATTAAACAATCAGCTTTATCCATCACTCGTCTATATTAGTAGTAGATGATGCGTAGGTCACTTATTGATTATCCCCTACTTTAATAATTAATAAGTTAAATGAGTTGAAACTCATGTGCTTAAAAAAGGACATTGCAATGAAAAATCAATCTTCACGTCGACGCTTTTTACAATTGACTGTTGGTGGAATTATTGGTCTGAGTATTGGAAGCAAGCTATTAGTAAAACCGGCCCAAGCGGCTGAACTTCCACATTTGTCTACCGATGATCCACAGGCAAAAGCACTAAAATATGTTAACGAATCCACTAAAGGTGACAGTAATTGTAATAGCTGTATGCTTATTGAAGGTGATGCAAGCGCGGCATGGCGCCCATGTAAAATATTCCCTGGTAAGCTTGTTAATGCTAAGGGATGGTGTTCTGCTTACGCCCCTAAACCTGCCTAGCTCTTTTCAAATAAAAAGGCCATATCAAAGGCCTTTTTATCACTTTATTAGAATTAACGGTAACAACGTTCAGCCCAACGTGCTAATCCAGCAGTAACTGAACCAAAAAAATTACCACTTACAATAGGAATATCTGGCAACTGCAGCTCAATACACTGCCTCAAAATTGGAGAACGTGCGGTTCCTCCCGTCATAAACACCACATCTGGTTTTTTATTACTCTGTGCTAGCACTTCCACGATAAGATCACGCATCTTATCTGTCGGGGTTGCGATCGCTTCTGCAAATTGCTTAACAGTAATATCGACTGCAAATACGTCGTTGATTATTGCCATATCAACACGATATTTATTTTGCTCAGATAACGCTATTTTAGCTTCTTCTGCACGTCGTACAATTTGGTATCCCAAGGTCTCATGATAAACATGAATAAGGCGGCTTAGTTTTGCAGGATCTGCAGCGTCATAACGTAACTTTTCTAACGCGCGTAAATTGGCTTCAGAATAAAACTCAGTTTGTGCCGCAACATTATTAATCGCGATAGGATTCCAAAATTGATTAAACGGCATATCAATGCCTCGTGCAGTTCTGCTCCCTAAACCAAATTCTGGCATCAATTGCTTAAAAGCAAGATGAATGTCTAAATCATTCCCACCCACACGCTGTCCGCTATGTGCAAGTAGAGACTGTGTTCTATCTTGCTCATTAATCCATTTAGGCCCCATTTCTATGAGTGAGCAGTCTGTAGTACCACCACCGATATCAACCACAAGTACTGTCTTATTCTCAGTTAATGTTGATTCAAACTCTAAACCAGCTGCAACGGGTTCGAACTGAAACGAAACATCTTTAAAACCTGCGCGTTTCGCTGCTTGAGAGAGAATTTTTTCAGCCTGAATATTTGCAGCTTCCCCCCCTGTCCCTTGAAAGTTGATCGGACGACCAATCACGGTTTGTGTAATATCTGATTGAAGATGCTGCTCTGCATTATGTTTAATATTCGCCATCATAGCGCAAACAAGATCTTCAAAAAAACTGATCTGCGCGTCACGTAAGCCATTGGCACCAAGAAAAGATTTAGGAGATTTAACGTAATAGACTTCTTCAGGATCAGACAAATAGGTATTTAGTGCGGCTTCACCAAACTGTAAATCACCACGGAAAATTTCAATATCTTCTTCACGGTTAACAGCCATTGCGCGACGTAATACTTGCTCTCCAACACTGTCTGTTGGGGATATCCCCATAAAACGGTATAGATACTCTGATACCGCCTCTCGTGTAGGGGCACACAACGTTGATGGAATAAAATGATTATTGTGTTCTAGCGGTAACAGTTCGGGGTTACCATTTACCATTCTTGCGACTGAACAATTTGCCGTCCCATAATCAAATCCAATAAACATTTGAAGCACTCAAAGCAATAATAAAGCCAGCAATAATACCCCATCAACATAGGCTTTTCACTGAGTTATTCACACTATTTCTTTACGTTTATTCATCAACAAAATAACGCTAACATTAGACAATTTGGTGTTATTTTGTAACTTTACGATGCAATGTTATTTAATTATCGCCATAATACTCTTTATTTAATTCTATAAAGAAGACCACAATGAAACGTATTTACCAATCTTTCTTCGTTGTACTATTAGCAGCACTAACATTAACAGCATGTTCTGATTCTAAAACACCCCAAGAAGGCGATAAGTATTCAATAATTCCAACCCCTATGCCTAACATGCCCGCTGTCACAGAGATTTTTTCACTGTCTTGTGGGCACTGCCGTAATATGGAAGGTATGCTGCCAGAAATTCAAAAATTAACAAACACTAAAAACATCAATCAAGTACACGTGACTTTCAATGAAAGCGCGCAAAAAGCGGCTTTTATTTTCTACGCAGCAATGATTCAAACGAATAACGAACCTAGCCATAAACTAGTAGAAGCGTTATTTTCTTTCGTACAAGACTCACCAAAAGATATGACAGATGCGCAACGTAAAGTCGCATTATCGAAAATCTTCCATGATAACGGTTTAAAAAGTCCGTATGAATTAACAAAACAACAACAAGCTGAAATCTTTAAGCTACTCCAACAATCTGAAGATACCGTTCGCAATGCTGCATTACAATCAGTGCCCGCATTCCTGATTAATGGCAAATATCTTGTAAATACAAGTGCTCACGACAGCTTACAAGATATGGCAAACACAATTACATACCTTAAAAACAAAAAATAAATACATGCTCTAAAAAAATACCTACCTCATTGGTAGGTATTTTTTTATCGATGCAACCCTTATTTTTATTCCCCCCAATGTAAAAGTCTGCAACAACCGCACTATTAATTGAATAAATATCAAAGATACATCTATCAGTAATATTTTTCTCTTATCATTACATAAACTTATATGTGCATACTACACAGCAAACGCTCTCGTATGCATATCAGTGATTAATAATGGATAAGGCAAATGGAATTATGATCAACACACTTAAGCACAAATTATTACTACTAAGCTTATTGCCTATGATCGCTATTCTCGGTATAGCGATGTGTATCGTCATCTATTTAGAGAACCAATCTCTAACAAAAAATGTGGCACATTATAAGCAAGAGCTTATTTCAGAAAGACAACAAGAACTCAAAGACGCGGTTATTATTACCAAGCACGCCATTGAAAATATCATTTCTAAAAACAGTGATGAAGCAACACAGCTTGTAGCAATCCGCCAACTTATTACGCCTATTCGATTTGCAGCCAATGATGCAGGTTACTTTTTTATCTACACAATGGAGGGAGTAAATGTTGCTCACCCTCTTAAGCCTTCAATTCAAGGTACTGATCAAATTGGCGCGACGGATGCTAACGGCGTTGCGTACATCAAAGTATTAATTAATGCGGCTAAAAATAATGGACAGTTTGTTAAATACAGCTTTCCTAAAAAAGCGAACCAGCCAGCCCAACCAAAAGAAAGTTATGCGATTACACTTAATAACAATAAATGGTTTATTGGTACAGGCTTATATCTAGATGACATAGATAACAGTGTTGAACAATACACAGCACAGATTCATGCTGATATGAAAGATCGTATCAATACCGTCGCTTTTATTTCGATCATTTTAGCCGTAATTTCTGCCATGATTATTTTATTGATCACAAGCCGTATCATTAAACCAGTTGAGCGTATGGTTAAAACACTTAATGATATTGCAGATGGTGAAGGTGATCTAACCAAACGTCTGGTGGTTGAAGGTAATGACGAAATTGCACAACTTGGAAAAGCATTTAACCGTTTTGCTAATAAACTACAAAGCATTATTTCCCAAGTTTCAGCGACGACAGATAGCCTGACAACAACGGCGCATAATGTACATAATCAAACTAATGCCTTAACTGCTAAACTGAACGAGCATAATTGCGAGACTGAACAAGTCGTTGCTGCCGTTGAACAAATGAGCCTAGCTGCAAATGAGATAGCAGAGAACACAAACGATGTTGCTTCTGGTACTGAAAAAATGAGTGATGTTGCGCTTATCGCTCAACAACAAGTGGATACATCATTAGTATCAATAAATACATTAGTAGATGAAGTAACCCAAGCCTCTGGCTACATTGATGCACTAAATCAGCAATCGCATAATATTAACAATGTACTAAAAGTGATTGGTGATATTGCTGAGCAAACAAACCTACTAGCATTAAATGCCGCTATTGAAGCCGCACGTGCTGGTGAACAAGGTCGCGGTTTTGCCGTTGTTGCTGATGAGGTTCGTGGGCTTGCGAGTCGTACTCAAAGTAGCACATTAGAAATTAATGAAATGCTAGACCAATTACATAACTTGGTTACACAAGCCGTTCAAGCGATGGATAAAAGTCAGACATCTTGTAATGATGCGGTAAGTTCGACAAATCAAATCTCGAATAACCTCATTTCTGTCACAGAAGCCGTAACCGAAATAAATGGCAAGATTAATCAAATTGCAGCGGCCTCTACCGAGCAAAATGCAGTAACAGGTGAGATAAGCGGCAACATGGGTTCTATCCAAAATATTGTGACCGACTTGATTCGAGAAAATAAAAACTCTGAACTTATCGTAAGTCAACTGGATGATGCGGGTCATAAATTGCAGCAACTAGTAGGACAATTTAAAACACAATAATTGCCATTCAAGCTAATAATAAAACCGACTAAAGGCACTCTATAGTGCCTTTATTTTTATCAAACGTTCACCAACCTGACACATGTTTCAGGTAAATGACGAGTTCAATCCTCACAATTAAATAGTGACTTTCATCACGTTCTTTGTATGATTTAGAAAATTTTAACGAATGTTTTGTATGAAGAATTATTCTCGCTTTGCAATCAAATATTTCCGCCAACTACTTGTGTTTCGCGTGTTTGTTGCACTTAGTATTATTGTCTCTATTATTCAAATGTTTAGCTTACCTTATGGCTCATGGGCGCTGATTACTACAGTAACAATCATGGGCAGTATTCACTTTCTTGGTGGTGTTTTATCCAAAGCTAATCAACGAATAACAGGAACTATATTAGGGGCGATTATAGGTTTATCTCTCTATTTAATACCCACTTCATACAGTTGGCTCCACCACATTATTTTAATCACTACGGTGGTTACAGCAATTTACTATACACAAGGTAAGTATTCTTATGCGGCACTTGTTGTTGCTATTACTGTTGTTGTGGTTGCCGGCGGTGGCCCAGAGGATTTACATGCTGCAATGTGGCGCACAATCAATGTGTTTTGGGCCGCTATCGTTGCTATTTGTTGTAGCTTATATATTTTTCCTGCTCGTGCAACGGAGCATTATCTTAATTACACTCATCAGTTCATCAAGCTCTGTTGTAACTATTATCATCAGCATAACCAGCAAATAGCGGCAGAAAACTTTCAACTTATAGATATCAATCCCCTATCAAACATACTTGATAAACAAACTAGCCTTCAGCCACATACTAAAAATGAGAATATTGCCAGTAAACAGCTCTTAACTGAGATCATGCTGACAGAAGAACAAATATTTACCATGATGGGATCAATGCTACACACAAGGTGGGATAAACAGTTAGGACAGAATAAAATTAACGACATGCCTGGTCTAATGGAGGCAAAAGAGCAATTAGCAGACCGATTCTCACGTCTAGCTATTCAAATAGAAAACCAACATATTTTACCTGTTAAACAAGAAGAAATAAAAATGCTCTCACTTTTACCTCCGGCAGAAAACCATGAGCAAAGTGATGCCAGTAATATTAGTTATTATGGTTATTTATGGCTTAACCGTGAGATAGCTCGCCAATTTTCAGTGCTTACTCATTTATTAAGTGAATACTACTCTCACTTGAATAACAAATAATTATAAGGACATAACGTTATGCCCTTTTACCTTATCAACATTAAATATGTTCAAGTAACACCATAACTTCAACATGCTCTGTGTGCGGGAACATATCAAACCATTGCAACTTCATTACCTTATATCCTGTTAACCTCGCTAAGTCTTGCTCTAGCGTATAAGGGTTACAACTTGAATAAATAATATGTTTTGGTGCAAAATCATTTAGTTGTTGGCACAGTTGTTCACCAATCCCCCGCCTCGGTGGATTCACCAATACTAATTCTGGCGCACTTTTATTTGATTGCGAAAAACTGGTTGAATCTAAAGCTGCAAACCGTAAATTCGTCACCCCCATAATTTCAGCAGAATGTTTAGCACTCTCAATGGCTTCTGGCTCTATTTCGATACCAGTAACATGCTCTACCTCTTCAGCACAATGTAACGCAAAACCACCAACACCACAGAATAAATCCCACATAGAAGCTGGCTTTATCTCACTAACCCAACGTTTTGCTGTTGCATAAAGGCTCTCTGCCACTTTTGGATTGGTTTGAAAAAAGCTTTTAGGTCTTACAACTAATGGAACATGATTAAATTGTTCTAATAAATAATGATCAGAGGTTAAGAAAATTTCTTCTTCCCCTTCTAAGCGTGCCATGTGTACGGGCTGAATATTCACCGATACGACTTTTACCGTAGGAAATGCCGCCATTAGTTCAGGTAAATTATTAACAATACGAGCGATAGCCTCATGGCTTCTCAATACAAATCGAAGCATAAACTCACCTCGACTATCACTGCGTGTTAATAACACAAATTTCAGCTCACCTTTCTTTTTCTTTACGTTATAAGGTGGAATACCAGCACAACGAATCCAACGCTCAATATAGATCAACAACGCTTGCATATCTGCGGGATACAAAGGACAAGTACACAAACTAATCGGTTTAGATCCTGCCGTTGAATCCTCAGTCTGCTTTTGAATACCTAAACATGGTTCATGAGCTGCGCCCAGCACCACCATTTTGGCTTTATTACGATAGCCAGAAATGGCACTTTCTACTGGTGCTAACCATTGCTGTGGGTGATGTTCTGAAAACAAACTACGTAACACATCATCTTTTTGTTTAATCTGCTGCGGATATGAAAGCGAAGCTAAAGGGCACGATTGGCATACCCCTTGAAGTGAGAATGGACAATGCATAGTTCAAACGTTTACAGGAAAAAATGGTAGTCTAACCTGTGAAATAAAAATGACTATTTAGATTACAAATCATCATAATTAAAAATTTTTATCACCCATTTAAATGTCGCATTTTATTACTGCATATCATCAATAAATCAATACCATTTGCCTAATCAACAAATACTAAATTTTCAATGCCTTGATAATTCACTTTTACAATCCCAGTACTAAATACCTTCTCTAACTGTGAAACAATCATTACCTCCTGCGTCCTACCAACAGCAAAACAATGGCCTGCTTCTAGCAATACCACTTTGTCGGCTTCGCGTAATGTCCGATTCAAATCATGGTTAGCCATAATCACTGCGATCCCTTGTGACGCAATCTTCCGTATCAATTTATACATAGACGCTTCTTGGCCAATATCTAAAGATGCAGCGGGTTCATCAAGTAATAGAAATTTAGCGTCGGGATTTAATGCAGGCCAAACTTGTAAACAAGCGGAAGCTAATCTGACTCTCTGCCACTCACCACCAGAAAGTGTTTGTATACTTCGCGATAATTTATCAACAATACCTAAATACCCACACACTTCATCAATTGCAGCTTGTTTAATCACGTCTTTTACTTCACCCAACGCCGTAAAAGACATTAGAAGATACTGGTATACAGGAATGGCAAAATTTGGCTTATCTTGCTGAGACATATAACTACGCACACGCGCTAATGAAGCAAGATCATAATCCATTAGATCAATTCCTTCCAAAGTGACATTGCCAGCCGCAGAAAATAACCCAGAAATAAGCCCTATTGCGGTACTTTTGCCACTACCATTAGGACCAATAAAATGCACGATCTCACCGCTATCAACAGAAAAGGTTAAAGGCTCTAATCGATGTTCAGCAGCAATACGATTAATCATTAACATATTATTAATCCAGTTGTGCTCGCATAAGCATCCAAATAAACACTGGTGCACCCAGTGATGTAGTCACAACGCCAACAGGAAGATCAGCAGAAGGCAGTAAAATACGTGATAACGTATCGGCGAAGGCTAATAATACCCCTCCAGCTAAAGCAGATAACGGCAACAAAAAACGATTTTCTGTGCCTAACATCAAACGTATCAAATGCGGAACAACAAGCCCAATAAAGCCAATAATCCCAGCTAACGCGACAGCACTACCGACTAATAACGATACCATTAAGATCAATTTCCAACGTAGAGTCGCTACGTTCAAGCCAAGTTGCCGCGCATGGAGCTCTCCCAACATTAAAATATCGAGTTTTTTCCCCTGACAACATAAAACAGCTAACACAGGAACAATAAAAAATAGCAAAGAGAGTTGCTGCCAATTAACCCCACCAAGGCTTCCCATAAGCCAGTACATTAACTGTCGCATATTAAGATCATCACTAAAATAAAATGCCCAAGTAATAACAGCACTAGACAAAATACCCAACGCGACACCAATCAGTAATAAACGAGTCATTGAAACACTACGTCGACGTGAGAGCCCTACGAGAATTAATGTAAATAATAATGCGCCTCCCATCGCTGTAAACATGGTAAGCATTGGAGATGGTGCAAATGGCAAAAAGAATAATACTGCAACTAGTGCTAAACTTGCACCACCGGAGATACCCAATACACCCGGCTCTGCTAATGGATTACCAAGTAATACTTGCAGAACGGCACCAGAACTTGCTAAAGCAGCCCCTATAGCCAGAGCAGCTAATAACCGAGGCAGACGTAACTGTAGGAGTAATTGTTGTTCTAAGCCGCCTTCAGGTGCCCATGGTGTGATCCACAACTCCCCAACGGATAAGGAAAAAAAACAAACAAGAATAAGTAGTAAAACTATTAGCCAAAAACTAAACCGCCAGCGTGATTGCTGACGGGCTAATAATGCATTAAGAGACATACGATCCATCGTCAAAATGGTAAAAGCCCCCTACCCTACAACCTTCGTAAAAGAACAAAAGTATGAGATTGTAATAATGAAAAACATGATTTTTTAAAACTTATCCACATAACCGTATCTGCTCATCAAAGATGATATGTGCTTTTTTTACCATTAATGCTGCTCGTTGGCCTAAAGCTACATTCGCATTAGGAAAAACAACAGCCTCTCCTTTTTCATCCGCAATAAACTCTTGTTCTTTATCGCTACCTAAATAGGTGCCTTCTTCGAAAAATGTAAAATTTGGCAAGTCATTCGGAAAAGAGAAATTGAAATCGTCAGATTGCTTCAGCAGAGTGCGGCTAACGCGGTAGACCTCGACATCATTATTCCATGTAATAGGCAAGGAGCTTTCAGTCACCAACTTCATCATCGCTCTACTAAAATGCGCCAATAGCGCTAAATTGTTATTGCCAAAATCTGCAACTTTACCCAGTTCAATCGTCAGCGCTTGTGCGCCATGATATTCCGCACTAAACCAACTAAAAGTAGAAGAAGGATCGTTTGCCAATAACACCGCTTCTATTTTTGCATGCTGAATAAAACTAAACAGACTATTGCTACGTGATAACTTATGGCTATATGGACTAATCGCAAAGGTATAGTGTTCTGAGCGTCGAATTGCACAGTGAAGGTCAAGATGCCACTTTTCTGGTTGAATAGCTGTAGAAGAACCATAAAAGCTATTTACAGCCTCTTGCAGTTGATTTGCAATCGTACAGTCAATGTTCCTTTCTTGATTCCGAACTTTGAATAAACGATTCATATTTTCATCAATGAAGCGTGTTTTGTTATTAATAGCTTCAGGGTGAGCAATAATTAACAGTAACCGATGAACCGGTTCAATATGCCCAAGTAAAATACCTTCCGCTAACTGTTGTATTAATTCTATTGGCGCCGTTTCATTACCATGCACACCAGAAGATAAAACAATATCTTTTGCCGTACTCATTTGCTCTACCGGCGTGATTTGTAGTACACCACGCTGCAACAATTTACAATGAATACCAGATTCCAATATCCATTCGCCGACCGTGAATGGTAATGATAAATCACAAGTTGCCGATAAAAAACGGCCTTTTTTCACTTCATCAACAAACGTCATATTACCTCCATGTACATAAACGTTATGAAATACAATCGCCCAATAGCTTTAACCTCCAGTATAAAACACCAAACTTTAAACACAATAGCAACATAATGACAACCCACAGCCTCATGAAGGTTCACTTATCTCAGCAAGAGGTAATAAAAAACCCAAGAGAATAAATTCACTTGGGTTTCGATTTGACTAAGCGTTAAACGGGCTTATTTAGGTACTTCTAATGTTTCTACACGTGCTTTTAGTTTCTGACCTGGACGGAAAGTGACTACACGACGCGCAGAAATTGGAATATCTTCGCCAGTTTTCGGGTTACGCCCTGGTCTCTCGTTTTTGTCTCGTAAGTCAAAATTACCAAAACCAGACAGTTTTACTTGTTCGCCATTTTCTAGAGCCTTCCTAACTTCTTCAAAGAAGACTTCCACCGTATCCTTGGCGTCCCGTTTGCTTAATCCAACATTCTCAAACAGGTTCTCAGCCAAATCGGCTTTTGTGAGCGCCATAGATAACTCCCTCAAGACTATGTTGAATGTATAGTAACAACACTGGCATCATTCCAATTTGTTACTGTGAATAAGGTTACGTTAATAAGGCTAATAACACCTATAGTTGGTGCTTGAAGAGATTAACATCTCAACTTCCTTATCAACTAGAGTCAAGTCTAAGCCAACTTGCTGATTTCCGCCAACTTTTTTACGTAAACTTCACGTTAATTTCTTAATATATTTTTGCTTCACACACTTTCCATTGTGCAATCAGTTGAAATAAAAACAAAACAGACCAACAATAAAATCATTTAAAAACAAACAGTTATCATCTTATATATTTTATAAAACATAGAAAAAGTAAAAAATATCTATTAATCAGAGTCTTATTAATTTTTTGGAGAAAGATCAAAAAAAAAGCAGCCGTTGCTGGCTGCTTTTAAAAAACAAGGAGTTAAACGCGTCAATATTTTGTAATTAACGCTATTAACTTTTATTGACGAGTCTTAGTCACGTAGTGATGCACCGAACTTTTCAGCAAGTGCAGCAACAATAGCTTCTACTGCTGATGCAATATCGGCTTCTTCTAATGTGCGCTCCGCTGATTGTAGCGTTAGTGCGATTGCAAGGCTCTTGTTACCTTCTTCAACGCCTTTACCCGTGTAAACGTCAAATAGGTTAACATCTGTCAGTAGCTCGCCACCGTTTTCACGACAAGCAGCAACAACATCACCAGCTAATACATCTTCGTTTACCACAACGGCGATATCACGACGGTTTGCAGGGAACTTAGATACAACTACCGCTTCAGGAAGCATACGAGTGTTAATTGCCGCCCACTCGATTTCAAACATGATTGTACGACCATTCAAACCGAACTTACGCTCTAGCTCTGGGTGTACAGTACCAATGAAACCAACTTCTTTGCCGTCAACAACGATTGCTGCTGATTGGCCAGGGTGAAGTGCTGGGTGTTTAGCGGCTTTGAAACTAAATGCTGCTTCATTAGCTGTTAGCTCAAGTACGGCTTCTACGTCACCTTTAAGATCAAAGAAATCTACAGTGTTAGTTGCAATATCCCAGTGCTCATCACTACGGTTACCTGCAATCACACCAGCAAGCATCATTTCTTGACGCATACCGTTTTCTGCTGATTGCTCAGGAACAAAACGTAAGCCCGCTTCAAATAGACGAACACGTGGTTGCTGACGCTTCTGGTTGAACACAACTGTATTTAGTAAGCCAGTCCACAAGCTTAAACGCATTGCTGACATATCTGCAGAAATTGGGAAAGGCAGAATCAATGGCTCAATTTCAGGCACGATAAGTTTTTGTTGCTCAGGCTCAACGAAGCTGTAAGTAATCGCTTCTTGGTAACCACGATCAACAAGCAGATCACGTACACGCTTAAGCGGAAGGTTCGCTTCTTTGTGTAAGTTCATGCTTAGTGCAGCAACTGGCGATTGATTTGGAATGTTGTTGTAGCCGAAGATACGACCCACTTCTTCCACTAAATCTTCTTCAATTGCCATGTCAAAACGCCACGCAGGTGCTGTTGCTTTCCAGCCAGCATCTGTAGTTTCAACGTCACAGCCTAGACGTGTTAGGATTTCAACCACTTCCTCAGAAGCAATTGAGTGGCCTAATAGACGGTCTAACTTAGTGCGACGAAGTTCAATCGTTGCAGCTTTTGGCAAATCAGCTTCTGATTCAGCTTCAACGATTGGCGCAACTTCACCACCACAAATTTCAACGATAAGTGCTGTTGCACGCTCCATCGCCTTCATTTGTAGTGTTGCATCAACACCACGCTCAAAGCGGTGTGAAGAATCAGTGTGTAGGCCATAGCTACGAGCACGACCACGGATAGCATCAGGAGCGAAGAATGCACACTCAAGTAGTACGTCTTTCGTCTCAGTGTTAACACCAGAGAACTCCCCACCGAAGATACCAGCAATCGCTAGTGCTTGCTTGTTATCAGCAATGACTAGGGTGTTGTCGTTAAGTTCAGCTTCGTTACCGTCAAGAAGTGTTAGTTTCTCATCTTGCTCTGCCATACGAACAACGATGCCACCGTCGATCTTAGCAAGATCGAATGCGTGCATTGGTTGACCCATTTCAAGCAATACGTAGTTAGTGATATCTACAATTGGATCAATTGAGCGTGTACCACAACGACGTAGTTTTTCTTGCATCCATAATGGTGTTTCAGCTTGAACATTAACATTACGAACAATACGACCAAGGTAACGTGGACATGCCGCAGGTGCTTTAACATCAATAGCAATAGTGTCAGCAGCTGTAGGTGCAACGATCTCAAATTGAGGCTCAGTGACTTCAGCACGGTTAAGTACGCCAACTTCACGAGCAAGACCTGCAATACTTAGACAGTCAGCACGGTTAGCAGTTAGATCAACGTCGATAGTAACATCGTCAAGACCTAGGAATTCACGGAAGTCAGTACCTAATACTGCATCCTCTGCAAGTTCCATGATGCCGTCAGATTCAACATCAATACCTAGCTCAGTGAATGAACAAAGCATACCGTGAGAAGGTTGACCGCGTAGTTTTGCTTTCTTAATTTTAAAATCACCAGGAAGCACAGCACCAACCGTTGCAACCGCAACCTTGATACCTTGACGGCAGTTAGATGCGCCACAAACGATGTCTAGAAGCTCTTCAGCACCTACATCCACTTTTGTAACACGAAGTTTATCTGCGTCTGGGTGTTGTGCACACTCAACCACTTGACCCACTTTAACGCCAGTGAATTCACCAGCAACTGCTTCAATACCGTCAACTTCCAGACCAGCCATTGTGATCTGGTGAGCTAGCTCTTCGCTGTTTACTGCAGGATTAACCCACTCGCGTAGCCAAGATTCAGAGAATTTCATAGATTTCTAGCCCCTAGTGCTTACTTAAACTGTTTTAGGAAACGTAAGTCGTTCTCAAAGAACGCACGTAAATCGTTAACGCCGTAACGAAGCATAGTTAGACGCTCAACGCCCATACCAAATGCAAAGCCTGAGTATTTCTCAGGATCGATGTTAACTGAACGTAGAACATTAGGGTGTACCATGCCGCAGCCTAATACTTCTAACCACTTACCATTCTTGCCTTTTACATCAACCTCAGCTGAAGGCTCTGTAAATGGGAAGAACGAAGGACGGAAACGTACTTCAACTTCTTCTTCAAAGAAATTACAAAGGAAATCGTGAAGAATACCTTTTAGTTGCGCAAAGTTTACGTTTTCATCAACTAACATACCTTCCACTTGGTGGAACATTGGTGTGTGAGTTTGATCGTAGTCATTACGGTAAACACGACCAGGAGCAATGAAACGGAATGGCGGTTGACCATTTTCCATTGTACGGATCTGAACACCTGATGTGTGCGTACGTAGCATTAGATCTGGGTTAAAGAAGAACGTATCGTGGTCGGTACGTGCTGGATGATCTTCAGCAATATTTAGCGCATCGAAGTTGTGGAAAGCATCTTCGATTTCAGGGCCAGCTTCAGTTGTAAAACCAAGCTCACCAAAGAAACTTTCAATACGCTCAATGGTACGTGTTACTGGGTGTAAGCCACCATTTTCAATACGACGACCAGGCAGAGAAACATCGATAGTCTCAGCCGCAAGCTTAGCTTCAAGCTCTGCACGTTGTAGGCCATCTTTACGCTCTACAAGGAGTGTTTGCACTGCTTGTTTCGCTTTGTTGATCTCTTGACCAGCAGTACGACGTTCTTCTGGTGGTAATTTACCTAGGGCTTGAAGTTGAAGAGTTAAGTGACCCTTCTTACCTAGGAATTGAACTCGGACTTCGTCCAGAGCGACTAATGAATCAGCCTGCTCAATAGCTGCCGTTGCGTTGGCAATAATCTCGTCTAGATGTTGCATCGTATCCTCATCCACCCACAGGTGGCGTCCTTAAGGGAGATATAAAATCGCGTATTGATACATACTAAAGAAAGCAGCGTCTAAATCCAAATTGAATCGTACTAAAAGCGCAAGTTTGGACGAAAAAAAAACGTCTTTATCAGTTGAACGGCAAAAATTGAGGATTTCAATCAATTAGCGCCTAACAATAAGAAAATCATTACATTGTATGAGCATTCCTATTTATCATTTTTTACGTATCAAACTTTCTCTACTGAGAGTAATTTTATTACGTCTTTTTTGAGGGAATAACAGTGGACATTAAAGATTTCACAGCACTATTAAAAATCTTAAGAGTCACATTACTGCTTTGTATTGCCCTCATAATCATGGCCAATATGGGTATGTTCTCTAGCATGCCTATTATGGTTTAAGAACCGTTAATAACTCAGTTTTATATAAACTCTATACATGTGCTGTATTACTTTGCTTTTAATGGTTTATTTGTGGGATTTCTCATCTCTTTATTAATGAGTTTTAAACACACTAAAACACAGACCAAAAACTATATTCAGCAACATTGAGACCCTTTTATTTGTTAAATAAAAGCCAAAATTGATAACAAAATATCAATATAGATACGCAATCATTATCGTCGCTTTTTTTATACTTCTGACGATAAATAGTGAAATTAATTATCAAACCTGTTTTAAAATTACATTTTTCAGTGTAAATTATGATCAAAATCAAAGTTAGGAAGTCTCTGATGAACAATAAAGATCTAGCTGCACTATTAAAAATATCAACAATTGCAATGATCCTTTGCACCGCATTACTTGCTCTTGGTAACTACGGCCTAGCGCATTCAATGCCTATTAACTCAGCTGCAGGATTTAACATTGTTAACCTTGTATTCTTCATTGGTCTTAACGCTCTTTTAGTTCCATTCCTTGCGTTTCTATTTAAAACTCGTGCTCGCGCAAACAAGCAGCGTCGTATGATTAAAGCATAAGTTTTATTTTCTTTAATTTTTAAACCAGCACCTCTTTCTAAAGTGCTGGTTTTTTTATATCTGATAAAAATAAAATACACTGTTGAATTATTTAGCAATATCACATACCATAATCGAACACTGTTTTATTTAATTAGGATATAACATGAAAAAACAAGATAACTATTGGTTAACGTATGCTAAGGCTACTTTTGTCATTGCGACCATCGCAATGATCATTAGTATCGTCAAATTACCGGGCGATTTAATCGTGAAAGGCTATTACAGTATTTGTAGCTTATTTCTTGTCAGTGCAACGATCACTTTAAGTAAAGCTATTCGTGATGAATCTGAATCAAATCGTTTAATCAATCGAATAGAAGAAGCGAAAACAGCTAAATTACTTAATGAGCTCGATGAATAACATAGCTATCAGCCATGACGAATATTTCCTTCAAATACCTCTACTTTCAATATTCGCAATTAAAACAAGTCATAACAACATTGGAAGTAAAGAAGAGTCAGTTGCTTGAGGATGAAAAATGCCTCAAGCAGCAACTTACCGATGCTGATCAACATTTCTTAATGCTTATTAACAATCCACTACCAGAGCCTCACCCTTCTAGACCAAGAATATTAAAAGATAACCCTCAATTAAAACCTAAATGCACAAAGCCTATTCACCATGCTTTATTTGCATTAAGTAAACAGCAACAACAATTAAACAAAGATCTCATCAAACGACAAAAATATAAGGAGAAGACTAAACGTCTTTTAATTCTTTTTAAAAAAGCAATATCTAATGAAGCTTACTTAGATATGGAGCATAGAATGCAAATAGAACAATTGAGTTTACAGTTAGAGCTATTACTTGCAAGCCATCTATAAATCAATAGAGAAGTGAATATTTAGAAGAAATAAGTATGATATACAACGAAAAAAGGAGAGCCGAGGCTCTCCTTTTAACTTAAAAACTAAACTGAGAAATTACAGTGCAGCTTTTGCCTTTTCCACAAGAACAGTGAAAGTAGCTTTGTCGAATACAGCGATATCGGCAAGGATCTTACGATCGATTTCGATAGATGCTTTCTTCAGACCGTTGATTAGACGGCTGTAAGACATACCATTTTGACGTGCAGCAGCGTTGATACGTGCAATCCAAAGTTGACGGAAAGTACGTTTCTTCTGACGACGGTCACGGTAAGCGTATTGACCAGCTTTAGTAACAGCTTGGAAAGCTACGCGGTAAACACGTGAACGTGCACCGTAATAGCCTTTAGCTTGTTTAAGAACTTTCTTGTGACGTGCACGCGCTTGTACACCACGTTTTACGCGAGGCATAGGAGACTCCTAACTAAAATAATAAAATATAAAACTAAAAACGATTAAGCGAACGGAAGCATACGAGCAACTGCAGCCACTTCACACTTAGGAAGGATTGCATTTGGACGAAGCTGACGTTTGTTCTTAGTAGTACGTTTAGTCAGGATGTGACGCTTAGTAGCGTGCTTAAACTTAAAGCCACCAGCTGTTTTTTTGAAGCGCTTAGCTGCGCCACGATTTGTTTTCATCTTTGGCATGAGATGATAACTCCGCATTGTTGATAGTTAATAATCACAGTAATAGGGCGAACAAAAAGCGCTGCTTAAGCAGCGCTTTTAGCTACTTGAATGCCTTTATTACTTCTTCTTTGGGGCAAGCATCATGGTCATTTGACGACCTTCTACTCGATTAGGGAAGCTTTCACAAACCGCGATTTCTTCAAGCTCACTCTTAATACGATTTAGAAGTTCAATACCAATGCCTTGGTGGGCCATTTCACGACCACGGAAACGTAGCGTTACTTTACCCTTGTTGCCCTCTTCTAAAAAGCGAGTCAGGTTGCGTAGTTTTACCTGATAGTCGCCTTCGTCTGTACCAGGTCGGAATTTAACTTCCTTGATCTGGATTTGTTTCTGGTTTTTCTTTTGCTCTTTAGCAGCCTTGCTCTTCTCGAACAGGTACTTGCCATAGTCCATCACACGACAAACTGGTGGCTCGGCATTAGGGCTAATTTCAACTAGATCCACACCAGCGTCTAGAGCAACTTCCATTGCTTCATCAAGTGAAACAACACCAACTGATTCGCCATCAAGGCCAGTCAGGCGAACTTCACGTACGCCACGAATTTCTTCATTTAGACGATGCGCGTTTTGCTTAACTGGTGCTTGGGTTCTTTTTCCGCCTTTAATACCTTATTCCTCCACAATATTGAGCTTACGACTGCTAATTTCTTCTTGCATAAATGCAACAAGTTCATCAATCTTGAATTTACCCAAATCTTTACCCTTGCGAGTACGAACTGCTACAACGCCTGCTTCGACTTCTTTGTCGCCACAAACCAGCATGAAAGGTACTCGCTTCAAAGTATGTTCGCGGATTTTAAAGCCAATCTTCTCATTTCTCAAGTCCGCATTGACTCTAATTCCACATTTTTTCAATTTTTCTACAATTTCTTGCACATATTCTGACTGAGCATCAGTAATATTCATCACTACAGCTTGTTGAGGCGCTAACCATGTTGGGAAGAAGCCTGCATAATCTTCGATAAGAATACCGATGAAACGCTCTAGTGAGCCAAGAATTGCACGGTGAATCATAACCGGTGTGTGACGTTCATTATCTTCACCTACATAAGTAGCGCCTAAACGCTCTGGTAATGCAAAATCTAGCTGAACGGTGCCACACTGCCATGCGCGATCAAGGCAATCGTGAAGAGTGAACTCGATCTTAGGACCGTAGAACGCACCCTCACCTTCTTGAATTTCAAATGGAATTTCCATTGATTCAAGCGCGGTAATTAAGTCTGATTCAGCTTTATCCCACATTGCATCAGAACCTACACGTTTTTCAGGACGTGTTGATAATTTAACAACAATGTTGTCGAAACCGAATGTCTTGTAAGTATCATACACCATTTCGATGCAAGATGTAACTTCTTGTTGTACTTGAGCTTCTGTACAGAAAATATGCGCATCATCTTGGGTGAAACCACGTACACGCATAATGCCGTGAAGTGAACCTGATGGTTCGTTACGGTGACATGAGCCAAACTCAGCCATACGCAATGGAAGATCACGGTATGATTTCAGACCTTGATTAAAGATCTGTACGTGACCTGGGCAGTTCATTGGCTTGATAGCGTATTCACGGTTCTCAGAACTTGTTGTGAACATCGCATCTGCGTACTTATCCCAGTGACCAGAACGTTCCCAAAGCACACGATCCATCATTAGAGGACCTTTAACTTCTTGGTAATCGTATTCATTTAGTTTTTCACGAATGAATACTTCTAGCTCACGGAAGATAGTCCAACCGTTGTGATGCCAGAACACCATACCCGGTGCTTCTTGCTGCATATGGAACAGATCAAGTTGCTTGCCGATTTTACGGTGATCACGCTTAGCCGCTTCTTCTAAACGAGTAAGGTGTGCTTTTAATGCTTTTTTATCGTGGAATGCAGTACCGTAGATACGTTGAAGCATCTTATTGTCGCTATTACCACGCCAGTATGCACCCGCAACGCTTAATAGTTTGAAGTTTTGACAGAAGCCCATGTGAGGTACGTGTGGACCACGACACATATCAATGTATTCTTCGTGGTGGTAAAGACCTGGACGGTCATCACGCGCTACGTTCTCATCAAGAATTTCAATTTTGTAAGTTTCGCCGCGTGCATTAAATGCATCACGAGCTTCTTGCCAGCTTACTTTTTTCTTAACAACCTGGTATTTGGTTTTAGCAAGCTCAACCATGCGCTTCTCAATCACTTCAAGATCTTCTTGAGTTAGTGATTGCTCTAAGTCGATATCGTAGTAGAAACCGTTATCGATTGTAGGACCAATAGCCATTTTCGCATCTGGGTAAAGCTGCTTAATTGCATGGCCTAATAGGTGAGCACATGAGTGACGTACAATCTCTAAACCATCGACTTCATCTTTTGCAGTGATGATTTCAAGGCTTGCGTCGTTTTCAATTAGATCACATGCATCTACGCGTACACCATCAACACGCCCTGCGATCGTTGCTTTAGCAAGACCAGGACCGATTGAAAGTGCCACGTCCATAGTTGATACAGGCGCGTCGAATTGACGTTGACTACCGTCAGGAAGAGTAATTACAGGCATGAATAATGTCCTTTAACAGTGGTGCCACACACCAAGTAGCACATGTTGAATTTATAAAGCTTTCAGAAGCTTTTACGAATAAAAAACGCCTTACTTTCGATACCGCAATACTGAGCGGCACACTAAAAGAAAAGCGAGGCTGTACTATAGCAAACGGATTAAAAGGATTGCAAAGAATCCTCTTAAATTAATAACAATAATTTAGTCAACGAGGGTGTAACTAACAACGTACAGTTTTTCTATCCCAGGATAGATATCTTGTATAACGCTTTTAAGCACATCGAGTGTCATATTTTCTTGTTTAGCATGAAAATCATTTAGTTCAGAAAACAAGATAGGCTCTACCCTATCGATTTGTAAGGTACAAAATTCACGGCCATCTTCAAATGTGGAGACTTTTACTTGTGAACCTGGAACATAATGACTTTCAGACTCATCACGAATAGTGATTGTCTTTTTTCCTGAAAGAATATCGGCTTCAAAACGTTCAAAAAATGTCATGTCTGTTGGTATGATTTTCTGGTTCATATTTTATATCTTTTCCTAAAAGTAATGTGCTGTAGATTACCTGCATTCTCAACGTGAATACATTTTGTTTTGTAAGTATCTTTATCAATTAGTGTCTAATTACTTTTTATTGAATCGCCATCTAAGATTTACGCATATTTTTACGATGTGATTATTTTTTATTTAAAAAAGAAGAACATATATTTTATGCGGTGGTTTATTTTAATACTTTGTTTTTGTTGTTCTTTCTATCGTCTGAATTCTAAGTTTTTAAAAACAGTAACTAAAATCACACTGAGTTCACATTTCTTCACTCGATATATAGTCTAAGATGTTGATAGACAAGTTGTATACATAAGTTTCAGTGCGGAGGATGATTATGTGGCAAGCCATTTCTCACCAACTGTCAGATGTACTAGGTCGACCATTTAAGATTATTGAGCGACAAACGCTTGAAGGGGGCGATGTCAATGAATGCTATTGCGTTAGCGATGGTGATCAACGTTTTTTTCTCAAACTCAATGATAAAGAACAGCTCGTTGTCTTTGAAACTGAATCAGAAAGTTTACGTATTCTTAATGAAGCCAATTGTGTTCAAGTACCTCAGTATATCCATGTTGGTACATGCCGCGATAAATCCTTCCTCACACTGAATTATTTACCAACAAAAAAAGTCGATGATAATGCTGGTTATCAATTAGGTCAGCAATTAGCAAAACTGCATTTATGGGGTGAGCAAGCTGAATACGGTTTTGATTTTGATAATTATGTTGGTTTAACGCCACAACCTAACCGTTGGCATCGCCGGTGGTGTCGTTTTTTTGCAGAGCAACGTATCGCATGGCAATTACAACTATGTGAAGAAAGAGGCATTATATTTGGTAATATTGACATTATTACTAGCAATGTCATTAAACACTTAGTTAACCACCAGCCGAAACCTTCTTTATTACATGGCGATTTATGGCATGGCAATACTGCTCTAACTGTATCTGGCCCAATTATTTTTGATCCCGCCACATACTGGGGGGATCGCGAATGTGATATTGCTATGACAGAACTGTTCGGTGGTTTCCCAAACAGCTTTTATAAGGGTTACAATTCAGTCTATCCTCTTCCCCCCGAGTATCAAGAGCGTAAAGAGCTTTATAACCTTTATCATATTCTTAATCACTGCATACTCTTTGGTGGCGAATATATGGGCCAAGCTGAATACATTATAGCCAAGCTTAATCTATTAGATGAGTAATTAAATTCTATGTATGTGTCGACGTAAGGTATGTATAAGCTTTTGCATATCTTTCGTCGTACATTAGTTTTCATTGATAGCTATTATCACCACAGTAAAATAAGTTTACCTGCAAACGCTTTTGCCAGCGTCTAGGCTATCAATAGTATTTTTAGTTATAGCGAATATTATCAACATAACCTAAATTAAATTTGCTGCTGATAACTGACTGCGAGTGAAGGAGTGCAATAATGAAAAACTATTCAGAACAAAGCGTTACCTGTCCCCATTGTGGACAAATCATACGCATTGAATTAGATGCAAGCGCTGGTAGCCAAGAGTTTTATGATGATTGCTCTGCATGCTGTAATCCGATTCATATCAATATGCAGGTTGATGATCTCCACAAAACCATTAATTTATTTATCGATGCTGATGACGAGCAAATTTTTTAATACTAATTCCATGATCAATTAACTAGACCAGTTACGCTAAGCGGTCTAGTTAATCTCTCGTTTATGATTTTGCTGCCATTACACGCTCAACAGTATCAACTATCGCTTGGGTTTGAGGATCTATTTCAATATTAATCACATCACCAATAACACGACTTTTTAAATTTGTACGCTGTAATGTTTCAGGGATTAAATTCACATTGAAACGATTTTCGACCACATCACCTATGGTGAGGCTTATACCATCAATCCCTATATAGCCTTTAGTGAATACATACTTCATCTGTGCTTGCGGTAAAGTAAACCAGATCTGGTGATTATTTTCTGATGTAACAACATTAGATACTTCTGCTGTACACATAATATGTCCAGACATAGAGTGCCCACCGATTTCATCGCCAAACTTTGCTGCACGCTCAACATTGACGACATCACCTTCTTTAACTAAACCAAGATTAGTGATATTTAGTGTCTCTTGCATCAAATCAAATGACCACAAATCATCATTAATCTCCGCCACTGTCAGACAACAGCCGTTGTGAGCAACCGAAGCCCCTAGCTCTACATTACTTAATAAATTAGCAGGCATACGTATTACGTGAGTTTGAAAATCTTGTTTCTTACTAATCGAAATAATTTCTGCTGTTCCCTGTACAATTCCCGTAAACATAACGCTCCTAACTGAGTTAATAATTAACTTAGGCTGTTAATCAATATCTTGATTTTATAGCTCTTTTTTATAGAAAAACTATCAAATAAGCCAATATTTAAAAATGAGTATTCAATGTCTTACTTTTACTTTTCTTATACAGCATTGATTAACCTTTTCTATGTTATTTACCAATGACAATTAATTGTCAAAAAAACAACTTGGCAATGAAATCCATATCCCTTCTGGGAATAAAGTTATAAAGTGTATTCTTACAGCAATAAGATAACGAATACAAAATAATATAGGTATATTATGACTATTGATGTCGCTAATGATGCCATGCCAATAAACACTAAAAAAAACCATTCTTGTACAACATTACGTATTACGCTAATAACGTTAATTACGATCTTATCGTGTTATTATCTTTGGGTTTTATATAAAGCAGTAACCCCGAACGTAAGTATTGCGTATAAGGCGTATTACATTAAAACTCAGACTCTCTTTTGGCAGCCTAAAGAGCCTAACCTTGCTCTAAAGATTCCATCATCGCTAGAACTTTCAACAAAAGTTCCCTATTTATCACGCGCAGGATGGAATGAAGACGCTGATAATGGTGCTCGATTATTAACAAGTACTGGCGGGTTTTATTTCACGCTTCCGCATAAGGTAAAGCAAAAGGTTAAAGTCAGTATCACATTAGCATCTTCACTATCCTCACCATTGCACTTTTCAGTAAACCAATGGCATGGCGTTTTTGCACCAACAAAACAATCTAATGTGTTTGATGCCATTATCCCAGCATCTGCATTTAAGTCTGGCGATACATTACAAACATTGCAGATAAAGGCATTAACACCGTTGGCATTTAAGTTGGTGGACTTTGCCTTTTTATCTAAAAACGATAGTCATCAAGCAACAAAACCAACAATCGCGTCACCTTTTAATGATCAATAACTAAGGTAAATAATATGAATAATAACCTTAAAAATACAGACTATACCCTGTCACTTATCGTTCCTGTATATAACGAAGAAGTCGCTATTGAGCCATTTATTAACGAAATCAATAATAAGCTTTCCTCCATCCGCTCACATATTGATATTGTTTTCATTAATGACGGTAGTAAAGATAAAACACAGTCTGTAATTGAAGCTCAAATAGCCAAAGATGATTCAATTAGCTTAATTAACTTCGCTCGTAATTTTGGCAAGGAAGCAGCCATGACCGCAGGCCTTAATTACGTAAAAGGTGATGCTGCTGTGATTTTAGATGTTGATTTACAAGACCCACCAGAACTGATCCTTGAATTTGTCCAATTATGGCAAACAGGGGAATACGATACAGTTTATGGTGTTCGTGTTGACCGTTCACAAGATACTTTGTTAAAGCGTGTGACTGCAGGCGGTTTCTATCGTTTCTTCAACTTTTTATCTGCAGAAACAATCTTACCCGAAAATGTCGGTGATTTTCGTCTCATTGACCGATGTGTTATTGAAGCAGTAAAACAATTACCTGAACGTAACCGCTTTATGAAAGGTTTATTGGCTTGGTCTTCATTCCGCTCAATCGGCGTCGATTTTCAGCGTCCTGAGCGAAATGTTGGTGATACTAAATTCAACTATTGGAAGTTATGGAACTTCGCAATGGATGGTATTACAAGTTTTACTGCTTGGCCTCTACGTGTATGGGGGTTTGTTGGTTTTGGTATCTCGTGTTTATCTTTTACCTTTTTAATGTATGTATTAGTCAGTACTGTTTTCTTTGGTATTCATACACCAGGGTACGCATCAACCATTTCCGTTGTTCTATTCCTTGGGGGGATTCAATTAATTTCATTAGGCGTAATTGGTGGCTATATCAGCCGCATTTATACCGAACTAAAACAGCGCCCTATTTACCTTGTTGAAGGTGTCTATGGGAAATATAGTGAAAAAAACACACAACCACTTGTTACAGAGACAGAAAAAGAGTTAGAAACCATCAATGAATGAGTCATTTTTAAAGCACTTTTGGCAATTAAATCGATTTGCAATTATTGGCTTACTTGCAACAGCCGTACACTTGTCTGTTGTTAGACTATATTTTTTCCAAATCCAAGATCCATCAGAATACAGTGCCAACGTGATCGGTTTTAGTATTGCTTTTTTAGTGTCTTACTTTGGACATCGCCACTTTACGTTTGGACAGAAAGGATCATTTTTAAAATTTTTGGCCGTATCATTGATGGGCTTTTTTATTAACAATTTAATCCTTGCTTCATTGTTGAAATCTGCAATGTTCTCAGGTTGGCTGGCGGTAACAATATCAACCCTTTGCGTACCTGTAATTACCTTCATCTTGGCTAAATTTTGGGTGTTTAAATGACTACATTAAGCTTACCTTCAATCAAAATTAGTCAACAAGAATGGCTGACCATTATATTTGCCGTTATTGTGAGTCGCACCGTTATCTACTGTTTAGGTTTATGGGGAGTAGCCGAGTTTGCTTCTGGACATTATGCTGAACAGCCTTTATTGCAAACTATTTGTCGCTTTGACTGTGTCTGGTTTTATCGGATCATCGAAAATGGCTATGATTTAGTGCCACAATGGCTAAGTCAAAAGAATGCGGCTAACTGGGCATTTATGCCTCTACAGCCCTTTATTGGTTGGATCTTTTCAAAATTTTTCTTTTTTGAAAACCCAATTAACAATGCCCGCTTAGGTTTAGTCATAGCGTCAAACTTAGCGTTTTTATTCAGCCTGCCGATTATTTTAATGGCGTTAAAGCAGCTTAATTTCAGCAAAGCAACGCAGTCTGCTGCTATCTGGTTATTGTGCTTTTCACCTTATACTGTGTATTCAACTGCAGGCTATACCGAACCGCTCTTCATTGTTTTCGTGACTGGTGTATTCCTGTTTAGTTATCGCCAACAATGGGGATGGGTCGCTATTTTAGGTCTATTAGCCGCTATTACCCGTAACCTTGGCGTGTTCTTGGTTTTTCCTGTACTCATTATTGCGATTCAACACTACGGTATAAATAGCTTTTTTCGCTTAAAAACCCCGGCACTGAAAGCAATTTCAGCCATATGGGTGATCCCTTTCGGCTTTTTCACCTATATGGCTTATCTCTACTTTCATGTAGGTGATGCGCTGGCTTTTGGACACATCCAAATTGCATGGGGACGTCAATTAACCAATCCGTTTCACTGGCTCCTCTATGGTTTTGAAACAGGCGGCCCTAAGCTTTACTTAGCCATCATGGCGATACTCGCGTTTATACTAAATATCTATTTGGTCGCGCGTAAATACTACGCTGAAGCCATATTTATGTTCATTTGTTTGATATTACCGCTGTCATCAAATTTAAATGCGATGCCTCGTTATGCGTTTGGGTTGTATCCAACCTTTTTTGGCTTACTTTTACTTATTGAACGTTATCCGAATATTAAAACACCAATGCTATGTGTCTTTAGTGCAGCAAGTACTTTTATCGCGATTGGCTTTTACAGCCATATGATGTTTACGGTTTAACTTTCTCGATAAAACAGCAGCTTAATGAGTAAACACTATCTACTAAGCTGCTGTTATTCCCACCCCAAAGCAATAATTATGTAAATTGCCAATATTCTGTTTTGGTTATACGCCTTTTGTTTATATAATCCTGAAAAATCATTGGCAGTACAAAATAGAATGCCATAGAAGCATTTTAATACTTGACTCCTCCCCTTTATATTCCTCTTTTTGGAGCCAAAAATAGTGCATAACTATAAAAAAGAAACCGCGCAGCTTATAAAGCTTGCCGTGCCTGTGCTCATTGCCTCTGTTGCACAAACATCGATGGGCTTTGTTGACACAGTGATGGCGGGTAGTGTCAGTGCGACTGACATGGCAGCCGTTGCTGTTGCTGCAAGTATTTGGTTACCTTCTATCTTATTTGGTGTTGGTTTACTTATGGCACTTGTGCCCGTGGTGGCACAACTTAGCGGCTCAGGTAAAAAAGAGCGTATTCCGTTTGAAGTTCAACATGGCTTCTACCTTGCGATCTTAATATCCATCCCAACCATGTTGATATTGTATAACGCGGGTTCTTTAATCCATTACATGAATGTAGAGCCTGTATTAGCAGAAAAAACGGTCGGTTACTTATATGCCGTACTTTTTGCTGTACCTGCTTTTTTGTTCTTCCAAACTCTAAAGAGTTTTTCTGAAGGTTTATCTTTTACCATTCCAGGCATGGTGATCGGCTTTTTAGGCTTACTGGCCAATATCCCACTAAACTGGGTTTTCGTTTACGGAAAGTTTGGAGCGCCTGAATTAGGCGGGATCGGCTGTGGTGTGGCAACAGCTATCGTCTATTGGTTCATGTTTTTTGCGTTACTAGCGTATGTCTTAATTAATAAACGGTTAAAGAGTGTTGGGGTATTTAGCACATTTTATCGCCCTCAATTAAAAGCGCTTTCACGTTTATTTAAACTAGGCTTTCCCGTTGCAGCTTCGCTATTCTTTGAAGTTTCACTGTTTGCTGTTATTGCCTTACTGATTTCACCATTAGGCCCAAATAAAGTAGCGTCGCATCAGATAGCGATGAACTTCTCATCACTGGTGTATATGCTGCCAATGAGTATTGGTGCAGCGGTGAGCATTCGTGTTGGCCACAAAATGGGACAACAAGATATTGATGGTGCACGTATTGCAAGCCATTGCGGTTTAATTGTCGGTACGGCTTTAGCTATTTGTACCGCTATGATGACGGTTATTTTCCGCGAAGACATTGCCGAGCTCTATACTCATAATCCACAAGTCATCGTGCTTGCTGGGCAATTATTACTACTTGCAGCGATCTATCAATGCAGTGATGCCGTTCAGGTTGTTGCTGCAGGTGCGTTACGTGGTTATAAAGATATGCGTGCCATTTTCTTTTGTACATTCATCGCTTACTGGCTAATAGGACTACCATCAGGTTACGTCTTAGGCCTAACAAACTGGATTGTACCAGCAATGGGCCCGCAAGGTTTTTGGATTGGTTTTATTCTCGGCTTAACTGCGGCAGCCATTATGCTTGGTTGGCGAATACACCATGTGCATAAACTTGATGCTGAAAAGCAACTTGAAATGTCATACCGATAACACAAAAAGGCGATCATCAGATCGCCTTTTTTGATCTAATATTGATAATAATCAGTATGATGAATATTCACTTAATGCTTTAAGAGACGCCTATGCCTGTATCTATCTCTATTTTCCCACATAGACTGTCTCTGATTCTTTTCATTTCAATAATGCTGATAGGCTGTAAGCAAAATGACAATGAAGACGCCTTTGATACCTATCATCAGCGTCTGGCTAATGTACTCGATATAGACAAAACCCCCTTTCCTGAAACGCCCTTACAACTTTTACCCGCGAAACGAGATCTTATTCAGCCTTTAGCGGATATTAGAATTGGTCTACTTGATGCCTATGAATTACGGCAATGTGGCTTATTCCAATTGATTGCAGAGCGAAATTCGATTTTGGGTAAAGTTCAAGATAAAACCCGCGGTCTCCGCTATGAACTTTTACTATTAGATGGGCTACAGTATTGTTTAGAAACACTGCCTAAAGAGTCTGATTTATTAACCGAGCTAGCACCTATTTATCAACAAAAGAAACAGCAGCTCCCATTGGTTTTTTGGAACACGCTTTTTACTGGAGAAGAATGGCGTAAACAGTTAACGCTAGGCCATCATCTACTTGAAAGTAATCAAACCACTCAATTTAACGCTAGCCTAAGCGCATTTAGCTATATCAATAATTTACTTTCAAATAGCATCAAACGCTCAAATAACATCACTGCACCTTATTCTAACAAGGATAAATATCAGGATCTTTTTGAGCACCAACAACAAATTTATAATAGCCGATATATTGGTGATCTTTTCTATTCAATGCAGCGCACCACAACATTGCTGAACACAATTACAGAACAACTTACTCAGTCACAAGATGCAATTTTGTGTGGCAAAAATATGAATCAGCAAAAAGCACAATATCTTCGTAATGTTTTCTATAAGTTTTATGTTCCAACTATCCAGCCTTATTTATCAACACTTGATTCACAATATCGACAAATACAGCCCGTTTTACAGCAGATACTTCAACAATTGAATCAACCGAATATTCACCTCTCCTCACCGATGCAAACCTATATAGCATTCTATGTTGATGGCGATCTGTATCAGCAATTTCATGAAGCCACATTAGCGCACGTTAAATTCTGGCAACGTCTGTTTAAACAATGTAAATTCAAAGTTGGACAATAACTTTATTCTAATTTGATAGAATAACTTTGCTTCAAAAATTTGAGCTTTAAACTAAAATTTAAACTCAGCTTCTACAGTCGCGAAGACAATAAATTTGTATATATTTTCGCTAAGGGATATAGGAGATACGCATGAAGAAAACCAAGAATGAAGCAAAACTTCTCAAAAAAGCATTAGAAATAGGCTTTGCATTCGCGAAAAAACAAGGTTTTGGCGATTTAGACCGCAGTGTTGGCTCTACCGACCGTGTTGAGTGTATTTATCGCTTACTGGTTGATTGTAAACAAATCACTCCTCTTGCCGTGGATCAAGAGGACGGCGTTCATATGAAACATAAGCTGGTTTTATGGATCAGCCGCTTACTTCCGCCCGATCACGAACTTTTAAACTAACCTATCTGCTTGTGTAGCGCACATTCTGTTGCGCTACACATTACATTTAATTGGCAATGCCCTACTTAAAAATATGACTTCGACTATTTCATCACCATAATTTTATTAAAACTGGCTATTGTGCAAGCAAACGCACTGAATTTACTAAAAAATCCAACTTTAATACTTGCCTCGTTACAAGTGACTCGCTAATATGCTTGTCGTTAACTAGAACATATTACGAGCGTAGCTCAGCTGGTTAGAGCGCTACCTTGACATGGTAGAGGTCGGTGGTTCGAGTCCACTCGTTCGTACCAATTTATGATTAAAACCAGAAATCATAAATATACAATTTGCGTCTGTAGCTCAGCTGGTTAGAGTACTACCTTGACATGGTAGGGGTCGGTGGTTCGAGTCCACTCAGACGCACCAAATATTATGAAGTGATTCACACTTAATCAGTTCATCTTATACGAGCGTAGCTCAGCTGGTTAGAGCGCTACCTTGACATGGTAGAGGTCGGTGGTTCGAGTCCACTCGTTCGTACCAATTAATGATTTAAACCAGTAATCATTAATTAACACGATTTGCGTCTGTAGCTCAGCTGGTTAGAGTACTACCTTGACATGGTAGGGGTCGGTGGTTCGAGTCCACTCAGACGCACCAAATTTAAACAAAAAGCCTGCTTAAAAGCAGGTTTTTTTGTCCTCAAATATAAAGTCTATTCTTTTTTAAACTTGTTCCCATTTCGTTATTACCCACTAAAACAACGCCGACTTTCCACCGCTATTTCATAACTAAAAAGTAAACCAAACCACGTAATTTATGTATTCAAAACACAATACCTCATACGAGTACATTTTCGGTTATAAGCTGATGTAACCCCTTATTTTATAAGTACGTGACAACAAAACGTTTATCTATTAGGATTTGAGAGTTAGTCGGGGGGCATTACGCTGAGATCACAATTTAAGTGGGACCCGTTGAACCTGAACCAGTTAACACTGGCGGAGGGAACTAAATAAACAATATCCGTATTGTTTAGCCAAGTTATCACTGGATCTCATCACTTCACATCAACTGATCCTTTCAGACTTGGCACCGGTTCCTAACGCGTAATTAGGAATCTGTTATGTCATCACACACCAATAATACATCCCATGTTACAACGCCTATCGTTTTAACTATTGCTGGCTCTGACAGTAGTGGTGGCGCGGGTATTCAAGCTGATATCAAAGCTATTTCAGCAACTGGTGGCTATGCTTGTTCGGTGATCACTGCAATTACGGCGCAAAACACCCAAGGTGTTAGTGGTATTCTTCCTATTCCTCTTGTGATGATAGAACAACAGTTAGATGCTGTTTTTACCGATCTCAACATTCAGGCCGTTAAAATAGGCATGCTTGCCGATAGTGACATCATCACGCTGGTTGCGAACAAAATAAAAGAGTACAAGCCACGCTATCTTGTGATTGATCCCGTTATGGTTGCCACCAGTGGTGGCTTATTATTACAACAGTCAGCCATTAGTACATTAAAGCAAAAACTACTTCCATTAGCTGATCTCATCACGCCTAATTTACCTGAAGCCGCTGCTCTGACAAACAGCGAGATCCCACACAATCATACAGATATGTTGGGATTAGTCAGCAAACTGCGTGACATACAAACAAAAGCCATACTGCTTAAAGGTGGGCACCTAGAAAGTGATTCAGAAAGTAATGATTTATTGATATTAAGTGACGATATTATCGAGCTAAAAACAAAACGTATTGATACCCACAATACCCATGGTACTGGCTGTACCCTCTCTTCAGCTATTGCTTCTTACCTTGCTCAAGGTTATTCGATCGAACAAGCAACACAGCGTGGCAAAGAATATATTACCTCTGCCATTTCAGCCGCTGATCAGCTCAATATTGGTCGTGGTCATGGCCCTGTGAATCATTTTTTCACTCATGATCCAAATAGATCGTAATAAGTGGAATATCATATAGCGTGATATAAAAAAGCGGTGATTTTACTCACCGCTTTGATTTATATAGTAAATATTATGTGATTACAGTTTTGTCCAAGCATCTTGCCAATAAGCACTGCTTGCTGGAGCATAAGAAGCACTTGAGCACCAACCTGAATTAGGCCACGGTTTACATTGGTATAACTGCTCATCGCTAGCACGAACAATATCCCCTTGTTGGTAAACTGTGCCCGCTTGATACGTTGGATATTCTCCCGGCGCAGGTGGCGTCACTTCTGGTTTGACTGAGGTACACCCTTCGGTTGCAATTTGTTTCCAAACACCCCACTCACCCGTTGTTCCCGGCTCTTCACCTTTTGTCCACCAACCTGCTAGCCATACCACACCATTGTGGCTGACTTCATCTCCTGCCACATAAATACTTTGTGCACTCCATGTGTTTTCGCACACTGCGCTACCTTCAACCGTCACAACACGTTGCGCTTCTGTGGTTTGTTGTGCGCTGTCAGTAATACGGTAATTCAAGGTGTAGTTACCAGCTAGGCTCGTATTGACTTCACCTTCGATAATAATATTGGCCGTTATGTCGCCATCTTCTGCATCTTTTGCGGTAATACCTGTTTTTGCATCAAAGGTATCACCGAGTTGAATAGTCGTATCGCTAATCCCTTCTAACACAGGTTTTGCACTAAACACTTCAACTTTACGCACAACAACAGATTCACTTAAAGCACTGTCATAAGCTTTGTAAGTTAGCGTGTAATGACCCACTTTATTGGTATCAACAGTACCTTCAACCACGATAGAGGCAGTGACATCACCATCGTAATCATCTGTCGCTGTTACTCCTGCAAGTGGCGCAAATAAATCACCATGTGCAACAACAATATCGTCAACACCTGTGATAACGGGTGCTTTTCCTGCCTCCGTTGTCACAATACTTGCTTTTAACGACGCTTTTGCCGGCACTATATCCATTGTATTTAATACTTCACCACCACAGCTAACTTCTGCGCGGTATGGTTTCAGTGCACTTTCAATATTGATGTGAAAACGGTTCATGTGACCATCTTGCAAACGACGGTTATACAGGTTAAACGTTTTGGTGCCACCGTTTTGCGTCAACACATCCAACTGACATGTTGAAGCCGTGAAGTTATCAACGTAAACATTACCGTATGCACCATGCAGAGCTGGGTAGATGTAGCTTGGTAGTGTTTTCTGTGGATCGTAATACCCTACCAAGGTTGTTACCTGTACGCCTTGCTTGTATGGGATCAAATCCACGTTGCGCTCTAATAGCGCATTATCTGTTAACTGCCAAACACCATTGGTAAACACAAATACATGTTTTTGACCATGGCTTAATGTCATTTGTTGGTCGTTATAATGGATAGTTGAATTCCAACCCGCCCATGATTCAAATAGCGCCACTTTCCCTTCTAATTTCGCATCAGTCGGTAAATAAAAGTCACGAGCCCAAGCGGCATTAGCCGTTGTTAAGTGAACCACTTGATGTTTAGCAAATAGCTGTTGAAATTTATCGCTATTTTCACCAAATTCACTAAGCGGGCCGTTACCACTGACCGTAACAACCGAAAACGCTAAATCATCAGCCACTGAATGCGTCCATGGCTTCATCACTTTTTCTGTGTGATCCCACTTGCTATAACCTGTTGGTGACGCTGGATCAAAATTCGCTTTATTTTCTACAAAATCTTGGAATACACTCAGCTCATACGGCGCGTGTAATGTATATGCATTGTATTTAGGGTATAGCGGTTGACCGCCAGACATGGTACCAAAACCAAAACTGTGACCTTCAAAAGGTGCAACACATTCCCCTTCATAGCATGACTCTTGGTTCGTTACGCCTTTAGTAAAATTAGGAATAAAGATATTTTTATAACCATCCCACCCCCATGTAGAGTTCGCTTCGGTAGAACTTTTGTGAATCGATCCCATAAAGCCACCAGGGTAATGGGCACCGACTCCTAGTTCATGACCGACTTCATGGCTAAATTCGTTACCCGTTGAGCTCACGACAGAAGCAACACCTGCGTAAGAACCCAACATACCGTGTGTAATTAAACCATCAGTATAATTACCAATTGAGTTATTCACCGTGACTTGTGTTGCATGGTATGGCGCTTCAATATTCCACTGGCTTTCGGGGCGTACTTTTGATGAATTGACACCATAGTTAGCACTGTTAATACCTGAAGAGATAAGTTCACGTGCAATACGGTAATGTGAATCACTGCCGTAACCGTCTGCATCACTAGGATCAACACCTTGAAGTAAGCGACCATCTGGCAACATGATCTCTTTAAGATGCACGGCTTCATAAGGGTTAACGATCAATTTACTGATCTGAAGACTTTGGAAATACTGACGGTGTAATTCTGGATCATCGATAAAGATAAATTGATCTCTTGGCTCTGTTAATAAACCAATATCGATTGTATTTAAGATCATACTGGTATTCGCACCGATCTTAATATCTGAAACCGTCCCTTCTTTCTGATTTTCACTGGTGAAAGTTAAGCGTAAACCCAACTTAACGGCTTCGGCTGGAAGTACCGCTGAATAAGCTTTATCGCTATATGAAATTCGGCTGATTGCCATATCCGACTCACCATACCAAACGCCATCAATATTTTGATAGGTCAATTGGTTACCACGGCTGATTGTATCTGTACCTTGTGCATATTCAATTTGAGAATTGTAGCCAGCATCTGAAATAAAGGTGATCTTCTTATTATTGAAGCTCTTATCATCAGGCAAAATAAAATGCCCCGCCCAATGGCCATCTCCAGTTTTAACTAAAACGGTATCGTGTTGAGCAAGTAGTGCTTTAAAATGTGTTATACCCGCTTCACCAGAGATATCACTAAGATCGTGATTGCTAGTGATCGTTAGAGAGAACTGTGATGGCTTCGTTATCTCAACATACTTGTCAAGCTTACCCGCCACTTGTGGCAACTGTTGTGGTTGACGCATCACCGTGTGATAAACCACGTCGTTTTGTTTATTTTTAGCAGTCACAGTAACCACTTCGTCTTGCTCTAGCATATCTGCATGAGGCTCAAACAGCACCAGTGTACGACGAAGAGAAACAAGATGTGGTTGGCGATCATTTTCAATCTTATTGCTCGTTTGCATGATCACGCTTTGAGCAACACTAACACTACCTTGCAGTGTGCCTTGAGTGTCTGATGGCAACGCTTTTTTATTAAAATAAAGTGTTTCTGGTACTGTGGATCCGATTGTTTCTGCTTGTCCATATTGCGCCATAAGCAATACTGGCAATAGGCTGACTAAATACTTCTTTTTCATTATTTTCGCACAATGTTAATAATATGTATTTGGCGAAATATAAACAATAACAATACAATTTAGAATTAATTTATCTATTTGATTTGTAATAATTTATTTTTAAATAAACCGTCAAAAACACCACTTAATAAACACTGTTTTCTTGACGCTTTCGATTACGGATGAACAACAATTTCACGTTTATCACATACTCCATTAATACAAGCAGTGATACGCACCTTACCCGAGTAATCCACTAATTTAATTTCATTACCAGTAAATGGTTGGTTATTAACATACCAATCAACCTTTACGTTTTCATCTAGCGTTTGTAGCGGTAATACGTCTAATTGATCTTTATAGTAATGCTGCCCTGTTACTAGTTGCTTGATATATGGCGCAACATTTCCGTTATCCTTATGTGAATCATCTTTCCCTTTAGACGTTGAAATACCTCCACGTTGCTGTTGCCAATTTGCTAGACGTTTCGGCCACGTTGTTTGAGCCGTATCCAAACTTGGAAGTAAAAAACGTCCATCGGTTTCCAACGTGGGTGGGGTAATTCCTCTTACGGTATAGGCTTTTCTTTGCGAAACACATTGTGCACGAGGCGTAATTTGTTTATCACGCCCACTCGGCCAACAAATGGTCTTTGTCACAACGTCTTTAAGTTTTATTCGTTGGTGTTGATCGCGGGGTAACTGATCAAAGGCATCAAACATAATAGGTGCGGCTTGTGTCGCGCCTAAATAACCCACAACAGGGCTAGAGTCTGGACGACCTATCCACACGCCAACTGTAAAATCTGGGCTAACGCCTATCGACCAAAAATCACGATAACCATAGCTGGTTCCTGTTTTCCAAGCAATTTGACGTCTTATCGATGGTACGACTCTATCTGGCGCGCTTATTTCACTCAGTGTTTTAAAAATAATCCAACTTGAAGCCGGTGAAAGGAGCGGTTTACTCACAACGGATTTGGCATTTTGTAGCAGTTGTAAAGGCTGATATTGCCCATTCGTTGCCAGTGTTCGGTACATAGCTGCCAGTGTAATTAAATTGGTTCCTGTCCCGCCTAATCCCACCGCTAAATTTGATTTTTTATGCTGTAATTGAATCCCAGCTTGTTGCAGTTTTTGATCAAAAACCTCTGGTGTTTCTTTATTAAAAACTTGTATTAAAGGAATGTTCAGTGACTGCTTTAATGCTTCACTCATACTCACTGCGCCTTGAAATTTGCCATTTAAGTTTTGTGGCTTATAGCCTGAAAACGATGACGGAATATCACTGAGTAAACTTTGAGAATGAATGATCCCAAGATCAAGAGCCGTACCATAAATGAATGGTTTTAACGTTGAACCTGGTGATCGAACCGCTTGCACCATATCAACATAAGAAAATCGGCTAACATCATTAAAATCCGCCGAGCCTTGATAGGCAATAACACTGGCAGACGCATTATCAACCACAACGATAGCCGCAGAGTTTTTAGCTGGTAAGCGTTGAGAAACCGTCGTGAGCAGTCGCTGAATTCGCTTTTGAATATCCGCTCGAATAGTGGTTTGAATCACCGCTTGGTGCGGATAACCTTGCTGTAGCATACGGCTCAATAATGGCGCTTGCAGTGGTTGAAAATAAGGGGCAACAACGACAGGTTCCTGTTGCAAAAAGTTCGCACTGTATTGATCGAGCTTGTTATAACGCACTAATCGTTCAAGCACTTTATTACGCATCGCTTTTGCACGTTCAGGGAAACGGTCTGGGCGATATAACGATGGTTTTTGCGGTAATACCACCAGTAATGCCGCTTCTGACTTTGTGAGCAATTGCGCAGACTTTCCAAAGTAACGTTGCGCCGCAGCCTCAACCCCTTCGATATTGCCGCCAAACGGGGCAAGATTTAAATATAAGGTTAAGATCTGCTCTTTACTAAAAAACCACTCTAATTGAAGCGCTCGAAATAACTGGGTTAGTTTGCCTGATAACGAACGTGAATGCGGTGAGATTAAACGGGCAACTTGCATGGTTAATGTTGAGCCACCAGAGACCACATGCCCATTAACCCCCCATTGCCATGCAGCCCGAAAGATCGAAAAAGGGTTAAACCCGGGATGGAAATAGAACCATCGATCTTCATAGGTTAATAACGCTTGTCGATAAAAAGGATCAACTTGATCCGGTGATGTTAGTTGCGTTCGACGCACCCCTTGCATATCTGCAAATGCTCGCAGTACCTCTCCCTCTTGGCTTTTAATAACAACCGCAGAGCCATTCGGATAAAGTGGCGGTAATGGAAATACGTAATTCAGCACCACACCACAAGTAGCTAATAATACAATGGTTATACAACAAGCCCGCATCCACGTTTTATAACGTGATGCAGGCTGTTGCGCAAAATAATTACTTTTCAATGGTTACCATGTCTTGCTTAGGCCAGTACACAGCATGTTGTGATGGCTGGTACATCGACTCCATGTAAATTGGCGGAATAGTAAAGGTTCCCGGTACTTCAGCACGAAGTAAATACGCAAATGAATAGGTTTTATCCTTATCAAATGACTGAGAAATTACATAACGGTCATTACGATATTCACTATGCTCTGGTGAACTTAATGTCACACCTTTGGGTGCTAATGCTGCTACATCAAGCCCTTGATTAAGTGCAGGGTTTTCTAACACAAAACCTGCTGGGATCATCTTAGACAGTAACCCTTCATTAACTCGCTGGTTGAGATTAACATTCAATACAACCAATAACCGCTGACCAACTTTTACTGTATTTCCAGTAAATGGCTTGCCGTCTAATTGATAAACAGAGCGTGAAAGCGTATTCACTTTCAATGTATTCAACGGATTATCACTATTTGATACCGCTTTATTGCGTTGCTGGTATCCCTCACCCTGTAACTTAACGTACAGCGGCTTGGTATTATGGTTGGTAATTGTTAATCCTTCCGTTAATGGTACTGAAAATGGACCCGTATGTTGCTGATCATGACCATTAATTGTCACATCAAACGGCTGATCTTTATTCAATGTTTGGGTCAATATCGCAGCTTGTAACAATGCACCGCGCTCTTGGGTGCTCAACCACAATTTATCGCCCGACTCTGCAACAAGTTGTTCTAACAACTGCTTTTGAATTTCCGCCGCTTTATGAGCCAAAATACTATTCGACTTTAGTTGCTGCAAAATCAATACAGACAAGGCGCTATCACGCAGGTTAGATCCATAATCTTGAAAATAGCTGCTGTAACGTTTAACCGTATGGTAATTATTTAACAGTGCTAATGCCTTATCACTATCGCCCACATTGGCATAACTTGCCGCAAGCTGTAATTCACTTAGTCCAGATGGGAAGAGTTTAAGACCTAAATTATCAATATCGCTCCACTGGAGCAGTCCTTGTTGAGACAACACATATGCCGCATAGGTTAATGCACTATCCGCATTTTGTTGGTTATACGCCCATTGCTTCATGCGTGTTGGGTTCTTCACATATTCGAGGATCTCGTCTTGCGCTCGTTTCAGCATGGCTTTCGGTACTATATTTGGAAATTTTTTATCAGCACGTAGCAAAAAGTCCGTCACATAAACAGTTAACCAAGGCTGATCGTTAACACGACTGCTATAGCCATCACTTGGCCATAACGAAAAACCACCTTGTGATGTTTGCATTGGTTTCAAGTTCATTATCGCTTGATAAATCATATCCCTATCAGATGGCATCGCTTCAGCATTCGGTGCTTTTCCTTGCGCTTTCAATCGCTGCTCAAACGCGGCTTTTTTAAAGCGGGTTAATTCTGGTAAATCATATAAATACGGTAATGCTTTACTGGTTATTTGCTCTGCACAGCCATACGGATATTGATAAAGATCTCTTGCTTGCTCTATCACGCTTAGCATCGGTGTTTGGCTGATATAAGCAAAGCCTAATTGATCTGGAATCGTATCAAGCCCTTGCCACAATGATGATGTCACTGTCAGCTTTTGTTGCGGCTCTAACAGATCCGAATGCATCTTATAAACCCACGGCATTACTGACTTGATCGGTGTTGTCCATGAACGATCAATATGGATCTGATTGTTGCTGTTTTGTGACAGCGAGTGTGCTTGCAGTTTGAACTCTGCACGGTTAACAACTATTGGTGAGTCAACCGTAAACGGGACGTTGTAACTTATATGCTCGCCATCTTGTAATGTCACCTTAGCAGGCAGTAGTGAAATCGCTAAGTTCACGCCTTTGTTAGCGCTCAATGCCAGTGATAACGTCTGCGCTGTTCCACTAATATTGTGAATATCTACCGTAACACTCGATTTGTCTCCCGCTACGAGAAAACGAGGAATACTTAATTCAGCGACAACGGGAGCTGCAATTTTATTACTTGATACACTTCGACCCACTTGCGAATCGTTAAATGTCGTAATAATTAACTGCCCTTCACCATTGTAATCAGGGATAGCTAATTTCACGTTCGCCTTGCCGTTGTTAACCTTTATCGATTTGGACATCAAAATAACGGTTTTACTTTCAACGAGATCGTCGTTTTTATTATCAGTACGCGTAACGCTATCGCTGCCGAAACGAGATTGAGCAAAGGGATTGGGACGCAAATCATAAAGACGTGAATACAGATCAACCACATCCGCGCTATAACGACGCTGTGCAAAGAAGTAGTTAAACGGATCTTGTGGTTTAAAACGGCTGAGGTTAATAATGCCTTTATCCACCAGCGAAACCGTTACCCAAGTATTATCATTTTGTTGCTTCTCAATACCAGCAACAGTAATTGGGATATCTAAGGTCGTTAACGGACGAATAATTGGCGGCATTGTCGCTTTGATTGAGAGTTTTCGCGCCTCACGATTAAGCTTAACTGGCTTAATGCCAAAATAACGTTTCGGCGCATTATCAACATTACCTGTTAGCGTAGCGGTTAAATAAATATCGTGACGATTTAGTCCCTGTGGCAGTGGGATCTCAATATCTTGTTTGCCTTTCGTTATCTTAGTGCGTTGCGACCAAATCACTTTATCTGTTTCTAGCGTCACTAATAAGCTACCTGCAATTGGTGCGGTGATCGCTGAACGGATATTTTCACCTACGTGATAACGTGATTGATCAAAAGCAATATCAAGATGTTCAGGCTTGGCTTTTATTTGCTGATAACCATCATACCAACCGGCATAGAATTGATATTCAGTAACGGTTTTACTCGCTTGATCAGTCACTGTAATACGGTACTGACCCCATTTAGTCGCAAAAGATAATCGATGACTTTTACCTGCTTCAACATGAATCGTTTGCGAAGAGATCGATTTCCAACGCGCTTGTTTCTTACGCTGCCAACCAACACCTTGCTCATATAACCAATAATAAGGCCCCTGATCGTAATCCACTTTTACGGTCAAATCACCAGCAAGACGATGTTGACCATCATGGCTTAATAGTGCGATATCAAATTGAGGGTTAGCATCATAACCGACACTTTTTTGCAGCGGCTTTACTCCAGCTATTGGACTATCTTTCCACACCGTGTAACGTAAATCCCGTTGTACAGCGGCCCCACCCGTTTCTAATAAACTGAAATTAACGACCGCATTAACTGGTGATTGAATTTTAGCAGCAGAAGGTGTCGGTAAAACTATCTCTGCTTTCCCTTCTGCTGATAATGTTTGCTTATCTAATTGCTGATAACGGCTAGCCAATGAAAATCGCTTACCGACTCGATAATCACTGTATTTACCGCTAAAGCTCGACGTTGGGTTATACATAACCTCGGCAGTAACTTTATTACCTGCCGCTGGGCTACCAAATAGATAGCGCCCATTTAGTTCAACCTTGGTTTGACTGCCCGCCATAACAAGCTTTGCAGGATCGGAAAAGGTTAAATCCATTCGCTCAGGAACAAACTCTTCCAATTCGAAAAAATATTGGCTGATCGGCTTTTGCGCTTCAGGATCGAGCCTTACTTCAACGGTATAGCGCCCCGTACGCCAACTAGATGTCGTGTTCAGTTGCTTAGAATAAAAACTCGCTGCTTGCGGAGAGAGTTGCTCAGATAACACAACATCATTACGTGGATCTAATACCGTTAATGTGATCGGCTGATCTTTAATCGCCAGACCGTCTTGATCACGCAGCAAAATATTTAACGGTAATGATTCACCCGGCTTAACCAAATCACGGTTGCTGTAAATAAACGCTTCATAAGGTTGATAAGCTCGCCCTCCTACTTTGCTATCCGATAAATCTAAGGGCGCTTCACGCAGAGGTAAAATACCGATCTCTTGTTGTGACTTATGTTGTAATGAAGGAGCGAGTTGGCGTTCTGCTGTTGTTTTATTAGTACGAGCAATAACGATATCGGTGTTTTTCGCCACAATATCAAAGTTAGCTTCACCTTTATGGTCGATGGGTGCTGTTCTAAACAGTTTATGATCGCGATAAATATCAACGCTACCTGAAGTAACAGCGTCACCCGTTGATAAACGTGACACAGAAAAACTCGCTTGGTGGGTATTTAACCGTGCTTGAATACCAATATCTGTTAATAACACATGTTTAACTTTTAGCTCATCAAACGCGCCAGGTGCCTTTAACACCACAACATACCAACCTGACGGCAAATGATGTGAAAGAGGGATACGTGCTGCAGTTTGTTGATTTAACTTGCTTGGTGGCAGTGTAAAACGATCAGCATAAACACTTTCATAAGCGTGTTGTAAACGCTCTAAACCATAAGGGCTTAGGTTATCTAATAGGTAACTGTCATTTAAAAAGGTGTCGGGATCAGTTATATGTAAAATTTCAACATCAACTTTATCAAGATTCATAAAGTTAATTGGAATTGATTGGTGGTGAGATTGCGGAACTAAAGGGCCATTACCAATCACTTCCACCATCGGTGGCTGACGAATGGGATCTTTCTCTTGATTAGCGTAAGCGGTGCCAAACAACATAAAACTAAAAAATAACGCTATTAAATATAATCCAGCTACCGATCGTTCTGATCCCATTATTCGCATCACTTTCCCCTTTAAGAACCACTCAACTCTATGCACTGCATACGGTGTAATTCTATACAGAAAAGCAGATATATTCATCCGAACATCGCTATATGTTTTCTAAAACATTCTAAATTTTCTAATAAAATTAATAATATATTTCGCCATTTCTTCATGGCTAGCTGTATACACAGGCAATTGTCCTTTTTATCTTGGTGTCATTATCCGTTATAATCATCATCACTTTTTTAAAGATATTACCTACAGGTGTAGCGACAATATGGCTAATCAACCTAATTTTACTGATGAAGAATATAAAGCATTCGCGGAATTAATGGACTCATACAATCGTACGTTCGCCGTATCTATCACGACATTAGTATTAGCCGTAATTGGTTTTATTATTGCAGAAGTTCAGGTTGGTTATTTAATGACTAACAATATTCGTTGGCTGTTCGGCTTACTGGTTATGCTCCCTCTTGCCGTCACCTCAATTGGGACAAAATACGACTTCAACCACCTGACTTTTAGTATGCCTAAAACTATCTTATATAGCGTACTCAATGTCATTGCTCTCATTACAATTATCGCGATCGTGGTTATGCTTAATCGCTGAGTCCATATTGATAAATATCGTACAGACAAAAATCTCCTTGATCGTATAACGCCCGCTTAGATGTGAGCAACGAAATACCAAAGCCGCGCATAGTGAAAATGCTATGCGTTGTTAATCCCTCTTAAACAATTTTTTCTGTTCTCAACCTACGCAAAAATAGATTACTCCTGTCATTCAAATCAAGCTGAAGCTCCAATATTCCTTTCGACTCACTTAACTTCTGAAAACCAACTAAACTATACATTTCTTTAGCCTTATTATTGCTAAACACACAACACTTGATGTACGGAACGCGAAGTGATGTAGCCTCTTTCACTATGTGTTTAAATGCCCGATAGCCTAATAAACTGCCTTGCTCTGACTTTGTAATTTGTAGCGAATGTATAAATAAACACTTTTCATTAGCTTCAATTGAAAATCCAGCAACAATAATATCGCCACTTTTAATTACCCAATTATCTTTAGCCCTATAATGGCGCTTTATACCCTCGGCATTCCAAGGTAAGCCAAGCTCGGATTGTAGTTGATACATATTTTGATAGATCAAATCGTATAGCGATTCAAAATCAGAATCATCAGCTTTATTAATTGTAAACACGTAACCCCTTCTAATCACTTATGCCAATGTATTAATAGGCATTCTTATCACGCAAAAAAGACCTATGAGTTTATCTTTATCATACGCGATATAATCATTATTATTGACGTTGAATTCTCTAGAAATTCAACGAACGTTGACATTCACACAAGCCAACGCGATTTGATGAATACTTCTCAAATTTATGAAATTAACCAGCAAACTCGCGCAAGTAATATGTCGATTAATTATCATGATGAAGAAATAGGTGGTTATATTCATCGTGAAAACGAAGAAAAAAAACCACAATAATTTTTTAAGTTCAACTTCATATAAAAAGGAGAAAGTATTTAATTATTTTCTCCTTTTTATTTTTATTCGTCATATTTAATTAAATCAGAGTCACGCTATACAAAATAATTACGCATTTTTACTCCCGTAATCCATGCAATATTAGTGTGCATCAAGCTAAAAAAATTATATGACGAATATCACGTTTTATATTTCATTCAACTGCAAGAATATTCGTTCAATGCCTATAACTTAACGATAATTAATGAAAAAGATAACGTTACTTTCCGCACTTATTACTTCAGCTATTACTGTACCAGCTTTTGCCTGCACGACCATCTTAGTAGGTAACCAAGCAACAACTGATGGGTCTTTTATTGTCGCACGTAATGAAGACTATCAAGCCACTAATGCAAAACAGTTTATCTACCACCCCGCTGAAGCAAAACAAAAAGCTGATTTCAAATCTAACGCCAATGACTTTACTTACCCTGCAGCAAAAAATGCACTGGAATACACGTCATTGTCAGATTTTGACACCCATGGTACCAGTATGGGTGAAGCTGGATTTAACTCTGCTGGGGTTGGTATGTCTGCAACCGAAACCATTTATAACGGTACTCAAGCACTCGCGGCGGATCCGTATGTAACCAAGACTGGTATTGGTGAAGATGCGATTGAAAATGTCATTTTGCCACGTGTAAAAACAGCCAAAGAAGGCGTTGAACTGTTAGGTAAGATCATTGAAAAACAAGGCGCATCTGAAGGCTTTGGCGTTGCCTTCGTTGATAAAACCGGTATTTGGTATTTAGAAACCGGCAGTGGTCACCAATGGATGGCACAAAAAATCCCAGCTGATAAATATTTCGTTTCAGCTAACCAAGGTCGATTAACTACCTATAAACTGCATAATCCCGATTATTTAGCTTCTCCTACGCTAGTTAGCTTTGCCGAACAACATGCTTTATATACTCCAGTTACAGGAGAGGCTTTCAATTTCCACAAAGCTTACTCGCAAGATACCAAGAATGATCAAACGTACAATTACCCCCGTGTCTGGACGTTACAACACATGTATACAAAGGGCTTAAATACCAAGATAACGCAAGGTGAGAGTTTCCCTGTCTTTTTAAAACCAAGCCATAAATTATCGGTTGCAGATGTTGAACAAGGGCTACGAAATCACTACCAAGGTACGTCACACGACCCATACGCGAATAGCAATCCGAAAGAACCATACCGACCAATATCTGTATTTAGAACCCAAGAATCACACATATTGCAAGTTCGTCCTAATCTACCTATCGCTATCGGTGAAACCGAATACATGGCGTATGGGATGACAGCACTTAGCGTTTATATTCCTTATTATCAAGGCATGACAGAAGTGCCTAAAGCATTAACGATTGGCACAAATAAAGCTGACAATCTATCTGCTAACTGGCAATTCCGTAAGTTACAAACCATTGCCATGACCAACTGGAATGAGTTCTCACCCATTGTTCAAAAAGCCTATCAACAATTTGAGCAGCAAACAGCCGTTAAACAACAAGAGCTTGAAAAGCAGTACCTTGCGATATACAAAACGCAACCTAAAAAAGCACAAGCATTAATTAATCAATTTGAACAAAAAACAGTTGATAACGCATTGGCATTAACCAATAAATTAACCAATACCTTATTGACCAAAATGACCCACAACACCGATATGCTTTATCACTTTGAAGGCGCTTAAGTTGCTAACACGTAAGCATTAGTAATAAACGAGAGATAGCCCAAGGTTATAAAATTAAAGGTTATTTCTCGTTTTATCTTTTAATGTCGCACTTTGAAACAATATTTATTCCTATTCTTTTTCCGTATCTTATATCATTTGCTCATTCTGTTAAGAGCACTCTCGACAATGCGTCCACTACTCACCTTTCTTAGCCTTATTTTTGTTGTCTTAGTTCCTCATTTTGCATTGGCAACAACCAGTGAGCAGCAAGCTCAGATCACCTTAGGTCGCTATTTATTTAATGATGTTCGCTTGTCAAAGCTCGGCAATCGCAGTTGTGCCCTTTGTCATGCCGTCGATCTTGGTTGGACCAATCGATTTAGCAAAGTGCCAGATATCCATGGCAATCCAACAACGCTAAACACGCCAGCATTACTCAATGTTGCCCACTATGACCAATTCATGCAAAGTCGTGAAGGATTACAGACATTAGAACAAGCTATTTTGTTACCTTTATTTGGCACAGCCCCAACAGAAATGGGGATGACAGAGCCGTTATTACTGCAACGCTTACAACAAGCGTCTGATATCTACACCCCACTATTTGAAGCCAGTTATCAATCAGCAGATTTCACAACCCAAAAAGTCATTAACGCATTAGCGAAGTATGTAGAAACAATTCAAAGTGTTGATACCCCCTATCACCGTTATTTATCCGGTGATACTGATGCGCTAAATAAAGAGCAACAGCTAGGATTAGCTCTGTTCAATAGTGATCGCCTAAAATGCTCCCAGTGCCATGGTGGTGAGCTATTAAATACCCCTAAAAACAACGCCGATCCACTTTATGTCAGCACAGGTTTGTACGGCATAAAAAATAAAGATGGCAAATACTTATACCCTGAAAATGAACGTGGCAAAGCCAGTTTTAGCCATAAAGAAACTGACGACGGAAAATACCGTATACCTTCATTGATCAATGTGAGCGAAACAGCACCTTGGGGACATGATGGCAGCGTACAATCACTCGAGCAGTATATTGAACATTATGCCGCCGGTGGACGAATACTGACGATAGGTAAAAATGCAGGAGATGGTCGTTATCATCTCAATAAAGACAACAAGATCTCAGGTTTTAGTTTATCGAATAAAGAGAATAAAGCGCTCGTTGCCTTTCTCAATAGCTTAGCCATAACTCGACTACCAACACAGCAACACCAAGATCCTTTTTGCCAGTTAGTCCCATTAAAAAATAAAAAAGACAGCCCGAACTGTCTTCCACCTTTTAAAGTGAAGTCATGAAGACCATAAACAAGACCATGAAAAAGACGATTAAGTTAATGACATTAAGCGCCTTACTAAGCCAATCAATGGCCGTAAGCGCAAACACCGACATTAACCCTGAACATAAAGGGCGCAATGATTATTTTGCCAAAAGTTATCAGCCACTATGTAACTTGCCAACAAAAGACATTGCGACAGCTTCAACACTTGAAGAGGCCAGCCAACAAGAATTTATTTTAGATAAAGAATTAGGCTTATCCACCCAACTAAATTCCCAAGGTGAAGCTTATATTCAATTGGCGATAAAAGAATGGAATGAAAAGTTTATCGTCGGTGTCACACCGAAAACCCACGTATCGATGGCGGGTGCAGATATTCAAGGCGCAGATATTGTTAACTTGCAATGTACCGAGCCATCACAATACCTGACCCACTTAAACACCCACGAATGGGGAAGCTATACCCTGAAACTGACAGGTAAGCCAAACCAGTTAGTGAAAGTGCAAATCACCACAACAGATCTATAGTAGAAACAAGCCTGAGCAATCATTGCTTAGGCTTATTGTTTCAAACTTATAACCCTGTGTTGCGGTGGTATTCTTGCTCAGCAAACTCTTTGCCTTTTTGTGCCGCTGCCGCACATGACTCTGGCGCAATATCACCACGCTCCGTCACATATTGCTTAAGCTCCGCTGCTTTCTCTGTACGATTAAAAAACTCATGATAGCCAATATTTTTACATAGCTCCCATGACGATACACCCGCTGCATTTTTTAATGTATAGCTATTTGATGGCGTTCCAGCACACCCCACTAGCCCGAATGCAATCAGTGAAAATAACACCTGCTTTTTCATCAAAAATCCTTTATTTCAACTTTATCTCAATGATTTGACATACAATATCACACCATCTCTTACTTATGTTTTAGTATAAACATGATACTGATTCAAAGCTTCATTATTGATTAGACGTGAATAGGATAATTTCCTAATATACGCATGGTTCAAATACGTTTATGATCGTTGCTAATGTAACCTTCATCGCTAGAGCTATTTTTAGGATTCACCATGAGCAATTTTAATCTTTATACCGCCCTTTTACCTTGTTTCGATTGCCGTCAACAAAAAGCAGAAGCAAGTTTAGGTTGGCTTACCCCTGCTATGCATGAAGCGGTTCTTGCGCAAGTAAATACCATCATTACAGCGAGCAATGATTACCCTGATGATCTTGTGACCACTATTACCTGTTCTGTTGATGAAGCTAAGTATTACCTATTGTTAAATGCATTCGCTTATTCAGAAGAAGAAATGCAAACAACAGGCGTAGATCCAGACGACCTTGTTGAAATTGAAAAAGAAATCAAAGCAAACAAAAATGCTGATGGCATGATTGAGCTTGAGCATGACATTGCGCTACAAGGCTGCACTGCTTGCTGCCCTGACGCATAATTCCATACTATTTACTATGGTGTACGCGATGTATGCCATAGTCATACTCCCTGCTATCGCCTCAACATACCGCCTAAACCTTGAAATTGTGCTGACTAGCCCCATTTTATTAATACGACAATTAATAATAAGAGCAAAAGTAAGATGAACAGCCCTATTTTAGATGACTTAAATTGGCGTTATACCACTAAGAGTTACGATCCTAATAAAACCATCTCAACAGAAAATATTGCCATTATTTCAGAAGCACTACGCTTATCAGCATCATCAATCAACTCGCAACCATGGCGCTTTATTATTTTAGAATCAGATGATGCTAAACAACGATTTAGCAATACCTTTGAGACTAAGTTTTTAGCCAATAAACCTCACGCAACTAACGCCAGCCATATCATTTTATTTACTCACAACCCTCATTATTCGATTGAAGATTTTGAAGCCGTGATAGATAAAAATATTCTTGATGGCCGCATTAAACCAGAGAAAAAAGACGATGCTGTGAGCAAGTTTAGTTTTGCGGATTTATACACCGAGCCGAGTGGTTACAATGCGAATTGGACAAAAGCACAACTGTATCTGGCTTTCGGTAATATTCTGCATGTTCTTGCACGATTAAAAATAGATTCAACACCTCTTGAAGGTATTGACGTAAAACGTGTTGAGAAAGAATTCAGCCAAGAGTTAGATGGCTTCTCATGCCCTGTCGCACTCGCGATTGGCTACCATGATGAATCTGATTTTAATGCTCGTTTACCTAAATCTCGTATGCCATTAGAAACTGTAATTCATAAAATCTAACAGCGAGTGGAATGATAAAGTGATAGGTGAACCTTAAATAATAAGCCAACACACTAATAACATTATTCAACCAGCCGATGGTTTATAATCTATTAACTATAAAAAAGCCGCTGATTAATCAGTGGCTTTTTCTTTTAAAACGTGACGGAGAAATAGGCTTTGAATTCTCGATACGATATAAAAACGATTGTAACTACCAAACTTTACACATGGTAAAATGCCACACGTGCAAATCGCGCTTTAGTTATTTGTTATGTGAATTATTTCAGCGCAATGTAGACGCTAACTTTACTCGCGCTTTCGTAGTGTTCAAAATCTGTTGTATAAGCCCTTTCATGCGCACAATTAGAAGAAGTAAAGTACGACCAAACCGACTGCCACGCAGCGATAACAGCAGCAGGAAACTCACCTTCAGATTCAAACTTAAGGTAAGAGCCAGGAAGAACAGATACCGATGACAGCGCAACATTTGAAGAGGATATTTCGTCCGCCCCCATCAAAACATCAAAGTAGCCATCAACATCTGACTCGTAATTGCAGTAGACACTATAAGCCCTTGCCCCCGATTGATAGTTGATGACTAAGTTCGAGTCAACGTATGCAACATGTTTTGGGATATTCGCCGTTTCAGGATTCATCTCAATTTCATTGCGGGTTCTTAAAACTAAACCTTGGATTTCAAAACCTTTTACTTCAACAACTTCCATTTTTCACTCCATTTATATAGCGTTAGCATAACGATCGTCCTCACCGAATAAAACGGTACGTATAAAAGCCCAACCCTTTTGCCCCTGCTGCCAACATGTCATGCAATTAACTGGAATATTTCGCCCCAGATAACCGACGTTCAATAATAAGGATAATGGCTTTCACGCTTCAGAACTAAAGAGGGTTTTATTATAAATCAGGGTATTAATATTATTGGTTCACACCAAGGATAATGCTCGAATTCTTTTTGGCATCCCCCTTCATGATATTTCCAATATTTACTTATATAAGGAGGCTTGGGCTTGTCCAACACTTCGGATAGGTGTCGGCTACGCGACACATATCCTTATTTGTTATACAAATTATTGCTCATTCTTCAGGTTGAAGTAACTAAACTTCTCCTCAAGCGTAAAGGTTAGAGCACCTTTCTGGGTAAGTAGGCCTACTTTATCATCATTTCTAACAATGATGATGCCGGTATACTCAACACCATTAACTAAAACTGATATACATTTATTATTCCAATATGGGTTGTCTTTTACGCATAACTGTTGATAGTTTGCCATTTGTTTTTGAGCTACCGCTTCTCCATGTTCAAATGCGACTGAGGGAAGAAAAACCCAAATAAGGACAAAAAGGCTGAATAGACAAACTGCTACCATTAAAGCATATGAACCAATCATAGAAATGAATAAGTTGTCTTTTAAAGACTTTCCGCTGCCAGTTCCTTCCGCTTCTATGTCATTTTTAGTTCTAGGGTAATACAGGCCAAATAAGATACTAAAAAATAGAACAATTGCTATTACGATAAACTGTAATGGGCTTATTCCAAGAGCCCCCAAAAACTTTGTTCCCAGATCTTGGCTAGCAAAGTACGCCCATAGCGCTGTGTCCTCCCACTCAATTGGGAAGAGATAATATTCAAAGCCATGGCCTTCAATAAAGCCTTCATAATACCCTAAACCATACAACTGAATTGCTTTAGCAAACAAACCTGTACCTAAAATAGCTAACAATACAGCCTTAATTGAAGCAAATGCCTCTGGCTTCATCACTTCCTCATTACCTCGATTTGTATAACGCCCAATTAAGGTGTGAAGCACGCAATGACCAAGCCGCTGCATTGCACTTCAACACCGAAGTCACCGCATACCAAAAATGCCACGCGTTGCGAATCACTCTTGAACAGTTTGTTGAACGAAGCCGCTACGTGGCAGAGTGAAAGCCCATAAGCTCGACTACGGTAAATATACCTTTTAAAAAGGAATATTTATCATGAACAAAGCGCAGCAACATCGTTCAGATTATCTTTATGAACAACACCTTACCCATCTCACCTTGCAAGGTAAACGTCCCGCTACGATTGATGCTTATAGTCGTGCTCTACGTCGCATTACCCATCAACTGGATAAATCGCCAGACACGTTAACTACCGAAGATCTGAAGCGGTATTTTACACAACTGAATATCAATAATGATCAGGTGACACTTCGTTATAAAGAGAGCCAAACTCAAACGATGAAACACGCACATTACCCGTGGTGAAATTTCTCTGGTTGATATTGCAGCATGTGTTACCAAAAGGATTTCGTCGGGTAGGTGATTATGTTTTGCTGCGGGGTCATGAAAAGAAGCTGCTTCAAGCAATCCAATTTATGTTCATGATAGCCGGGCAACTCACGTTGCCCTCACCGAATAAAACGGTACGTATAAAAGCCCAACCCTTTTGCCCCTGCTGCCAACATGTCATGCAATTAACGGGGATATTTCGACCCAGATAACCGACGTTCAATAATAAGGATAATG
>NZ_PYNW01000039.1 GCF_003026105.1 Photobacterium sp. GB-56 | reverse complement strand
TTAACGCCGAAGAAAGATTGAAAATAACCATGAAAAATACCCCGTACAACTCACAGCATATTCCGCCGCAAGCGCCGGGGAATCAGCAAGGCTTTTGGTCTCAAATGGCCAGAAAAGGTGTGCACTTTCCGTTTACTCGTAACAATTATCATGTGCCAATTAAAGAGCAGGTATCACGAAAGGCCTCTGAGCTTAAAATATTTAGTCCGACAGAGCAAAGATACAATGAGCGTCAAATATTCGAATGTAAACAAGGACAGTAGATGAAAAAGATCATATCAACCGGAGTACTCTGCCTATTACTGGCTGGTTGTAGCATGATGAATAGAGAACGCGTACCTGATGAAGTTCCGGATTGGACTGTAGCTTATGCTATGCCATCATTTTATCCAGTCAGAGTCACTAAAGCATATGGTATTAACACGCAAGAAGATTGGACCTCTATTTTACACACCCACAGCCAATTTATGACGGTTAGTGACTTCAACCGTATTAAGGGCTTTTTACCTGATTATAATGGTTATGGGTTACCTCTCGCTTTTGCTACTATGGGAGGAGATTCACAAATCCAACCTACCAATCATTTACCCGATAAAGTCGTGCTTTACTGGACATCCCTTTTTGACGCGAAGTTCTATATTACTGAATTAGATGTTACCCAAAAAATGAAAGCGCTGATGTATAAACAACAAAACCATGTTGAGGCTGATGGAATAAACCGAACCTGCTACCAAACGACATTTGATTTTGGTTTCCTACCAAATGGGCAAGTGAAAGTGTGGCTTGAAGGGTGTGGCAAGTATACGTACGTTACTGAGCTATCGCCAACGAGCACACCCGAAACGGACTATAACGGAAATTCATCAACTGCCTACAAGCATGATTATGAAGACGAGTTAAATATTAGAGCTAAAAAGGCTAACGCAACCTTGAGACCTATCCCTTGGGACAAGGTAAATAAGATATATACATCAAAAAAATATATTGTAGATCAGCTTCATTAATATTGTTTACCGCCTCACAAAAACCTGTGAGGCGCTCAATGAAAGAGCTAGATTCAGCATTAATTACACAAGGACAGTAAATGAAAAATATCATATCAACCGGAGTATTCTGCCTATTACTGGCTGGTTGTAGCATGATAAATAGAGAACGCGTACCTGATGAAGTTCCAAATTGGACTGTAGCTTATGCTATGCCATCATTTTATCCAGTCAGAGTCACTAAAGCATATGGTATTAACACGCAAGAAGATTGGACCTCTATTTTACACACCCACAGCCAATTTATGACGGTTAGTGACTTCAACCGTATTAAGGGCTTTTTACCTGATTATAATGGCTATGGATTACCACTCTACTTTACTACGATGGGCGGGTATAGACAAATTCGACCTACCAATCATTTACCCGATAAAGTCGTGCTTTACTGGACATCCCTTTTTAACGCGAAGTTCTATATTACTGAATTAGATGTCACTCCAAAAATGAAAGCGCTGATGTATACACAACAGCATCATGTGGAATCTGACGGAATAAAACGTACTTGCTATCAAAGTCAATTTGATTTTGGCTTTCTACCAAATGGACAAGTGAAAGTGTGGCTAGAAGGGTGTGGCAAGTATACGTACGTTACTGAGCTGTCACCAACTAGCATGCCTGATACTGACTATAATTCAATCACATCGAAACAATATTTCCAAGCAACAGAATATGTAAAAAAAAGAGCTAAAAAGGCTAACGCAACCTTAACGCCTATCCCTTGGGGCAAGGTAAATAAGGTTTATACATCAAAACATTTTACTGTTGACCAGCTTCATTAATATTGACTTCTCGCCTCACAGGTTTCTGTGAGGCGCTCAATGAAAGAGCTAGATTCAGCGTTCATTACACAAGGACAGTAAATGAAAAAGATCATATCAACCGGAGTACTCTGCCTATTACTGGCTGGTTGTAGCATGGTGAATAGAGAACGCGTACCTGATGAAGTTCCTGATTGGACTGTGGCTTATGCTATGCCATCATTTTACCCTGTCAGAGTCACTAAAGCATATGGTATTAACACGCAAGAAGATTGGACCTCTATTTTACACACTCATAGTCAGTTTATGACGGTTAGTGATTTTAAGCGTATAAAAGGCTTTTTACCTGATTATAATGGTTATGGGTTACCTCTCGCTTTTGCTACTATGGGAGGAGATTCACAAATCCAACCTACCAATCATTTACCCGATAAAGTCGTGCTTTACTGGACATCCCTTTTTGACGCGAAGTTCTATATTACTGAATTAGATGTTACCCAAAAAATGAAAGCGCTGATGTATAAACAACAAAACCATGTTGAGGCTGATGGAATAAACCGAACCTGCTACCAAACGACATTTGATTTTGGTTTCCTACCAAATGGGCAAGTGAAAGTGTGGCTTGAAGGGTGTGGCAAGTATACGTACGTTACTGAGCTATCGCCAACTAGCACACCCGAAACGGACTATAACGGAAGTACTTACTCTGATCACAACCAGACAAGAAACGCTGTACTTAAAAGTGCTAAAAAGGCTAACGCAACCTTAACGCCTATCCCTTGGGACAAGGTAAATAAGATATATACATCAAAAAAATATATTGTAGATCAGCTTCATTAATATTGACTTATCGCCTCACAGAAACCTGTGAGGCGCTCAATGAAAGAGCTAGATTCAGCATTCATTACACAAGGACAGTAAATGAAAAAGATCATATCAACAGGAGTATTCTGCCTATTACTGGCTGGTTGTAGCATGATAAATAGAGAACG
>NZ_PYNW01000038.1 GCF_003026105.1 Photobacterium sp. GB-56 | reverse complement strand
CCAAGTTTCGTTACATTGTCCGAGCCGCTGCTTTATTCAGGCTCGTAGGTTCATCTGGTGATACAGACGGTTCACTCATAAAGCGGTGAACAACGCTTCATACGACTTCAGGTCGCACGGACAAAAGCGAGTTACGCACTTTGCTCTATTTTGGCTGGTAAGTATTAGGAAAAGTAGGGATAACGCTTTGCTAAGCGGCAATAAAATAGCTGGCTATAATTAGCGAAGAACGAGCAAAAGCCAGCTGTTTTTTGTCCGTTTGAGCAACTTGTTAGGCGGCTACATCCAATTTGCTAAAATGGATTTCCAAAAAGTCCAATAACGAATCACAAGGTTTAATTCTAGGGCCCATTATATCGATTACATTTGTTGAACTAATTTCTAAATATGGCTTAATGGATACAGAGCTAACATTTGATGTAACCTCTTTTAATTTTTTTAAAAAAGCTATAAAGAAGTCCATTTCATTGTGCCCTCGAGATATTTCCTTAATTTCAAATTGAGATAACTCTTGCCAACACTGCTTAATACCGCCATGTTCTGTTGACTCTGTACTCACCTTTGTTTTGCCATCTAGATAGTTATACATATCAGGTAAAGAGTAATTTGGGTGTAATTTAAGGTTATTATCGATGTTAAATAAATCTGTCGTTTTGATGCAGTCCAAATTAAGTCGCACACCACCTTTCCGTCTATGAAAAAGCACCCAAGCCATCAATTCTTTCGAAATATTATTAAACTCCTCGTGAGCTTTACTAAATAATGTGGCTAGTTTATTTGAAATTCCCGTACCTGAAGATTGTCTATATATTTCAGCCCAAACCTGGCATAAGCTCTCACTGTTAACAATATAGTTTTCGATTGAGTAGTAGCCCGTCTCATATATTGTTTCAGCTTTATTAACTTTAACAGGGATAATATCATCGATATCTTTATCAATAAAAAACAGTAATGGTTGCATATCACATGTTTTATGTCCTATCTCTCCGTGGTGGTATAAGACACTATCTTTTTTTCCACAAATATAAGTTTTTAGCTCGTAGCCTGTTGGAATTAAGTGCCTTATAGTAGTTCCATAAAATGATTCATCTGTTTTACCTTCAAAGAAACAGTGCACTATCCTTTTTTTAGGGTTATATCCAATTAAAAAAAGGTGATGCTCAATATTTTCATTAGCTAGCTCTTTATTTAAATAATCTAAAAAATCCATTTTATGAATAAAACTCCATCAATGATTTAGCCTTACTTTTCAAACTATTGTTATATACGAATGGAGAGTGTGTAACAGCAACTAAACCGTTACAGTTATCAGTAGAAACTATATCTTCTAATAATGTTTTTTGCCATGGAACAGATAAGGAGAGCTCTGGCTCATCGATTATAACCAAGAAGTCTTCAAAGTCAGAAAGGTACATGTGTGCAAAAAGAGAAACGATTTGCTTTTCACCAGAAGATAACAAACTCAGATCGATTTCATCTGTGGAGTCACTTAAAACAAAATCTTCATTTTCAAAGTCTGGCATCAAAGGCAATGTAAACTCTTTATTATCGAATTCAAATTTTTTGCCCCGCAGGTAATTATTAGAAAGCTTTGCAAAAGTTCTTACTTTGTCCTCTTTATTTAGTTGTTCTTTGTGAAGATTCAACAGTTTTTTTATCAAGTGTGCGGATAACAAATCAATGTCAGATAATCGATCCCCTTGATTTAGTAAATTTGCTGTTTTTCTGAGATTGATAAGATCTTCACTCGAAAAGAAAGAGTCATTTCGAGCGATTTTTTCAAAAATAGAATCTAGCTCTTCATCGTTAAAGTGATAAACTGGAAGTTGTGCTTCCTGCATGTATTCTTTTCTGAGTATTACACGGAGATAACCACTAGTGAGACTTTCTAAGGATGCTCTAAACTCATTTTCTAACTGATTCATTTTAGATGAAATCATAGATTGTACATCTTGCATTCCAAATTCAACCAATTCAACGTGTTCTCTGCTTTTAATAAAACTAGAGTGATGTCTATTGTACTTTCTCAGGTCATCTTCTAAAGAAGGAAAAATATGTTTCAAATCCCTTTCAATACGTCTATATGTTGGTAAGTATAAAACATGGAAGTTTAAAACAGACTCTAGCTCGATTAAGCTTTGTGGAATGCAATCTAAAGAGACATCAGTCCGAAGGATTTCAGATAAAGTCCTACGCATTTTTGATGGCGTGGTGAAATGCTCATTTTTCAGTTTATGAAAAATATCAGGTCCAAAATTTTCGAATGCTGTCTTTGCACTTACCCCTATAGATTTCAACTTGAACAACATGTGCATGTTGCTATTTTCATTAACTTCATCACAAGCGGTGACAACATCATTCATTGTGAATGAATAAGCTCTTCCATCAACGCTTACTTCTATTTTTTCAAATTGATATTTTAATAATTTTGGCCATTGGCTAGTTAATGTATAGAAAAATATATTAATAATTGTACTTTTCCCTAACCCATTCTCTCCAACCAAAATAAGTTGATTGTCAGCTAGTTTAACGTCAAAACTTTTGTGTCCGTATAGTTTATCAATTTTTATGTAATCTATATTTGTAGTTTTCAATTTGTATCCTTTTGAATTGTAAAAATCAGAATTTGGTTAAGACGCCTAACAGTATATGAATAAGCACTCTTACTTTTGTGCAAAAACATACTCATAAAACACCTTTATTATACTCGATATAATCTATATATATCATGAGGTTGATAGCATTTTTCACACCGAATTCTTTGTGAGAGGATGTGTAAAGTAAGAAATGTATTAAATAAGCCTAATTACCTACAAAAACTAATCCAAAATAACGTTAAAAAGATATGAATGAGTATTAGGTCTAACTGATAAAGAGGCAAAAGCGTGTTAGATATTTTACCCTATCAAAACTGGTCAATATTATAAAAAGTATGGATAACTCTTCCATAAAGTACCTTTTAGGGTACAAAAAGACCGTCTATATGAACGGTCTTTCCAAGAC
>NZ_PYNW01000037.1 GCF_003026105.1 Photobacterium sp. GB-56 | reverse complement strand
AGAAGTGGGTAGAAAAAGCACAAAAACTGTTTGCAGAACAAGCAAAAACAGGTGACGTTCGTGCCGTATATTACAGTACGATATTAAAACCAGATTTAACCCACGAGCAATATATTAACGCCATTATCAATGCAGCAGACAATCACTATTTTTACCCGCTTGTTGAATACTCTATTACTTTAAGAGAATCAGAAAAATCTAATCAAGAAATGAAGGAACTCGCTAGTGACCTTCTTAATTATGCACGCTTTTATAACTTTGTTCCTGCTATAGATGCTTTAATGAATCACGAAGGTAAACATAAGCGAATGAAAGGCCCTCTTTACAAGGAACTTATGCAGCAGGGCATTGCAATGGGTTCAAATGACGCATGGGGTGGTTATAGTATACTTAGTCGTCATAATAACTCCCTAACTGAAACACAAAAATATATTGTAGCTAAAGCAAATTATTTATTTAATGGTGATGAGTTCGGCATAAGCTTTGTTACTCCTCCTAAAGGAAAAGACGCTTTAATTGTTGCGAATAAAAAAGCTCAAGAAAAGGCAGATAAGGTAAAAAAAGTAATCTTTATAGATGGTGCTCATTATCAAGTTCTTTATTAGCCTTTAATCACCTCAAGCAAATTATTGCCTAATTGTTTTTAGGTGTACTATACGCCATTAAAATCAATTAGCTTCTCAGTCCGTTAAGTTAAGGCCTTAAATGCATGAAAGTAACTATTACTACCCTATTATTAGTTTTCTCTTTTTTAGTCTTAAATGGATGCTCAAAAGCAACAACACCTCAACAAGCCGATATTGCTGTATTTGAACAATTTTTATCAGAAAATCCTATATCATCAGTAAGTCCAACCGTTGATATCGCAAGTATATACCAGCAAGATGACCCACTTTTTGAAAGTGTTTTGTACATCCAACGTAATCTTTGGGCTGAGGCAAAGAAACAACTTGAGCCGATGGCAAAGAACCAAAATCCTGACGCAAAATTTTGGTTAGCATCAATTACATGGGGAACGGGTATTAAAAACAACCCTATAGCTAAAAAGCTATATATGGAATCAGCGGAACAAGGTAACCCTTATGCAGCATTGTTTTTTTCGCCTAAAAACGATATTTGTCAAATGTACTATTCCAGTGAATGCAGTGAAAAATGGGTAGAGAAAGCACAAAAACTCTTTGCAGAACAAGCAAAAACAGGCAACGTTCGTGCCGTATATTACAGCACAATATTGAAACCAGATTTAACCCACGAGGAATATATTGATGCGGTTATTCAATCTGCAGAAAAGCATTATTACTACCCGCTCGTAGAGTATGCGAATAAAATTATCAATGAAGATAAGCCAAATAAAAACATGGAAGCTATGGCTGTGAATCTTCTTAATTATGCGCAATTTAATAACTTTATACCGGCTATTGACGCTTTGATGGGGTATGAGGGTGAAAAAAAACGTACTCAAGGTGAACAGTACAAAAGTCTTACAGAACAAGGAATAAACATTGGCTCAAACCATGCATGGCGAGTTTATCTATTAAATAGCATTAATGATAAATCCTTATCAAGCCAACAAAAATACTTCATAGCCAAGGCGAGTGAGTTATTTAATGGTTACGACTACGGCATTAGTTTTTCTATCCCACCAAAAGGAAAAGCAGCCTTAATTGCTGCGAATAAAAAGGCACAAGAAAAAGCAGATTCGGTAAAAAGAGTGATTTATATTGATGGTGCTCACGTACCTGAAGGTTAATTATTTTTTAATTTTTGAGCGCTTACTAAATGAACAGGAAGCGCTTTTTTAATCAATGATTAAAGCAAATTATTGCCCAGTAATTGTTAGGTGTACTATTGTGCATTAAAATCAATCAGCTTCTCAGTCCGCTAAGTTAAGGTCTAAATGCATGAAAGTAACTATTAGTACACTATTATTAGTTTTCTCTTTTTTAGCCTTAACCGGTTGCTCAAAAGCAACAACACCTCAACAAGCCGATATTGCTGTATTTGAACAATTCTTATCAGAAAATCCGATCTCAAGCATCAGTTCATCTATTGATGTAGCAAGTATCTATATGCCTGGTGATCCACTTTTTGAAGGGGTACTCAATATTCAGCGTAATCTCTGGGGAAAAGCAGAAAAAGCACTGAAACCGCTTGTTGATAAAAATGACCCCGATGCACTTTATTGGACGGCTTTAATCTCATACTCGGGAAGTATTAAAAGCACACCTATCGCTCGTAAGATGCTTATACAATCGGCAGAGTTAGGTAATCCATATGCGGCATTATTTTTTGCACCTGATAACCATCAATGCCAAATGTACTTCCCGAATGATTGCAGTGAAAAATGGGTGGAGAAAGCACAAAAACTCTTTGCTGAAAAAGCCAAAACAGGCGACGTTCGTGCCGTATATTACAGCACTACATTGAAACCTGACCTAACCCACAAGGAGTATATTGATGCGGTTATTCAATCTGCTGAAAAGCATTATTACTACCCGCTCGTAGAGTATGCGAATAAAATTATCAATGAAGATAAGCCAAATAAAAACATGGAAGCTATGGCTGTGAATCTTCTTAATTATGCGCGGTTTAATAACTTTGTACCGGCTATTGAGGGGCTTATAGGTAATGAGGTACAAAGTGGTCGTGAAGGTGGAGAAAGCTACCTTAATTACATAGAGCAGGGTATAAAATTAGGCTCAAATGCAGCATGGAATTTATACCAATTAAATAGCCTAGATAATAACTCATTAAATAATACACAAAAATATATTGTCGCTAAAGCTCTTGATTTACAAAACGGACGTTCTTTTGGTTTGCATGAAGTTATTGCACCTAAAGAAAAAGACGCCTTAATTGCTGCTAATAAAAAGGCTCAAGAAAAAGCAGATTCGGTAAAAAAAGTGATTTATATCGATGGTGCTCACGCAACAATGTTTTACTCACGTTTAGATATACAATAAATTTTCACCCATCAATTTAATTGATCTTAGGGCGCTTCTTAGATATTTAAGAAGCGCTTCTTAATCACCTTGAGCAAATTATTGCCCAGCAGAGATTAGATGTACAATTATGCATTAAAATCAATTAGCTTCTCAGTCCGTTAAGGCCTTAAATGCATGAAAGTAAATATTACTACCCTATTATTAGTTTTCTCTTTTTTAGTCTTAAATGGATGCTCAAAAGCAACAACACCTCAACAAGCCGATATTGCTGTGTTTGAACAATT
>NZ_PYNW01000036.1 GCF_003026105.1 Photobacterium sp. GB-56 | reverse complement strand
CCATGTAATTGATGCTAACCAAAATTTTGCGTCAGGATTTTGGTTCTTTGCCATCGGCTCAAGTTGTTTCTTTGCCTCAGCCCAAAGATTACGTTGGATGTACAAAACACTTTCAAAAAGTGGGTCACCTTGTTGGTATATACTTGCGAGATCAACGGTTGGACTTACTGATGATATAGGATTTTCTGATAAAAATTGTTCAAATACAGCAATATCGGCTTGTTGAGGTGTTGTTGCTTTTGAGCAACCGGTTAAGGCTATCGAAGAGAGAGTTAAAAGTAGGGTAGTAATTATTACTTTCATGCATTTAAGGCCTTAACTTAGTGTACTGAGAAGCTAATTGATTTTAATGCATAATTGTACACCTAAAAATTACTAGGCAATAATTTGCTCGAGGTGTAGATAGTGAGGTGAAATGTAGAGTAGGTTAAATTAAGAAAACCTATTAATAATCTGATTTTAAATAGTTAAAATCCCCCCTCAGAATAAAGGGGGGAATAGGGTGTTAATGAGAAATCATTTTATTCACTTTGTTAAAAAATCCGCTAAGGTTTTTGTCGTTATACAATTTCTCAAAAGGCTTGATACTATAACTTATCATTTCAAAATCCCATCCTTGATTATTGTTTAATTTTATAGCCTTATCGTATTCTGTTTTTAATTTAGGATCTAATTTTGAATCTGGATGTTTTAGATAATCAGAAAATGGGATGTAATTTTTCGCATTGTCATTGTTAAATAAATATGATGCTACTTCTTCATACCCGTTCAAATCACCTTTTTTAGCTAAATTATTTAACATTAAACCAAATTCTTTTTTAGAAGGACAATTTCTAAATTCTGAATTTGGCTTATCACAGTTCCCAATAAAGCTAATTATTAAATTTTTATTTTCTGCATTAATTAAAATATCTTTAGCTAATTTTTTATAATACTCGTATTCTTTATTCTGTTTATCAGTTTTGTTTTCAATAAAAAATAGAGCTTTTTGTAGCTCGTCAGCACAATAAAAAAAACGCTCTGCTGCACATTGCCTAAGAAGGTTATCTGCTTTTGGAGTGAACCATGTTCCTTCTTTATTTACTCGCTCTTCAAATGACATATAACGATACTGCTCATAATCTTCGTTATATAATACAGATGGATTCCCATTTTTCCATTTACGATAAGTGGATATTAATAATTTTTTATAACCAGAATTGTCACATAATTCTTTATATCTATTAAGTTGACAGGTTCTTTTCTCCCCATAGGTATCCATGGCATAAGGATACCCCTCATCTGTTAAAGCTTTTAGCATCTCTAAAGACTTTTTTAGATCATAACGTGCTATTGAAACTGCATAAATATATCTTGCCTCTATATTATCTTTATTATTAATATAAGGTGTAGTTAGCTCTATCGCTTTTTTAAAATCAAAATCGTACACCATAAAATTTTTCGCAAGATATATTTTATTTCTATCTGCATTTGACAGATCAGAAGAGTAACCATCTTGCGTGGTACTTGCACAGTTCCATGAAGAGAAGCTGATGGCAACAATTATCAAAGGGAAGATAAGAGACTTCATAATGTAAAATATTGCTCACGGTTGGATTTAAACAAAAGAAATATTACACTAATTTTCTGTTGGGCAATAATTTGCTCGAGGTGATTAAGAAGCGCTGCTCAATTAAATATTAGAGTGCACGCGGGTGAGCGCCATCAATGTAAATCACTTTTTTTACTGAATCAGCTTTCTCTTGAGCTTTATTATTCGCTACAATTAAAGCTTCTTTTTCTTTAGGAGGATGAGTAAAGCTTATTGCAAAGTCATCACCATTAAAAAGCTTAGTTGCTTTTGCTGCAATATATTTCTTTTTCTCAGATAAAGAGTCATCTTCAATACTTAAGATTCTATATCCTTGCCAAGCATAGTTTGAACCCAAAGAAATGCCTTGCTTCATTAATTCTTTATATAAAGAACCATTCATTCTTTTATGTTTACCCTCAATTTTCATTAAGGATTCAATAGCAGGGACAAAGTTATTAAAACCTGCATAGTTAAGAAGCTTAATAGTGATTTTCTTCATTTCTTGATTAGAATCTTCTGCTTTTCTTAAATTATTAGAGTATTCGACAAGCGGATAATAATAATGATTTTTCGCTGCATTGATAATGGCACTAATATATTGCTCGTGGGTTAAATCTGGTTTCAATATTGTACTGTAATATACGGCACGAACGTCGCCTGTTTTTGCTTGTTCTGCAAACAGGTTTCGTGCTTTTTTCGTCCATTTGTCACTGCATTTACTGGGAAAATACATTTGACATTGCTCATCATTGCTAGACAGTGCCATTGCTGAATAAGGATAACTTTCAGCCGAAACTCTTAATAGATCGTATGCTTTCGCTTTATCATTAATCCCTGAACGATAAATTACTTTTGCCAGCCAAAACATAGCATCCGGTTGTTTATTCTTCACTAGTGGCGTTAATTCTTTTTCTGCAATATCTAAGCGCTTTCGCTGTATCCCCAATACGGCCTTAAAAAGTGGATCACCAGGCTGGTAGATACTCGCAATATCAATAGAAGGGTTGATACTTGATATCGGGTTTTCTGATAAAAATTGTTCAAACACAGCAATATCGGCTTGTTGAGGTGTTGTTGCTTTTGAGCATCCATTTAAGACTAAAAAAGAGAAAACTAATAATAGGGTAGTAATATTTACTTTCATGCATTTAAGGCCTTAACTTAGCGTACTGAGAAGCTAATTGATTTTAATGCATAATTGTACACCTAAAAATTACTAGGCAATAATTTGCTCGAGGTGATTAAAAAGCGCTACTTAAATAGTTATGTAGCGCTTTTCAAACAGTTAAATTAAATGCTAATAAAGAACTTGATAATGAGCACCATCTATAAAGATTACTTTTTTCACCGAATCAACTTTTTCTTGTGCCTTTTTATTCGCAGCAATTAAAGCCTCTTTTTCTTTAGGAGGATGAGTAAAGCTTATTGCAAAGTCATCACCATTAAAAAGCTCAGTTGCTTTTGCTGCAATATATTTATCTTTTTCAGATAAAGAGTCATCTTCAATACTTAAGATTCTATATCCTCTCCAGGCATAGTTTGAACCTAAAGAAATACCTTGTGTCATTAATTCTTTATATATAGAACCATTCATTCTTTTATTTTTACCCTCAATTTTCATTAAGGATTCAATAGCCGGAACAAAGTTATTAAAGCGTGCATAATTAAGAAGTTCAATAGCGATTTCCTTCATTTCTTGATTAGAACTTTCTGACTTTCTCAAAATATTAGAGTATTCAACAAGCGGGTAGTAATAATGTTTTTCTGCTGCACTAATAATGGCGTTAATATATTGCTCGTGGGTTAAATCTGGTTTTAATATCGTACTGTAATATACGGCACGAACGTCACCTGTTTTTGCTTGTTCTGCAAACAGTTTTTGTGCTTTTTCTACCCACTTCT
>NZ_PYNW01000035.1 GCF_003026105.1 Photobacterium sp. GB-56 | reverse complement strand
TTGGCTAAATCGATAGCGATAACGTTGCTAGTTAACATATTGGAACCCTCAGAGATAATTTCACTCCGCTAAGTTTAGGTTGGCAGAGAGGGAGTGGATTCCATACATCATGTTAGATCAAATACTCATTCATATCGTGTTAACGTGGTTTTGGATTAGTTTTATTTACTGTGTATATCAACAGTTATAATGAAACGTGGTGATTTTATCGCTTTAGTTCTGTTTTTAATAAGAAATATTTCTTGTTAAAAACAGAAGTGGAATCATAACCAATTGAAAATTATATCATTTAACATTTCAGTTTGTATTTAATAAGACTGATTAAATACATTTCTTACTTATCACACCCTCTTATTGAGCGTCAGGCGTGAAAAATTGTTATTAACTTCATGATATATATAGATTATATCTAGTATGATAAAGGTTGTTTATGCGTGTATTTTTGCGCGAAAGTAAGAAAGCTTATTAATATACTGTTATGTTCTGACGTGAAAATGTCAATTTTGAGGTTATATGATTGATTTTATAGGAAAGGTTTTTTCAGGGTTAGCAACAAAGTTTGTTGGTGATAAAGTATCTGAAGCTAAGAAGTCTAAACTGTCAGAGAGCAAGCTTAAGGCATATATCAAGCACCAGTCAGTAGACATTGATCAACTTACAAATTCAGCATATGAACTTTGGGAAATCTCTTTCAAGTGCACTGAATTTAAGCTCTATTTTCAAGAGCCAGAAAAATTTATTATTCCACGTGATTTTGACTCTGAACGAATCCAAAGTTACCTCAATGAATGTGCTGACTGCTTAAATGAGACATTACGAGTAACGGTCACAGCTCTGCTGAGACATATTGGTAACTATGACGAATTGAAGCAAGAAATAGTAAAGTTGGGTTATGACTTCGATGAGGAAAAAAGTTATCGCTTGTATATAGAGTCTTTATATATTCGCAGATATGTTATTGCATTAGCTCATGATTGGGAAAATGTAGTTCTATTAACAGCTGAGAACCATACTCACGAGCAACTGGTTAGTCCTTTAGGTTTGCCTGTGAATCTCAACTCATTAAGAGCAAAGATCATGCGTGAATTGAGAGAACGAACATAACAAATAAGGATATGTGTCGCGAAGCCGACACCTATCCGAAGTGTTGGACAAGCCCAAGCTACCTTATTATAAGTAAATATTGGAAATATCATGAAGGGGAATGCCAAAAAGAAGTCGAGCGTTATCCTTGGTGTGAACCAATAATATTAATACCCTGATTTATAATAAAACCCTCTTTAATTCTGAAGCGTTAAAGCCATTATCCTTATTATTTAACGTCGGTTATCTGGGTCGAAATATTCCCGTTAATTGCATGACATCTTGGCAGCAGAGGCAAAAGGGTTGGGCTTTTATACGTACCGTTTTATTCGGTGTGGGCCACGCCAGTTGCCCGGTTAACATGAACATAAATTGGATGGCTTGAAGCTGTGTCTTATCATCACCACAAGCCGCAATAATGCCTAAACATGGAGATGAACCCTTCTTTGTCGCCATCTCTCTTATCTCTATTTCCTTTCTTTGCGAGTTTCAGATAATCCTATTTCAATGAAGCGAAATGCTTTTTTACTGGCCATGAAATAACCTGTTTATTTGTCCAGTTATAATACAAATCGTAAATTTTGACGCTTAGGCTTCGTTTTAAATAAGAAAAAATGCTTAATTATCTCAGCTTCTATTTATAAAGTATTGATATATATGATGCTTTATTCATAGCTGTGTTTTTAATCAGACAGGTTAAAAACAGTTCTTACTTTTATCATGAGTAATTAATCAATTGAGGGTGTTTTTTTTGCGACCAAGGTAATGAAAATAAATGTTTTTATTTATTAGAATGTTGAATATTTGCTGTATTAATAAAGCGTAAAAGTAAGAATGCTTATTAATATACTGTTAGTTGTACTTAATCTGAGTCAGAGTAAATGGAAGAATTCGAAGTGAACATACCTACCGATATCGAAATTGCAGAAGCTCAAGAAAAGCTAGGTTTCACTTTTCCACCCGAATATGTGGCATTCATTAAATCTGGATATGATCTAGGAGATGCTCCACTTGAAGCATTGGAAATCTTAGATCCTCCTAGTTATGCTGACATATACGAAGCATTGGTGAGTGCTCGAAAGTTTTATGATTTACCTGTTGAGCTTATGCCTATCTGTGAAGACAACTCTGATTACTATTGCATCAATAATAATGGTGAGGTGGTGTTTTGGTCGCACAATGGAACTACCAATGAAAAGTGGGCAAACGTGACCGTATGGGCTAAGCAGATGATTCTAGAGGCTGGCGAGTAACGCTTAACTAACAAGGTTGTAAACACGGACAAATAACAGTTGGCTTTGTTCGTGCCTCACAAATTTTAGCCAACTATTATTAGCCGGTTACAACGGCGTTAAGTCTCTTATGAATATCGAGTATTACGAAAGTTTTGAGAAACAACTAGAAGCTGGCTTAAAAAAGCAAGCGACTGCATCTGTTAAAAAATTTGTCGACTCGTTTAAGAGTCATGAAGAAATCAAAAATTGGGTTTGGTCGTATTTACCAAACCTTGAAAAGAACCGTCATAGCTGTATCAGATATGAAATATTTATTAATTTGGTATACCCGATACTAAAAGAAGGGTTTGAGTCTAAAGACTACAACGCTACTTTATGGCTTGGTAAGCTAATTCAAAATGTATATCAAACTAAAGGCATTTTCGAAGAACTAGGTTCCTTGGTTGAGATGGATTTCTATCGTAAATGTTACGAAATCGATTCTTCAAACTCTGAAGGTAGAACTCTACTTTTAGAGAGTATTTTAAATTGGCTTTCACATTGCGAGCATGAGTGGCCTTCAGATATTTTATACGCAATGGATGGTGCAACATTAGAACAATGCGAAATAATAAGAAAAGAGACTGATTTTGCGTTCACTTTAGCATCAACCGAAAGAGATATAGCTTTTATTGAACAGTTTTTAAGTAAGCTCAGTTTGTACGAAGAGAGACTTAACAAGTCACTAAAGCAGGACTCGTAACAGTTGGCTCGGTTCCGCTTCGCTTTACATTTTAGCCAACAATTGCTCGCCTCTTAGTGAGGCGTTAGTACGCTAGGGAAGCCGTCACGAATTATGCCGAATATATCTAAAGATAAATTGAAGCTATTAGCCGTTGAGTTAGAGAATCAAATCGAAGAAAATATTACTGATTCTGCTGTTCAAGCATTGAAAATTGCGCTATCAGATACATTAGATAAAGCGAAAAATGGTAAATTTAAATCCACAATTTCAACGTTAAATGGAAGTTCAGCTTTTTTACATGGCACGCTTTCAGAGTTAAGGCTTTTGAATGAAGCATTTTCCAAATTTAAGTTATATATTACTTTGGGTGTGTAGCATACTAACAAGCTGTTAAATCGGGACAAAATTCAGTTGGCTTTTTGCTCCTTCGTCGCTAATTTTAGCCAACCAAATTTGGCCCATTAACAAGGGCGTTAGTTTCAATCGAAGAGTTAAGGAAAATATGAACAAACCATCTTACATTGAGAAAGTGAAAACCCCTCTAGGGCTTATTGTCTTTGGCACATTAATGCTCGAAGCTTTTCTTGGAGCTGCGATGCTAAATATAGAGGAAAAAAGGTTCGAGCTTATCCTAATAATGGTTGGCTTTGTTTTTCTAATGGTAATTATTTCGCTGTTTGTATCATGGGTAAAACCTGAGGTTTTAAAGGGCGAAAGATACTCTGCCCCTCAAAATCATAATGAGCAAGAATTGCTCGATCAGATACAAAGTCTTAATGAGGCGTTAAAAAAGGAAAAAGAAGCATCAGAGTCATTGAGAAAAGAAAACAGTCTGCTTCAGTCTAAAACAAGTCCCGAGTCAAAAAAAGAAATTGAGAATCAAATAATTAATCATTGCTCTACAACTTTTAGCTCTACATTTGAAGAGTTGTGCAAGAAAATGGGTATAAATGATTCAACCTCTGACCAAGGGAAGCAAGTCAGTGTAGTGTTGGGAGCAATGAAAGCTGATGGTTTAATCAATGACCGTCTTATCTTAAGAAACTAACAAATAAGGATATGTGTCGCGAAGCCGACACCTATCCGAAGTGTTGGACAAGCCCAAGCCACCTTATATAAGTAAATATTGGAAATAGCATGAAGAGGGATGCCAAAAAGAAGTCGAGCGTTATCCTTGGTGTGAACCAATAATATTAATACCCTGATTTATAATAAAACCCTCTTTAATTCTGAAGCGTTAAAGCCATTATCCTTATTATTTAACGTCGGTTATC
>NZ_PYNW01000034.1 GCF_003026105.1 Photobacterium sp. GB-56 | reverse complement strand
TGATACCGCGCTCACGCTCTTCTGGAGCGTTATCGATTGATGCGAAGTCACGAGCAGCACCACCGTACACTTTTGAAAGTGTAGTACAGATAGCAGCAGTTAGAGTTGTTTTACCGTGGTCAACGTGGCCGATAGTACCAACGTTTACGTGCGGTTTTACGCGTTCAAATTTTTCTTTAGACATGGATAGTCCCTCTGGGCACGGTATTAGGTGGCATTACGACCACACAACCAAACATGGGTTTGTTGAGTATATAACAAATGGATGAATTAGGGCTTGAGAGTGGTGCTGATAGGCAGATTTGAACTGCCGACCTCACCCTTACCAAGGGTGCGCTCTACCGACTGAGCTATATCAGCACACAAGAAATGTGGAGCGGGCAGCGGGAATCGAACCCGCATCATCAGCTTGGAAGGCTGAGGTAATAGCCATTATACGATGCCCGCAGAACTTGTATCTCGTAGAGCTATTCAACCATTTGAAAATGGTGGTGGGGGAAGGATTCGAACCTTCGAAGGCAGTGCCGGCAGATTTACAATCTGCTCCCTTTGGCCACTCGGGAACCCCACCGAAATTTTTAAAACTGGTGCCGACTACCGGAGTCGAACTGGTGACCTACTGATTACAAGTCAGTTGCTCTACCTACTGAGCTAAGTCGGCGTTAGTGGTGCGCATTCTAGATAATGATTATTTTTGTTGCAATACCCTAACGTGTTTTTTTTATTGTTTTTTATTTAATTGACGTAATTTTCGGCATTAACCGCGCTTTGCATACAACCCTAGCCCTTCAAGTACCAACTCCGAGCGATGATAAAAAGGTTTACACCACGATTTTGGCAAATGACGAACACCGCCACCACATAGAATTACCGCGGGCGCTTCATTTAGTTCTGCAGATGCTTGTTTTAGGCCAAACTCAATTAATCCAACCAACGCAGCACGGCAGCCATTCTTTAAACCATCTGCGGTATTGTTTGCCAGTGTTAATGATTCACTATGCTCACTATCTGAAAACACCTTGGTCGTATTCTCTAGTACTGATTTCATCATTAACTGATAACCAGGCATGATCCAACCACCAAGATGTTTTCCATCACTGTCCATAACATCAAACGTTAATGCCGTGCCTATATCAACAATCACTGTAGGTTGCTTAAAACTTTGACGAATAGCAACCAGTGTTAGCCAGCGGTCAACACCAAGGTATTGATATTCAGAATATGCGTTAACAACACCGAAGTCTTCACGTGCAGTTTTTACCTGAGTAACAGGAATATTCGCCATTTGTGCTATACGCTGAATAGTATTGTCAACTTCAACTGGTCCGACACTCGCAAAAACAATGCGCTCAACATTACCTTCCAGTAACGGTTGTAAAACAAGCTCTAATTTTTTACTTGGGTATTTACCAATTTGTTCAATGTGTTCATTTTGGGTTAGTAAGGCAACTTTGACGTAAGTATTGCCTGCTTCAATTAATAATTGCATCAGCAACCTCTAAGGCTGATTTCACCGCCGATATACGGTGTAATACCAGTGTCGGTTTCCAGTAGTAAAGCCCCTTGAGTATCAATCCCGCGAGCAGTACCTTCGATGGTTCGCTCACCGATTAATAATTTCACAGGGCGGTTTAAAAAGTTATCTATTTTATTCCAACGTTCAACAAAGCCAACTAAACCTTGATGTTCGTAATCACAGAGTGTTTGATTAAGATGTGAGATCAATGTCGCCGCTAAGATATTTCGAGACGGTAAGCTATCACAAGCTTGCGACAGTGTTGTCCACGCTTGCGTGATCTCACTTTGCTCTGTTAGTGGCATATTAATATTTAGCCCCATTCCAATCACTAAGTGTGCAGCATCCCCTGCTTGACCAGTCATTTCAACAAGAATACCAGCTAGCTTTTTATCCTGATAATAAATATCGTTAGGCCATTTAACTCGAACATCATCCGCACCCAGTTTTTGGAGCGTTTCAGCAATCGCGACGCCGACAACTAAACTCAGCCCCATTGCCGCAGCCATACCAGCTTCTAAACGCCAGTAAATGGAAAGGTACAGGTTACTACCGAAAGGTGAAACCCATTGTCGACCTCGTCGTCCACGGCCTGCTTCTTGATATTCAGCCAAACATACACTACCACTAGGCAGTTGCCCTACTCTATCTAGAAGGTATTGATTAGTTGAGTCGATGACAGGAATTAAATCAAGATGGGGGCACTTAACTTTCGCTAAAATCTGCTGCTTATCAAGTAAATCAATCGCTGATGCAAGACAATAACCTTTGCCTTGCACCCTAAAAATATCAAGCCCCCACTGTTGAATGACTTGAATTTGTTTCGCGATTGCAGCACGAGTCATACCCAGCGTTTGTCCCAATACTTCACCTGAATGAAATTCACCATCAGAGAGTAACTGAATCAAAGCTAGTCGTACGGTATGATCTTTCATCGCAGCATCTCGTTGAGATTAGTTTCAGCATTATGTGCCATAAAACGCACCTCATGCTCAAGAGAGACACCAAATTTAGTCATTACCGTATCGACAACATACTGTGCTAGCTGAAGTACATCACGTGCAGTTGCATTACCAACATTCGTTAATACGAGTGCTTGTTGCTGGTGAATTTTAGCACCACCAATTTGGTAACCTTTCAAACCACATTGATCAATCAACCAGCCCGCAGCTAACTTACAATGAGCTTCGTCCACTGGGTAACTTGGCATGTTAGGGTACTCAGACAAAAGAAAGTCACGTACGTCTAACGAAATAATTGGGTTTTTGAAAAAACTACCTGCATTCCCCATAACCTGCGGATCAGGCAGTTTTTCACGGCGAATGGCGCACACTTCATCAAAAATCTCTTTGGCTGTAACAGTATCGAGCGAGAATTTTGCTAATGGGCCATAGGCTATTTTCGGAGACCAAGCTTTAGTTAAGCGAAAACCTACCGCAATAATTATGTGGTTATCTTTTAACTCTCGCTTAAAAATTGAATCTCGATATGAGAAGTGGCATTCATCAGCCATCAAACGCTTCACTTCCCCTGTTTGTACATTTAATACATCAACATACTGGCAGACATCTTTTAACTCTACGCCATAAGCACCAATATTTTGTATCGGGGACGACCCCACACAACCAGGAATGAGTGCTAGATTCTCAAGGCCATTAAAACCATTATCGACAGCCCAAGACACCAAACCATGCCAGTCTTCACCGCCACCTACATGTAAATCAACATACTCAGTACTATCGACTACATTAATACCTTTAATTCGGTTTAAAATGATAGCGCCTTGGTAATCTTCACAAAAAAGTAAGTTACTTCCTTGACCAACAACTAACTTAGGGACTTCCTGGTATGTCTCGTCCTGCCAAATAGCAAGGAGATCTTCAACACTTGATGCTTCAAGTATGTACTTCGCCGATACATCAATCCCAAAGGTGTGATAAGGCGCTAACCCAGTTTCATGTAAAACTTTCATGTTAATTCACAACCAAATCTTTATACTTTTCGATACGAATTGAAACTATTTTACCTGATCCCATTCAACAACGCAGTGTTTTCCCATGTCTCAAATTATTTATCGTCAACTTGATCCTATCCGTTTGCCTTTAGTTAATAAAATATACAAGTCATTCTATCCATCAGGAAAAGCAAAGAGAGATGAAACAATCTGGGTTGCAGAATCAAACAACAGTATTATTGCATCCGTACGATTTAAAACTATTGATGATATACAACTACTGACAGGCATGCTTGTCATCCCAGAGTACCGTTTACAGGGTATTGCGTATAAGCTTATTGAAGCATGCCGTAATCAAATGAACCAACAAGCATGCTATTGCTTTGCATTTCAAGAGTTAGAAGTTTTCTATCAGAAGTCAGGGTTTCAAACTATTAATAGCGAAAACCTTCCCAATAATATCAAGCAACGTTTTCAACGCTATGCTAATAGCGGTAAGAATCTAATTCCAATGTTATTTATTGATACACTTACCTCAGAAAGCATGAGCAAAAACATATCTAAACACTAGATACATTGACTTCGCTTTTTTTCTGGTATAATTGATCCCTTAATCAAAATTCATCTACTTATAGATCGTGTAAACGAGGCGATAATGGATTCAGCTATTGCTAACAGGCAGCTCATCGAACAACTGCCATGTATTGCGCACAAGCCCGAGAATTTAGAGACTCTTTTTGATGCAAATTCGTTTAGAGAGCGTCTATATCAAGAAATAAAATCAGCTAAAGAACGCATTTACTTAGTTGCCTTATATCTCCAAGATGATGAAGCAGGAAGAGGTGTGCTTACCGCTCTGTATGAAGCTAAGCAACTCAACCCCGAACTTGATATAAAGGTATTAGTTGATTGGCATAGAGCTCAACGAGGCTTAATTGGCGCCAGTCAGTCCGATGGCAATGCCGCGCTATATCGTGAGTACGCAGAAAAATATACTCACAAGATCGATGTGCTTGGCGTTCCCGTTCGTAATCGAGAAGTGTTCGGTGTCCTACACCTGAAAGGCTTTGTTATTGATGATAATGTTATTTATAGCGGTGCAAGCTTAAATGATGTGTATCTCGCTCAACATGACCGTTATCGTTACGATCGCTACCACGTAATTAAAAATGAAAAGCTCGCTAACAGCATGGCGCAGTTCATTATTGACATACTTGTTTCGAGTAATGCTGTTAACTGCCTAGCACAACCAGAAAGACCCGATACAAAGTCATTGAAGACGGCAATTCGAGATCTACGCTCCGAACTACAACAAGCTATCTACCATTTTGAGCCGGATGAGATTAAAGATGACGAGGTAGGATTAACACCTCTGATAGGTTTAGGGAAACGTAAGAACAAACTTAATCAGGATATTTGTACGCTCATCGCTAGTGCACAATCTGAGCTGACTATTTGTACTCCCTACTTTAACTTTCCGAGAATGGTAAGTCGCGAAGTAAAGAAAGCCCTTAAGCGCGGTGTAAAGGTCACAATCGTTGTTGGTGATAAAACAGCAAATGACTTTTATATTCCACCATCAGAGCCTTTTAAGACTATTGCTGGGTTACCTTATTTATATGAAGTCAATTTACGTAATTTTGCTAAACATAATGAAGCCGCTATTGCACATCGCCAATTAGCGATCCATTTATGGAAACACGATAACAATAGCTTTCACTTGAAGGGGCTTTGGGTAGATCGTCGTTATATGTTAGTAACGGGTAATAACCTCAATCCACGAGCTTGGAAACTTGATCTTGAAAATGCGATTTTAATTCATGACAAAAATCAACTACTCGCCGAGCAGCAACAACAAGAATTAGATTGTATTCTCGAACATACCCAGCTTATTGGTAGTTATAAGCAAATTGAAAAAATTGATAACTATCCAGCTCAAGTTAAAAAGCTCATTACACGTATTCGTCGTGTTAAAGCGGATCACATCCTGAATCAAATTCTATAATTCAAACCCTTTATCACTGCAGTAACTCTCTACTGCAGTGATACATCTCTTTATTAAATACTATTCTGTTGTAGGTCTAGTTTATAGATGAAACTTACTTTAAAAGTATTAAAACGAAAAAAGGCCATCCTTTCGGATGGCCTTTTAAAATTTAAAGCCTGGCGATGTCCTACTCTCACATGGGGAGACCCCACACTACCATCGGCGCTATTACGTTTCACTACTGAGTTCGGCATGGGATCAGGTGGGTCCATAATGCTATGGTCGCCAAGCAAATTCGG
>NZ_PYNW01000033.1 GCF_003026105.1 Photobacterium sp. GB-56 | reverse complement strand
GTAAAATAGAGGTCCAATCTTCTTGCGTGTTAATACCATATGCTTTAGTGACTCTGACAGGGTAAAATGATGGCATAGCATAAGCCACAGTCCAATCAGGAACTTCATCAGGTACGCGTTCTCTATTTATCATGCTACAACCAGCCAGTAATAGGCAGAGCACCCCTGTTGATATAATATTTTTCATTTACTGTCCTTGTTTAAGGAGCGCTGAATCTAGCTATTTAATTGAGCGCCTCACAGGTTTCTATGAGGCGGTAGGCCAATATTAATGAAGCTGGTCAACAGTAAAATGTTTAGATGTATAAACCTTATTTACCTTGTCCCAAGGGATAGGCGTTAAGGTTGCGTTAGCCTTTTTAGCTCTTTTTTTAACATATTCTGTTGCTTGGAAATATTGTTTCGATGTGATTGAATTATAGTCAGTATCAGGCATGCTAGTTGGCGATAGTTCAGTAACGTACGTATATTTGCCACATCCCTCTAGCCACACTTTCACTTGTCCATTTGGTAGAAAACCAAAATCAAATTGACTTTGATAGCAAGCTCGTTTTATTCCATCTGGTCGAATGTAACTTTGCTTTTTATAGGCCAGCGCTTTCATTTTTGGGGTGACATCTAATTCAGTAATATAGAACTTCGCATCAAAAAGGGATGTCCAGTAAAGCACGACTTTATCGGGTAGATGATTTGTATATTGTACTTGAGAGTAACTAGCTGTTGTAAAAAGATGAAGTGGTAATCCATAACCATCATAGTTGGGTAAATACTCTTTCACACGCTTTAATGCACTTACAGTCATAAATTGACTATGAGTATGCAATATAGAAGTCCAATCTTCTTGCGTGTTTATACCATATGCTTTAGTGACTCTGACAGGGTAAAGTGATGGCATTGTATAACCAACTCTCCAATTTGGAACTTCATCAGGTACGCGTTCTCTATTTATCATGCTACAACCAGCCAGTAATAGGCAGAATACTCCTGTTGATATGATCTTTTTCATTTACTGTCCTTGTGTAATGAATGCTGAATCTAGCTCTTTCATTGAGCGCCTCACAGATTTCTGTGAGGCGATAGGCCAATATTAATGAAGCTGGTCAACAGTAAAATGTTTAGATGTATAAACCTTATTTACCTTGTCCCAAGGGATAGGGGTTAAGGTTGCGTTAGCCTTTTTAGCTCTTTTAAGTACAGCGTTTCTTGTCTGGTTATGATCAGAGTAAGTACTTCCGTTATAGTCCGTTTCGGGTGTGCTCGTTGGTGACAGTTCAGTAACGTACGTATATTTGCCACACCCTTCTAGCCACACTTTCACTTGTCCATTTGGTAGGAAACCAAAATCAAATTGACTTTGATAGCAAGTACGTTTTATTCCATCTGGTCGAATGTAACTTTGCTTTTTATAGGCCAGCGCTTTCATTTTTGGGGTGACATCTAATTCAGTAATATAGAACTTCGCATCAAAAAGGGATGTCCAGTAAAGCACGACTTTATCGGGTAGATGATTTGTATATTGTACTTGAGAGTAACTAGCTGTTGTAAAAAGATGAAGTGGTAATCCATAACCATCATAGTTGGGTAAATACTCTTTCACACGCTTTAATGCACTTACAGTCATAAATTGACTATGAGTATGCAATATAGAAGTCCAATCTTCTTGCGTGTTTATACCATATGCTTTAGTGACTCTGACAGGGTAAAGTGATGGCATTGTATAACCAACTCTCCAATTTGGAACTTCATCAGGTACGCGTTCTCTATTCACCATGCTACAACCAGCCAGTAATAGGCAGAGCATCCCTGTTGATATAATCTTTTTCATTTACTGTCCTTGTGTAATGAATGCTGAATCTAGCTCTTTCATTGAGCGCCTCACAGGTTTTTGTGAGGCGGTAAACCAATATTAATGAAGCTGATCTACAATATAATTCTTTGATGTATATATCTTATTTACCTTATCCCAAGGGATAGGCGTTAAGGTTGCGTTAGCCTTTTTAGCTCTTTTAAGTACAGAGTTTCTTGTCTGGTTATGATCAGAGTAAGTACTTCCGTTATAGTCCGTTTCGGGTGTGCTCGTTGGCGACAGTTCAGTAACGTACGTATATTTGCCACAACCCTTAAGCCATACTTTCACTTGCCCATTTGGCAGGAAACCAAAATCAAATGTCGTTTGGTAGCAAGCTCGTTTTATTCCATCTGGTCGAATGTAACTTTGCTTTTTATAGGCCAGCGCTTTCATTTTTGGGGTGACATCTAATTCAGTAATATAGAACTTCGCATCAAAAAGGGATGTCCAATAGAGCACGACTTTATCGGGTAGATGATTTGTATATTGTACTTGAGAGTAACTAGCTGTTGTAAAAAGATGAAGTGGTAATCCATAACCATCATAGTTGGGTAAATACTCTTTCACACGCTTTAATGCACTTACAGTCATAAATTGACTATGAGTATGCAATATAGAAGTCCAATCTTCTTGCGTGTTTATACCATATGCTTTAGTGACTCTGACAGGGTAAAGTGATGGCATTGTATAACCAACTCTCCAATTTGGAACTTCATCAGGTACGCGTTCTCTATTTATCATGCTACAACCAGCCAGTAATAGGCAGAGCACCCCTGTTGATATAATATTTTTCATTTACTGTCCTTGTTTACATTCGAATATTTGACGCTCATTGTATCTTTGCTCTGTCGGCCTTTTCTGGCCATTTGAGACCAAAAGCCTTTATGATTCGCTGGCGCTTGCGGCGGAATATGCTGAGAATTGTACGGGGTATGTTTCATGGTTATTTTCTATCTTTCTTCGGCGTTAACGATTCCCTGAGTGAGAATACACGCTAAATAGACTGGGCAATAATTGGCCTGATTATAAGATATGACCTCCACAAAAAAGCACGCCGAGATGGGCGTGCTTATTATGCGTTAGGCAGAAGCCGTGTTTGGTGTGGTTGCTATAGAATCAGTGGTAGGGATCGGTATAACTTCACCCAATGGTGGCTCTGAATTTTGCTTCTCAACAATTTTCGTCACTGCTTGTTCAAACGCTTCATCATCCATACTGAACCAAAAGTCTGGCTTTCGATGATGCGCCTTATCATAAGCAACGGTTGCACTGTCTTTATGGCGGAAAGGCTCATTCATTGGAATGTCGGGCAAAGGCTGGCTCACATCCATATAGGCTTGGATCATGTTCCATAAGCGTTTGTATTCATCAAGATCTCTTGAACCATTGATAAAACGGCCAATGGGAACCCCATGTTTATAACCATTATAACGATGAACAAGAAACAGTTGATAATTAATAAAACCCTGTGGGGTTGGCGATGTTGTCAGGTAGCAATCAAACTCAACAAAAGGGTGACTAAATCGCACCTTATTACCGAAACCATACAGTGTGACCATGCCCGTTTCTCGGCTTAATGAAAATAAGGTTTTAATGGGTAATTTTCCATTAAAAAAAGAGAAAGACCACCAAATGAGTAAGGATGGTATCAATACGTATAAAAGAAAAGTCAAAATATCGATTGATGATTGCGATGAAATGTTGGTTACGAGATATATTATCCCCAGAAGAACAAATGCTAACGGCATCATATAGAGAGCAATAAATTTTCCGAATGTCACGGCATAAAAATAGACCAAGCCCCACCATGGGAAAGTGATGTCGTGAATCTCACGCTCACTGTATATATCACTCTCAAATGTCTTAAGCTTTTTCAGTTCAGAGGGGGTACGGGATCGCAGCTCTTTTTCTGGCACATGATGATTATTGCAAGTAAATGGGAAGTGCACACCTTTTCTGGCCATGTTTGACCAAAAGCCTTGCTGATTCCCCGGCGCTTGCGGCGGAATGTGCTGTGAGTTATAAGGATTATGCTTCATGGTTATTTTCTATCTTTCTTCGGCGTTAACGATTCTCAGAGTGAGAATACACGCTTAATAGACTGGGCAATAATTGGCCTGATTATGAGATATGACCTCCACAAAAAAGCACGCCGAGATAGACGTGCTTATTATGCGTTAGGCAGAAGCCGTATTTGGTGTGGTTGCTATAGAATCTGTGGTAGGGATCGGTATAACTTCACCCAATGGTGGCTCTGAATTTTGCTTCTCAACAATTTTCGTCACTGCTTGTTCAAACGCTTCATCATTCATACTGAACCAAAAGTCAGGCTTTCGATGATGCGCCTTGTCATAAGCAACGGTTGCATTGTCTTTATGGCGAAAAGGCTCATTCATTGGAATGTCAGGCAAAGGCTGGCTCACATCCATATAGGCTTGGATCATGTTCCATAAGCGTTTGTATTCATCAAGATCTCTTGAGCCATTAATAAAACGGCCAATGGGAACCCCATGTTTGTAACCATTATAACGATGAACAAGAAACAGTTGATAATTAATAAAACCTTGTGGGGTTGGCGATGTTGTCAGGTAGCAATCAAACTCAACAAAAGGGTGACTAAATCGCACCTTATTACCGAAACCATACAGTGTGACCATGCCCGTTTCACGGCTTAATGAAAATAAGGTTTTAATGGGTAATTTTCCATTAAAAAAAGAGAAAGACCACCAAATGAGTAAGGATGGGATCAATATGTATAAAAGAAAAATCAAAATATCGATTGATGATTGCGATGAAATGTTGGTTACGAGATATATTATCCCCAGAAGAACAAATGCTAACGGCATCATATAGAGAGCAATAACTTTCGCAAAAGTCACGGCATAAAAATAGACCAAGCCCCACCATGGCAATGTGATGTCTCTAATTTGACGTTCGTTGTAGCCGCCTTCAGATGGGTCTAACGTTCTAAGCTCAGAGGGTTTACGGGATCGCAACACTTTACTTGACACATGATGATTATTGCAAGTAAATGGGAAGTGCACACCTTTTCTGGCCATTTGAGACCAAAAGCCTTGCTGATTCCCCGGCGCTTGCGGCGGAATATGCTGTGAGTTGTAAGGATTATGCTTCATGGTTATTTTCTATCTTTCTTCGGCGTTAACGATTCTCAGAGTGAGAATACACGCTAAATAGACTGGGCAATAATTGGCCTGATTGATGATGAGATATGACCTCCACAAAAAAGCACGCCGAGATGGGCGTGCTTATTATGCGTTAGGCAGAAGCCGTGTTTGGTGTGGTTGCTATAGAATCTGTGGTAGGGAACGGTATAACCTCACCCAATGGTGGCTCTGAATTTTGCCTCTCAACAATTTTCGTCACAGCTTGTTCAAACGCATCATCATCCATACTGAACCAAAAATCTGGCTTTCGATGATGCGCCTTATCATAAGCAACGGTTGCATTGTCTTTATGGCGAAAAGGCTCATTCATTGGAATGTCGGGCAAAGGCTGGCTCACATCCATATAGGCTTGGATCATGTTCCATAAGCGCTTGTATTCATCAAGATCTCTTGAACCATTGATAAAACGGCCAATGGGAACCCCATGTTTATAACCATTATAACGATGAACAAGAAACAGTTGATAATTAATAAAACCTTGTGGGGTTGGCGATGTTGTCAGGTAGCAATCAAACTCAACAAAAGGGTGACTAAATCGCACCTTATTACCGAAGCCATGTAGTGTGACCATACCCGTTTCTCGGCTTAATGAAAATAAGGTTTTAATGGGTAACTTTCCATTAAAAAAAGAGAAAGACCACCAAATGAGTAGACACACCACTGATATAAAGATTAACCCAAGATATGCTGTATTTAGTTCACTTTGTGGGGCTTTAGTAAAAATATTCACCATACCAAAAACCAAAAAAGCTAACGGCATAAAATAGATTGCAATAACTTTCGCAAAAGTCACGGCATAAAAATAGGCCAAGCCCCACCATGGGAAAGTGATGTCGTGAATTTCACGCTCACTGTATATATCACTCTCAAATGTCTTAAGCTTTTTCAGTTCAGAGGGGGTACGGGATCGCAGCTCTTTTTCTGGAACATGATGATTATTGCAAGTAAATGGGAAGTGCACACCTTTTCTGGCCATTTGAGACCAAAAGCCTTGCTGATTCCCCGACGCTTGCGGCGGAATGTGCTGTGAATTGTACGGGGTATGTTTCATGGTTATCCTTTTCATTTTATAGGTTATCAGCCCATTCTTTTTGTTGTTGAGTAAAGTCAGCACGGGGAGGTCCAATATTGTTCAAACGTATTGCATTTTTATCTAAAGAAGGAAGTGGAAATACCGTACCTTTATGTGTTATTCGCGCTTTCGCTAAAACAGCGACTTCTATTGTTTCTCTGACATTTTTTGTCTGGCGAGTATCTTCCGTCGTTTTTATACAAAAAACATAACTATTACCTAAACTCATTCCTCCTAGGGAGGAGAGGGGCTGCTGGCTGGAATACTGATCACTCAACTGATTATTCCCATCAATTAATACCTTTGTAAGCTTTTGGCATGCTTTCACAGTGATATTCTTCTGATTTAATGAGATGGGTAAATTCGACTGAATATGAATATAATGTGTTGTAGGCATTGTATTCAAACGTTGTGATACTTTATCACTTAATTGTAACTGCACTTTATCTTTTGGATAAACAGTGATTTTAATGCCAATAATTTCGTTCAACCATGTAAGATATGCAAGCTCAGGGTCGTCCTTTAATGATGCATACTCTCCATTAAAACGATCTTCCTCCTCTGCAAAAGGACCATTGGCGAGCCATTCTTGCATTGAGTTATCTTTTAGCCATAAGTAGCAAAGCCCACCAGTAAGGGAGATTGCAATGGCTAACCACCCCCAAGGTCCGACTAAAACAGACGGCGTTTTAATCCTGTTCTTTCCTAATATTCTGCTTGTTCTGCAAACAGTTTTTGTGCTTTTTCTACCCACTTCTCACTGCATTGATTTTTAAAATACATATTACAATAGCGGCTATCTGGTGAAAAAAATAGAGCGGCATAGGGGTTGCCTAACTCTGCTGCTTCAATCAACATTTTTCCGGCCTTCGGAGTATCATATATACTCGAACCGTAGGTAATGGTGGCTAACCAATACATCGCTTCTGGATTTTTTTTATCGGCTAAAGGTTGAAGTGCTTTTTCAGCTTCTCCCCATAACTTACGCTGTATATTAAGTACCCCTTCAAAAAGCGGGTCACCTGGCTGATAGATACTCGCTATATCAATAGAAGGGTTGATACTTGATATCGGATTTTCTGATAAAAATTGTTCAAATACAGCAATATCGGCTTGTTGAGGTGTTGTTGCTTTTGAGCAACCGGTTAAGGCTATCGAAGAGAGAGTTAAAAGAAGGGTAGTAATTATTACTTTCATGCATTTAAGGCCTTAATTTAGCTGACTAAGAAGCTAATAGATTTAATGTTGAATAGTACACCTAAAAACAATTGGGCAATAATTTGCTTTAATATTGATTAAAAAAGCGCTTCCTTTTTATTTAGGAAGCGCTCAAAAATTAAAAAATAATTAACCTTCAGGTACGTGAGCCCCATCAATATAAATCACTCTTTTTACCGAATCTGCTTTTTCTTGTGCTTTATTATTTGCAACAATCAAAGCTTCTTTTTCTTTAGGTGGATGAGTAAAGCTTATTGCAAAGTCATCACCATTAAAAAGTTCAGTTGCTTTTGCTGCAATATATTTCTCTTTTTCAGATAAAGAGTCATCTTCAATACT
>NZ_PYNW01000032.1 GCF_003026105.1 Photobacterium sp. GB-56 | reverse complement strand
ATATATTATTGGTTATTACAGCCAATTACGACCACATCAATATAATGGCGGATTAACACCGAATGAATCAGAACGATTATATTGGTTAACCTCTAAAACCGTGGCTAGTATTTGTTGACCACTACACCCCCCCCTATAAATGGTTAGCCATATCGGACACCTGTCCTATTTAAATTATCCTTCTCTGATATGGTGACATCCGATGTGAATATAACTCTAACAAAAGCCCGATACGTTTTTGGGTGTTTTTTTTTTAGAGTCAAAGAAAAAAAGCAAAACACATAAAAACAATAAGTTAAGCTTTAAATAGCAATGTTAAAGTCCGTGTTTTATGTTCCAATACAAATAAAGCCCCCCTATAAATGGTTAGCCATATCGGACACCTGTCCGATTTAAGTTATCCTTCTCTAATATGGTGACATCCGATGTGAATATCTTTCCTATAAGGGTGACATCTAAGGTATTAAGTCATCTTACTTGGTTATACGGGTACATTTCGGCCATACAACAGAACCAAGTTTTTGTTAACCCATAATGCCAAATACAAAAAAACCGCCATGAAGAGGCGGTTTTTAGAATATTGTAGATACAAAAAAGCCCCCATTTAAGAAGGCTTTATTTAGTGTTCCCACCAATAGCAGAAATAATACACTCTATTTCACGAAGTTAAACCAGAAGAGCTAGAAAAAGTGAAAATAATCACAAAACTAGCACTTAGCTACCCTCGCTATTGTCGCCCTGCTACAGCCTAACTTCTGCTGTATTTCTGAGTAACTCCGCCCAAGTTTTAATTGATCTCGTATATCTTGATGCAGGGATTCATTCACACGGCGACCACGGTACTTACCTTCCGCTTTTGCTTTCGCAATGCCTTGTGCTTGGCGTTTATGGCGAGTTTCGTAATCATCGCGCGCCATCGCTGCCCCCAAATCCAACATAAACTCGGTTAAGGCCAAGGTAATGCTGTTTTGCTCACCCGCGCTGAACACTGCATGCGTCATTGGCTGATCTACCACCACTATCACCAACCCTTTTTCCATGATGCGGGCTTTTAAGGTTTTCCACTCAAGCCAAGGTAAACGAGTAAGGCGATCCATCTTTTCAATTAGCAACACATCACCGGCTTCGCTATCGTCTATTAGCTTGTTGAGTTCTGGCCGTTCTAACTTGGTGCCAGATTGGTTTTCGATGTAGTAGCCAGCAATACGACTATCAAACTTGGCGCCAAAGGCTTTGAGTTCTTCTTTTGCCCGTTGGGCATCTTGCTCGGTAGTAGAGGCGCGAAGGTAAGCACGGATCAGCATGGTTTCCCCTAAACTGGTTTAATTTAAGTTGGTTTCCAAACTCAGTTTAGTATAGATGGTTTCACAAATGAAGCGATAAGGGGTGAGAGACTGTAGGGAGTGGTTTCGTTAGGGTATGCCTAAAATGACAGATTAAAGTATGTCACTAACTCAACGTTTATTTATATAGGCATTATCAATACGACTTCTTATGTAAAAAGTAATGGCATATTTACTCTTCAACAAAAAAATTAAAATAATGTTTTATGTGGGCTTGATCATTTAAACGCATAATTAATAAGATATTAAAATGGCTATAATTTAAAATATTAGAATAATTATCGTCTATTGGCTAAATTTACAATCTATGTATTTATCAGAATTGAAAGCACAACATTTCAGACAGTTTGAAGATTTTTCTATGGCATTCAACAAGGGGTTAAATTTACTTGTGGGTGAAAATAATGCGGGTAAAAGCTCTGTTATCGATGCAATACGACTCGTCCTTGATACAACTTCAGCTGAGTGGGTTAACCTGAAGAGTACTGACTTCCTAAATGGTAAAAATGAGTTACAAATTCAGTTAAAGTTTGAGGGCTTATCCCTACGAGAGTCAGGCTTATTTTTAGAACATTTAACAAATGAAGAAGTAACCCCTGGAGTTAATAAATCTACTCTATTCATAACTCTTTCAGCAAAACTAGCACCAAACCCTTTCAAAAAATCTCAATTTATAAAGACCGAAATCCGTTCTGGTATCAATAATGATGGCCCTATAATTGAAAGAGACGTTCGTGAGTACCTCGCTGCTACTTATTTAAAACCTTTACGTGATGCCGAAGCTGAACTCTCAGCTGGACGCTCGTCTAGGCTATCTCAAATTTTAGGAAGTAATTCCAGTTTAGCTGGAGATACGAGCGCAACTCAGCGTATTATTGAATTACTTACTGAAGCAAGTAAGGAAATTCAGTCAGACGCAGCAATTCAAACTGCGCAAGACAATATCGCTACCTTGCTGAACTCTTTAACATTCAAAGCGAATGTATTTGCGCCAGTCTTAAGCTTGTTAGGAAGCAAGGACTATGCAGACATGGGCGAATCAGAAAAATCATTCGCTCTTAAATCCATTTTAGAAAAACTAACTCTCGAACTCGATGCTTCAGGTATTAAGCACGGATTGGGTTATAGCAGTCTGTTATTTATGGCTACTGAACTAATGCTAATAAAACAAGAGGAAGATCAATATCCTCTGTTGCTAGTAGAAGAGCCTGAAGCTCACCTTCACCCTCAGTTACAGTTGAAGTTTATTAATTATCTTCGGACTGAAAATAGTCAACTACAATGCATTTTATCCACCCATAGTCCCGTACTTGCATCAAAAGCCCCCTTAGAGAGCTTAATTCTAATGCAAGAAGGCCAAGCTTTCCCTCTAAGAAAGGGATGCACAGCACTCGAAGACGAAGATTATGTTTTCCTAGAGAAATTTTTGGATTCCACAAAGGCAAATATGTTTTTTGCAAAAGGTGTATTGCTAGTTGAAGGGGTTGCAGAGGTAGTTTTAATCCCCAAAATAGCGGAATTACTTGGTCGGCCTTTAGAAGACTATGGAGTGTCGCTAGTAAGCGTAAATGGCTTATCAAGGAAGCGCTACGCTAAGGCTTATCGATCCAGCTCTACCTCAGTAAATCCACAACCATTACCTATCAAGGTAGCTTGTATCACTGATTTAGATTTGTGGCCAAATGAAGCTGAAGATACTGGTGATAACGATTATGGCTTTAAAACCAAAAAGCAGCCAAAACCAAGTGGTAAAGGCGGAAACTTGAAGTATTGGCTTAATGAACTCAGCCCTGCCGAAATAGATGCAAAAAGAGCTAAGAAGTCCGAGTTTGATGGAGAGCTAGTTAAAACGTTTATATCTAATGACTGGACGTTTGAGTTCTGCCTTGCAAAGTACGGACTGAGCGAAGAGCTATATCAAGCGATAAATCATAGCATGGATGGCTACGATGCACTAAATACTGATGCACAAATAAGAGCTGTCCAGCTGTATGGCGTTATCGAAGGTAAAGGAGATGGGAAAAGTGAAGTTAGTTATTTACTGGCTGATATCCTATCTAAGTACAAAGACCGCCCTCTAGATCTAAAAGCAAAGTTACCATCCTATATTGTTGATGCTATTGAGTATGTAACAGAACCGTTTCCTGCAGAAATGGAGCCGTTACAAGATGATTGATATTAATGATACGGATATCAGCGCAGTCGAAGCAGAGTTAGGGGTGACGTTTGATGCTGCAAGAAAGCAGGTAATCAAGACATTCAGTGATGTACAGGCTTGCCCAGGTAGTGGCAAGACAACAATGGTTGCAGCTAAGCTTCTTATAATTGCCAAAAAATGGAAACAACCGCATCAAGGAATATGTGTTTTAACTCATACCAATGTTGCAAAGGGTGAAATAATTGAGCGCCTTCAGCAGAGTGTTGATGGTCACAAACTATTATCCAATCCACACTTTATTGGCACAATTCAAGAGTTTGTAAATAGATATCTCGCAATACCATATCTACGTTCAAAGGGCTTTACCGTAACCCAAGTTGACGATGATATATGTTGTACTAAGGGGTGGTCTCTTTTGTCTAGAGGGACAAAGAATTTCCTGATACAACGACATATTTCATCATTGCAGGAGCTTCAATATAAATTCATCGATGGCGGAATAAAACTATCAGTACCTGGTTTTACAAGGCTATCCACATCGACAAGCTATCAGGATTTAAAGTCAGCAAAAAGAACGTTAGTGACTGATGGTTACTTCTATTACCATGAAATGTATGCGTTTGCTAAGAAGTACATTCTAAATAATTCATCGATTAAAGGTGCACTTAGAGCTCGCTTCCCTGCTGTATTTATTGATGAAATGCAAGATACCCAAAGATTCCAAGATGAATTGCTAAACGATATATTCCAGCATGAGACTGTAAGCTTCCAAAGATTTGGTGACCCTGACCAAGCTATTTATAGTGGTGGGGAAGAGGGAAATCAAACTTACAATCAAGTTACCTTAGAGAAAATCGAAGACAGTCACCGCTTTAACAATTCAGTTGCGCTGCTGGCAAAAAATTTAAGTTACAACCGTATCAATCTGAACTCAGATACAGCAGCACCAGAACAAGCCTTACACACAATTTTTTTGGTTGATGAGAACTCACGAAGTAACGTTTTCGATAGGTTTGCAGAATTGTGTTCACAAGCAATCCCGGAAGACTGTAAAAGACCAATTAAAACGGTTGGTGCCGTTGGTGTTAGGAAGGATGATGGATTGACCATTTGTAACTATCTCGACTCATTTGATAAGAGCAACTCAACAAATGCGTTTAAACCAAGCAAATTTATTCATTACTTTTATGAAGGGAGTCGCCTAAAAGGTGGGCATCAAGCATATCGTCTAATTCTTGATGGGATGGTTAGATGCGGTCGAATATCTAATGCTAAACTATCACACCAAGATGGTACTCAGTCTAGGTACTCAACCACATATATACGTAAATACTTGAGAGAATCGGGTTTAATCATTGATTTCAATGTCCTGATTAAGTCATTGATTGAAAATGATATAACAGAGAGTATATGGAACCAATCAGTCACTACTTTATTCAGTTATTTGAACTTGCATAACTTGAGCCAAATTCAAGAATTTATCTGTTTTGAGGGTAATAGGCCCCTCGCAGATACTGTTAACAATGTCAGCGCTAACAAGGTTTATACAGACGTTGCAGGACGAATAATCGAAAATGAAGTGGCAACCATTCATGCTGTCAAAGGTGAAACACATGCAGCCACGCTAGTCTTGGAAACTAAATTCCGTTCAAATGATTTAAAGTCATTAATTGACTACATTCTAGCCGAAAACATTACGAAACCAACAGCTGCTACAAAAATCAAGTTCATGAAGCAGTTATATGTCGCTTTTTCAAGACCTGCGCACTTACTTTGTCTTGCTATGGATAAATCAGGGTTTCCTCCTGAGCATGTTGGGAAGCAAGAATACGCAGGCTGGAAAATTTGTGATCTTACAATGCCCTAAATTTTTATTTCTTAGTCGGTAGAAATTAATTGTGACTTTTATTGTACCTTCAATAAAGTGCTTCTAGCTTATACTTGGGTTTTATATACTAAACAGACGAGTTAGAGTTATATTTCTAACTCGTTTGTGATCACCAAGCAATTCTGTTACAACCAACTTCACCAATATCACTCCATATCGACAAACTTACCCACATATTTCACATAACATCTGTTATATCTACCGCAACAGAAAGCAATTATTCTCTAAGTCATAGAAAAGAAGAACGATTTTAAAAGGCGTTATATCGTCTAGTTAGTGGAAACTTTCCACTCTCACCATTTATACGAAAAATCACTTTTCCCTACTTTTCAACTTCCCGTTTAGCGATACAATCTCTTGGTCCGACGTATAAAAACATAGAAGAACTAAAATAATGAACACTCCTAACGCATTTCACTTGCTACTAAAGCAAAACCGTGAAGAACACGGAATGACGCAAGTCGATGCAGCTAAACACTTAAAGGTAGCAAGGCAAACCTACTTAGATTTAGAGTGCGGAAAAACACTACCACGACTAGACACACTCATTGCAATATCGGCACTTTTTAATAAAAGTGTCGCCTATTTTACTGGCGAACGTCCCTCGTTAGACAGTTTTGATACCATGGAATTATTAGAAGAACTCCAACACCGGCATGTAAAAAAAGCACCAAACATTGCTGACGCGATGCCTCATTAAAAACGATAAAAGCCTGCGCCAGCAGGCTTTTTTATTGCTTTTGATCTTGATTTTACCGCAACGACCAGCCCACGTAGGCCGCCATAGAAATACAGTAAATAAAGCCTGTAACCAAACACGAATAGGCTAAAGGCGTAGACACCATTTTTAAGCACCAAGCGGGCTACATTGGGTGGGCGGGGGAGGTTGTGGAAGCCGATGTGCGAAGCGCGAGGTAATTGGCAGGCACTGCCAACATGACAGCCTAACCACACCAATAAGATGCCAAATGTAACCACACTTACAGGCCGCTTTTGATGTTGGCTTGTGGCCAAAGCGATCACCGATGCCAAACTGAGCGCGGAAAATTTAACATAATTGCCGTTTTATGCGTTGTGCCCAGTGCCCGCCAGCTTGCTGGGGTTAGGCACGTAACATTTCGCATAAAACATACAATATGTTAAATAGAGCCCATTTGGGGCAAATTATTGCCTAGCCACTTTTTTATTTACAATGATTCAAACTCAATAAACTTTCTATTTTTAAATGGCTAAATCTCTAACATGGCTCTCGCCGCCTACTGAGCTTAATCGTCATGACAGCTTAGTCAAACAGACTGAACGTGCTAATAAATCCGAATTGGCTAAAGAAGCTAGGGCGCAAAAAACACTGGATACGTTAGCTCGTATTGAGGCTAATCAACATTCATTGAAGCATGAGCAACTGATGAATAATATTTCAGGTAATGGATTATTCATTGGTCAATGTACAACACAAGAAGAATTAGAAAAGAATCACCAATCTGTATTGATTCTTACCGAAGAAGATACCTTCTATTCCATAAAAAACATGATTGATGAACGATACCACCAAAAGGGTGAAGTCCCATCGACATTGATTTTGAAAGATATAGATAAAGTTAAAACATGGGGTGAGTATTTAGCTACAGGTTTTGGCGCTGTTATGTTGACTCAAGCATTTGGCGATTTTGGTGTAACAGCACGATATTCCGTGATCAATGGGAAAACACGTGTGTCAATATCAACTCGAAATAATGGCAATCAGATGTTACGCCATGTGATGGTTAAAGGTATGCGTATTAAGGTGAACGGAACGAAGACCTATGCCATAGATAACCCGAAAGTAGTACAGCTAGGATTAGCCCCAAAACAGCGTATAGGTGCAGGTATAAAAGCCGGTGCTATGACCATGATTATATCAGCCGCGATAAATACGAATGATCTGATTTTTAACGATGAGACCGATTTTTACGATTGGTTCGGGAATGTAGGCGCTGATTTTATAAAAACCGCATTATCTATTTATGGTGCAGAGCTGATAGTTGGATTGATTGTTGGAGGTACTGGAGTTTTACCGTTAGTGATTATTGCCGCTGTTTCCATAGCTCTTAGTGTAGTACTGGACCCATTATTTGAAGTGAAAAATGTTTCAGGAGAACTGACAAGTGCGCTTAGAAAATTACAAATATGAGAAAATATCATTAAAAAATAAAGTTGGGTTTATTTTTATAACATTACTACTCAGTGCTGGGTGTTTCTGGTTCATTAGTTCATGGATAACCGCACTTTTTAATGCGTATTCATTAACGAATATCATTAAATATTCAGTAAGCGCACCGCTTGTCGGAATATCATTATTTGGTGTTGTTGTTTGGTTGTGGCTTGCCATGTTTATTATTATCAAAACAAATAAAGTAGCAGCACATAGTTGGACTGACACGCAAAAGGAACAACATAATAAAATGTTAATTTTATGTTGTGCGATAGCTGTGGTTATTAGTGCTATTTCGTATTTTTATATTGATAATCGTTTAATGAATCATGGTTATAGCGTTACAACTAAAGTAACTAATGTAAATATATATAAGACCTATACAAAGGAATAAAACTGTTGAGGTTTAAACGGCTTTTACCTAGATATTAGATTATTAATGATATCCCTTATGCCAAATTTACTGTGGCACTAAGATTACCTAAAATTGGTTAGTGCGTATAAAAACCATTATGTTAAGGCTGCTTTGTGCCAGCAAAAGGCACCAAGTAGCCGTAATTATGAAGCGCCAGCACCCACGATACCCAAACGCACGGTAATGGCGAACCACAAACCAATTCAGTTAAACCTAGGAGCGTGAGCCATTACGGTGCGAACGGCTCTTGTTTGCGCGAGCGTAAACTTCCCCAAGATTGGGGATAGGGGTTGGAAACAAGCTCCTAAGCTAGCCAGCGGCAAAATGAATGGAAAACCGCCCCGACAACACCATGACGTTGCCTTGGTGTGAGCGATGCTTGCATTGCGGCTTTTCACACGAAGGCGTTTTAACGTGATGGTGGTAAGGGTGTGGTTTGAAATGAATGGCGCGTCTCGCTGGCGGGCCTTATCCTCGGATTGTCCGCAAATGGTATCCCACAAAGCATATGAAAACATAGATAAAACATTGAAAAAAATAACAATAAGCTTAATATCGCTTTTGTTTTATTGAAGAATTTTATTATGAATAAACTATTTATTACTTTTGCTTTATTTGGGCTAGCTGGTTGTGCAACAACAACTACGGGTCCAACACCTTCAGGACAAGATCAATATGTTATGTCGCGTCAGGAAGGGGCTTTTCCATCGGGTAGTGAACCGTTACTACAAGAAGTACTAGAGCAAGCTAACAAGTTTTGTCAAAGCTTAGATAAAAGCTTAGAGGTACTAGATACTCACGAAAACCAAGGGCCATTTATCTTAGGCAATTACCCAAAAGCAACAATTCGCTTTAAGTGTTTATGATATTAAAGATCGTCAATAGACGATCTTTTTTTCTGGATTCACAACAAATCGCAACTTTTATGTTATTGGGATAAGTGACACTAAAAATACTTCCCATCGAGGCGGTATTTCGATATCTGGTCGTTACCGCATATCGGATCGATTTAACCATCATCTATTAAATATCGATATTTCTTTATCCTTTTCAATATTTATAAATCAATGAGTAAAGCGTATTTATCTGTTTCTCTCTTTTAAATCAGGATTAAATATATGTATCAAAAAAATATCTGTCTAAATACAAAAACTTGGGTCGCGTATTCCACTGGTAATCAGGGATACCGTAAGCTAATCAAGAATCCAAAGCCTACCGCAGATGATGTTCGACGTGCTTTATATAAACGTTCAATTAAGAGGCGGAGCGAAAATACTAGGGATTATTACAATCAGTGGTCTGAGTCTGTTGAAAGGGATGGCTTGGATTTTTTCTTTGTTGTCACTGTTAAAGCTAAAACGAAGGATGAAGCTGATGCAAAGGCAAAAGAAATTATTTCTGACAATGGATGGAAAGAAGCAAGTACAGCGACATATGCGACAGAAATTTAGACACAAGAACGACTCTCAGCTGGGAGTCATTCTCTGTTTTTTAACCGCATTATTAATAGAGCCGTTAACAGCACTTAGTGCGCATAAATAACCATACGGTCAAATAAGCCCTACTCTCAGGGGTTATTAACAATAATAATCACAATCCACTTATCGAAATATATGACTAGAACAATAAAATATTGGCAACACGCTGCAGGTGACCAAGATAGAGATTATGTAGATTTATGTCTTAAATGGGATGTAATTATTACAGGACCTGGTTATCAAGGAGCTTGGCCTGATTGTGCTGAAAAATTAAAAAAAAATGAATGGTCATCGAGAAAGATTACCAATTTAAAGCGCTTTTGCGAAACGATCATAGACAGAGATATTGTTGTTCTTAGACTAGGTACTTCACAAGTTTATGGTGTAGGTATGGTAGTCGGCGACTATGAATATAATGAAAACTTTGGCGATGTAGACGGATGGGGATTGCAACATATCCGTCGAGTAAAATGGTTATGGAAATATAACGAAAATCCAGAAACTTTTGATACTTATTCACTTAAGTTAGGCGATACAACACAAGAACTTACATCAGATATCGTCATCAACTGGATACACTCTTTAAAATTAGATTTTGATAGTCTACCAACACTCACAAAACTACCACAGGTTAACGTTCAAAAAGATATCTGTTTTGAAAATATATCAGAATCACTATTTGATTACGGTGTATCTAGCACTTCAATTGATGTACTAACCAAAGAAATTGATGAATTAATAAGAATTGCTAAGTGGTATCAAAAATACCAAGACCCTTCAGAATTTGAAACGGTTGCCTACCTTGCAGTACCTCTATTGAGAGCCCTCGGTTGGACACCTCAAAAAATGGCTATTGAGTGGAATAAAGTAGATATTGCACTATTTAAACGTTTACCGAGAAATGACTCTAATTTAGATGTTGTTGTTGAAGCAAAAAGAAAAGGTAACTCGTGCTTAAATGCCATTTCACAAGCAGAAGGATATGCTCAAGGAAAAGAAAACTGTAAAAGACTCATAGTAACTGATGGCCTTAGATACGGCGTATATTTAAAAGATGGAGAAAACTTTAAATTATATGCGTATTTTAATATTACACGTATTAGAGAATCTTACCCTATTTACGAGTGTGGTGGAGCTTCGATTGTAGTGGTCAACAAATACTAGCCACGGTTTTAGAGGTTAACCAATATAATCGTTCTGATTCATTCGGTGTTAATCCGCCATTATATTGATGTGGTCGTAATTGGCTGTAATAACCAATAATATA
>NZ_PYNW01000031.1 GCF_003026105.1 Photobacterium sp. GB-56 | reverse complement strand
TGCGTTTGAGTGGTTTCGCTTTATAAGTCTTGCGACTAAGCTGATTGACTGCTTTCATACGGCGTGCATCTGTGTTCCAGATGACACCATCTATTCCAGGCGTTTTACTGCCTTTGTTTTGAGATACTCGCTTAACCGCAAGAAGCTTAGCTGAGCGAGAATGAGTTAAGAGCCACTGTAAGGAGTTCACCATACCGTATTTCTTTTCTCTCGTTGCTTTTGCGATACGCATTTGAAGCTTTAATACGTGCGCTTCAGCGGATTTCCAGTCGATAGACTGCCACTGAGCACCGTCAGAAGATGCACTAATCTCTTTCGAGACCATCATTTGCTTTTCTCCTTGAATAAAGTTCTTCAAATTCTCTCGCAATGGGAGACCAGTTGGAAGTGGGCTCACTTTCGTGATCAGACATGAGTCTGTATCTACATCATTACAATGTAGCTTTCGCTTTTTCCGACCTCCTATACTTGCATCACTATCGGCCACAAAGGCTTTCCCAGAGGGAGTGATACAGGCTTACCGTGTTCCGTATGTCACGTAAAATGTCAGCTTAGATGCCCACTATAGTGCGGAGAGTACTGTGATCACGAAAGAGTATTGTCCAACCTCTTTCCAACTCTCATTGCCATTTTGGCCACAGCGTATTAACCACTTCCGCTGTTTCATCACATAACGCACCTTTCATGGATTCACTTACGTTCATCATACTGACTACCTAGCACTTACCCGATTCATGTGGTTATCAGGAGGATCTGCCTCTCACGATTTCGATCCCGAGCAATTTGAAATTTCTCTTCGTTACATTGTCCGAGCCGCTGCTTTATTCAGGCTCGTAGGTTCATCTGGTGATACAGATAGTTCATTCATAAAGCGATGAACAACGCTTCATACGACTTCAGGTCGCACGGACATAAATGAGTTAGATTCTTAGCTCTATTTGGGGAGATTCGTATTAGAAAATATATGGAAAATCTATTTTAACTCTTGGTTTATCGTAAAAAATCGTCGTCACTGATTTCAATAAGTCATACTCGACCAGAAGGTCTACACCTCACGCTGCCAAACTCATATTAATAACTACCACCCCCTCTCTAACTTCATATTTCGAGCATTTTACATTTAGCTTACCGAGCAAGAACTTGCCCAAATCGAGCAATAAGTTGCCCAGCCGGGCAACTTATTGCTCGATATTTAATAGCGTAAAAACGCAAAATCTATACTTATCAGTAACTTAAAAACTGGCACACTTCCTGCTCTAACAGCACGTCATCACAGCATAGGCTGTGTCATTTACTCCATCATAAAATAGGATACTAAGATGCCAACTCCTTGTTATATCGCGATCCAAGGCCAAACTCAGGGTAATATTACAGCGGGTGCATTCACACCTGATTCTGTCGGTAACATCTATGTTGAAGGTCACGAAGACCAAATGCTTGTTCAAGAATTCAAGCACGTTGTTACTGTTCCTACTGATCCACAATCAGGTCAGCCTTCAGGTCAACGTGTTCACAAGCCATTTAAATTTACCGTGGCACTGAACAAAGCCGTGCCTCTGATGTACAACTCATTGGCATCAGGTGAAATGCTTCCGTCTGTAGAGCTGAAGTGGTACCGCACATCGGTTGAAGGTAAGCAAGAGCACTACTTCACTACGACGCTGACCGATGCAACGATTGTTGATATCAACACCCACATGCCACACTGCCAAGATTCATCAAAAGAAGACTTCACTCAGCTTATCGAAGTATCAATGGCTTACCGTGCAATTAACTGGGATCACACAGTATCTGGCACATCAGGTGCTGATGACTGGCGTGCACCGCTAGAAGCGTAATTGCACTCACTATGTATCAGCCTACACACCTGTGTAGGCTGCTTTTCGTTTATGCCTTTGCTAAATACGCCGCAAGGACGACGTTAGCAAAAGTTTAACCACGAGGTCAGTATGGCAACAAAAACGGGTTTGCAATTTACATTTGAAGTCGATGGGCTAGATGCTGATGCCTTTGCCGTCACGCAATTTTCAGGCACTGACAGCCTGTCTTTGCCTTTCGCTTTTACCATCGACTTAGCCAGTCGTCACCCTGCCTATACGCCGCAAGAGACTGTCGATAACACGGCCACGCTTACGGTCTGGCGAGACGGTGAGCAGCAACAGCAATGGCATGGCATTATTCGACGTTTTACTCAGGGTGACACAGGCCATCACCACACCTTGTATCAGGTGGAATTTGTACCGCCAGCAGCCCGCCTCGCGTTGCGCCATAATAGCCGAATTTTTCAAACACAAACGGTGCCTGAAATTATCTCGGTGATACTACAAGAGTTAGGGATTACCGATGTTGATTTCGTCTTAACGCGAGATTACGTGCCGCGTGAATATTGCGTCCAGTACCGTGAAACAGATTTGGCCTTTATCGACCGTATTGCCGCAGAAGAAGGCCTGTTTTACAGCTTTATCCATGAGAATAAAAAGAATACCCTGCGCTTTTCTGATGACACCCAAAGTGCCGCTCGACTGGCGGCACCACTGCCTTATAACAGCCGCAGTGGTGGGCAAAGTGGCGTGCCTTTTGTGCGCACCTTTGCTCGCCATACGCAAATGCGCCCATCGTCTGCGCAACTCAAAGATTACAGTTTTAAAAAGCCGGCTTATAGCTTCTTACAAACAGCCAATGCGAAAGAAGCCGATTACCAGCAAGCCAATTACGAACATTACGATTACCCTGGGCGTTACAAAGACGATGCCAGCGGTAAGCCGTTTACTTCTTTTCGACTCGAATCATTACGTCGTGATGCCAATACAGCCTATGGTGAAAGTAACACCCACGGTTTAATTGCTGGGGTGAACTTTGCCTTGCAAGAGCACGATGATGAGCAATGTAATGACGAATGGCTCGTGGTGGCGGTTAACCATATGGGCACGCAGCCGCAAGCATTAGAAGAAGCTGGCGGACAAGGCGTAACAACCTATAACAATGATTTTATTGTGATACCCGGTCATCGCCCATGGCGAGCCCCCTACACGGCTAAGCCTCGTGTTGATGGCCCACAAATTGCGATGGTGGTGGGCCCTGAAGGCGAAGAGATTTACTGTGATGAATACGGTCGCGTGAAAGTCCAGTTCCCATGGGACCGATACAGTAACAGTGATGATAATGCGAGTTGCTGGATACGAGTCTCCCAAGGTTGGGCGGGGAGCCAATATGGCATGGTTGCACTGCCGCGTATTGGTCACGAGGTCATTGTTAGTTTCTTAGAAGGTGACCCAGACCAACCGATTATCACTGGCCGCACTTACCATGCGACCAACAAGCTCCCTTACCCGTTACCGGCGAATAAAACCCGCACGGTATTGCGCACGGAAACACACCAAGGGGATGGCTATAACGAGCTGCGCTTTGAAGACCAAGCGGGCAAAGAAGAAATCTACGTTCACGCACAAAAAGACGTGAACATGTTGGTGGAAAATGACCGCAAAGACGACATCAAACACGATTTACACCTTGATGTAGACAATGAACGCTTCACCCACATTAAAACCCACGATCACCTAACCGTCGACGGTGAAAGCCGTACGCATGTGAAAGCCGATCAAACACTTGTTGTTGATGGCAACTTACACATGAAACAAGGCCAAGCCTTACTGGTGGATGCGGGTAATGAAGTACACCTTAAAGCAGGCTCAAAAGCCGTGATTGAAGCGGGGGCTGAAATCACGCTGAAGGCTGGCGACAGCTTTATCAAAATAGATGCATCTGGCGTTTCAATTTCGGGGGCAGCGGTCAACATCAATGCAGGTGGCAGTGCGGGCAGTGGCTCTGGCTTTGCTGGACAATCTCCATTACTGCCGGGTGCAGTAGAAGCGGCTGTGGCATTAAATCCTTTACCCCTTCAACTCTCCCCTGCAACCATGGAAACATTGGCAATTGCCAATGTTCCTCTTGCAAAGCTTTGCCAAAAACAAACAGATGGTAGCTGCCCTCTCGATGACTGCCCATGTCGAGGAGATGCATAATGTCTGTGAATTATTGGTTACTCGTTGATACAGTTCGTATCCCCGATACATTTTTAATAGTAAATAACGCTTTTTCAATTGAACAAAACATCGCTCTTTTTAAAGGGTGTGATTTTGAATATTTGATAGATCAAAGTCCGTTACTGGTGAACTTAGGGCAAGACAAGTCAGCGTTAGATAAATGGAAAGTAATGCCCTACTTCGATTCAAGTTCAGTCATGTTTGCCGTTGACGCATCAGTTGAAACAAACACATTACTTAACCACCTTCAGAAATTGCTGATTATTCAAGTGGACGGTAAAAAAATGTTATTTCGGTATTACACCAATGTTATGTGGGAACAAATTGAAAGTGAGCAATGTAAGGTTTCGCCTCAAGACTTAGCGACATTACTTGGTCCAGCGAAAGCCCTATATTGGACAGACGAAGAGCAACATATTAAATCGATTCAACAAGAAAATATTCATTTCCAATATTTACCAACCGATCATTACGCTCTGGTTTCGGCATGCTTTAAACAATGGGGTTGACAATGAATACGCATAAAATAACAAAAGATGAGTGCCTTAGCTTAATTGCCCTAAAATACAATACAACTGTAGAAAAGCTACAAGAACTCAACAGTGATCAAATTCAAGATATTGACTACATTCTTGAGGGAAATACATTAAATATTCCTGATAATACATCATCGGGTGAAAGGATCCCCTTACCAGAAAAACCAACCAGCACAGCGACGGGGAACACGACTTGTTCTGCGGTTCAGCCAAAATTTGTCGATGTTTTGTATGTACCAAGCCACCCTATTTCCGGTAAAAAAACGTGGTATGCCATCACAGAAACGGCCCGAAAAGCCATTTTAAAAGAAAAAGAAACCCTGATTGAAAATGTTGTGGGGGTTGATTCAAAAAAAGATAAATTCAGCGCGTTAGATAAGTTAGGGGTATTGTCAAATTTTAATACTAAGCCTCATGAGCAGTTTCTAGATAACGATGAAGATAAAGAAAAGTATCATCAGCTAATTATAGATAAAATGGTATTAGAAACGGGTGCAGATGATTATTACGATGGGGGAAGAGAGGCATTTATTAAAAGCTTAGCATCAACATATAATCTTTCTTTTGATGATGAACTAAAACATGTAAATATACATGATAAAGCTAATATAGGAATAGAACTTGCCAATTCCAATAATTATGGTCTAGAAAAGGCAGATAGCTTATATGATGAATACCAAAGTCTAGCGCAACAATCAGAGCGAAGAAAAAAAGCACTGAGTAATTTAAGATCAAACCTACTTAAGTCAATAGAAAAGAAAATTAACGTCCTTAAAGGAAAAGCAGAAAGCAATGCTCAACATATCCTATCTGATGATGGCACTTCTTTTGTTTTTGATAAAAACAGTCATTTTTTCACGAGTCAAAAACAGATCGATATTGCTAATACCATTAAGGCATTTAACCAGAATCGACCATGTGATGAGAACGATCTCATCTCTTTTTCTCAAGATAAACTAAATGAATATTATAGCAATGGGATCCGTAATGCACTTACGCCTCGAAAATTGCCAGATTCTACTGCTACAATACCTACTGCTTTCGCTCGTCATTTAGAAAAACTCAACTCACTCGGTTTCGTTGTTATTGAGCAGTGTTTAAGTCAGTCGCACCTCATTGGTACGGATGTGTCACACTTTGGCCCTAAAGCACTTGTCGGTAAAAAAGGAGATACATCTTGGCGAGAAATATCTTTCTGGTCGTGGTCGAGTGAGCCTACCCCACTCAATGTTAAACAAGAACAAACTATACAACGACTCTACAATGAACTGTGTCCTGGAAAAGCAGCAGCGAAAGACATTGTCAATGAAGCGAATGTTTGTGATTGGGCGTATTATCCCACTTTAGGGCTGATTAACCTGATTGATGTCAGCTTAAAAAGTCTTAAAGATGATTTAAACGCGCTTTTAGGTGCGGGGAACACCGCTCCTGTCAATGAAGTGATAAAACAACTGCTTTGGATAAAGCAAGTGGCTATTGCCCGCAAGGAACTGCTCTTATCGATTGCCAATAAAAATGCACAGAGTAAAACATCCTTACATTTTTTAAGTGACAATATTACAGGTGTGACTTTCACTCTAATAGATGATGAAAAGGAACATAAAGTAAAAGAAAAGAAGCTAGGGCGGTTTATAAATAAAGCAGGCACTAACGATATTCAAATCGTTGAATGTTGCCTAATGTCAGACGGCAATCTTTTCTGGATCCGAGGCCCTCACTGGTATTTACCCTCAAATAAAGACGATAAAACCTGTGCAGGTCACATCCAAGAACTCAATGTAGAAATTGAAGCTCCGTCCGCGAATAATCACGTAGAAGAGACAGGTACAGACTTAACAACAGCTTTAGATGAAATGAAGAAAGGAGGAGAGATTGATTTAACGCTATCTGCAAAAATAGCTAAATTCACTTCGACATCTGAGTTTTGGTCTGATGGATATCACTATAAGGAGGGTTTAGCGCCAGATGGTGCACAGTGTGCGTACAATGCTGACGCGCAGGCACAATTTATGCGCTTTACCTCTGACGCAGCCACCAAATTCCATACATTTGATGATAAATTAACAGGGTTTGAATTTTCAAACACCTTTGGCAGTGAAATCGAAATCAAAGGGGAACTACAGTTTTTTAATACTCAATTAAACTTTTCAACGTGGTTACCATTAAATGATGAAAACGCCAAGGTTAAAAGTAATAAGCCTAGCCAACAAAACAAAATTCGTGGCTACGACATCAAAATCCCTTACATGAAAACAGGCAGCACAGAGGTTCAGTCTTATCATGTTGGTTTAATCGCTATCAATTTAAGTGCGCAAGTTTATGGTCTTGCTGCTGCAACGTGCCAACTAGGAACGGGAATAACATTTGGACCAAGCGAAGATAATGGGGGCATTGGCATTAGAGGCTCATCAGTCAATGTGCCGAGCTACAATCTTGTGGATGGTCAAAGTGCAACATCTAAAGTCATCGGCGGACAAAGAGCATTAAGTGCGGTTGCCGCAGAGGCTAAATCTAAAGTTGATATGTTTGTTGGTGTTGAAGCAGGTGGCGCTGTATCTGCTGAATTCTATTGGCAACCGCCACTGGTAAGTAGTGCAATAGGCGCCTCAAGTAAACCGAATAATCCCAACTCGTATCTCACCTTAGGTAAAATCAGTGCTAAAGCCTCTGTGAGCTATGGACTAGGAGCCAGTGCGGAGTTAAGACTCACCTATCAACATGGGGAGTTTATCATAATCGCTGCCGCTCAATTCGTGGCAGGTCCAGGTTGCTCGGGTAAAGTTGCTATTGAGCTAAACCCTGAAAATGCTGACCGTTTTATTAACTGCTGCTTAGCGGTGCTTAAGGAAAGTGGATTTAGACGCATTGCATTGTTTGGTGAATCTGACAGTAACGGTGTAAATGAAGATTTTGTTGCCTTTAACAACGTGCTGACTGTTGCCATCACATTGGGTTTAACTTTTGCCGAGGCGATGTTACTGCCCGATAAAGCAGTACGCTACTATAAACAAGAAACGCTAAAAGGAGAGTATGCGCCGTTTCTTGCTCAGCGTATTACTGAAGAAGAAAACAAAGTTAATATGCAAACATGGATAACTAGTATCCCACCAGAAACACTATCTTCCCTACTTAACTGTTTGATATCCGTTCAGTATAAAATTGCTGAAAACACTATCCAAATTAATGCTATCTTACAAATTTTACAATGGTTAACTAATAACACTAGTGGTGTCAATCAAAACCAATTTGAGCGAGCACTCGTGCTCATGAATGGTGATATAGAAACACAGCAGGCCCCATCAACCCAATGGGAAAGCTTTAAAGTGAGTTGGAGAAAATTGGCTTTATTTATTAAAAAGTATGGTGATAACAAAAAAGAAGATGAATATGAATTTAATAAAAACTGCGCTGAGCTTTGTAAAAACATGACATTGTATAAAGTAATCACTTCTAACCCTGCTTTCACAATGACCGATTATATATGCTTTTATAATGGCGATGATCTTGATGCTCATACCAAAGAAATTCGCGATCAGCTTAAAGATAAACTACGAACTCAACAATACACATCAATAGAATGGAAGACAGATGCAATTTAAATTTACGACTTTCATTATCGCACTTATATCGATAGTGTTAATGGGTTGCACCAAAGCAACCAAGCCGCAACAAGCTGATATTGCTGTGTTTGAGCAATTCTTATCAGAAAATCCGATCTCAAGCATCAGTCCATCTATTGATGTAGCAAGTATCTATATGCCTGGTGATCCACTTTTTGAAGGGGTACTTAATATTCAGCGTAATCTCTGGGGAAAAGCAGAAAAAGCACTGAAACCGCTTGTTGATAAAAATGACCCAAATGCACTTTATTGGTCTGCTTTAATCTCATACTCAGGAAGCATTAAAAGTACCCCTATTGCTCGTAAGATGCTTTTACAATCAGCTAAGTTAGGTAACCCATATGCGGCATTATTTTTTGCACCTGACAATCATCAATGCCAAATGTATTTTCCGAATGAATGCAGTGAGCAATGGGTAGAAAAAGCACAAAAACTCTTTGCTGAGCAAGCAAAAACAGGTGATGTACGTGCCGTGTATTACAGTGTAACACTGAAACCGGAGCTAACCCACGAGGAGTATATTGATGCGATTGTTCAAGCTGCTGAAAATTATTACTACTACCCACTGGTTGAATATTCCAACAACATTGTAAAATTAAGCAATCCCGATAAAGATTTAGAAACTTTGGGAGTTAAACTGCTTAATTATGCTAGATTTAATAATTTTGTTCCTGCTATTGACGCTTTAGGAGATTATGAAGCCAAAAATAATCGCCTTCATAGTGATGAGATGAAACGTTTAAACGAACAAGGGTTAAAACTTGGGTCGAAAATATCATGGAGAAGTTACAGAAATAATGCTCTTGAGGATAAATCATTAACAGAAACACAAAAGTATATTGCAGCCAAAGCAACTGATTTATTTAATGGCGATGACTTTGGACTAAGCTTCACTCACCCCCCAAAAGAAAAAGAAGCCTTAATCGCTGCTAATAAAGAAGCTCAAGCGAAAGCAGATGCTGTTAAAAAAGTTATTTATATTGATGGTGCTCACGCAACAATGTTCTACTCACGTTCAGATATACAATAATACAAACTCATCAATTTAAATGATCTTAGGGCGCTTCTAGATATTTAAGAAGCGCTTCTTAAATCAATATTAAAGCAAATTATTGCCCAGTAATTGTTAGGTGTACTATTGTGCATTAAAATCAATCAGCTTCTCAGTCCGCTAAGTTAAGGTCTAAATGCATGAAAGTAACTATTAGTACACTATTATTAGTTTTCTCTTTTTTAGCCTTAACCGGTTGCTCAAAAGCAACAACACCTCAACAAGCCGATATTGCTGTGTTTGATCAATTTTTATCAGAAAACCCGATATCAAGTATCAACCCTTCTATTGATATTGCGAGTATCTATCAGCCTGGTGATCCGCTTTTTGAAAGTGTTTTGTATATCCAACGTAACCTTTGGGCTGAGGCAAAGAAACAACTTGAACCTATGGCAAAGAACCAAAATCCTGACGCAAAATTTTGGTTAGCATCAATTACATGGGGAACGGGTATTAAAAACAACCCTATAGCTAAAAAGCTATATATGGAATCAGCTGAACAAGGTAATCCATACGCAGCTTTGTTTTTTTCTCCAAAAAACGATATTTGTCGAATGTACTTTCCCAATGAATGCAGCGATAAATGGACAAAAAAAGCACAAAAACTCTTTGCTGAAAAAGCCAAAACAGGCGACGTTCGTGCCGTATATTACAGCACTACATTGAAACCTGACCTAACCCACAAGGAGTATATTGATGCGGTTATTCAATCTGCTGAAAAGCATTATTACTACCCGCTCGTAGAGTATGCGAATACAATTATCAATGAAGATAAGCCAAATAAAAACATGGAAGCTATGGCTGTGGATCTTCTTAATTATGCGCGGTTTAATAACTTTGTACCGGCTATTGATGCTTTAGGAGATTATGAAGCCAAGCATAATCGCCTCCATAGTGAGGAGATGAAACGTTTAGACGAACAAGGGTTAAAACTTGGTTCGAACATATCATGGAGAGGTTATAGAATTGAAAGCCTTCATGATGATTCATTAACAGAAACACAAAAGTACATTGCAGCTAAAGCGACAGAGTTATTTAATGGCGATGATTTTGGAATAAGTTTTACCCACCCACCTAAAGAAAAAGACGCCTTAATTGCTGCGAATAAAAAGGCTCAAGAAAAAGCTGACTCGGTAAAAAAAGTGATTTATATCGATGGTGCTCACGTCCCTGAAGGTTAATTATTTTTTAGCAATTTTTGAGCGCTTCCTAAATGAAAAGGAAGCGCTTTTTTAATCAATATTAAAGCAAATTATTGCCCAATTCTTTTTAGGTGTACTATTCAGCATTAAAATCAATTAGCTTCTTAGTCAGCTAAATTAAGGCCTTAAATGCATGAAAGTAATAATTACTACTCTACTTTTAACTCTCTCTTCGATAGCCTTAACCGGTTGCTCAAAAGCAACAACACCTCAACAAGCCGATATTGCTGTGTTTGAACAATTTTTATCAGAAAACCCGATATCAAGTATCAACCCTTCTATTGATATTGCGAGTATCTATCAGCCTGGTGATCCACTTTTTGAGGGGATTTTGAATATTCAGCGTAAGTTATGGGGAAAAGCTGAAAAAACACTTCAACCTTTAGCTGATAAAAAAAATCCAGAAGCGATGTATT
>NZ_PYNW01000030.1 GCF_003026105.1 Photobacterium sp. GB-56 | reverse complement strand
GATTGCTATTTATTGTCGATGACAATAAATAAAACCGAATTTGCTTGGCGACCATAGCGTTATGGACCCACCTGATCCCATGCCGAACTCAGTAGTGAAACGTAATAGCGCCGATGGTAGTGTGGGGCCTCCCCATGTGAGAGTAGGACATCGCCAGGCTTCTAATTCGTTTTCACTTTTACAAAAAGTGAAGACAAAAAGTTAAGATATTCGTTTTGAACTACGGATGTCGGATAAAACGAAAGTTTTATCTCCGTGTGGAGCGGTAGTTCAGTTGGTTAGAATACCGGCCTGTCACGCCGGGGGTCGCGGGTTCGAGTCCCGTCCGCTCCGCCACTTTATTTAGACACAGTTAAGTCTTTAAAATAACTACAGGGGTGTAGCTCCAATTGGCAGAGCAGCGGATTCCAAATCCGCGTGTTGGGAGTTCGAATCTCTCCACCCCTGCCATCTTCAAGAAAGCCTCGTCAGAAATGACGAGGCTTTTTTACGTCTGTATGATTGTAAATTCCCACATAAAGAAAGCCCCACGATAAAGTGAGGCTTAATATGATGATCATTGATAGTGATAAAAGTGACGTAGCCAACGTTCAGCTATCATTATTTCGTCATCTTCACATAATGATTGAATACCTGGTTTAAATTGCGTGGCATCTTTAATGAGCTTTAATCCTGCAAGCATATGAGCCGCTTCAAATAAATACAGAGTTGGATCGCCCATCCCTGTTTTAAAAGGCGTATTTGCTGATTCCCCCCCCGCAAAGAGATACACGCTGTACCCATGACGTGTTTTATATTCTTTGGTTAAATTATTGGTTTTCACTTCGGTGAGTACACCTTGTTGTAATAAATCAGGCAAATGAAGTTCATCATCAGCAGAGGTAACTGTGCTGATAAACATTGGTTGTGAAAGTGCATCAATCATCTCAGGTGTAATTGATTGATTGCCTGTGCAACAAAACAACATATTACAATGTTCGACTAAATATTTGATTGAGCAAGCTTGAATGCCGTCACGAGGAAACTGAGTTAATCTTCTTGGGTCGATATCAGTAACATGAATATTGGTAATACCTTTTGATCTGAGATGTTTTATCACACCGCGGCCAAGGTTTCCCGCTCCGATTACGCCAGTTTTTAGAAAGCCTGAATTATTAATTTTAAGGCCAAATTCTTCTCGTAATATTTGATCGGAATAGTGAACAATACATTCAGAAGCTTCAAAATCTGCTGGCGCTTTGATACTCAGATGGGAAACCGTAACAAGAGGCTTTGAAATTGATTTATTAAGATATTTTTGTAAGCCATTCGCGGTTAACTCAGTAATACCAATGCATTGTTCTTTGAAGGTGTCGCAAATATGTGTAATAGAGGACGAGAAATATCCACCGTGATCAAGAATAAGGAAAGGAGTGTCAGGAGTAATATGTTGGCGGATGAACATCTCACAATACTCAATATTTTTTAAATGAGCTTTATTATTGTGAGTCGAAACAACATGACAACGTGGGATTTTCTTTATCGTTGCGAGAAGTTCTGGGTTTGCGCCTACAGTGGCATCTTTGGGAATGAATATAAGTTTGTCTGCGAGCTCGGCAAGAACGTTAATATAGGGTAAAGAGCCTTCATAGCAATGCATGACAGAAAAAATCACAAGATTATTAGGGAGAACATATTCTTGTGAGAGTTTTTTTAGAAATTGATAACCATGATCAGCATAAAAATCAGCACAATATGAATGCGTTAATATTGGACTAGGCACTACTGTTGTTCCTTGAAAAATGCACTAATAAAACGAGCTAAAGTAAGTTATCTACATAGCTATCATTAAAAAGCTGTAGTAAAGCATGCAATAGAGGCTCTTGCTCACGGGATTGTTTACAACATAAACCTAAACTCATCGGCTCTATTGATTCTGTGTTAAACCGTTGTACTTTATCACTAACAGGACTGTTGTTAATAACAACATCGGGCGCTATGCCTACACCACAGCCAAGCGCAACCATACTAACAATGGCTTCATGGCCTGATATTTGGGCATAAATAGAGGGTGTTATTTTCTTTTTCTTGAACCATTTATCAGCACGGGTTCGCGCAGGTCCTGATTCTGGCAGTATAAAAGATAAAGATTTCCAATCTGGATCATAAGTTAAGCTTTTTTGTAATGTGGGTGATGAGATTAATGGCCCAATCAACGACATCTGGATTTGATCAACTTCGATGTAAGTTAATTTAGACGGTAGGGTGTCTGGTTTAGCAGCAATAGCGATGTCGACATCACCGGATAGGACTTTCTCTATTGCGAGGGCAGGATCCCCTGTTTGAAGTTGAATTTCGATATGGGGATAAATGACGCGAAACTTATTTAAGATATTAGGAAGGTGGCTATAGCTTGCTGTCACCGAACAGAAGAGGGTTAATTTCCCTTGTAGCTGAGAATGATCTTCCTGTAATTCACTTTTTAATTCGAACCAATTACTCACAATTAAAGATGCGACGGGAAGCAATTTCTTTCCAGCTAGCGTTAATTCAACACTACGATTATCACGCATAAATAAGGTTTGGCTTAACTCCTCTTCGAGACGCTGAATAACGCGACTTAATGCCGAAGGGCTGATATGCATGGCTTGTGCTGTTTGGCTAAAGTTATGGGACTCACAAAGGTGAATAAATAGTTGCAGATTTTTAATATTCATCATCCATGTTGCACAATTTGCAATTAGTTGTTGTGAATATAGCACTTTGCGCAACAAATTACCTGATCTACTATCAGGTTATTCGACAATAATATGTCGACTAAAGGATTTATTTTTTCACGGAGTTTGTTGTTATGGCTAATTATTTTAATACCCTGAACCTACGTCAGCAGTTAGATCAACTAGGTCGTTGTCGTTTTATGGATCGTGCGGAATTCGCAACAGAAGCTGATTACCTTAAAGGTAAGAAAGTGGTGATTGTTGGTTGTGGTGCGCAAGGTCTAAACCAAGGCCTAAACATGCGTGACTCAGGTCTAGATGTCTCTTATGCGCTACGCCAAGCGGCGATTGATGAGCAACGTCAATCATTTAAGAATGCAAAAGAAAATGGGTTTGAAGTAGGTAGCTACGAGCAACTGATCCCACAAGCTGATTTAGTGGTAAACCTAACACCTGATAAGCAGCACACGAATGTGGTTGAAACGGTTATGCCATTAATGAAGCAAGGTGCATCTCTTGGTTACTCACACGGTTTCAACATCGTTGAAGAGGGCATGCAAATTCGTAAAGACTTAACCGTTGTTATGGTTGCACCTAAGTGTCCAGGTACAGAAGTTCGTGAAGAATATAAGCGTGGTTTCGGTGTGCCAACACTGATTGCCGTTCACCCAGAAAATGACCCACAAGGTGATGGTCTTGAGATTGCTAAAGCATGGGCGGCAGCAACGGGGGGGCACCGTGCGGGCGTACTTGAGTCATCATTTGTTGCTGAAGTAAAATCTGATCTAATGGGTGAGCAGACGATCCTGTGTGGCATGCTACAAGCAGGTTCTATCGTATGTTACGAGAAGATGATTGCTGATGGCATCGCACCAGAATACGCAGGTAAACTTCTGCAGTACGGTTGGGAAACAATCACTGAAGCACTGAAGTTTGGTGGTGTATCTCATATGATGGATCGTCTATCAAACCCAGCTAAAGTAAAAGCGTTTGACCTATCGGAAGAGCTAAAAGATCTGATGCGTCCACTTTACAACAAGCACATGGATGACATTATCTCTGGTCACTTCTCTAGCACTATGATGGCTGACTGGGCGAACGATGATGCTGATCTTCTTGGCTGGCGTGGTGAGACCGCTGAAACACAATTCGAAAACTACCCATCTTCTGATATTCAAATCAGTGAGCAAGAGTACTTTGATAACGGCATCTTGATGGTTGCTATGGTACGTGCAGGGGTTGAGCTGGCATTTGAAGCAATGACGGCATCAGGCATCATTGATGAGTCAGCATACTACGAGTCGCTACACGAACTACCACTTATCGCAAATACTATTGCACGTAAGCGTTTATATGAAATGAACGTAGTGATCTCTGATACCGCAGAATACGGTAACTACCTATTTGCAAACGTGGCAACACCTCTACTTCGTGAGCAGTTCATGCCAAAAGTAGCGACGGATGTGATTGGTAAAGGACTAGGTGAGACATCTAACTTTGCTGATAACCAGAAGTTAATTGAAGTGAATGAAGCGCTGCGTAATCACCCAGTAGAAGTGATTGGTAAAGAGCTACGTGGTTACATGAAAGACATGAAGCAAATTGCTGTTGGCGGTTAATTTTAGCGTTGATTAAATAGAAAAAAGCCCGGTTTATACCGGGCTTTTTAATGTCGGAATTTTCAAATTAAGCGTTATCGCTTTTCGCTTCAGCATCAAGTTTTGCTTCAAGCTCTGCCATTTTTTGCTCAAGTTCATTAAGCTTCTGTCGAGTACGAAGGAGAACCTGAGTTTGCACATCAAATTCTTCACGGTTCACGACATCTAATTTACCCAATTGCGCTTGGATCACTTGTCGTACTTTTTGCTCAACGTCATTGCCGAGCTCTTTTACTGGCTGTGGCATTGCGTCTTGAATTTGCTTAGCTACTTGCTCAAGCTTCTTTGGATCAAACATGATTCGCTTACTCCGTTGCGAGAATCGTTATTCTTCTATTGTAATCGTCGTACTAGCTAAAATAAAAGGGCGCGGAAGTTCCAGCGCCCTTTTTCATTTATTTATTACTTAGAAATGGCTATCTGTTGCATCGTCATCTTCAACGAATACAGGTAGCGGTTTGTGTTCGCTTGCGAGGAATGTATAGATAACTGGCAGAACAAACAAGGTAAACAATGTACCGATAGAAAGACCTGCCACGATAACGATACCAATACTAAAGCGAGAGGCTGCACCTGCGCCTGATGCGTAAAGTAGTGGAACCAAGCCTGCAATCATCGCACATGTGGTCATTAGGATTGGACGAAGACGTATCTTCGCGGCTTCCATGACCGCTTCTAAGCGATTCTTACCATGGTATAACTGTTCTTCTTTTGCTACTTCACAGATCAAGATGCCGTGTTTGGTTATCAAACCTATCAAGGTTATCAAACCGATTTGTGAGTAGATATTCAAGGTCGTCGCTCCCCATGCCAGTGCGATTAACGCACCACAAATAGCAAGTGGAACTGACACAAGAATAACCAGCGGATCGCGAAGTGATTCAAATTGAATCGCAAGTACTAGGAAGATAACAGCCAATGCTAAACCGAAGGTTGCGTATAGTGCATTACCTTCTGTTACGTACTGACGGCTCTCACCAAGGTAGTTATAGCTATAACCTTTAGGGAGAACTTTTGCTGCTTCGGTATTTAACCAACTTACCGCTTCACCAATGGATGTGCCAGGGGCTAATACGCCACTGATGGTTGCTGCGTTTTGCTGGTTAAAGCTTGGTAACGTTGGTGGGGTTGATTTCACCGTGATGGTTACTAAGCTACCTAGTGGGATCAGATCACCAGTATTGGTTTTCACATAATAGTTGTTTAAATCATTTGGATTGAAACGATTCTTACGCTCAACCTGTGGGATCACCTTGTATGAACGACCTAAGATATCAACACGGTTAATATCACCACCGGCTAACATGGTACTTAATGTGTTACCGATTGATTGCATCGTCACACCATAAGCGCCTGCTTTGTCTTTGTTGATATTGATTTTCATATCTGCCGAGTCGTACTTCAAGTTAAGATCTGAGTAGACGAACATCGGGTTGTCTTTCACCTTAGTCAGCATATCAGATGCCACTTGGAACAAACTTTTAAAGTTATTCGGCGTGGTGATCACGAACTGCACAGGGAAACCACCGCCAGCACCAGGCAAGCTTGGCATTTGGAACGCAGCCACTGACATTTGAGGAATGTCTTTGATTTTCTTAGCAACCTCATTTGCCACTTCGGCTTGGCTCTGATCACGCTGACTCCAAGGTTTCAAGGTCGCTAGACCAAAGGCTTGGTTAGATGCAGGGATACCGGAGAATACCTGTGCATACTCTACGCTCTTTTGATCGGTTAGCACCTTGTTAACTTGGTTCATGGTGTCTTCAATGTAATCCAAGTTTGCGTTTGATGGCGCATTACCTTGGAATACCACCACACCATTATCTTCAGCTGGTGCCAGTTCACTTGGAATGAACTTGAATAAGAACGGTAAGCTCGCAAATGCACAAATTGCAAATACAATCACGACTGAACGCATCTTCATGATGCCACCTAGCATTTTTTCATAGCGTAGGGTGAGGCGATCAAGGAAGCGATGCACTGTTTGTTCAAATTTATTTGGCGCTGCGTTTTCTTTCAGGAAGTGGGCACACATTACCGGCGATAATGTTAGTGCGATGATCCCTGAAATAAATACGGCGCCCGCGAGTGTTAATGCAAACTCTTTAAACAGCGAGCCTGTTAAGCCACCCATTAATGCGATAGGTGCGTATACCGCGCCTAGGGCGATAGTCATCGAAATAACCGGAACGGCAATTTCACGGGTACCAATAATGGCAGCACGGAAAGGGCTTTGTCCCATTTTCATGTGACGCTCAACGTTTTCAAGAACAACGATGGCGTCATCCACCACCAGTCCGATGGCGAGTACCATGGCCAGTAGTGTCATGAGGTTCCAAGAAAAACCAAACATTTGCATCACGAGGGCGACACCAACAAGTGATAGCGGGATCGTGATGATTGGGATCAGTACCGAGCGTAGTGAACCGATAAATAGGGCTATCACCACTAATACAATCACGGCTGCTTCAAGGATGGTTTTAATGACCTCATGAATCGAGTCGTTAATCGCAATCGTTGAATCGTACATCACCGTCATTTTGATGGTGCTTGGCATATTACGTTCAATGGTTGGCAGTAGTTTTAGCACATCGGATGCAATATCAATTGGGTTTGCACTCGGCGCTGCTTGGATAGCGGCGACTACGGCTTCTTGACCATTTGCTGTCGCACGGTAGCTGTCACTGCTTCTTGATAACGTCACTTTAGCAATGTCACCTAAGCGAGTGACTTGACCATCTTTACTAGTAACAACTAACTTTTCTAGTGTTTCAGGACTATTTGATTGCGTGTTAGCGCTGCCGTTATAAAGTACAAAGTCGTTATTAACCTGACCAACAGCAGATTGGTAGTTATTGGCTTTGAGTACTTGAATAACATCGGCAGCTGATAGGTTAAATGCCGCCATCTTTTGTGGATCTAACCAAACACGTAAGGCGTAAGGAACACCACCGTACATATCGACTTTAGACACACCGTTAACGGTAAATAACTGTGGTTTAACCACTCGCTCAATGTAGTCAGTGATTTGACTCGAGTTTAAGCTCTTACTGGTGAAACCTAAGTAAAGCACACCGGTATCACCACCTGTTGATAAGGTGATCGTTGGATCTTGGGTTTCTGTAGGTAGTTGTGAACGTACTGAGTTTACCTTCGCCAAAATGTCAGCCAAGGCTGCATTGGGGTTGGTATTCAGTTTCATTTGTACCGTAATTGTCGACATCCCCAAGGTACTTTGGGCGGTGATGTAGTCAATATTATCGGCTTGGGCAATGGCTTGTTCTAAGGGCTGAGTAATAAAGCCCTGCATCAGATCGGCACTTGCACCGTAGTAAGCTGTGCTTACGGTTACTACGGTGTTGGTCATTTCTGGATACTGTCGAACCTGCATTTTGAAAATCGCCTGAAATCCGAGCAATGCGATCATTAAACTGATCGAAATTGCGAGGACTGGGCGTCTGATAAATATATCAGTAAAGCGCATACTGAGTGTTCTCCAATTACAACAGTGGGGTTACGGCTGGAGCTTTAAGTGCATCATTTTCAACTATATGTACTAGTGTCTTATTACTTAAACGGATTTGACCTGTAGTAACAATTTGCTCGCCAGCTTTAATACCAGAAAGGATTCGCACTTGATTACCATGATTTTGACCTGTGGTTATCACTGTTTGAATTGCACGTAATTTACCGTCTTGTTCTTTTAATACGTATACCGTGTCACCGTATAAGGTGTAAGTAATCGCAGTTTGTGGGACGATAATTTGATCGGGAATGGTTGGTAAGATCACGCGTGCACGAGCAAACATACCGCTACGTAATTTGCCGCCACTGTTTGGAATATCTGCTTGAACTTGGATTAGACCTGTCTGGGCATTTACTGCCGGCTCAATCGCTGTGATTTGACCCTTGAAGTTAATATCTTGGTAAGCATCGACATTGATATCTACTTCTTGACCAATTTTGATCTTAGAAATATCTGTTTGAGGAACCGTAAAGCGAAAACGCATGGTACGGGTATCTTCAAGGCGAACAATTTGCGTACCCGGTTGAATGTACTGACCTAAGTAAACATTACGTAAGCCAACTTCACCAGTAAAGGGTGCCACGATATCACGGCGTTGGATTGATTCTTCTAACGATTTGATCTGTGAGACAAGTGCAAGGTAATTAGCTTTTGCTTCATCAAGGTTTGATTTAGATACCGAGCCTTTACGATATAGATCTTGGTAGCGCTTGTAGGTAGCCTCTACTGCCGGTAATTTCGCTTTAGTACTTTCTAGGCTAGAGACTTCTACATTAGAGTTAATTGATACTAACTCTTGACCGGCTTTAACATGCTGACCTGATTCAAATGCAATTTTGCTGATCACACCTGAGGCTTCAGAAGTTAATGTTACACCTTGTACTGGTTCAATAAAACCAATCGCTTGAATGGCTGGATACCAGTTCTCTCCTTTTGTTGTCATCGCCGTAACTGGATAATTGGGCTCTGGCATATTTGCCATGTACTCCGCGATTTTTTTCTGTTTGAACAAGTTGAAACCAATGACGCTCCCGAATAACAGGAGGACAAGAAGTAACACGACTATCCATTTTTTCATTGTAAAGTTTGCTCCGGTTTTACGCTATTAATGCAGAATGATGGCGTCCCACGAAGCATTGATTACTGCTTCAAGTTCGTCATCGTTGATCTGTAAACCACCATTGATTTGACGTCGAGCTAGGTTACAACTCGTCTCAAGGCTCAAAACACTCAGAACCTCGTTATCAATATTTTTAAATAAGCCGCAGGTTTTTCCTTCATTAAACATAGTTGCTACGGAAGAAAATAATTTTTGGCTTAAGTGCTTCTGCTCTTGTCTACTGCGACAAGGCAGATTTTGGAACTGACCCCGAATGATCAATGGGGCATCACCATTTAGTGTCATATGCCATAAATTAAGCCACATGGTGCGATAACGCTGCTTAATTGGCATGGTATCGACAACATTGTTACTAATTTGAGCGGCGATATAACTTAAAATATGATCATGTAATTGGTTGAGTAAGTCGTCTTTATCGTTGAAGTAACGATAAATAGTTCCTGCTGCAACATTGGCTTCTTTAGCCACCATTTGCATTGAAAGGCCGTGAAAACCAAATTCAGCAAGTAGCTTTTCTGTCGCTGCCAATATACGTACTTTTTTCTCATTCATAGTGGTAATCATATTTGGGGGTGCAATGAATGAACGCTCGTTCATTATTGTAGATAGTCACCCTTGATACGCAAGTTTTTAATATGGCTTTTGCACAATATTCATTGATTATTCAGTTTAAGTTATATGCTAGGCGAATGGTGGCTTTGAACTTATTTGTTAGATGTTATAGGTGTTGCTATTAGAGGAAGTTAGAGGTAAAAAAACGCACACCCAAAGGCATGCGCTAATTTATTTTTCGGAGGAAGTATTACTCGGCTACTTACTCTTTATTGTCGGTATTTTTCTTTTTGCCGCGGCTGAAAATACGCTCAACCACCACAAAGAATATTGGAATAAAGAAAATCCCAAGGAATGTCGAACTTAACATACCGCCAAGTACTGCAGTACCAATCGCATTCTTACCGCCAGAGCCTACACCAGTACTGATTGCCAATGGCACAACACCGAGACCAAATGCCAGTGATGTCATGATAATCGGCCGCAGACGTACACGAACAGCGTGGAGTGTTGCTTCAACCAGTCCAGCGCCTTTTTCGTAGTACTCCTTAGCAAATTCGACAATCAAGATGGCGTTCTTAGTTGCCAAGCCAACTGTGGTTAATAGACCTACTTGGAAGAACACGTCATTTGGCATACCACGAGCGTTCATGGCCAGTAGTGCACCGATGATCCCAAGTGGCACGACTAATACCACGGCAAAAGGAACAGACCAGCTTTCATACAAGGCTGCAAGTACTAAGAATACAACTAAGATAGATAACGCATACAGCATAGGTGCTTGGTTACCTGATAGACGCTCTTCATAGGATAAGCCATTCCACTCAACACCGAAGCCTGGTGGTAATTGTTTCACCATCTCTTCAATATCAAGCATTGCCTGACCTGTACTGTAACCTGCAACCACGCTGCCCTGAATGTTGACCGCAGGTGTCGCATTGAAACGCTCAAGTCGAGGTGATGCGTATTTCCATTCACCCGTCGCAAATGCGGAGAATGGCACCATTTCACCTTTGTTGTTACGGACATACCAGGTATCTAAATCCGTTGGTTTCATACGATATTGTGCATCACCTTGTACGAACACTTTTTTCACACGTCCGCGGTCGATGAAGTCATTCACATACGAACTACCCCAAGCGGTACCCAATACTTGATTCACCGATTGAATATCAATGCCGAGAGCACGAATTTTGGCTTGATCAATATTGATTTGGTACATCGGTGCATCTTCTTGTCCGTTAGGACGAACCCCAATAAGGTTTGGATTTTGTGCCGCTAGAGCTAATAGCTGGTTACGCGCCGCGATCAGTTTATCGTGTCCTTGGCCGCTTCTATCTTGGAGATAGAAGTCAAAACCACTGGCAGTACCCAATTCAATCACCGCTGGTGGTGCAAATGAAAATACCAATGCATTTTTGATTTGATGGAAGTAAGCCATTGAACGATTAACGATAGATTTTACATCCATTCCTGGTAACTGACGATCTGACCAATCTTTTAATCCAACAAAGGCCATACCCATGTTTTGACCACTACCGGCAAAACTAAAGCCTGACACACTAAACACACTAGCGACGCTATCTTTTTCTTGAGTTAGGTAGTAATCAGAGACTTTATCCATCACCTCTTGGGTTTGTTCTTGGGTCGAGTTAACTGGCAAAATAGCCTGACTAAACAAGATACCCTGATCTTCATCAGGTAAGAACGAGGTTGGCATACGCATGAAGATCCAACCGACAGCAACGGTTAGGCCAAGGAAGATAAACATCACGCGAATAGAGCGCTTGATCATCGCCGCAACACTTGATTCATAGCGCTTGGTTAAGTTATCAAAGGTGCGGTTAAACCAACCAAAGAAGCCTTTCTTCTCTCCGTGCTCTACCGGTTTTAGCATGGTTGCACACAAGGCAGGGGTCAAAATCACGGCCACCAAGACTGAGAGTGCCATGGCGGTAACAATGGTTATTGAGAACTGACGGTAAATAACCCCTGTTGAGCCTGACATAAATGCCATAGGAACAAATACAGCAGAGAGGGTTAAGGCAATACCGACCAGTGCGCCCGTGATCTGATCCATCGACTTACGTGTTGCTTCAACGGCATTTAAGCCTTCTTCATGCATCACACGTTCAACGTTTTCTACCACCACGATAGCATCATCAACCAGCAAGCCGATGGCAAGCACCATCGCGAACATGGTTAAAGTATTGATGGAGTATCCCGCCAGAGACAGCACCGCAAAGGTACCTAATAGTACAACGGGAACCGCAATAGTTGGGATCAAGGTTGCACGGAAGTTCTGTAAGAACAGGTACATGATGATAAACACCAGTGCCACCGCCTCAAACAGTGTATGAACAACCCCTTCAATCGATTTTTCAACGAATGGCGTAGTATCGTACGGGTAAACCGCGGTTAAACCTTCAGGAAAGAAAGGTTTTAGCTCTTCAACTTTCGCTTTTACCGCTTCTGCTGTCGCAAGTGCATTAGCCCCTGTAGCGAGTTTTATACCTAAACCACTAGCAGGTTTTCCGTTGTAAAGTACTTGAACTGAATAACTTTCAGCCCCTAATTCAACTCGTGCAACATCACTAAGGTGGACTGTTGCGCCAGAAGAGTCAGATTTAACAATAATGTTTTTAAATTCTTCTGGTGTTTGTAAGCGGCTTTGTGCGGAAACTGTCGCGTTAAGCTCTTGGCCTGGCAGAGAAGGAGATGCACCAAGTTGACCTGCCGAGATCTGTGCATTCTGCTCTTTAATTGCCGAAATAACATCAATACTGGTAAGGTTATATTTGGTCAGTTTTAAAGGATCTAGCCAGATACGCATCGCATATTGTGCACCGAAAGTGGTGATTTCACCCACACCCGGAACACGACTCATAGGATCGGCAACATTCGAACTGATATAGTCCGAAATATCGTTTTTATCCATTGAGCCATCTTCAGAATAGAAACCAACAACCATCAAGAATGATGAGCTTGCTTTGTTTACCTTCACACCTTGTTGTTGCACTTCCATTGGTAACAGAGGAAGGGCTGATTGCAGTTTGTTCTGCACCTGTACCTGAGCGATATCAGGATCCGCTTCAGCATTAAAGGTGAGGGTAATTTGAGTATTACCAAAGCTATCACTGGTGGAGGATAAATAGCGCAGGTTATCGATACCTGTCATACGTTGTTCGATAACCTGAGTAACGGTATCTTCCATGGTTTTTGCGTTTGCGCCAGGGTAGCTAGCGCTGATCACCACCGTAGGTGGTGCAATACTCGGATACTGCGACACTGGCAATTTGAGAATTGACAGTACCCCCGCAAGCATCACGATAATTGCGATCACCCAAGCAAAAATAGGGCGATCGATAAAGAAACGAGCCATATCTTATCTCTACTTTTGTGGTTGTGTGTTATCGGCTATGGTCGGTTGAACCAAAGCACCTGGGCGAACTTTTTGTAAGCCATCAACAATGACTTGGTCACCATCTTTTAAGCCTTTGGTGATACGCCATTGGTTATCAATCACTTGTGCTGTAGTTACAAGGCGAGATTCCACTTTGTTTTCGGCATTAACAACCATGACCGTTGCTTCGCCTTTACTATTACGGGTAACGGCTTTTTGTGGAACCATGATAGCTTTAGGATCGGTACCTGTGTTTAGCACTGCGCGAACATACATACCCGGAAGTAAGATACCGTCTGGATTTGGGAATTCAGCGCGTAATGTGACAGAGCCTGTATTAGGATCAACGTTGACTTCAGAAAACTGTAATACGCCGTGATGAGGATAAACCGAACCATCTTCTAGGATAAGTTCAACATCAGCATTCTGGCTAGCTTGGAGTTCACCTTGCTTTAATGCCGCTTTTAAACGGAGTAATTGCGCACTAGATTGAGCAATATCGACATTAATGGGATCTAACTGCTGAATAGTTGCAAGTACTTGAGCTTGCCCTGCATTAACTAATGCGCCAGGAGTTACAGAAGATTGACCAATACGACCTGAAATTGGGGCTTTAACTTTGGTATAATCTAAATTGATTTTGGCTGTATTGACGTTTGCTTTTGCTACTTCAAGTCCTGCGATAGCAACTTTATAGGCAGCTTGGTTATCATCGTTAGTTTGTTTGCTGAAAGCACCGCGTTCTACTAGCTTTTTACTACGAATAGCTAATGCTTTTGCTGATTCTAACGTTGCTTGTGCCTTGGCAAGTTCTGCTTTAGCACTTAAGTAAGCGGCATTATAAGTTGCAGAGTCAATGTTATAGAGTGATTGGCCTTTCTTTACATCACTACCTTCGGTAAAACCACGGTTTGTGATAATGCCAGAAACTTGAGGACGAACTTCTGCTTCTAAATAAGCTTTGCTTCGACCGGGTAATTCCACGCGGATTTCTTGTGGGTGAGATGTAATGGCAATAGTACCGACGGGGATACTTTTTGCTGCTTGTTGCGCAGTATTTTCTGCCGCATTCTGATCACAAGCTGTTACCCATAGTGCCATACTGACAACCATGGCCATTTTTGCGATTTTCCGCATGAAATCTCCTAATTTTAAGCAATATAACCGAGCGTAAATATCCAAATATATGGATTTACAATAGAGTAACCACTATTTACCATTTTGTAACCTATGATAACCGTTTAAACACAGAACGGTTATTTTTGGCATAAAATAGAGTTTCTACCATGGAGTCACGTAGAAATTACTATTTATACCTTTAGGGGATTGTTAATCATTACGTATGATTTTTTGTGATTGGTCTGAGTTTTAGTATTTGCTATATGAATAAAACTCAAGTTTAAAGTGAATGTATATGCACCTTTTTAAACGAGCGTCAGGATAACGAATGAAACTGAACCCAAGGCAAACAGAAGCAGTAAAATACGTTTCTGGGCCATGCTTAGTACTTGCTGGTGCAGGCTCTGGTAAAACCCGTGTGATCACTAATAAAATTGCTTATTTAGTACAGCAGTGTGATTACAAAGCACGCAATATTGCCGCGTTGACTTTTACTAATAAAGCGGCACGTGAAATGAAAGAGCGTGTAGGGCAAACATTAGGACGTCAAGAATCGAAAGGGTTGATGGTTTCTACCTTTCATACTTTAGGTTTGAATATCATTCGTCGTGAATATAAGCATTTAGGTTTAAAAGCCAGTTTTTCACTGTTTGATGATCAAGACCAAATGGCGCTTCTCAAAGAGCTCACCGAAGATGAGCTTGAAGGCGATAAAGATTTATTAAAGCAATTAATGTCCTCTATTTCTAATTGGAAAAATGACATGTTATCGCCAGCCGATGCGGCAGCACACGCCCGTAGTGAGCGCGATCAATTGTTTGCACATTGCTATGAAATGTACCAGCGTCAAATGAAAGCCTATAACGCATTAGATTTTGATGATTTGATTTTACTGCCTGTTTTGTTGCTGCGAGATAACGCCGAAGTGCGTAAACATTGGCAGAACCGTATTCGTTACTTGCTGGTGGATGAGTATCAAGATACCAATACTAGCCAATACTTATTTGTAAAACTATTGGTAGGTGAGCGTGCGCGCTTTACTGTGGTTGGTGATGACGATCAGTCTATTTACTCATGGCGTGGAGCGCAGCCAGAAAATCTAGGCTTGCTGAATAAAGATTTCCCTAGTTTAAAAGTGATCAAACTCGAGCAAAATTACCGTTCGACTAGCCGTATTTTGCGAACAGCGAATATTTTGATCGCTAATAACCCCCACTTATTTGAAAAAGCCCTTTTCTCTGAGATCCCTGATGGCGCGATGCTTAAAGTGATCACAGCGAAAAATGAAGAGCATGAAGCAGAAAAAGTGATTGGTGAACTCATTGCTCATCGCTTTATGAATAACACCGCTTATAAAGATTATGCGATCTTGTATCGAGGTAACCATCAGTCACGCTTGTTTGAAAAGTCGCTGATGCAAAACCGTATTCCTTATAAAATTTCAGGTGGCACATCATTTTTCTCACGTTCTGAAATCAAAGACATCATGGCGTACTTACGTCTACTGACTAACCTCGATGATGACAACGCATTTTTACGTATCGTCAATACACCACGTCGAGAAATCGGCCCAGTGACACTCGAAAAGCTTGGGACATACGCTAACATGCGTGGCAAAAGCTTGTTTGCCGCGAGTTTTGAGATGGGGTTAGAGCAACACCTATCAGGTCGAGGTTTAGAATCACTGCAACGCTTTACCCATTGGGTTAATCAATTAGCAGATAATGCTGAACGCGGTGATACGGTGGCGGCTGTGCGTCAATTAGTGCGTGATATTCATTACGAAGATTGGCTATACGAAACCTCACCAAGCCCAAAAGCTGCTGAGATGCGAATGAAAAACGTCTCTGATTTATATAGTTGGATCACCGCTGATTTAGAAGGTGATAACTATGATAATGAAGAGAAAACCTTAAAAGAAGTGGTGCAACGTTTAACCCTACGCGACATGATGGAACGAGGGGATGATGATGACGATGCTGATCAAGTACAACTTATGACGTTGCACGCCTCTAAAGGGCTGGAGTTTCCTTATGTGTTCTTAGTGGGGACAGAAGAGGGGATCTTGCCGCACCAAACCAGCATTGATGAAGAAAACGTTGATGAAGAACGTCGCCTTGCATATGTTGGGATCACGCGAGCACAGCGCGAACTAACCTTTACTTTATGTAAAGAGCGTCGTCAGTATGGCGAGCTAATCAAACCTGAGCCAAGTCGATTCTTGTACGAATTACCACAAGATGATTTGGAGTGGGAAAGTGAGCGCAAACCTGTTTCTGCTGAAGAGCGGATGAACAAAGGGCAAGCGCATATTGCTAATATTCGCGCGATGTTTAAAAAGTAACCCTACAAAATAGCGGCCATATAAAAAGAGGGTGAGCATTAATAATGCTCACCCTCTTTATTTATGATTGAGAAATTTATGGTTGAGAAAAATTATAAGCCAGCAATCATATAATTAATTGCGGCAACAATTTCTTCATCACTACAATCCATACAGGCCCCTTTTGCAGGCATAGCCTTAAAGCCATTAATAGCATGATCGGCTAACACATCTTTACCTTGGGCAATACGAGCAGACCAATCACCCGCATCGTCTTTCTTTGGCGCCCCCATGACACCAGAAGTATGACAAGAAGCACAAAAAGTATTATAAACGGCATCACCATTACGTGGAGCTACTGTGACTTCTACAATAGGGGCTTCACCTTCAAGATGTAATGAACCTACAGGTTTAATGCGTTCAGCAATAGCTTCATCTGTCATGTCGTCAGCAACTGTGGGAGCTGCAATGGTGAATGCGACTACAGCAGCGAATAAAAATTGTCGAAAAGAAAAATCCATGGCGTTCACCTTATACTTCCCAATTGTATTTTTAGTTGTTGTTATCTTTATGCGCAGCTAATGTTGAAATTGAACGGTTAATGTTTTTAAATGATTATATTGTTGCATATTTGTTAGTATATCGGGTTGTGCTGTAGGATCAAACTTGTGCGCTGTATTTGTATGATACGAATCAATAGTTATTTGAGCATAAAATCAGCGAGCGAAAGAAAAATAAAAAAAAACACTTGCCGAGAGGCGTTCTGATCCGTAATATTCACCCCCGTCGATAGGGCAAGGCGCCCGTAGCTCAGCTGGATAGAGCGTTGGCCTCCGGAGCCAAAGGCCGAAGGTTCGAATCCTTTCGGGCGCACCATTTAAATGGTCGTATTGGCGGAAGGTAATACATTGGTGGCTATAGCTCAGTTGGTAGAGTCCCGGATTGTGATTCCGGTTGTCGCGAGTTCAAGCCTCGTTAGCCACCCCATATTATAGAGAGTTGATACGTCAGCTTTCTGGCTTTTTTAAAGCCCGCTTGTTTATTCAAGCACACAGAATTAAGTCGGTGAATAGCGCAGTTTGGTAGCGCATCTGGTTTGGGACCAGAGGGTCGGGGGTTCGAATCCCTCTTCACCGACCACTTATAATGGTGGCTATAGCTCAGTTGGTAGAGTCCCGGATTGTGATTCCGGTTGTCGCGAGTTCAAGTCTCGTTAGCCACCCCATTATTTAGGTTATCTTATTAAGAAGCCTTGGCATTAAAAGCCTAAAACATTGTCGGTGAATAGCGCAGTTTGGTAGCGCATCTGGTTTGGGACCAGAGGGTCGGGGGTTCGAATCCCTCTTCACCGACCACTATTAAGAAAACCGTATCGAAAGATGCGGTTTTTTTTCGTCTATAGAAAAGCTTAAGTCGCTCAGTGTTATTGATTAGAGCGCCAAGGGTCGGGGGTTCCCTGATATTAGAACCTTGCTCTTCACCGA
>NZ_PYNW01000003.1 GCF_003026105.1 Photobacterium sp. GB-56 | reverse complement strand
GATATATTATTGGTTATTACAGCCAATTACGACCACATCAATATAATGGCGGATTAACACCGAATGAATCAGAACGATTATATTGGTTAACCTCTAAAACCGTGGCTAGTATTTGTTGACCACTACACAATACCCTAGTACATACATATTGGCTTAATCTTGAGGAGGAGCAGGAAGCAGCAATTTATGTGTTATTAAGCGGTACTATTCGCTCTTGGCGCAAGTTTGTTGAAGTGTTAGCCCACATGAATATCGAAGGTAAAAAACAAAGTTCAGATAATGCGCTTATAAATAACCTACAGCGAATAAATAAAATTTTAGATGGAAAACAGCAAATAGAATTTAATCAATGGATTGCTCAGTTAGCGAGTGTAAATTATTTAGATAATATGGGTATGATCCCTTCAACTCCATTCACCATTTATGATTTCCAACATAGAAAGCAAAAGAAAAGAGTATTAAAAATTTAATTTGGAGCTGCCGACAATAGCCAAATGTTATTGTCGGCACTAACTGAATACTACTTTACTGGTGTCGGTTGCTGCACCGCGCAGCGAAAACCATTGAGTGAGATATATCCATCTTGAGCTATGGCTTGGCCTGCTCGAGATGTTGTTAACCCCCCTCCTCTCATGACTTTTTTAGATCCTCTCGATGGCCCTTGAGGGTCGAGTTCAGGGGAGCGTTGATAATAATCTTCGCTATACCAGTCATTCATCCATTCCTTTACATTTCCTGCCATATCATACAAACCTAATGGATTTGGCGGATACAATTTAATTTGATTTAAATCTATAGAGCTACCAATATTCCATTCATCTTTTGTGTAATCAACATACCTTCCATCAACCAAATGCTGGTCACCTTTACGCTGAAGGTAACCGTTATTGGTTGCATAGTATAGATGCTTCCCACGATTTCTTGCCGCATATTCCCATTGTGCTTCTGTGGGTAAGTCAATCGGGTAATCTGTTAACTCACCCAGCCATAAACAATAATCCTTTGCCTCTTGCCATGCTTTAGTCGGTGTCGCTAGATCTTTAAACTTATCGTCAGAAAGGTCATGTTTTTCTCTCATTCCTGCTTTAACAACTGGGCGTTCATATGCTTTTTGAAAAGCATCAAAACCGTGATAAGTCGTTTCATGATTAGCTAAAGAGTAGTCACTTAAGGTCACTTTATGTATAAAATTAGCGCCAGTTTCAACATTCGACAAAGCGGTATTACACTTAGCATCTGGCGACCAATCCATTCTATCCGTAGAAATGGGGTTACAAGGTGCTTTAAATGCGCCCATCATGAAGGTTCCACCTTTGATAAACACCATGCTTTCTAGAGATTCAACAGCAACATCGATGATTTGATGTTGAAGTTTGGTATCTGCATCAGGGTAGAGCTTTTTTACTTTCGCTTCTATTTGAGTGATTTTTTCAGCTGGTACCGTTTTACTGGTTACTGAAGCGGTTGTCTCTCCAGTGCATGCTGTTAATACACATGCGCTTATTAATAGGCTCAGGTATTTTCTATACATTGCGCAATCAAATCCTTTCTGTACTCATTCTGTAAGGTAATGCATGTAACTTCGTTAAAATTCTTCTATTTTGATTTGCTACATTAAAACAACACTAAACTCATTATTCATTTAACTTAATGAATTAAAGTCAAATCTGTAATGATACATCACTACACGAGCAGGCAATAATTTGCCCGAAAAACAGTATATAAATATGTCTTTTAGAATTATGTTGAGCCAATTATTGCCCAGCAGTAATTAGGAGTACCCTTACCTATCTTAACTTATCAGTAGCCCCCCATAACAGCTTTATAGGCAGTAATAAGGATTAATAAATAATGCAAAAAGTAAAAATAGGTTACCGGTGGCTGTTATGTTTATGCCTGTTGTGCGCCTCACAAACACAGGCACAAACAACATACCCTGCGCCAAGCTCCATGTCTGTTGAAGATGCCTATCAATTAGGCGATTTACTCGTCGACCAATATAAAATAAAACAAGGGCAACCTTATTTGAAATACGCGGCAGATAAGGGGAATGCAAAAGCTGCTTTAGCTTATTCATGGACCTTTAGAACGAATATTATGGCCCAAACCCCTCAAGAACATGAATATGCTGTTAAAGCCGCGAAACTAGGAAGCGAAAAAGCTAAATTTGTTCTGTCGACAGATACAAATATTTATGGTGATAGAGAGGAATATCGTACGCCTTTAGTTAAAGAATTAAAAGTTAGAGCAGAACAAGGAGATGGTAACGCAATGAATATGTTATCCTTCTTATACCCTGATGAGTCTAATGACTGGTTGAAGAAAGCTGCTGACCATGAAAACTCAAAGGCACAGGCAAGCCTAGCAAGTATGTATGCTGGCGGAGATGGCTGGTTTTTCATACCTGGCAATCGAGAAAAAGAAGTAAAACGACTATACAATGCCTCTGCTGAACAGGGAAACTTTAGGGGAATGGAAGGTTATGCTTCTATAATTTATGATGAAGGCAATAAAAAAGAAGCGTTAGATATTTGGATAAAGATGGCAAATACTGGAGATGCTGGTTCTATAATATTTCTTGCTGCACGGTACCTACATTCATTACCACAAATCACTTACCCTGAAAAAGACGAAGTGCTTGGAGCTGCTTACTCAAAAATATATCTTGATTCAATGGGTACAGACAAAGAGCATGACCTTTATGATATTTATAAAGAACAATACCTTGAAACAATGAGTCATTTATCTGATGCCCAGAAAAAACAAGTCAACGACTTTGCTAAAGAGTTCTTAAGTAAACATACGGTGAGAGTACTTCGCTAATCTTGTATAGCCCTTATATTCATTGCCTTAAACGCTCCCTCTAATGGGAGCGTTTTTTATCGGTGAAAACAAAATACGTAAACTGTAACTTGAATATGTATCTACGATTTATCCAGAAAATTTAAGCCTTCAGGCCAATTATTGCCCAGCTGGTTATAGGTGTATTCTCAGCGAGGTGAAAAACCTCAAACTCGCGTTTTTTATGGAAGAGAGTAATAAAACATCCAGAATTTAAACTAAATATTTTTAGTTAACTTTGATTAGAATATCTCATCCAAAATTCTGTTAATACGATATGAATGAGCATTTACTCTGACTAATAATGGGGCATTTACGAGTTAGCAGAAAAGTTAACTCATTTGTGATTAGCCAACAGCCTATAGATATTCTGATATCCAGAAATGGTATATTCAACCTTCCTCAAACCAAGGCTAAAGATTATTTCTAGTATTTTTACTCTTTCCCCACCCTATCATGTGTTGCTGACGTTTGTTGTTGCCCTTTCTTACTCAAGTAGGCATGGATATAAAGAATGATTCCAATCCTCTTTATCATTTAAGAGTGATCTACTGCCAACTATGATAGAATTTCTATCAATAACTTAATAATGCAAGATATAACCACTATTTTTCTTGCGACCAATTTTAGTACCCCTGGTTGTACCCCAAGGGACACAAAGAACAAATAAAGAGCATATAAATCAAATGAGTAGTAACAGTATCCAGTGGTTTCCAGGGCACATGCACAAAGCCCGCAAAGAAATTGAAGAAGCGATGCCGAAAGTTGATGTGATCATCGAAGTTTTAGATGCTCGTATCCCATTTAGTAGTGAAAACCCACTGATCAAATCGTTCCGCAATACCAATGACGGTAAGCCTGTTGTTAAAGTTTTGAACAAGCGTGATTTGGCCGATCCTGAGATGACTCAACTTTGGATTGATCACCTTGAAAAAGAGCAAGGCGTTAAAGCCATTGCTGTCACCACTGAAAACTTAAACGAAGTTAATCAGATCATGGATTTATGCCGCAAGCTTGCACCTCACCGTGAGGAAGCAGGTAAAAAAATTCGCACCATGATTATGGGGATTCCTAACGTTGGGAAATCAACTATTATCAATACACTTGCAGGCAGAACTGTCGCAATCACAGGAAATCAACCTGCTGTAACACGCCAACAGCAACGTATTAACCTCGATAACGGTGTACTGCTTTCTGATACGCCGGGAATTCTTTGGCCAAAAGTAGAAAACCCACATAGTGGTTTCCGCCTTGCTGCAACGGGGGCAATTAAAGATACCGCGATGGATTATATCGACGTGGCTTTCTTTACCATTGAATATCTGATCAAAGCATACCCAGATATGATCAAGGCACGTTATAACCTTGATGATGACCTACCTGAATCTGAAATTGAGCTAATGGAAGAGATCGGGCGCAAACGAGGTTGTTTAAAAGGTGGTGGTCGTGTTGATCTGCACAAAGCCTCTGTCATTCTTATCAATGAATTGCGTAACGGTACACTGGGGAATATTACTCTAGAGCATCCAGATATGATCACTGAAGAGCTGATCAATGTGGCAGTAGAAGCTGAACGTAAAGCTGAACAAAAGATCAAAAAGAAAGAAGAACGACGTAAACGCTATCTAAAAAATAAACGTTAATCGACTTCAAAATATAACTAGCCATCTTACTCTGAGTGCCATATCGCTATAGTAAGGTGGCTTTTTAGTAAATGTAATCCAAACTCTTCATTAGAAACCAATTTTTTTTATATTATTTTGATAAAAATGCGCTTTTGTTTGTTCTTTTTTTGCATAGAACAACAATTACAACACTAATCATTATTTAAACTCCCCCCTGTTCCGCAACAGTAAAACCAGTTCTAATTCTTTAAAAATAAATATATTAATCAGATAAAGTACGATTTTGAGTTCAGTTTAATGATCACTACTCTAACGATTATTTTTTGGCATTAATCAATGTAATGAAATGCCCTGTTTCACATTAGTTTTTCTCATTTTACTAATGTTAGGTTAGGGTCAATAATCGCCGAGTTTTCTAATAAAACACTTTTTTAAACAGCTCTGTCTTGTTATCTCCAGTGATCATTCCTTGATTTCTGGTTTTTCGTTTTCTAAACGTATTTACCTTAAATAAAGACAGGTTATTTCAAACATTTCACTTGGAGACCAAGGTAGTGCAAGACATCACTACTTGTCGCAAAAGCGGCGGCATTTTTGTGCCTGTTGCTGGACTAACTGTATTCGCAATCGCATCAGGCTACCTAATGAGCTTGGTTCCGTTATCATTAGCAAATTTTAAAATTGATAGCAGTTATGCAAGTTGGTTAGCAAGCATCTATTACATTGGTCTTCTTATTGGCTCAATGATGATCGAGCCAATTATTGCGAAGATTGGTCACCGTGTGGCTTTTATTACTTTTTTAGCTTTGCTAGCAGTAACTGTTGCGGTTTTGCCAATTTTTCCAAATAAAGAAGTATGGCTATTTGCACGCCTCGTTGCTGGTATGGCTGTTGCAGGTATTTTCGTTGTTGTTGAATCATGGCTACTTATTGGTGATAACGCGAAAGAGCGAGCAAAACGTCTTGGTTTTTACATGACCTCACTCTATGGTGGCACCACTGTTGGTCAATTAGCAGTAGGCATGTTTGGTGTTAAAGGGTTTATTCCTTTTATCGTTATTCTAGTGCTATTGCTAATCGCAATTTTACCGCCTCTGTTTGTAAAACAAGGTCAACCTAGCAGTGATTCACACCAAGTGTTATCAATAAAGCAAATTGCACGTTTGAGTAAACCTGCAATTATTGGTTGTATAACGTCAGGTGTTGTAATGGGCAGTATCTACGGTTTAATGCCTTTAGCATTAAAACAAAATGCTCTAACAACAGATCAAGTAGGCGTGTTGATGGCTGCAATCATTCTTGGTGGTATGGTTATTCAACCTGTCGTTAGCAAACTTTCAATTAAAATGAGCAAAACGCTATTGCTTGCTTTAATGTCTTTGCTTGGTGTTTTTGCTATGGGTATTACTTACCTATCATCAGACTATGTCGTTCTGATCACGGCATTGGCGTTGTTAGGCATGTCTGCTTTTGCGCTTTACCCAATTGCAATTACATTGGCGTGTGACAACTTGGATTCTTCATATATTGTTGCTGCAACACAAGTTATGCTGTTTAGTTACAGCATTGGTTCAGCACTGGGTCCAATTGGTGCTAACAGCTTTATGGCAGAGCAAAATGGAATAATGGATTTCTTCTTCATTGTTCTACTTGCAACGGCAATTTACATGCTAGTAGCAAGTTTACAACGTAAGCCTCAAGTTCTGGCAAGTTAAAACAAAAGCGCGATACTATTAATATGTATCGCGCTTTTAACTTTTGGCTGACTCTTGTTTAACTGATGTTCTTTACTAAAGCTGCAGCGCCATACACACCAGCACTATCCCCTAGCTCTGGTTTTACAATCAAGGTATTAAGCTCTGTATTAAACAAGTGCGGTAAAATTTGTGTTTCTATATCTTGGTATAACGCGTCAATATTACCGACACCACCACCAATCACGATGATCTCAGGATCAAGTACGTTAATAATTCGTGCGACCGCTAAACCAAAATACTCACGTAAACGTGTTATTGTTTTCACTGCTTCATGATTATTCTGTTTGGCTTGCTCGACGATCTCAGGCAAAGATAACGCTTGCGATGAAAGCTCGTAATAATAACGCTCTAATCCTTTCCCAGAAATAACCGTTTCCACACAACCTTGCTTACCGCAATAACAATCCGCGCCATTATGCTCAAGAACATTATGCCCCCACTCACCAGCAATACCATGGCAGCCGTATAAACATTTACCGTCTACCACTATGCCAGACCCTACGCCCGTTCCCATAATGATGCCAAATACAATTTGAGCATCAGGTTTGATACGTTTGACGACCCCAAAATGTGTTTCTGCTAAAGCAAAACAATTGGCATCGTTAGCAATAATTGCATGGATTCCAAGCATTTCATTAAGATCTTTATCAAGAGGCTGACCATTTAATGCCGTTGTATTGCAGTTTTTCATAACGCCATGAATCGGATCAAGCGTACCTGGTGTTCCAAAACCAACCGCGTAAGGGTAATGTCCAACTATTTTTGCGCACCGCTCAATCAGTACCTTTATTTGACCAAGTATATGTTGATAACCTTTAATACTTTCTGTCTCAATGCGCTCACGAATAATGGGTTGATCTGAGTTACGATCTATCACAATACATTCGATTTTTGTACCACCTAAATCAACACCCCAGTAATAACGATCCATCTGATTCTCCGACTAAATTTACAGAGAAAGTATAACGGTATTTATCTTTACTTCTCTGTACTTGGTCACTATTTAAGAAATATTATTGTTATACATTGTGCGCTACTAAAATTAGCATTTTATGCGATGATCATTAGAAAAACAGTCATAATATTTTATTTTAAGCCCAAGCCACATTTTGTTTCACTTTTTCTCTTGCGGCAAATAATAACTCACCTAAAGTGACAAGCATTACTAACGTCTACGCAAATTTGCGTGAATCAGTGAAGTACACGATGAGTAAATTCCGTCCTTATATCGATATACCACTATTAATATCGATTTTAATTCTTATCACATTCAGTTCTTTGAGTGTATGGAGTGCAAGTAGCTTTAGTGAGCCAATTATAGAGCGTCATCTTATTCGTGCAGGAATTGCGATTATCGCATTATTGTTTATGTCATCTATTTCACCTGCCGCTTATGAGCGAAGTGCTCCATATTTGTTTTTTATTACTGTACTTTTACTTGTTGGTGTCTTTGTTCTTGGTGATAGCACCAATGGCTCGCAACGCTGGTTAGCATTAGGACCAATACGTTTTCAACCGTCAGAACTTGTAAAAATAGCGGTCCCAATCATGATGGCTTGGATCCTTGTCAGTGATGCGGGTCGACCTAGTATTAAAAAGATCATGATTTGTTTGATAGTAACTGCGATTCCAGCGGGATTGATTTTTATTCAGCCAGATCTAGATGGTGCTATCTTCACGGTAATGTACGCTCTATTTGTTCTATATTTTGCGGGGATGTCATGGAAGTTAATTTCATCTGTGATAGCCATTATTGGTGTCAGTCTTCCATTGGCGTGGTATTTCGTAATGGAGACCTACCAGAAAAAACGTATTCTTCAATTTTTAAATCCTGAATCAGATCCATTAGGCTCTGGCTATCAAATCATTCAATCCAAAATTGCGATTGGATCTGGTGGGATTTCTGGCAAAGGTTGGATGGATGCAACACAAGGTCATCTTGGTTTCATTCCAGAGAGTCATACCGATTTTATCTTCTCAACATTTGCAGAAGAATGGGGATACATTGGTAGCTTCACTATTTTAGCTATCTATACGTTTATGACTTTTAGAGTGTTATGGCTGGCGAATCAGTCAGAATCAACGTTTGCACGATTAGTCAGTGGCTCATTTGCTTTAAGTTTCTTTCTTTATAGTTTTATTAATATTGGTATGGTGAGCGGTGTATTACCTGTTATGGGAAGTCCATTACCTTTCTTTAGCTATGGTGGTTCAGCGATTATTACTCAAGGTGCTATTTTCGGTATTATTATGGCGCTTTGTTTAAGAAAGAAATCTATTTGCGCACCTAACATCTAATACCTAATAGATTGAGTCAAAAAAAGCGCCTTTCGGCGCTTTTTATTTATAGGTTATTTTCCATTGCGCAGCAATCTGGACGCTCAGCAGCATCTTCTGTGGCAATCTTTAATGCTGGTGAGTAAATCTCTACACGACGATTTTCTGCTCGACCTTTCGCGGTATCATTAGTCGCAATAGGGTTTGCTTCACCCATCCCTTTCGCTGTAATTTGGCTAGCGTCAGCAACATACTGAGAAAGCAAATCCGCTACATTTTTCGCACGCTTTTCAGATAATTTCTGGTTATAAGCTGCACTACCTGTATTTGATGTATAGCCCGTCACTTCAGCTGTTGCACTCGGGTAACGTGTTAAACGTTGAATCATTGGTTGAAGGCGTTGCTTATCTTTTTCAGTTAAATGCTTACCATCAACACCATAAGCAATCGTAACCGTTGAAGGCTCTACTGTTACTGTTGCAGCTTGAACTGGCGGTGCAGTATCAACAACTGGTGCAACAACGGCAGGCGCTGCTCCCCAGCTATATACAAGGCTCAAACCATAAAACTGTGTATCAAAGTTATAAGCTAGATTCGTGTTACGAGGCTTAGACTGAATATCGTGGTAAAGCTGGTACTCTAAACGGGTAGATAGATGGTTAGTCAATTTATACTCAACACCGACACCAGCCGTACCAAGTAAATGATCATCAAGGTCTTTAACGCCATAGCCATGGAAGTCAGCGAGCATGTAACTGCCACCTAACTTACCAAACACGCCCCATTGATCATTGAGGTTCCATGTCATTTTAGCTGTAAGATCAATAGCATGTTGCTTAATCTTATTATTTTCAAACTTAGCTTCACCTAACCATGTATAACCCGTTTCAACCGCAAACCAAGGTGTAAAGTTGTAACCTGCAAATACACCAGCCGCGACATCATCTTTATTAAGATTTATGCCAGTTATATCTTGATAGTTCTGTTGAAAATTTGAATAGTGAGCACCACCGAGTCGTGTGCCAACATAAAAAGGATTAACAGTAGCAGCAGATACAGCGGTTGATACAACTAATGCAAGCGGTAGTAATGCAATATATTTTTTAGACATGTGAAATTCTTATTATTGTTCAATTATTACTCTAACATACCCGATGAGAGGTAAATGTTTCCTGTAGGGAATAATATTCCATATTTATAATTTCAACTAGGTTATTCAGAGATAAATTAGTTCATAAAGATAATTTTAATATTCTTTATTCAATATAAAGCAAAAAAGGTTAATAAATAGTAATCGCAATACCTATTTCATTAGCAAGTTGTTGCAATTGCTCATTCGAATCTAACTTTATAGACCAATTAATCCCGCAACCAACAGCACTAACAACATTAGCGCCAGAAATAAGTGTTAGCTCATCAACTTGTGCTTGAAGGTTAATCCTGCAATTTCCATCAATTCTCACAACGACTTCTCGTTGAGTCGCGATAATTCGACCTTGTTCAAAATTTATTATCATCGGTTATTTTATTTCTTCTTTTTATTAATAATGACGGCCATTGTTAATCGGCTAGTACAAATTAATCGCTGTCTTTCATCTCTTATTTCGATTTGCCAAACTTGTGTGGTTGCGCCTAAATGAAGAGCACTAGCACGGCCAGTTACAACCCCCTCTCTTATTGCACGAATATGATTTGCATTAATATCTAAGCCAACGCAGTACTTATCATGATCTACACACAAATTTGCGGCTACTGACCCTAATGTTTCAGCTAAAACGACTGAGGCTCCACCATGTAACATACCCAGTGGCTGGTGTGTTCTGTGATCAACTGGCATTGTTGCCGAGAGTGATTCTTCGTCAAAAGTTGAGTAGGTAATACCTAAATGTTTAATTAATGTATTTTCTGAGGTTTTATTAAGGCTTGCTAAACTAAACTCTCTTTTCCAAATAGTCATTCGACTCTCATACCATTAAACTACGATAAAGTAATAGTTTAACATTGATTTTAAATTTTATTACAAACATAAAAAAAGCGCCTTGCGGCGCTTTTTTATAACTCAAAAGAGTTAATTACTGAACTACAGCTTCTGCAACTTCAGCTTGGATTTCAAAACCAGGAGTAGTTACATCTACACGACGGTTCTGAGCACGACCTTCAGCAGTGTCGTTTGAAGCTACTGGATCTAGCTCACCACGGCCTTCGCCTTTAACACGGCTTGCATCGATGTTGAAGTGCTTCATTAGATATACCGCTACAGTCTTAGCACGCTCTTCAGAAAGCTTCTGGTTGTAAGCTTCTGAGCCACGGCTATCAGTGTGACCGATAACAACTAGTTCTGCGTTAGGGAAGTTAACTAGACGCTGAGCGATAGGCTCAAGACGTGCTTGGTCTTCTGTAGTTAGTGTGTCGCTGTCGAATGCGAAAGGCATTGTTACAGAAATTGGCTCAACTTGAACAGTTGCAGCTTCAACAACTTCTTCAACTACTGGTACAACAACTGGTGCAGGAGCGCCCCAACCGTAAACTAGGCTCATACCGTAGTAGTGAGTATCCCAACTTACCTTCGTATCAGTACCAGTCGGCTTAGTTTCCATATCGTGGTAGTACTGGTATTCAGCACGTGCAGATAGGTTATCAGTGAAGTGGTATTCAGCACCTAGACCTGCAGTTGCAATTAGGCTGTCATCACGATCGGTTTCTGTTTGAGTTGGAAGGCCTTTAGCACGAGTGAACTGCCATGCACCACCAACTTTAGTGTATAGATCTACTTTATCAGTTGCTTGGTAAGTGAACTTACCTACAAGGTCGATAACTTGTTGTTCTACTTTACCTTTGTCATGATGCTTGTCACCTTTTAGAGTCACTTCACCTAACCAAGTGTAACCACCCTCAATTGCAAACCATGGTGTTACGTTGTAACCCATAAATAGACCTGCAGCGAAATCATCACGATCAATACGGAACTCAGAACTTGGATTACCGTAAGTAAAGCCACCATTAACTGCTGTCTTTGAATCGAAGTCAGCGTAATGAGTGCCGCCAGCACGAACGCCAGCGTAGAATGGGTTTTCAGTTGCTGCGTTCACTGCACCAGAAATTAAAAGTGCAAGAGGTAAAATCGCAAAACGTGCTTTAGACATGTTTTTTATCCTTTATTTTATGAATATTGCCACTACAGGTGCTTTTTTAGATGCTTAAACTCACAAATACAAACATAGTTTTTATTTTTGCGTATCACCTCAAAAAAACAGGGGTTAATTTACCAAACATAAAAATAAAAAGCTATAATAAAAAAATTTCTTGTAACATTTAACTTTTTTAAATGGTTGTATTTAAAAGATTCATGAATATTGCCCATCAAAATACTGCTTTTATAAAATAAAATAATTATCACATTTTAACAACAAACCCTATCGTACTTATGATTGTGTAATTTTATTTTCCAGCTATTGACTCGGTTTTTATATCCACTTTTCATTCATATTTCTGCTTAATTAAACAAAGCGGCTATTTTGCGAGCAAAAAAATAAGTGCGATTGTTCTAACTTTTGATCTAACTTTATATTTCTCTCGTAACTGTATCCTTGTAAAATACAATTGGCTTAACATCCTTAATTAAAGCCATACAATTTTTAACCTTATAACCACTATTGAATTTCACATTTAAGCCTAATCATTATGAATATTTCAGAGCGCCACTCTTCAGAAGGCATTAGCCATTCAACTGTTGGTATTATTGGTGGAGGGGTCGCGGGTGCTACGATTGCACTTCGTCTTGCTGAATTGGGAATTTCAATAAATCTATTCGAAGAAGGGATAAGTCTCGTTAACGGCCCACCTATTTGCCATCTTCATGCGGGCGGCAATTTATATCGTGAGATCTCTAGTCAACAGTGTCTCAACCTATTAGAGCAATCGATTGATACGCTCAGAGTGTTCAAACATACCGCGAACATTCGCCCAACTGTTATCGCTGTGCCCATTGACGATAACGGCTCGGCATTAGATTTAATACCTCGCTTAGATTTACTAAAAACCACTTACGAACAATTGGTGAAACGAGATAGTAAGAATAAAGTGCTAGGTGAGCCTAGTGATTACTTCACTCTCTATTCGCAGCAAGATATAGAAAAGTTAAAGCTCTTAGATAATCCAACATACCCAGTCACACCTGATGATTGGATGATCCCTGTCGCCAAATCGCTTCAATTAGATCAATTCAAATACCCTATCGTAATGGTACAAGAGTATGGTTTAAGTGTATTTCGAATTGCAGCAACCGCATCCCTAGCACTGAAGCAGATGGAGAACTGTCATGTATTACTTTCAAGTAAAGTGTGTGGGGTTGAATTTGACCAAGTCACTCAGCGATGGTTAATCACTTATGAAACTCAGGATAATCATAAGCAACAATGTACTGTTGATTACTTGATCAATGCTTGTGGCTATCGTTCTGGCACAATCGATGATCTTGCTCATATTCCACGAGAGCGAATGGTAGAATTTAAAGCCGCTTATGTAACACGCTGGGAGAAATGTGAGGGGCATTGGCCAGAAGTGATTATTCATGGTGAGCGTGGTACGCCAAAAGGCATGGCTCAACTCACACCTTACCCTAATGGCTACTTCCAATTACATGGAATGACAAAAGACATTACTCTATTTGAAAATGGGTTAGTAACCTCTGATCATTCCTCTGCTCAACCAAAACTTAATGACGCTTTTAAAGAAAAATTAAACCGTCAATGGTCTGAAGAAGAAGTGATTGAGCGTACAGAAAAAGCGATAAAACATGTCGCACAATATGTTGATACATTTAAAAGTGCTGTTGTAGGCGGAAAACCATTATTTGGCGCTCAGCAAATCCCAGGGACTGATGCAACGCTTCGTGCTGCAGATATATCGTTCTCTGGTGACAACTATGCGCGTTCTGAAATTGTAAAAGCTTCATCAGCACTATCAGCAGCCGATGCTATTGTGAATGAACTCATCACAAAAGGAATCATCAATTCGTATCATGATGATGTAACTACAAGAGAGCAGCTTTTTTCAACAACCTTGCAGTTAGATAAACAAGAAATAGTTTCGAATGCGGAAAAAATTGCCATTCAGCGCGGTTTTCCTGCTTCACTTGCTCAACCTATAGGTTAATAGCTAAATTATAAAAAGCCGCAATGCCTCATTTTATAGTGTCACTTCACTGTAAAAGATCAACATTGCGGCCTTTTTGAGGCTATTCCTAGCACTCAGAAAGAACCTTGATAAAGGTTAACCCATTACGCATTAATTTTCTTATTAAGCGTAGCTAACGACTGTTTTAACTGACTTTCTTGTGCTTTTAACGTATTAAGCTTCTGTTGAAAATCCGCGTAATTATCACAATCTTTTTGTGATACCCAGTTCCAGCTATTACCGGATTTAAACTCTGCACATGCTTTTTTTGCTTTTTTTATATCAGGGCTAAGAGCCACTATTTGCCTTTGAACTACAGCTAAATCATGCTGTGTCTTTGATTTTTGTTCAAACAACACATTTGAATTATCGATCACTTCTTTTTGTTGCTTGGTTTTAGTTTTTAGCGCTACCACTTCTTTATTAAGTTTCTTTTTGGTCACGACCAGTTTTTGGGTTGTCTCTTGCTGCTTTTGAATATTAGTTAATTGCTGTGTTAATTGCTCAAGCTGAACCTTTTGTTGATCTAACTGCAAATTTAGTGCATCTAACTTTTGATTAGAGCTTTCAACAAGTAACGCTTTCTCATCTGTTAACTGTTTAACTGATAACTTTTCTTTATTGAGTTCGTCAACTACTGACTGATAGTCACTTTTTAACGTACTATATGCCGTCGTCACAGGCACATTATTGTAATGCTGTATACCTGCGCCCAATGCCCCGCCAGCTAATAACCCAAGAAGTAACGACAATTTCCAGTTACGTTTTGTAGTTTTTCCTGTAGTACTACTCGACATATTTTTTTCTCCTAAACATACAGCAACAGCACATTTTTAATTTTTGTTATTATCTAAATGCGTAATTTAACATTTAATATGTAATCAATTGTCATATTTATAGCAAGGTTTCGAACAACCTCACTTCGTACAGTTTAATTTAAGACTTTATCTATAAATCTAGATTGCCGTCTCAGAAATAATAATGTGTATTACAAATAATAGTTTGTAATGTTAGCCACATTTTGATTGCCATAAGCACTAGTGTTTAAAGTAGGAACAAAATGTTGTCCTCGATTTACACTGATGTATGTCTATATGGTGCGCACTATGATTACACCACTACTTTTTCTCACTGTTTCTGCTTTTTCAACGCCTCTGCTTGAAAATTCAGTTTATATCCAAAACAATTCGGCTTGTACGTTACGTATAAAAGAAGAGCGACATCAAGATAAGATTATTTTGGCGTTATCATCTAACTACCATAGTAAATTTGATATTAAAATATATCATTTCAATGACTTATCCGCACCATCTCGAGGTAAATTAACTCAAGAGCCGATCTTTAATAAAACTAAAGCAGATATAAAGTACTTAGTCGATCATAACCTTTTCAAACGTATTGATAGTAAAAATGTCATCTACAGCACGACTATCGCGAATGATAATGTCAGCCCAAAATTATTCATCGATACTTTTCGCTCTCACGGCAACCGCTCGCGGATTTATATAGAAGGACTAGAGCAACCGCTCTCTTTTGTTGCTGATCATAAACAAGCACAAGCTTTCTATAATTGCGCTGATAGCTATACAACAAAGGCGGATGTTGTAGTTAAAAAAACGACATCATTATCGAGACTTAACAACAACTAAATATACTTAAAACACATTAAATTGTTAATGCTTGTATCATCTCGAAGAAATTTTAGAGTGACAACACACTATTTCAATATGAAACCGTATTGATATTTTCCATTATCACAAGTGTCTAATACCTTAATTATTACTAATTATAATTTAGAGGTTAGGCGATGATAAACATATTGACTGCTGCTGAAGTTTCCTCAAGAAAACATCTTAATTATATAAATAAACCGCTCTCACCTATCGCAGCATTAGTCATGCTGACACTTTCATTTTCTGCACAATCAACCCCTGAATTAATGAAAGCTAAAGCCTTAGATTTACAGCACCTTAATGACAAGAACAGTGTTATTGATAATATAGAATTCCCTGTCAGAGAATACCTTGTTAGTGAGAAGCTTGATGGCATTAGAGCTTATTGGAATGGCACACAACTTACGACAAAATCAGGTAGACAAATCCATGCTCCTCATTGGTTTATAAAAAACTTACCCGCAATAGCGCTTGATGGTGAACTGTGGCTACAACGTGGTAAATTCCAAGCTCTGACTAAAATAGTCATGGATCACGTCCCTAATGACAAGGCATGGCGTAACGTCAAGTATATGGTGTTTGATTTACCTACATCAGATTTACCTTTTGAACAACGCTACAACAGCTTAGTTAAACTTATCCAGACTCACAGTACAGTGCCAAACAACGTGCTCTATCTAGTTGAGCATAAACGTATTAACGAAATCAGTATTCTTACGCAATGGCTTGATATTATCGTTAATAACCATGGTGAAGGCTTAATGCTTCAGCATATCAATAACTACTATGTCGCAGGCAGAACAAATAAGTTACTAAAACTCAAACAACATCAAGATGCTGAAGCAATTGTTATTGGTTACGAAAAGGGAAATGGAAAATATCAGGGATTAATGGGATCTATTTGGGTAAAAACAATCAATAATAAAACCTTTAAGATAGGAACAGGCTTTACTGAACAACAACGCAAAAACCCTCCCCCCCTTGGCACTACCATTCAGTTTCGTTACAACGGGTATACCGAACGAGGTATTCCACGGTTTGCACGTTTTAGCCGGGTAAGATTATCGCCAGACACATAGCAACATAAAAGACCATAATTTACATCAATGATAAGCATAATTAACTACCATTTGTAAACAATAGGTCTTTTTTCCAATAAATTCGCTGTATTGTTTTGTTTACTGTTATATCAACGAGAAAGCTCAAGCAAGTTGCTGTCTATTCGTTACACTTAAATTATCCAGTTCAAGCCGTTATAACGATTCACTTCTTAGCAGAAAATAATAAAGAGGTGATAAAACACAAGGAGCTTGGGATGAATAGACAGACACAACCCATGCATCGTTATATAGATCACCGTGGTCATTTAGTCACCCCTCTTCCTGAGTGGGCTAATGATACATTGCTACAGCAATTTTACCGCGATATGGTTTTAGTTCGTCACTATGATAAAAAAGCAATTGCCTTACAAAGAACAGGAAAGTTAGGGACTTATCCTTCACACCTTGGCGCGGAAGCCATTGGTATCGCGATTGGTTCTGCTATGCAATCTACCGATGTGCTTGCCCCTTATTACCGTGATATGCCCGCACTATGGGCGCGGGGTATAAGTATGTTGCAGAACTTGCAATACTGGGGCGGCGATGAATTAGGTAGCAATTTCCCCTCAACATCCCCTGATATTTCACATAATGACGATATGCCATTTTGCGTGCCAATTTCAACACAATGCACTCATGCTGTCGGTATAGCAGCAGCAATGAAAATCAAAGGATTACATAGAGCAACCGTTGCCACTTGTGGTGATGGAGCAACCTCAAAAGGTGACTTCTTAGAATCTCTCAATTGCGCTGGTGTTTGGAATATCCCCTTAGTATTTGTAATCAACAATAATCAGTGGGCGATCTCTGTACCACTGCATTTGCAATGTCATGCCGAACACTTAGTCGATAAAGCCAAAGGCGCAGGAATCAAAGGTATCATGGTTGATGGCAATGATATTGTTGCCATGTACGATGCCCTTCTACAAAGTTTAGATCAGGCACGAAAAGGTAAAGGTGCGACATTAATAGAAGCGATAAGTTATCGACTTTGTGATCATACGACTGCTGACGACGCCTCTCGTTATCGTGAAGATGAAGAAGTCAAACAAGCATGGCAATTCGATCCTATTGCTCGATTAAAGACCTATTTAATCAATCAAAATTTATGGTCAGAAACCGAAGAGTCACAATGGTTAGCCATTTGCCATCAGCGTATTAACCAAGCCGTTGAACAATACCTTGCTCTCACTGTACAAGCGCCAGAATCAGCATTCGATTATCTTTACGAGAAAGCCGATCCCGATCTGCACTATCAACGCGACGCACTTATCAGTAAAGCGATGCGAATGGAGAAGCAAAATTCAGGAGGGAATAATGGCTGACATTACATTAATAGAAGCAGTTAACCTCGCCCTTCACTATGAAATGCAACACGATCCTAATGTCGTTATTTTGGGTGAAGACATTGGTGAAAATGGTGGCGTTTTTCGTGCCACACTCGGTTTAAAACAAGCTTTTGGTTGTAAACGTGTGATTGATACACCACTGGCAGAATCGTTAATTGCTGGTGTCACTGTTGGTATGGCATCACAGGGTCTCCGACCTATTGCTGAATTTCAATTTCAAGGCTTTATTTTTCCAGCAATGGAGCACCTAGTATGCCATGCAGCAAGACTAAGAAATCGTACTCGCGGCCGCTTAACCTGCCCTGCTGTGTTTAGAGCCCCTTTCGGTGGAGGCATTCATGCACCAGAGCATCATTCTGAAAGTATCGAAGCAATGTTTGCCCACATTCCGGGCTTAAAAGTTGTGATCCCCTCTTCACCGCAACGTGCTTATGGATTACTGCTCGCCGCGATTCGCAGTAACGATCCGATCTTATTCTTTGAACCCAAACGGATTTACCGAACCGTTAAATCACATGTCGAAAATAACGGTCTCGCTTTACCGCTTGAGCAATGTTTTACGTTGAGAAAAGGAATAGATATTACCCTAGTGACTTGGGGCGCTTGTGTGGTCGAATCACTTCAAGCAGCAGAAACCTTATCTCATCATGGCATAGAACTTGAAGTGATTGACTTAGCCAGTATCAAACCTATCGATATGGCGACCATTACAGCATCACTCGAAAAAACAGGCCGCTTATTAGTGGTGCATGAGGCAGCAAAAACCTGCGGTGTTGGTGCAGAGATCATTACAAGAGTAGCTGAAAGCGCGATGTGCTTACTGAAAGCACCGCCTAAACGCCTAACAGGGTTTGATACCATCATGCCTTATTATCGTAATGAAGATTATTTTATGATCCAACACGATGACATTGTAAATGCCGCTCGTGAACTCATGGAGGGTTGGCAATGAAAGCATTCACATTACCCGATCTTGGTGAAGGTCTGGCTGAATCAGAAATTGTGCAATGGCATATTAATATTGGCGATACTGTGAAAACCGATCAAGTGGTCGTCACTGTAGAGACAGCAAAAGCAACGGTTGATGTTCCTGCACCTTATAGTGGAAAAATTGTCCATCGTTATGGTAACGAAGGCGATGTTATTAATATTGGTCAATGCTTGCTAGAAATCGATGAGTTACTCGCGAATACTGCGAGCGTACTGCCAGAAAAAATCAGTCCAAGCTCTGCAAATCACAGATCCTCTTCGGCTACGGTTGTAGGCAACATCTCCCAGCTTGATAAACATGTTGATGTTGATCCGATCTGTGATGATGCAAATCAAACCGTTAATTTACACTCGATTGCTAATCAACATCATCCATTAATTGCGACCCCTTCAGCACGGTTATTGGCACAGAAGTTAGGTGTCAATATTAAAGAAATTACCGGATCTGGGGCTAATCACTTAATTATTGATAATGATGTCTATCTTGCTTACCAACAACAAATACCAGGGACTGAAATATTAAGAGGATCGCGCCGTAATATGGCAAAGAATATGACGCGATCGCACCATGATGTCGCTTCAGTCACTCTGACTGAAGAAGCACATTTATATCACTGGCAAAAAGATGACGACATAACGGTCAATCTAGTTAAAGCTATTAATAACGCCTGTCATATAGAGCCTGCGCTTAATGCATGGTTTGATGCGGAAACAATGACAAGGTGTTTACATAAAACTGTTAATATTGGTATTGCTGTCGATAGCAGCCATGGCCTGTATGTGCCTGTGTTACATCATGCAGAACAATATCATCAGGAAGGGATCAGACGCTGGATTGATCGTACCGCTGCCAGTATTCGCAGCCGAAAAATAGATCGTCATCAATTACAAAAAGCAACCATCACACTTTCTAACTACGGCGCTATTGCCGGTATTTTTGCCACTCCCGTTGTGACACCACCGCAAGTTGCCATTATTGGTGCTGGACGGATCATGGATAAAGTGATCATGGAAGACGAACGTGTAAAAACCATAAAAGTACTGCCTCTTTCTATTACCTTTGATCATCGAGCATGTACGGGAGGAGAAGCCGCGCGATTTATTAAGGCACTAGTCAATAGCTTAGAAAGTCCACCTTGTGACAACATTGAATCTTCATAACGTGATAACACTTACTTGGAATAAAGTTACTAACATATTGTTACATCAAACAATAACAAAATATTGCATGGTATAAACAACAGCTTATGATAGTAATTACCTTTCATTTTGCAGTCATATAAAAACTATGCGCTATTCATTTTTTACAGCAAGTCTTATCACGCTTCTCTTTTCAAGCTCACTTATGGCAATGCCTGATGGTGATGCCACCCAAGGTGAAATAAAAACGCCGAGCTGCCGTTTTTGTCACGGTAGCAATGGCATTGCACCACGCCCAGATTACCCGAATCTAAAAGGCCAAAATGCAGAGTATTTATATAACTCAATGCAAGCATATTTAAATGACAGCCGCACTGGGGGGATGTCGTCAATGATGAAAGCCCAACTTAAAAATTTATCTGATCAAGATATCGCCGATATCTCTGAATACTATTCACAAATGAAATAATCGCGCTCAACGTCAGTCGTCCTTCAATCTGAGTAGAACGACTGATTACTTATTAATCATACAAATCAATTGCCGTGTTTTATAACGGAAAAAACATCATAGGCAGACTATCTTTGTGGTAAGTTGAGATTAAAGCCTAGAATGAGAAACTAAAAATGAAAATCTTCAGTAACTTTGAAAGTGGAAGTATTAACGTTGTTAAAGCGGATAGCAAAGACGACATTCAGTTAACTATTCCTAACGATAATAACTCTGAACTTCATCAATGGTTCCACTTCCGTTTAGAAACAGAAGCTCAACAACCGCATAACTTTACAATCCTAGATCTGGCAAATTCAGCCTACCCTGAAGGCTGGAAAGGCTATGATGTCGTTGCTTCTTACGATCGTGAAGAATGGTTCCGCATTCCAGCTGAATTTGATGGCGATAAATTAACCTTCAGCGTGATCCCTGAAAATGAATCAATGTATTTTGCTTACTTTGCACCATACAGCTATGACCGCCATCAAGATCTTCTTCACCTTGCACAAAGCCACTACAACTGCCGTTTAGAAACATTAGGCCACACACTTGATAACCGAGATATGAGTCTATTGGTTATTGGTGATGAATCAACCGCTGAAAATAAAAAGAAAATATGGGTGATTGCACGTCAGCACCCAGGCGAGACAATGGCTGAATGGTTTGCTGAAGGTCTTATTCAACGTTTACTGGATGAAACCGATACTGTCGGTCGTGCTTTACTTGAAAAAGCCGTTTTCTACATTGTGCCTAACATGAACCCAGATGGTAGTGCGCGTGGTCACCTTCGCCTAAACGCGATTGGTGTAAACCTTAACCGTGAATGGCAAACACCATCACTAGAAAACAGTCCAGAAGTTTTCTACGTGCGTGAAAAAATGTTTGAAACAGGTGTGGATCTCTTCCTTGATATTCATGGTGATGAAGCGATTCCTTATAACTTCGTTGCGGGTTCAGAAGGGATTCCATCTTATGATGCTCGCTTTGAAAACCTTGAAAATATGTTCAAGCAAGCACTGCTAACAATTACACCAGAGTTCCAAGTTGAACATGGTTACGATAAAGATAAGCCCGGTGAAGCAAACCTAACAGTCGGCTCTAACTGGGTAGCAGAAGAGTTTAAATGTCTTTCTTACACCATTGAAATGCCATTTAAAGATCACAACAACCAACCAGACAGCTTATACGGTTGGTCACCAGAGCGAAGTGTGGCATTTGGTAGCGACACACTCGCAGCGGTGTTAGTCGTCATGGATCACTTACGCTAATAACTCGTCAGTAATAAATACATAAAGCGGTCACCTTGATCTGACCGCTTTATTACTTATTTTGCTAACATCGGATAAGTAAAGAAAATCAAATGCGTCAAATTAAACATAAAGTGTACTAACACAGCTACCCATAAACGCCCTGTCAGATAGAAAGCCAAGCCGTAACATAAACCGGCAAGACCTGCGAACACAACTAGCAACATGCCACCAGCTATATGTGCAAATCCAAACAGTAAGCTAGCAACAACAAGCCCGATTACCCAACCGAAACGCTTCGATAAACCTTGTTGGATAAAACCGCGAAAAAGTGCTTCTTCTGCTACACAAGTAAACAACAAGTTGTTTAATACAAATAACCACAACCAATGTGGTGTCGAAAAAGAAAACTTTAACGCTCCTAACCCCGCAGCAATAGGTAATAACGACAAGCATCCCATCACAACTAAAGCGAGTACTTTAAAATTGCAAGTTTTGTTACTCCCTAACAATGCTGGATAAGCCAATAACAAACCAAAGAAAACCAACGGTTTATCCAAATTTAAATACATAGTAAACGGTGTGCTATCAAGGCTAGCGTACACCTTATCTAGTACTTGTAGATTATCAAAACCGGGGATCGCGTGAGCAAAAAGCGCTAAAGACCAAATCAACATGAAGCTTAACCCAGCATAACGCCACTTCCCTTCTTGCTTCGCGGTGAAATACGCCACACAAAAACCAATCGCAACACCAGCGATAGCAATGATTGATAACCGCTCTTGAAATACCGCAGCAAGTAAAGCTAAAGTAACTAATACAGCAGTCAATAGTGTTTTACGATAAAACCCACTAACGACAGCGCATGCTAGTAAACCCCATATCCAAACTGTTGGTTCCATTTACTATTTCCATTCATAATAAGAGTTATTAACATCTAAATTATCAGAAAACATATCATACCCTGAAGAAATATTTGCTAACATCTTAATTTGAAAAGAAAATTAATGTTTTTTGATTTATTATTCGGTTATCTCATCCGTACCGTTCATCAAACGAGATCCACAATCAATGGCAAAAAATAAACCTATTATACACCTACACTCATACGGCATTTTCACCACTTGGGATGCAGACTCAAAAAAGCTACCGAAGATCAAAGAGTTTACCTTAGACATTCCAGCTGAAATTGATATTGAATTTGGCTTTACCGTTAATATAAAAAAAGCCAAAGGCGAAAAGGTTCATTACTGCATTTACCACCCCAACATCACTAATGACGACGGTGAAGTCTTAGAACCATTCGATGGGTATGTTTATGTTGGTAATAATGATTGGGATTTTTACCTTGGCGATACAATTTGGGCTCCCATCAGCAATAAAGTTGGCCCGTGGCGTATGACATTAGAAATGAATAACAACATAATTGCGGAAAAAACCTTCAATGTTTTCAATAATGATGAAGGGCAATTTTGGAAGCGTCGTGGACTTTAACCATTTTTGAAACAAAACTATTTCATTATTGGAATCTAACCTTGCTTCCTAATAATATTTTTTGAAACAAAGTTGTCACATAGTCGCTTTAACTTAGTCAGCAAATAACTAAGCCCCTAAAGGATACACATGACTAAGTCACTTCTTGCACTTTCATTAATTTTAAGTTCTGCGGCAGTATCTACATCGGCTATGGCTGCAGAACACATCGCCGTATCAGGTTCAACTTCTGTTACAGAGGTAATGGAAGTGTTAGGTGAAACCTACCATAAGAGCCACCCTGACGTATTTATTGACATCAACGGTACGGGTTCAACTGCAGGCATTAAGTCTTCAATCGAAGGTGTAAATGATCTAGGTATGGCTTCACGTAACCTATCAGCAGAAGAGAAAAAAGCAGGATTGGTTGAAACGGAAATTGCTCGTGACGGTATTGCTGTTGTTGTTAACCCAAAAAACCCGGTTAACAACCTAACAAAATCGCAAATCGAGCAATTATTTAAAGGTGATGTTACCCAATGGTCTCAAGTCGGTGGTAATAGTGACCCTGTAGTTGTAACAACACGTGAAAATGGTTCTGGTACTCGAGGTGCGTTTGAAGAGTTAATGGAACTAACCACAAAAATTAACGGCGTTAAAGTGTCGACTATCAGCCAACGCGCACAAGTTGCGAGTGGTAATGGTATTGAAAAAACAGTCGTTGCGAATAACAAAGATGCGATAGGTTTTGTGTCATTAGGTTCTATTGATAACTCGTTAAAAGCAGTTGAGGTAGACGGCCATAAAGCTTCTGTTGCAGATGTACTGAATAAGACTTACCCACTTTCACGTCCCTTCTTGGTGCTAAACCAACCGGGTAAACTAAAACCTGCAGCTAAAGAGTTCCTAGCTTGGATCATGTCGCCAGAAGGACAAAAAATCATTAAAGATAAAGGCTATATTGCAATGTCTTAATATATTTAAAAATCCACATTCCTTCTGTGGTAATGAATGAACTTTCCTCCCAGAGTACGTCAGTACTTTGGGTTGAAATATCCTCTCCAGCTGTATTTCCTGCCTCATTTTCTCCTATTCTTATCCTGATCCACAGACACCCAACAGTTCATCAAAAAGTTTGCGAAACCAGTGAACACAAGTGTTCGTAGCTATATTCATAAGGATTATTACTTCTATAAAAAATATACTCGTAAATTCATTATCGCTATCAAGAACAAATAGGGCGAAAATAAGACAGCTTCCCTTAAAAATAAAAAGAGAGAAAAGTTAACAATGAATATCGCTCAACTCCCCACACCAGCTTTGATCGTTGATTTCGACAAAATGAAAAACAATATACACGAAATGCAACAACGTATTAATGCTCTACAGTTAAATCTCAGACCGCACACTAAAGCACATAAAAGCCCCACTATAGCGAAAATGCAGATTGATGCAGGAGCACAAGGAATATGTACTGCGAAACTTGGGGAAGCCGAAGTTATGGCTGCCGGGGGAATTAACGATATTCTAATAACAACCCCTATAGCCGGAAAAAATAAGATTCAACGTTTAGTCAAACTTTATCAACAATATCCCGACTATCGCTTTATTCAGGTAATTGATCATAAGCAACATATCATCGATATCTCAGAAGCAGCAACAGATGCGGGAATTTGTATTGAATTAATGATTGAAGTAGAAAGTGGTCAACAACGTTGTGGCGTGGAGATAGGTGATGACTTAATTTCATTAATAGAAACAATTAACTGTTCTGATGGTGTAAGTTATGTTGGGTTGCAGGCATACAGTGGTCACTTGCAGCATATAAAAGGTTATCAAGAGCGAAATACTCAAGCAAGAACAGTCGTCGAAGATCTCTTTAATTACATTAATAACGTATTAACACCTAAAGGGCTGGCACCGGAGATTGTGAGTGGTGGTGGAACGGGCACATATGAAGCCTATCAAGGGCTAGGGTTTAGTGAAATTCAAGCAGGCTCTTACTTGTTTATGGATACTACTTATCAAGATATTGGTGATGAAAATGATCAGTATCAAAATAACCAATTTGATGTCACTCTAAAAGTATTAAGTACTGTTATTAGCCACCCTACCCCACAGCGAGCGATCATTGATGCAGGTATGAAATGTCTTTCTATTGATCTTGGCATGCCTAAAGTAGAAAGTGACGACATGCTTAGTTACAAATCGGGAGGAGATGAACATGGTATTATTCACCTCATTAATAACCATGAACCACTACAAATAGGCCAACAACTCATATTGCTTCCAAGCCATTGCGATACAACGCTAAACAATTTCAACACCTTGTATGCCGTAAGAGGAAGTGAAGTCATAGATCAATTCCCAATTATTGGCCGTGGTCGTTCTGATTAAACCTCTATTTAAATATCATAAAACGCAGCGTTTCACTCACGCTGCGTTGTGAGCAGAAAGGTAGCGCTAAAGTATGCTGTTAACGTAAATGTCTTTTACTGTACCTTTATTATCTGAAAACGATTTTACGCTCCCCCTCTATCTATGAAGTCAGTATCGAAGTTACCAATTGAAATTGGATACTCACAGCTCCACCAATGTTTAAAGGGAACATTTACATATCTATTATGTGTTTCCCTTTATATCCAACACTTTTCCAGACTTTTAACGAAAAGCTCACCCAAACCTTGTCATGTTTCTGCTAGTGTAAAAAACACAATTCGATTAAAATCGAAAACAGTATATCGATAAATTAATCATTTAGTTATCAAGGATAAAAGGAAGAACACATGGGTCTTTTTAATGCACTGTTAGGCAACGCTGGTGAAATGAGTATCGCTGATGCGACTGAGGAGCTATCAACCATCCTTGGTCCAAACGAAAATATTGAACTCGCATACAAACTTGTTCGCGATATGATCATTTTAACGGACTACCGCCTGATCCTTATTGATAAACAAGGTATTACAGGTAAAAAAGTAGAGTACCGTTCTATTGCTTACAAATCGATCACCATGTATGCCGTAGAAACAAAAGGCCACTTCGATTTAGATGCAGAATTAAAATTATGGATTTCTGGTCAACATGAACCACTGACTCTTGAGTTTAATGGCAAAACTAATGTCTACGCAATGCAAGGATTACTCGCGGCAAAAGTTGCCGGTAAATAACAGAACATAAGTAAAAAGCCTGCACTAATCAAAATAGATGCAGGCTTTATTATTAATTATCGTGACACACTAACTAGAGCATCTGCCAAGTGGTCGATATGCTTTTCTTGTAAGCCGGCAATATTTATTCGACCATCTCCTACCGCATAAATACCATATTGCTCACGTAGCGTTAAAATCTGCTCAGGCGTTAAACCTGTTACAGAGAACATACCTTTATGCTGTTCAATAAAATCAAACTGCTCACTACCACGTTGACGTATCGCTTGTGTTAGCCCTTGGCGTAGCGTCAAGATACGGCTATGCATGGTATCTAATTCATCTTTCCAGATATTTGTCAGTTTCTGATCATTTAAAATATCAGCAACTAAAGCCGCACCATGATCTGGTGGCATGGTATAACTTGAACGCGCTAAAGTAAGAATACGTCCTTTCGCTTTTTGTGCTTCTTGCTGACTATTACTAATAATAATCGCAGCACCCGTTCGTTCACGGTACAAACCAAAATTCTTTGAACAAGAAGTCGCGACAACCATCTCTTCTGTATTGTCAGCCATATACTTAAGGCCAGCACCATCTTGTTCTAAGCCATCGCCAAAACCAAGATATGCCATATCGACAAACGGCATAAAACCATTTTTGTTTGCCAATGCCGTAATCGCTTGCCAATCGGCAAAACTAATATCAGCACCTGTCGGGTTATGGCAACAACCATGTAATAACACCACATCTTTAGGGCCTGCTTTAGCCAGTTCGTTGAGCATCGCCTCGCTATTTACTTGCTTGGTTTCAGGATCGAAATACGGATAGAACTTCACCTTTAAACCTGCTGCTTCCATTACAGGTTTATGATTAACGTAGCTCGGATTGGTTAACCAAACGGTTGTATCAGGTTGTGCAACTTGAATAAGATCAGCAAGCATACGTAACGCACCGCTCGCGCCCGGTGTTTGCACCGCTGCAGCGCGAGAATGTGCCGATGTTCCTGAAAGTAAAAGATCCATCATCGACTGATTGAAGACTTCACTACCCGCTAACCCCACGTATGATTTTGTTGTTTGTGTCTTAATTAAGCGTTTCTCAGCAAGTTGAATCGCTTGCATGATCGGTGTTTCACCAAGGCTATTGCGGTAAACACCAATACCTAAATCTATTTTGTTGACACGCGGATCTTCTCGATATGCGATCGATAAGGAAAGAATAGGATCCAATTGGGCTGGAGAGAGCGATTTAAACATCAAATTAATTCCATTTATATAACAATGAAATTAAGTTATCACTTCATTTAATTAACGTCATTAGAAATAATGAAATCAAACATTAATTAATTGATTAAGTTAAGCATTATAACTTAATCAATTATCGTGTGTTGCATGTCTTACTTTAACATTTGGCTAGTTAAGTAACGCTTTCAACGAAGGGGCTTTTTCAAGGATCTGGTACAAACGCTCACTATGTTCTTTTAATAACTGACATGAGAGTTCAACATTACGCGATAATACTGCTTTCATCAGCGCTTCATGCTCACCATTGTCATGATATTGTTTCTCAGGTGATAAGTTCGCGCTTAATAAGAAATGTCGATAGCGTTCTTGCTGATCATAAACATTTGAGATCATATCAAGTATAAACTCAGAGCCTTCGCACGCAACAAGCGATAGATGAAACTCTTTGTGGCGTAGTTCCCATTCATCATAATCAAACAATACTGACTCAGGATCTAACCGGTTAAGCTTATGAAAAGCGGTTAAAACCTGTAATTCCCATGCTTCATCCCCCTTTTTAATCGCATCTTTTAACGCAACATGACCAAGCGCTAAACGTGCCTTCAAAATCCCACGTAACTCATCAAGTGAAACATCGGCAACCCAAAAACCTTTCTGCGGCTCCATCTTGACGTACTTCTGCCAAGTTAATTGCACCATCGCTTCTCTTAAAGGAGTACCGCCAACTTGATAGCGTTCTTTTAATTCACTCAATATCAGCTTCTGGCCAGCCTCAAACTCACCACATAAGATATCATGCCTAATCTGGCACATTACTCTATCGCTTATGGTTGCAAAATTATCTTTAGTCATACCAACCATCTAATCTTAATCATAAATAACACAATACAAATTCGGAATAATCCTATCACTTACATCTTACCGAATATTAAACATATCCACATTACGAAACATGGGATCCCCCCTGTTTTCAATGAAAACTTAATACAGTAATAATGAATAATAATTCAAACTTTATTCTATTCACAAAATAATGCTAGAACACTTTACCATTAAATAAGAGAAGTAATTATTCCTGACGTTTACTTTTTTTGTTCTAAAGATAGAAACTCACAATAGAGTCTGTATTTTTCACAATATAAATTAACAAGTTAACAAATCAATATTCACACAAATAAATTCTGCAATAGCATACAAGAAGGTTAAAAATACATATAAATGCGCTAAATGGCCAGTTTATTACCATAATGTTTAGAAATGACGGCTCTTCTTCATTTTATGCGCGGTATAGCGGTATTAATTTGAACACCACAATATAATCTTGCCCATTAATACCTAATTTCTCTTTTAAAACGATGACTTACCGAGCATATTCAATTATTAGCATCTTTATTATTAATGTACTTATGTTTAATTGGCACCCACAGCATAGTGTCTTTAGCTTTGCGCTTATTTTTTGGTCACTTCTGCCTCTGTTTAGTTTACATATTATTATTAAGCACTATGAATATTTTCATAACAAAACGCTCATCACTGTCCAATCATATTCTGCATGGTTGTTATTCTTTACATGGATTTCGATAACTTTTCTTTCTATTACAACACCTTATATTTTAAACATTATTAGCACATCACACCAATACTATATTTCATTTTACATTTTTTCCCCTGTTGTAATGTTATTTCTGGCGACAATAACCGGTCTATTCGCCAGCTTTTTAACATGGATTGTTAATCATCTCGCCATTAATGACCAAATATAACCACTAGGCATACATGCGCATATTGTATTCATTCATTATACAATTATTCCTAATTCGTAAATTGCTTAAAAATGCAAATTAAACAATCGGAATTTGGAATTAATTTCGCTTCACAAAATTACCGTTAGTCACTACCATAAAAATCGATTTTTGGACGTGGTAATTAAAAATATCGATATTTACCATGCTTTATAGCATTAGATGTTTTTATCTCATTACTGCTTAACTGATAGATTTTGAGGTCTACAATGGCTAGCTCCACCAACGCTTCTCCCGCTAAAATTGGCGTTTTCAGTTTCGTCATGATTACCGCTGCGGTTGTTATGAGTGTTCGTACACTCCCTATGACAGCGCAGCCAGGAATGATGACGATCTTTTTAACATTAGCTGCTGCAATCTGCTTTATGATTCCAACAGCACTTGTCTCCGCTGAACTTGCAACAGCATTCCCAGAAGATGGTGGTATCTTCATCTGGGTTCGCGAAGCATTTGGTGAACGTATGGGATTTATTGCAGTCTGGATGCAATGGATTCAAATGGTTTTTGGCATGACATCCATATTGATGATTGTCGGTGCAATTTTTGCCTATGCTTTTGACCCAGCGTTAGCACAAAATAAAATGTACATTCTTGCTGTTATATTAGTGGTTTACTGGGCATGTACATTGGGTAATATGCGAGGTGTTAAAACACTGGGTTGGGTATCCACTCTGTGTGTAATTTTAGGTGTATTCTTACCTTTCTTTGTACTTGTAGCTTGTGCTATCGCTTACCTTGTTGGTGGTCACCCAATTGTTACTGACCTTTCATTAACAACTGCAAACCTTATTCCTGATTTATCAAATAAGGGGACTTGGGCACTATTCATTGGCTTCGTATTCGTTGTTATGGGTATGGAAGTGTCAGCATCTAACGTTTCTCACGTTAAAAATGCTGAACGTAACTACCCTATCGCAGTGTTCTTAGTTGCATTATTTGTGGTTATCGTTTCTGTTGTAGGTTCTTTTGCAATCTTCATCGGTATTCCAACTAAGCACATTTCAATGACAGCAGGTCTTATTCAAGCATTCCAAACTTACTTTGATATGTGGGGGCTAGGCTGGTTAACACCTATCATGGCTATATGTATGGCTATCGGTCTTGCAGGTCAAGTTAACTCTTGGGTTTTAGGCCCCGTTCGTGGTCTTCAAGCAACAGCAAACGCTGGTGCACTACCTAAAGTACTTCAAAAGACAAATAAAGAAGGTGTACCTGTTAACCTTATTTACTTACAAGCTATCCTAATCTCAATCGTGGGTGTGCTTATTTGTGTGATGCCTAACGTAGATTCTTTCTACTTTATGCTTCTAGGTCTAACATCTCTTGTATATATCGTTGCTTACTTACTGATGTTCTCTGCTGCGATTTACCTACGCTATAAGCGTCCAGACGCACAACGTAGCTTTACAGTTCCTGGCGGTAACATTGGTATGTGGATCTGTTCAGGTTTAGGTATTGCTACATGTTTACTTGCAGGTTACTTCGGCTTCCAAGCACCATCAAGCTACGACGGTACTGCAAACAGTTACTTTAACTTCCAATTCTTTGGTTTAGTTATCATGATTATTATTCCAATTATTGTTTACGCTTGGGGTAAATATTCAAACCGAGCTAAAGCGGATAATGCAACGCCAGTAACTCACACAAACTAAGTCTTATTTATCATCAAATAAAAAGACAAAACAAATAAACAGGAGAAGTAGTTGTTCCCTATTCTACTTCTGCTTCTCCTGATGGTTGCACTTTATTTACAGCCCAGTTTTAAACCATTATTTGTTAAAACTAATTTAATTTTCTTTCTGACATATTTTTCACCGAACAGATAAATATAAACAGAAATAGTATTTCTATATAAAGATAAAATAGGTTTTATTATGAGCGAAAAAATGAATGTGGACGCACTTTTCCTAGGTCCTAAATCAGAAAACCAAGTATTCTTCAAAGAAATGATGGATTACGCAATTAGCGAACACATGCATTGGCGCTCAGACTTCCACCCAGAAGATGCACCTATGCTAAACCCTGTAATGCAACACCAACCAGATTTCCGCGATACACTTTATCGCACAGAAGGTATCTTACAGGGATTATCTGCACGCCTTAAAACTAAATCAGTGCCTTGGTTCTCTCCTCGCTATTTAGGCCACATGAACGCAGATACACTAATGGTATCAAACCTTGCATACGTGATGACCATGCTTTACAACCCAAACAACTGTGCACATGAAGCCTCTCCTGTGACGACAGAGCTTGAGTTAGAAGCAGGTCATGACCTATGCCGCATGTTTGGTTACGATGTAAATAAATCATGGGCGCACATTACTTCTGGCGGTACTGTTGCTAACTACGAAGGTGTTTGGGTTGCTCGTAACCTTAAAACAATGCCTCTAGCAATCGCTGCATGCGACAAGTCAAAAGACCTTGTTGAAGGCATGACTGAGCATCAACTTTTAAACATGAAATCTAAAGATATTTTAGATCTTACTGATGAGTTGAAAAAACGCGGTATCTTTGAAGAAGTTCGTGCATTAACAGCACGTGGTGTCGGTGTTGATGCCGGTAAACTTGGTAAATTCCTTGTTCCACGTTCTAAGCACTATTCATGGATGAAAGCAATGGACGTACTTGGCCTAGGTCAAGAGCACATTGTGCCACTAGACGTTGATGGTAACTACCGTACAGACGTTGAAAAAATGCGTGAAGTAACCTTCAAATTAATGGAAGAAGGTACACCTATCTTAGGTATGGTATCTGTTGTGGGTACTACCGAGGAAGGTTCTATCGATGCAGTTCATGAAGTGATAAAACTTCGTAAAGAGTGTGAAGAGAAATACGGTTCATCTTTCTACATTCACGTTGATGCTGCTTACGGTGGCTATGTACGTTCTATGTTCCTTGATGACAACAACGAATTCATGGAATACGACGCTTTAATCGAACGTTATCGTAGCGATGACATCATTCCTGAAGGTGTTATCTGGCCAAAACGTGAAGTGTATGATGCATTCCACGCCATGTCAGAAGCTGACTCTATCACTGTTGATCCACATAAAGTGGGCTTCATCCAGTACGCAGCTGGCGCAGTGGCAATGAAAGACAAGCGTATTGTTGACTTGATTTCATACCATGCCGCTTACGTATTCGAAGAAGCGGGTGACGAGAACGAAGCGGATAAGCAAGTTGTTCTAGGTTCATCAATCATGGAAGGTTCAAAAGCAGGTGCAACTGCTGCTGCAGTATGGGCTGCTCATCGCCTAGTACCACTAACTGTAAGTGGTTACGGTCATGTGATTGGCCGTGGTATCGTGACGGCTGACTGGTTTGCGAAGAAACTCGCAACGGCTGAACCATTTGTTATTGACGGTCGTCGCTTTGAGGTTCGCCCTCTAATGCACCCTGACTTCCACATGGTCGACTTTACTTTCAAAGAAATCGGCAATGATAGTCTTGAAGCACACAACCACCTAAACCAACGTATTTACGAACTATGCTCTTACGCAACAGGCCGTACTTACACTAAAGACTTCCTAACTTCTTCTACTTCTCTATCAGAAGAAGAATACGGTCAAACTCCTCGTCTATACGCTGAGAGCCGTGGCTTTAGTGAAGACGAATGGAATACTGTAGGTTCTGTTTACATTCTTCGTTCAGCGGTAATGACTCACTTCCTACGTGATGAAATTCGTTTCAATAATTACTGGAATAACCTTCGTGATGTATTCACAAGTCTTCTAAGTGAAATTATTGATGAAGAAAATAAACAAAAACTAGCACATACTGCTGCTTAAAAAGGAAAATAAACGCCAGTCTTTAAAGACTGGCGTTCTTCTATATACGATGAAAGATATTAATATCTCGATTAATTATCGCCGTCTTTTTGTTATTGATGGCTAGTTAATTACGTCCTAATAACAATCTTATTAGGTATTTTTTCAGGATACACGTCATGAATAAAAAAGCTATTGGTGCGACACTGCTTATTTCTGGCACAATGCTCGGCGCAGGAATGCTTGCACTTCCGCTAATTTCTGCAGGCTTAGGTATTTATAATGCAATAATCTTATTAACCGTTTTATGGGCGGTAATGACTTATACCGGATTAATGTTATTAGAAGTATGTCTTAATTACCCAACCGGTACAGGTTTTGAAGCGATTGCTTATGATCTGTTTGGTAAACCTGGTAAATGGGTAATAAATCTATCATTATTATTGCTACTTTATGCTTTATCTTGTGCCTATATTGCAGGCGCATCCTCTATTTACAAGAGTGATTTAACCGATTATTTTCATATTTCGGTCCCCTCTCATATCATTGCGATTATATTTACGTTAATAATTGCAACCATTGTATTTATTAGCACCAAAGCTGTTGATATGGCTAACCGCGTTTTATTTAGTACTAACATTGTTATCTTTTTTACACTTGTTATTACTATTATTCCATTCATTCATGGTCGGTTTTTAGTCAATATCCACGATTCATCCAAATATGCCTTAGCTGCTATTCCTGTTTTCATTACTGCCTTTGGTTTTCATGGCAGTGTTCCAAGCATGGTGAAATATATTGGCCGTGAAAATCCTAAAACATTACGGAATGTATTTATCGCTGGCGGTTTAATTCCTCTGGTCGTTTACATTGTTTGGGAAGTAACCATGCTCGGCTCGTTACCTCGATTTGGTAACCATAGTTTTCAATATATTGCACAGCATGGCTCAAATGTTGGGGTAATGCTTCAACAAATGCAGATATTCATTCAAGAAAATAGCATAATTTATCTAATTGGTGCTTTCTCATCCATCGCAATGTTCACTTCTTATCTATGTGTTTCATTGGGACTATTTGATTCATTGGCAAGTACCTTTAAACATGGTAATAATACCAAAGATAGATTAATTACTGCGGTACTATGCTACTTGCCACCCTTGGTTTTCACTCTTGTGTACCCGAATGGCTTTGTTCCTGCTTTAGGTGCCGCTGCAATTTTCTTGACTATATTAGCGATTCTATTTCCTGTTCTTGCCCTTAGAAAACTTCGTGGTAAACAACATCAAATTGAATATAATGTCGCAACAAATAATATCGTATTATTTGTTGTGGGATTAATTGGCCTACAAGTCATAATAAACCAGATACTGACATTGAATAATGCCGTACCTATTTTTAATTAAACGTAAATAAAATGATTATTGGAGAACACATGAATCATTTGAATTTAATTCAAGAGCTTAAAGATCGCGGTCTGATCGCTCAAATTACGGATGAAGAAGCTTTAAGCGAACGTTTAGCAAAAGGTCCGATTACATTATATTGCGGCTTTGATCCAACGGCTGATAGTTTACACCTAGGTCATCTGGTTCCTCTACTTTGCCTTAAGCGCTTCCAAGAAGCGGGTCATAATCCAGTAGCTTTGGTTGGCGGCGCTACTGGTATGATTGGAGATCCAAGCTTCAAAGCGACTGAGCGTTCACTTAACACTTTAGATACAGTTGCAGGTTGGGTGACAAAAATCCAACGCCAAGTTTCTCCTTTCTTGGATTTTGACAATGCAACAAACCCTGCCCGTATGGTAAATAACCATGACTGGTTCGGTAATATGGATGTTCTAACATTCTTACGTGATATTGGTAAACACTTCTCTGTAAACCAAATGATCAGCAAAGAATCTGTTAAGCAACGAATTAACCGTGATGAAGTAGGTATCTCTTTTACTGAGTTCGCATACAGCTTGCTGCAATCTTACGACTTCGCAAGTATGAACAAAGAAATGGGGATGGAACTACAAATCGGTGGTTCTGATCAATGGGGTAACATCACGGCAGGTATCGACCTTACTCGTCGTATGAACCAGCAGCAAGTGTTCGGTATGACAGTACCGCTAATCACAAAATCTGATGGTACTAAATTTGGTAAAACTGAAGGTGGTGCGGTTTGGTTAGATCCAACAAAAACAAGCCCATATAAGTTCTACCAATTCTGGATGAACACTGCAGATGCTGACGTATATCGTTTCCTACGCTTTTTCACTTTCCTTTCTGAAGAAGAAATTCAACAGATTGAAGAAGCCGATCGTAACAGTGGCAAAGCACCTGAAGCACAACGTATTCTTGCTGAGCAAGCAACGCGTTTAGTTCACGGTCAAGAGCAATTAGAAGCGGCACAGAACATTACTCGCTGCCTATTTGAAAACGATTTAGTGCACTTATCTGAATCTGATTTTGCTCAACTAGCGCAAGATGGTATGCCAAGTGCTGAAGCTGAAAATGGCGATGATTTACAACAAGTGCTAGTTAAATCTGGTCTTGCAAGTTCTCGTGGTCAAGCAAAAACACACATCAGCTCAAATGCAATCATGGTTAATGGCGAGAAAGTAAGCGAACCATTCTATGAGTTTACAGACGCTGACAAACTCTTTGGTCGCTACACTCTGATCCGCCGTGGTAAAAAGAACTACAGCCTGATCGTTTGGGGCTAATGAGTATTAAGTTAGCTGATAGCATCAGCTAACTTATCGATTTATGCCAAATAAGCGTTATGTAGATTCACAATCGGTTCGCTCCCGCATTCATGTGAAGCTATGTCTTATTTGGCATTTTCATTGCCGTAATCCTGTTCAAACTTCTCTCATTTCACTTACTTTCCTCTTTTTTATCTCTACTTTTATTGATTTAGCCCCCCATCATCTCGCCATTATTCCTATTAGAGTACTGTGTATTCCTCCTATTTAGTGGTTAGAAGCAATATGACAACAATTAATCAAAAACGCCTTATTTCTCATTTTATTGATCTCATCAAAATCGATAGCGAATCAAAAAACGAAAAGGCGATTTCACAAGCCTTAGCAGAACAACTCGGACAGTTAGGTTTCAGCGTTGCTAAATTACCTGTGCCTGAAAACATTTCTAATGGTTTTAACCTTTATGCCAAGCTTGAGGGTGAACTTGAAGATAGTATTGTTCTAAGCTGCCACATGGACACCGTAACGCCAGGCAATAGTATTGAACCGATTATTGAAGATGGGGTTATTCGTTCAAAAGGCGACACCATTCTTGGTGGTGATGATAAATCGGGAATTGCTGCCATCATCGAAGCGGTACGTACCATCAAAGAAAACAACAAAGCCCATAAAACAATAGAGCTGGCTTTTACTGTCCATGAAGAAGGTGGATTACAAGGCTCGAAGCATTTTGATATGTCATATATCACTGCAGATAAAGCTATTGTGCTTGATTCAGGCGGTGCTATTGGTGCGATTGTAACGAGTGCTCCCGGACAGCAAAGCTTAAAAGTGACTATTAAAGGTAAACCCGCTCACGCAGGACTTGCACCTGAAGAAGGTATTAATGCACTAACAGTCGCGTCTGATGCTGTGATGAATATGAAATTAGCGCGTATAGATCATGAAACAACCGCTAACATTGGCATTGTCTCTGGTGGTCAAGCAACGAATATCGTGATGCCTGAATTGTATCTTGCCGCTGAAGCGCGTTCACTTAACGATGATAAGCTTGCTACACAAGTTCAGCATATGGTTGATGTATTCAACACAACAGCAAACAAGCATAACGCGCAAATAGATATTCAATCTACACGCTCTTATAACGCCTACTCTATTGCTGATAATGACCCACATGTTATTGATATCATGGCTAGCTTTAAAGAAATGGGAATAGCACCATTTACCAAGTCTACCGGTGGCGGTAGTGATGCAAATATCTTTAATGAGAAAGGATTAAAAACTGTTAATTTATCAACCGGTATGAGCAAAGTACACACTACGGAAGAATTTATTACCGTCGAAGATATGACCAATATAACTGAGTTTTTATTTACTTACTTGACACAAAAATAATATTTCTATTAATAGCTTCTATCATTTTAGATAGAGGCTATTTAATTCCTAAAGAAATACCCTTCCCTCATTCAGCTTTTATTCAGTGTTTATTAATGCTCTCTCTGTATGATGTTGTAATAATTATAGTGTGATGAGGAATAAACCATGAAACAGACAATGAATAATGCCATCGACAAAGACATTTTTATTACCGCACTAAATGAATGTTACCGTCGACTGAATGATGCAAATCTAACCGTTAAAGATCTATCGAAAGAAGGCTTCACCTTACTCTTTAAATCTGCATACAAAGCAGTCACTACCAAATAAAGCAGGCTTAACTTCGTAAAAAAGCACTTTTGCCTGCTATTAATGAGTAATATTTTGAAGCAATTAGCCGCGATAGTAACGTTGAGGTACAAACGGCATTTTCTCGATTGTCATCGGTAATTTTTTACCGCGTACTTCAGCGTAAATTGTTTCACCAAGCTGATTTGATTCAGGTTGAATATACCCCATTGCGACAGGAATACCTTTTGTTGGGCCAAATGTTCCACTCGTTACAATGCCAATTTCATTATCTTCAGCATCAAACAACTTAGTCCCTTCTCGTACAGGCGCTTTTGATTGCCCCACTAACCCAACACGTTTTCTTGGAGCCTGTTTAGTTTGTAGTTGCTCTAAAATAATATCAGCGCCGGGGAAACCACCTTCACGTTCACCACCAGCACGACGACTTGGCGTAATTGCCCACATTAAGCTGGCTTCAAATGGCGTTGTTGTAGGGTCAAGATCATGCCCGTATAAACATAATCCGCACTCTAATCGTAGTGAATCTCTCGCACCAAGACCAATCCATTCCACCTCATTAAATGCCAGTAACGCGCGAGCTAACTCTTCGGCTTTATCATTCGGCACAGAAATTTCATAGCCATCTTCACCCGTATAACCTGAACGGCTAACATAACATTCAACATCTAATAACGTCACTTTAGCCGCATCCATAAACACCATATCGCTAACCACAGGGGTTAATTCAGCGAGTACCATCGCAGCTTTAGGGCCTTGTAAGGCAAGTAGTGCGCGATCTTCAATCACTTCTAATTCAACACCATCTGTTAAATTAGCTTTTAAATGGGCAATATCTTGTTCTTTACAGGCCGCATTCACGACAAGAAAAAGATGATCACCAAAATTTGTCACCATTAGATCATCTTCAATACCGCCATTTTCATTGGTAAATACGGCATAACGCTGTTTACCTTCAGGTAAATCAACAATATCAACAGGTACTAAGGTTTCTAATAATGCCGCGGCATGTTGCCCTTTTAAGCGTACTTGCCCCATGTGTGATACATCGAACAACCCAGCAGAATCACGACAATGTATATGCTCTTTTTTTACTCCTAAGCCATATTGCACAGGCATATCATAGCCAGCAAATGGCACCATTTTCGCTCCCATTTCAATGTGTAAGCCATGTAATGGGGTCTGCTTAAGTTGTTGAGACATAGTTGCACTCCGTTATCTAGTTGGTATCCATGTAAATGGTAACGTAATTGTAAAACTGGTTGATGCTATAAACCGTTCGATGACACTAAGATGCCGTCACCCAAAGAATTAATGCATCTTCTTCACTAACAGATGTCAGCATGTGGCCCATTGTCGCGTCGTAATAGGCTGAATCCCCTTCGACTAAATGAATCGGCTCATAAAACTCAGAGAAAAAAGTGATTTCACCTTTTAATACCAGTAAGAACTCCTCGCCGTCATGGCGGATCCACTCGCTATAATCATCAAACGATCGTGCACGCACGTGCGATTTAAACGGCATCATCTTTTTATTTGTTAATTGCGTAGCAAGCAGTTCATGTTCATAGGTTGAAGTGGGATGAGGTCGACCTTCACCATAGCGCGTAATATCACGTCTACCCGAGGCGGTGATGGTTTTCGGTGGTTCAAAAAGTTGTGGGATGTCGATAGCCAAGCCTGTAGCGAGTTTCTGCATCGCTTGAAACGTCGGAGATATTTGCTCATTTTCAATCTTTGACAAGGTTGAGCGTGCAAGTCCTGTACGCTTACTGGCTTCTTCAAGGGTTAGACCTAAAGAAACACGAATTTCTTTTAGCCTCTCACCTAACTTTAAAGGCGCAATATGCTCTGCGGCTTGAGTTTTTTCGATCCGCATCGATGGATAAACATCGTGGATATATTCATCTGTCATATCACTTCCTTCTTCAGCTCAGCCGCCACAACTCTCGACCTCCATCATAGTTTCTTATAGGAAACTTAATAAAACTCACATCACAAAGTCATGATCTTTTTAAAAAAATGTTACCTATGAGGCATACATTATCGTTAAATCCATTTATAAATAGGTAATATTATGGATTTAGTGATGAAAATCAGCGTTTATTAACTAAATTTAAACTTAGTATAACCATGTTAGAAACAAATAAACATGACAAATAGCAAACGTTTGCGTAGAATCGCACAATAGATATTGAAAACGTGTTCCACTATAAGAAACTTTTATCAAATAACCATATAACCGGTGGGTTAAGGAGTACAAACATGGAATCAACATTAAAGTTTACCAGTAGCCACGAATGGATCCGTGATAACGGTGATGGAACAGTGACAGTTGGTATTTCTGATCATGCGCAAGGTTTATTAGGCGATGTGGTATTTGTTGATTTACCTGAAGTTGGTGATACAACAGATGCTGGTGATGCCTTCTCTTTAGTGGAATCAGTAAAAGCCGCTTCTGACATTTACGCCCCTATCACAGGTGAAATTGTTGCGATTAATGAAGATTTAGAAGACAGCCCTGAACTGGTTAATGAAGAACCTTATGAAGGCGGCTGGATTGCAACCATCAAACTTAGCGATTCTGATGAATTGGCAACATTAATTGATGCTGAAACCTATCTTGCTTCAATTGAAGAAGACTAAATTATAAAAACAAAGATCGGGTACAGCACTCGATCTTTGTTGCTTTGCCATTTACAGCATTACCGATGAATACCCCTAAAGCCAGACACTGGTAATTAGGACAACGTTCAGGAAAGAACCATGACCAATACTACTTTTCTTCAAGCCCTCAGTGACGATAACGATTTTTCACATCGCCATAATGGCCCTAATGCACTCGAGCAACAGCGAATGTTAGAAACTATAGGTGTTGGTAGTATTGACCAGCTTATAGCGCAAACTGTTCCTGCTTCCATTCGTTTAACAGAGCCGATGACATTACCACAGGCACAAAGTGAAGCGGCAATGCTGGCAGATCTTAAGCAGATCGCTGGCAAAAATATCATCAATAAAAGTTATATTGGTCAGGGTTATTACAACACGTTTACCCCAAATGTTATTCTTCGCAATGTATTAGAAAATCCAGGTTGGTATACCGCTTATACCCCTTACCAACCAGAAATATCTCAAGGCCGTTTAGAATCTCTGCTTAACTATCAGCAAATGATCATGGATCTAACCGCCATGGAGCTGGCTAATGCATCACTGCTGGATGAAGCTACTGCCGCAGCAGAAGCCATGACGCTATGTAAACGCGCGGGCAAAAACAAAAGCAATGCGTTTTTCATCTCAACCGATCTTCACCCACAAACTATTGATGTTGTCATTACACGTGCAAAATACGTTGGCTTTGAAATCATTACAGGTAGTGCAGAAGATCTCGCGAAACACGATGTATTCGGTGCTTTACTGCAATACCCTGCCAGCAACGGCGAATTACAAGATCTAACCGACATCATTGATGCGGCACATGAGAAGAAAACACTCGTCGCGGTAGCATCTGATCTACTGGCATTAACGGTATTAAAAGCACCGGGTGAAATGGGCGCAGATGTGGTTATTGGTAGTGCGCAACGCTTTGGTGTGCCAATGGGCTTTGGTGGTCCACATGCTGGCTTTATGGCAACCAAAGATAAACACAAGCGTACGATGCCAGGTCGTGTCATTGGTGTATCTAAAGATGCCAAAGGCAATCAAGCACTGCGCATGGCAATGCAAACCCGTGAACAACATATTCGCCGTGAAAAAGCGACATCTAACATTTGTACAGCGCAAGCACTGCTTGCCAACATGGCAGCGTTTTATGCCCTGTACCATGGTCCTGAAGGCTTGAAGAAAATTGGTCGTCGTGTTCACCACTTTACTGCCGTTTTAGCTGCTGGCTTACGCAATAATGGTTTTGAACTAGAAAACCAACACTTCTTCGATACGCTAACAATCAAAACAGGATCTCAAACTGACGCGCTATATCAAAAAGCGCTTGATGCCGGTATCAACCTTCGTAAATACAGCGATAAGTTGGGTATCAGTATTGATGAAACCACCCTTGCAGAAGATATCGAGCAGCTACTTAGCTTATTTACCAATCAAGATCTTAAAGTGTCGATGTTCAGTGATGACATTGCCGCAGATGAATTCGCTGCTATTCCACCTGCGTGTCGCCGAAGCAGTGCATACTTAACCCACTCTGTGTTTAACCGCTACCATAGCGAAACACAAATGATGCGTTACATGAAGCAGCTAGAAAACAAAGACTACTCATTAACTCACGGCATGATCCCATTGGGTAGCTGTACCATGAAGCTAAATGCAGTAGCCGAAATGATCCCAGTTACTTGGCCTGAATTTGGACAACTGCACCCATTTGCGCCACAAACACAAACATTAGGCTATCAAGAATTAGCTAAAAACCTCTCTGAAATGCTGTGCTCAATCACAGGTTATGATGCGTTCTCGCTACAACCAAATTCTGGTGCACAAGGTGAATATGCAGGTCTAATCGCTATTCAGCGTTACCATGAAGCCAATGGCGATAGCCACCGTAATGTTTGTTTGATCCCAAGCTCTGCGCACGGTACTAACCCAGCGTCTGCGGCGATGGTTTCGATGAAAGTGGTTGTGGTTGGCTGTGATGAGTTAGGTAATATCGATATTGATGATCTAAAAGCCAAAATCGAAAAACACCGTGATGCACTGTCATGTATCATGATCACCTACCCGTCTACCCATGGCGTGTATGAAGAAGCAGTACAAGAAGTGTGTGATCTTGTCCATGAAGCTGGCGGTCAGGTTTACCTTGATGGTGCTAACATGAACGCGCAAGTAGGTTTAACTAGCCCAGGCTTTATTGGTTCAGATGTTTCTCACTTAAACCTACACAAAACCTTCTGTATTCCTCACGGTGGCGGCGGCCCAGGTATGGGACCTATTGGTGTTAAATCGCACCTTACACCGTTCTTACCGGGACATGTTGAAGATACAAATAGCGATGAACTGCAATATGCCGTATCTGCGGCAGCATTAGGTTCAGCGTCTATTTTACCTATCTCTTACGCTTACATTGCGATGATGGGAGAACAAGGTTTAACCCAAGCCACTGAACTTGCTATCTTAAATGCAAACTACGTGATGGAACGTCTTCGCCCACACTACCCTGTTTTATACCGTGGTACTGAAGGTCGTATTGCACACGAATGCATTATAGATTTACGCCCGATCAAAGATGCCTCTGGCATTTCAGAAGAAGATATCGCAAAACGATTAATGGATTATGGCTTCCATGCGCCAACCATGTCGTTCCCTGTTGCTGGTACATTAATGATTGAACCAACCGAATCTGAAGACATTACAGAGCTGGATCGCTTCTGTGACGCGATGATTGCGATTAAAGAAGAAATCAACCTTGTTCAGTCTGGCGAGTGGCCATTAGACGATAATCCACTGGTTAACGCACCACACAGCCAAGTTGATATGATGGAATCAGAGTGGAACCACACTTATAGCCGTGAAGTCGCTTGTTTCCCATCAGCACACACCAAAGCAGCGAAATACTGGCCAAGTGTTAACCGTGTTGATAACGTATTTGGCGATCGTAATCTTGTGTGCTCTTGCCCGAGTATTGAAAACTATATTGAAGACTAGAGCTTATTTGAAATAACGAATTACGTTCGTTAACTTATTACAAAATTAAAAAGCGAACCCACAAGGTTCGCTTTTTTTGAATGGGACAAATATACAGGGTGATCGATATTGTTCGGGTGAATATTTATTAATTTACGTCTATCAATACCGTTCTGAAATAGCAAAAGCCTTTAATATAAAGTTATAATTCGTGCCGTTCCCTCAAGCTTTATGCACTAATCCATCCAATTAAAATTAATATTAGCCCAACAATCCACTTTAAGTTTATTCCTTGTAATACAGGAATAGAGGGAATAACCGTGGTATTTTGAATAGATGACAATTTAAACTCCCAAGCTTTTTGAAATTCAGGATTGGTTACTATCTTATAAAGATCTCTTCTGCTTCTATATCTTATAATGAAAATAGCGTCCCATTCTTCTTCAGTAGTTGGTTGTGAAAAAGTAGAGAGTGGTTTTGATACGAGAACGGGGTGACAGCCATGCTTAAATAAAAGAGGGAAAACAACCTTAGCGTAATTTCTATCTATACTTTCAAGTGCTCCCATATCCTTACTTTCTAGATCTTTTTTGTCCTTAATAAGGTTGAGCATGTAAAACGCTTTTCCATTGTCAGTTCTAGCAAACAAATCAACGGCATTGGGGTTAACCGTGGTTTTAGGTTGATCTTCTACACGTTGCCCACTTACTGCTTTATATAAATCTTTTCCTTCCTTTTCGGTAAGTGGTGAAATCCACCACCCGTCATACCAGCAAGCAAAGCACAGAAATATAACTATCAGAATTATATATAGTATCATTGGAGTTTAATCATTATTTGAGAGATTTTTAAATTCTAGTACGAGACAATGAGCTATACCATCAATTCTCATCAGATTGTACTCGTTACCAGACATTATGCTCAGACAGCTCACCATGTAAGGCTATTTTAGAGTTCTAACAAATTAAGGCTTCTAGCAAACGTTGAGACAAAAACCAGTTAGGCTATCTGCTTTATTTAGACTGGTAGTATTAAGAAAAATAGGGTAACGGCTGCCATAAACAGTGCAAAATACACGGCTACACATAAGCGAAAATACCGTGTTTTGTCAGCCGATTTAATGGGCTTTGTTATGTAATTTTTATACTCTGACTTGGAAAAGATACCTCTAATACTAAACAATCCTCGTCGCAAATAAACGGGCCATGTACTTCTCCGGGTGGACGACTTGCAAAATGCCCTGCTTCCAACCACTGATCAAATGCCATATCATAAAGCCTACCGGAGATGATAAATATTTCCTCTGGATAATCATGTGATTTACCACCAAACTCTTTTGTATCTGCACCTGCCTTAAAACGAGTAAGTCGAGTGTAATCTCCTGATATTTCATCTATAGCAAGCGTTAATTGCTCAAGCATACCTGAACTATCTTCAATCGGTTCCCACTTGCTCTTATTTGATTCGGCCAATACATTCCAATATGTTGCTGTGCTTTTAGACATACTCCATTCCTTTATCTACATCAGTGTATTGATAAGTATTCTTACTTTTATACAAAAATATACTCATAAAATACCTTCATCATACTCGATATAATCTTTATATATTATGAGATTGATAGCATTTTTTTACACCTAATGATTCATGAGAGGATGAGTCTGATAAATAAGCTAGCCCAAATAGCTAACTCATGTGCCACAGAAATCATTTTCGGGAAAATTAGTACATCATGAATAACTGCAGGAATGAAAAGTCACTTAACGTTGTGGCCAGTATTTATTATGTCGGACATGAATGTTATTAGGAGTAACGAATATTATGTTCCCTGATAAAAAAGAAATGAAACTGAATTTGCAGCGGCTCATATTGAATAAAAAACAAACGCAAAAGTTTGCTTTATCGATCCAAGTTTTAAATTGTAATAACCCCTACTACCACCGCCACTAGGTAATTAATCACAGTTTGTCATTTTTTAATTTACGATACATTGTACATTGACAATGCCATTGATAGCCTTTTTTTCTCATATAATAAAGGGAAGTAACATTATGAGATATATAAGAATTATCAGTTGTGCTTTAGCAGTAATGCTTTTGTCTGGCTGTGTATCTAAAAAAGCAATGGATATTCCGTCTGACTTTTGGCAAACGGGAGGAGATAAAAATATCGCAGTTGCATTTGTCCAACCACCAGAAATGCAGGCGCATCGATCAGGTGCTGAAGGTTTACTTGATCTTGCTATCAACGAAATGGTGACTGATAGTGTTGAAACTCATATTCAATCACTAACGCATGATAAGTTTGAAGTAGGCAAGTCAAAAGTGGCGAAATTGATAGAGAACCGGGGAAGCCACAGCGTAATTATCCCAGAATATTATAAAGCGACCGAGGAACATAAACTTCCAAAAGATGAACTTAAAAAAGGTTACTTCGATTACGATGTTTCTGTCGTGAAGGATCAGTATCAAGCAACACATCTACTTGTTATCCAAATCATGGCTGCGGGCACGCTGCGTGATTACTACGGCTTTATTCCCCTTTCAAAACCTCGTGGCTATGTGAATGCGGAGGTCACGCTGGTTGATCTGGGAAACAATAAGATCGTAATGGAGCATCGAATTTTAGAAGAAGTACTGTTACCAGAAGATGTTGATTGGGATGATTCAGATAATCAATACCCGGAAATTACGAAGGTTGTCAATCTTGCGTTGGAAAGAGCGGCAAATCGACTACCGGAACTATTATAATTAAAGCCATTGAAAAAAGCCTATTGGGTAAATGCCGTTCACATAAGTGTGAACGGCATTTGTTGATTGTACCGCATTATGTTCCCTCGTAGATGTCATTACGAGGGAACATAACGAGATAAATACCAACCGATTCTGTAAGCCTGCTATCAATGCACGACCGCCTTCGAATTTTAGACACTAATCATATCGCCCCGCGGGTGATGGGAGAATACTCATCACCAAGTAAAAAACAATATTCAATAACTTATATTATTATTCAACTAAAATGTTTAGTTTTTTTGCCATACCAATATGCGTACTGTTGCTTTTATTGGTCTTATTTTATTGAAATATTTAACTAATTTAGAATCTTTTGAAGAAAATGAGAATGCTCTAGTGGTATCCAATGAAAAAAGATACTTTTTTGTACTTTTTTTAGCGCTTTTTGTTACATATCAAACATTTAGTTTTCATTCTAATTAGGTATTAATAATTCATCCTAATTCAGGATATTACAAGAGCAAACAAGAATGAAAATGAAAATGCTATCACTAGTCATTAGTGGCCTATTAAGCACAGGCGTTCTTGCTTCAGAGCATACATTAACCACCATAGCCGCAGATACGTTCGAAACCATCAATCAAATGCAGGAGATGGCATATAATCCAGAGAATGTCATAGAAAGAGGTGGTATACGGTACCTACAATTCAATGGAAAAGAGTACCAGTTAAACCATGAGAATGCACCGATATTCCCATTAAGCAACGCTAATGATGATTACAGTAGCGCGTTCCCATTCGTAGGCCCTGACTGGGAGTATATTTCATATAACGGTGGCTTTTATTTACTGCACCGCGAATGGGGGGTAATAAATCCTGATGGCAGCGGATGCTTTGCAGAATATGTACCTGCAGCGCGTGGCTCTCAAACTGATGACGGAAGTTATGAGTGGGAAACGGCAGAAGTACAACGAGTATTAACGTCTGAATGCAGTGATTCGTCAATACCTGTTATTACAGGATTTAAAGTGGCTTCAGTTTCTGATGTTGGTATGCAGCTAGCTTGGGATCAGACTGTCGAAGGCAACAGTTATAAAATCGAATTAACAGCAAATAAGCCGGGCGAGTCTTCAATAACATATCAATACAGTGCTAACAATTCAGGTTTTTATATACCAGAACTTGCACCCAATACTGAATACTCAGTAAAGTTAATTGAGTGTAATCAGCATGGGTGTGACGATAAGACGATTAGTGTCAAAACGTTACCGCTACGATTAAGTTACAATGATAGCCGTAATGGTATTAATCATTTGGCTGGCAATTTGAGTGCAAATGTTGCTATTGCACAAACACATACAAGCGTTGCTCCTTACGGGAATGATGAAATAAACCATCCTAATCTAATAATGGATCGAGAAGGCTTATTATTAGTAACACCTAAAGCGAGAAATATTCATCAATTATGGGTTGAAGTAGTTGTTGATGGAGTAACTATGGGGCGCCACCTCATGAACCCACCAAGCGCACTCCCTGATACAGATCAGCGCGATAACGGCAAAAGCAAAGTCATATTCTCACACCACGCATGGAGCCTACCATTAAGCTGGGAATGGATGAAACCTGGCTTGTCACTTAAATTTAGCGACAATCGCAACCGTGAGGGAGAAATAACGGAAAATCTTTTCGTTTTTGGTGGTGCACCTGAGCTAGTTCTTCAAAATATTGATATAGGTATGCTGGTTGAACCGCGCGACCAATATGAGATGATTGATGACATGGCACAGTTAGCTACTGATTATTTCCAAAAGATACCTGTATCTAAGATGGTTATGGCAGACTATACACCATTACATCTACGTAAAGTCACCATGCCTAACGGAAAGGTCTACACCAAAGCTAGTGAATATGAAAATGCCGGAATTTATGCTGGTGATATGCGTGAGTATATTGGCAAGAATCTGATTTCTTTAGGTATTAACAATGCAAACTTTGGCATAGTAGATACTGCTGGAGGTGATGCAAGTTGGCCTCGCCCATTTAGCCATATTACTGCCCACAACAATCGCGGACGCTACTTATCGAAAGATCCAGACACCGGAGTCATCACTTCTAATGTCGTCAACCATGGATTGAGCGGCGGTGGTGGCATAGTTACATTAAGTTCAACACGTGGCAATGAATGGTCTCATGAATTAGGCCATAACTATAATAGAGGCCACCATCCTCAAAACGCATCTATTCACGATATGGAGTCTGGTTGGGGCTGGGATGCACGATACCAACGTTTTATTGGAAATATTCATTGGTCAGATGATCCGATAACAATGACGAATGAAAATAGCGGAGAAAGTGTGCCGCCATTTGCAAATGAATTCCGCTTTATGCGTGAGGCTATGGGAGGTGGCGAGCATCCATTAACTGGCCTAATAAGCCATTATACTTTGGAGCACCCAATTGCAACTCGCATGACTCAGGATTGGTTTAATCAGTCTAACAACCTTGATCTAAATAGCTCCACAGGCTTTGTTCAATGGGATCATGAAAGTCAGCGATATACTGATTCAGAAACCAACTTTAATAAGCCAAGTCAACAAGGTGTGCCTGTAATTACTGTCTTAGGTATCTATGACCCAACAGAAAAAAATCCAAGTCAAATATACCCATTGATTTACTCAAACTACGGTAATTTATTCGAGCTACCAGAGCCCTCTACAACACCTTCTCAACTTGAAGGATGGGTTTCAACTGTCGAGTTAAATGAAGAGGATCGAAATAATACAGAGTGGCAAACAATTAAAATAGACAATAACTGGTTACCATTATGTCAGTTTAGTTATACTAACATGAACGGGCAGACTGCGAATTTTGTCGGCTTTGAAAATAGCGAAACAGGCATATGCCAAGTTTCTTCAGATATGTATTGGTCTGTAAACAATGAGCGCGAAGTACCAGTGTCGGCTTTCAATGACTACATGTTACTGGCCACGAAAGGCGAAACAGAAGGCTATGTAACCTACACTCCAACAATGGAACTGGGTGAAAAAACATTGTGTACATTAGATAAACCAGGAACATCCCACGATGGTGCTGGATTTATAGAAAACGATAAATGTATGCAAATTGATGGCGTAAAACATAATAATGGAGCTAATTGGTCATACGTAAATCACCAAGGCGGAATAAAACAATACAGCTTTACATCACAAAAGCAGTGCCAACTTATTGTTGAGACTGAAAATGGTGATGCCACTAAAATTGCATTGAACGGCCACCGCTATAACAATAATGAAAGCAACAAACTACACCTCAATTTACCAGCAGATAATCACCCAACACGTATCTCCATTGAGTGCGCATCAACTTCTGGTACAAAAACAGTGTTAGATTCACAATCGACACTTCGAAACCCTGCAGCAGATGACCTAAAAGGACCTGTAATTATAGGGCAAGAGCACGGGTACGAAGCTCTTGAATCGAATATTCCATCAAGCTGGTTTGCTCATACTAACGGCTTTGATCCTAGCACTTTGTCAGTAAGAGATCGTACCTCATTAGCGACAATGCGTGTAGGAAGTGAAAAGCCGTATCTTTGTAGATTTCCGTTAGCAATTAATGGTGTTGAACAAACAGTACATGGCTACGTTGAAGATTTTGGTAATGGAGATTATCAGTGCACAGGTGGTTCAGAAATTTCAGTGGCAAGTAATCAAGGCGAAATGCCATTGCAATCAATGCTGAACCAATTTGAGTGGATGTCTTTAAACAACCCTGCACAAGTAGGTCAATCAGTTAAAGCTGTTGAAGGAAGTCATGCAAATTTATGTAGCGTAAACACAAGTGGTTTTTATGGCGCAGGCTTCATTAATGCAGGTGGACAATGTACTCAAGTTCCAGGGATTAAGTGGTCTAACGGCAAGCATTGGACTTTTTCTAACGGCTTCGGTCAATATAGCTACCGTTAATAAATAACTAACCACATAAAGACACAATAATAGAAAACCCCTAGTCTTATTGATTAAATGACTAGGGGTTTTAATTAGTTGCAATGTGCCTGATTTTTATTCTTGGCGTCCCCTTAAAGAGCGATTCCACTGAATTTTCACTCAGAATCGATGACAGACGCTTTCTGAGCTCTGGAGTGTATTTTCTTATTGTGGCATGGAAGTATTTAACCAAGAGCTGCCAGCCTTGTGCCCTTAGAATAGAGTGAAAAAGTCACAAAAGGTTAATGGAGTAATCGCTAGAACGCCAAATCATTGTATTTCCTCATGACATAGTATTGGTCACGACACAGCCGCAGGTATACGTTCATGTTCAACGATTATTGAAGTTGTAGCCGATTTTGATGAAATTAAAGGTTTCCTTAAACACCTACAAACAGATCAAAAAAGAACTTAAACCAAACCTTTGAACTAACCACTGATGTATAACTCACGTTCAAGTTGTACATCGCGAATATATAGTTAGTTATTAATCAACACTAACGAGTCCAAAATCCCCTGCCCGCTATGTATTCCGCCCTCATTTTCACTCGCGGGCTTACTGCGTATTAAGTATCCAGCATAACCGTTATTTTCAGTAACAGGCTTGCCTTGATAATGCGCAGTAAAAAGCCCCACTTCACTAACAAGGTCGCTAACTAAGGTTTGCTTGCCATCTCGAACGGCAATGGTTGGGGTGTCGCGTTCATGTGGGTACAAGCGCTGCATTAACGTCCACGCATTGTATTCTTCTGGCTTTAGTCGTTGCAAAATAGCACTAATATCCTCTCCAAATACGCAGTGACCGCCACCTTCCCCTTGGTTCTTCAATACCCACTCTTTTTTATTCGCACTCTGATAAAACCATTCAATACTTTCTGCGGTGATCGCCTTCATCTCTGCCAAAACGCTTTTCACTAAATGGGCTTCATTAAGGGACAATCCCCATTGAATATAAGCTTCGGCTGGCATTTGCGTTAATAGCATTTGCATAGATTTGCTCGTCGCTAATTGTTGACTGATGGTGGCATTCATCGCCACGTAATGCTTTTCAATAAACAAGCGAGTTTGGCTCAATGTGTGACAACAAATGTCTTCATCCAACTCTGGCGCGCAGTAATCTGAATATTGGTAACCCGCGCGTAAATACACGGTATCAATAGCGCCAACACCATCAAGGATTAAACGCTGGTTATCACCACTTGAAAGTTGAGTGCTCAATTGTTCGAATGTACGCCTAACGGTACGAACGCCCAACTTATGTAATGCCACCTCCAATAGGTGTTGGTCATACACATTGTCTTCTCCTTTTTGGACGATCATTAAGAATGTTGGCTTTTGATCAGGATTTTTGCTTACACCATTCTTGTCAGAATCAGCAAAATGAGCTTGAACCTTTTTTGCTGCTGTTGCGATGCCTAGGGCTAATTGTTCCAATCCTTGGTTATCGGCAGGTGTTGCTGAATCATCTTCTAGCCACTCTCGGTAAACCTCGTTCCATTGGTTTTCAACAAAACGATGCAGCTCGAAAGCACGTTGACCGAAAGGGCCCATTCCCGCCGCTATGCCATTAAATTCAATAACTTTCGCCCCGTATTGTCGGTCATCCATAAAATCTGTTCTCATTAATAACAGCGGCTGACGAGCAGGTTGCTTAGGGGCGGTTTTATCGCCATGAGCTTGTTGATGGAGCTCCATTAAGCGACCAAAGAACGGGTCGGCTTTCGCCATCTCACTCAATGAGGTTTGCAGAAAACGATGATCTTCAGAAACGTTGCTCACCAATTTAGCAATCAATGGCGTGACCTTACGTAGGTGGTCATACGTTGAACGTTCCATTGTCATCGGCGCAATACTAAAGGGAACATGCCTTGCGGTATTGTCAGCCTGACGAAATGCTACGCCGTGCATGATTTCCCACTCAAGGATGTCTTCAATCACTTGCTCAGATACAAATTGTGTTTGATCAGTATCATTAGATTCGATGTGCGTTGTGTGGTTTTTCATAATGTTCTTGCTCGTCATAATTAAATATTTATGCTGCACTGGCGGCGGTTAAACCAAGCGTGCTGTTTTGAGTGTCATGTTCTTCTTGCGCTTTTTGACTTAGGTACAAATCTCGATAGTCGCCATCTTGAGCAATCAGTTCTTGATGTGTGCCTCTTTGTACGACCTTGCCGCTGTTCATCATCAAAATCTGATCAGCGTTTTGAATGGTAGATAACCGGTGTGCCACAGCAATAACCGTTCTGCCGCCCTGGATATTATCAAGCGCCTGTTTAACCGCTTCTTCCGATTCACTGTCGATATTCGCCGTGGCTTCATCGAGTAGAAATATTTTCGGATCGTGGGAAATCGCCCGAGCTAACGCCAATAACTGCCTTTCCCCAACGGAAAGCGAGGCACCGCCATTACCTGGTTTGTGTTCAAAACCATCAGGTAGACGATGAATGAATCGGTCTGCTTGCACCAATTGGGCTGCATGAATCGCTCTCTCACGGCTTTTCGCCAATGTGTTTGCACTTGTTTTATCAATGGTAAGAACATCGTGAGATAAGTTAATGTTATCTTCAATTGAACCACTAAAGATGGTTGGATCTTGCGATACCAAGCCAAACAACTTACGCAATTGTGCTTCTGGAAGAGTTCGAAGCGATTGCCCGCCAATGAAAATGTCACCCTGCTGTTGTTGATAAAAACGCATTAACAGATTGATTACGGAGCTTTTCCCGCTTCCGGTATGGCCGACAATTGCGGTGAACTCACCACTTTTTGCTGTAAAGCTAACGTCTTTAAGCACGGGGTTATCTTCTTCGTACCCCATAGTGACATTGCGAAACTCAATATCGTGACTATCATTGAACTCTACCTCTGGCATCACTTGATGATGAACCTCAGACTCATCGTCTAGTAGCTCAAAAATACGTTTTGACGATACCGTAGCAACCTGCAATTTATGCAGTTCCATCGATAACTGTCGGAACGGGTCAAAGAATCGCTCAACATAGTTTAAGAAAGCGTATAAGGTGCCCACTTCCACAACGGTCGACATTGAAGCCCCTGCAAACCAGGCAACAATACCCGCTACGGTCAGCGTCCCAATCAAACGGGTCAATGGCAACAACATCAAACTATCAATAGCTACCGATTTGGTTCTGAAGTTAAACCAGCTTTGATTTTCTTTCTCAAACTTGGTTTGAAAGCGTTTCTGCTGGCGAAACGCTTGAATCAACGCCATTCCCTGTAACGACTCATTGATTTGGCCATTGATGTTGCTGACTTGAACTCGAATGCCATCAAATACTGGCGTTGAAATCTTGCGATATAGATGCATGGTCACAAGTAATATGGGGATCAACACCAAGCTTAATAACATCAAACGCCAGTCTAAAAACGCCATAGCAATAAAAGTGGCTAAAATACGTAAGGATCCTTGAACCACGGTAGGTAGCGTCGACACGAACATATTTCGCAATGACTCAGTGTCGTTAGTAATGTAAGAGACCAGCTTCCCCGTCGGCAGCTTGTCGAATGTCGCAATGGGAAAGTTCAGCACATGGCGAAATAACTGCTCGCGCACATCTTTGACCACAAGCAATGCGCCGTGTTTAAAAGCGACCGCCTGAAAATACCCGAACACCGCAGCTAAAATGTAAAAAAACATAACCAGCCCAATCAAAAAGATAAGCTGTTGCCATTCAAATTGCTGAGGCACGATTACGTCATCAAGGACACTTTTTGCCAACCAAGGAATTGTCATTTCTGCACTGACCGCTAGCCCCAACATGACAAATGCAAAACCAAAACGAGCTTTGTGCGGCAATGCAAACGCTAACAAACGGCGATAAAGCGTATTATTTCCCATGGTAGATCTCCTTCAGAGCAGGATCGTTGTTAACGTTAAAAGTACTGCTTGAACGTGCATGCAATGCTTCTGCGCTCACCAACGGGCCTTTCTCCCCTAACTGACTTTGACGCTGATAAACCATGGAATACCAACCTTGGTTTGCCAATAATTGATGATGAGAACCGCGTTCCTCCACCTGACCATCGTTTAATACTAAGATTTGGTCAGCTTCAATAAGGTTGGTCAGGCGCTGGGTGACAAGCAGCATCGTTTTGTGAGAATAATACGATTGTAAATTTTGACGAACTTGCGCCTCTGTTTTTATATCTAATGCGCTGAAAGGATCATCTAACAACAAGATATCAGTGTCCGACAGGAGTGCTCTAGCAAGTGTTAATCGCTGCTTTTGGCCCCCCGATAGATTCGTACCGCCTTCTCTAAGTCGGGTATCAAAACCCTCGGGCATCGCTTCAATTTCTGCTCGAATAGAAGCCATGTCTGCCACATGCTTTATTTCAGCCAACGACGCATTCGGTTTTGACAGGGCAATGTTCTCTGCGATCGTGCCGGAAAATAAATACGGCTTTTGAGGAACCCAAGCCATTTTGCTGCGCAAAGCATCAAAGGTGAGGCTGTCACTTTGCATGCCTGAAACATGAATACTGGATGGCTGCTCAAGTTTAAATTGACGCAAAGCCAGATGCAGAAGCGTACTTTTGCCACTACCTGTTGGCCCAGTAATGCCCACTAATCCACCTGATGGCACTTCAAACTTTACGCTCTCCAAAACTCTTCGATTTGATTGCTCATAGCTAAATTCTCGGATATCAAATGACATACTTGAATCCGAATCTTTGGCTAATGTTAGATCCCCCTCAACCACTTCCGAGTGTTCCGCAAACAAATGCTCCAACCGACGCCAAGAGGTCTTACCCCGTTGAAAGACATTGAATTGCCAACCAAACTGCATAAATGGACCCAGCAGTTGACCAAGGTACAAAGTAAAAGTCGTAAAGAGACCGACAGTGATACTACCCTGTTCGATTAACCATGCGCCGTATCCAAGAGCGATCACAAACGACAATCCGTAAACCAATTGTATTGTTGGAGTGAACGCTGCATCGACTTTCGCTACAGTCAGATTGGCATCGACCGTTTGGTCTAAGGTTTGTCCAAAGCGTTGTTCTTGACGACCAGAAATACCGTGTGTACGAACCGCACGAATGCCCGATACCGTTTCACGCGTCTCTTCCGTTAAATCAGAAAATGCAGACTGTGCCTTTCCAAAAGCTTTATGTAGCTGCACTCCATAACGACGAGTGATCAGCACTAACAACGGAAAGGGAAGCAGCGCAATGGCGGTCAGTTCACCACTGACAACAAAAATCATCCCTAAAATGACGGTTATACCTGCGATGAAAGAGTCCGCTAACGTCATAATTCCCATGCCCATAGTCTCTTCAACAGCGTTAAGATCATTGGTTGCATGCGCCATTAAATCACCAGCACTGCGGCGAGCATAAAAAGCAGGAGGAAGTTGTGAGAACTTTTGAAACAATTCACTGCGCATTACACGAGTAATCGCAATAGACGCCCCATATAACTTGCTTTGCCACACAAAGCGCAGACCATACATTGCCGCACCCGAAACAATGATTCCACCGACGTAGATAACTAGGTTGTGTGCATCTAATGTTCCTTGATTAATGCCGTCGACTACTCGACCGATCAGCCATGAAGGCACCAAATTGATCAAAGCAACCAACTGCAAAGCGATAAGGGCAATGAGATAGTGCCGGCCATACATTTTGATGTAGCCTTTTAATTTCCAAAGCATATTCATAATTGATTAGCTGGCTCTTTATTGTCTTGAAATTGCATCGAATATCTTTGCATTGATAACGCGGCATCAGCCCGAGAAGGCATTTCACAATTGATATGACGTTTTTGGGCTAAATACTCATCAAAGTTTTCTTCATTTCCTGCCTCTAGCTGTTTTTGCTCAAGTAAAGAGTTGTATGCCAGCATTTGTAATTGTGTCATTTCATCGTCAGAGAGCGTATCGCTCAAATATCCTTGTTGGTGCTCGTCTGAATAGCTTTTCATTAACGTTGTGAAGTTTAGGTTTTCTTGCTCCATAACCGCTAAAATCTGTGCTGAAGGCGTTAACTGGCTGGCATCAAACTTGGCTTGTTCACGCATCACGGCTTTCTCATAGCCATTAGTATTCTGCCCGCCATCCATGATGGTCGCCATTTTGGCTAACAGGTTCATTAGTGGTTTCGCCAAATCCGTCAGTAGCACCTCACCATTCAAGGTAGGCAACATCAAATTCGGCTTTCTGCCCTGTGTCGCGACCAACTCTTGCCTTTGCATAATCAAGGTTCTTTCCTGCTTACTTATTTCAGGGCTAGGCGATAATGCGCTGTAAAGTAGAAATAGATCGATGAATTGACTTTGAAGTTCATCAATACCAAGCGGTAACAAAGGATTATTGTCCAAACTGCGTAATTCTATGTATTCCACCCCGTAATGACACATGGCCACCAATGGGCGCATTTGTGCATTGACAATTTTAGGACGTATGGAACCGTATAATTCATTTTCGAGTTGAAGAACCGAACCATTCAACTGTTGATGCTCTGCTAAGTATGAATATTGCACACTGGGTTGAGTTAATGCTTTGCATAGTCCGATCAGATAATCCTGTTTGCTATTAAAGCTGATCGGGAATCGAGATTGCTCACTACTTCCGTACCCTAAGTTACTTAAGCGCAACGATGTCGCCCAAGGTAAGTAATCTGTCGTGCTATCTAACTGCAGTAACTGATAAGGCTTATCTCGCAGATAGCTCTTGTCGGCTGCGGGTGAAGCACCAAACAAATATGGAATGATCCAACCATTGCGTAGAACATTGCGGATCAGATGAAAATATCGCTCAGAAATAAAATCTTCTAGCGGCAATTGACTTTCTGTATTTGCATGAAGCATCTGCCAGAAAGGTTTTGGTAACGAAAAATTGTAATGAATGCCTGAAATAAGCTGCATTCTTTTTCCATAACGGTTTGCTAAGCCTTCTCGATAACGCATCTTCGCCATACCCACATTGGATGTGCCATAATTTGCTATCGCAATATCACTATCTAAAGGTAGAGACGGAGGCATACTTGCCGCCCACATTGATTCACCTTCCGGCAAATGTGTAGCTACAAAGTGGTGTAACGAAGCCAATTTTTTAAATGTTTCCTTTCTACCGGTCACCGCAGGCGTCACTAGTTCCAACTGTGCTTCTGAAAAATCGGTCGTGATGTATGGGTGAGTCAGTGCGGAACCTAGCGATTTCGGATGGGGCCGGTGCGAAAGCTGAGCACTTGGTGTCACTCGAAGCATTTCACGCTCTATACCACGACGAACACCTTGCAGTGTATCTTGCACATCATCACTTGCTATAAATACCAACAGCGACTCATCAACCAGAGTCTCTATATCAATTGGGGTGGCTTTATTTTTCATTTGTCTTATTCAATAAAAGTGTTATTCACTCTGTGAAGACGCAATAAAACCAAAAAAGACGCAAAAATATTCGCTATTTTTATAATTAATTTTTGACGAAAATGTGGATGGGAAAGGCAAGGAAAAAACGCTGTTGTTAGGCAAGGTAATGAGGCAGTCACAAGTGCATCATAGTAAAAATCATGCAGTTGTACGCCCCAGTATTCAAGAAATCATCTAGAGTGTGGTCACCTGGGCTGATTGATGAACACCGTCATTCATCGCGCTTGTTTTGCAGAACTCTACGCACTTTGGATCAGGGTCAAAATCGACAATTCCCTCACCTCCTGCTTCGATGTTGCAGCAATCCATTAAGATCTCTTTTAGCTTTACGCGACCTCGTTGAATGCGACTCTTCGTTGCTGAAAGTGATAGCCCTAATTGTTCAGCAACAGCCTGCTGCGACAATCCATCAAGCTCTGCAAGAATCATCACTTGCCGGTATTTCTCGGGCAAGCAATCAAACATTGGACGTAAACACTGCGCCACCGCTTGCAGGTTAATTAGCTCTGCCGACATTTCTTCTGCCACTTGATTGTCAAGCAGCTCTTCGTGAATTTGTTGAGTCCGATAAAAATCCATAATCGTATTATGCGTAATGCGATACAACCAATTGTGGAGCTTATCTCTCGATTCTAGTTGTTCAATCTTTTGACTGGCCTTGATGTAAACGTCCTGCAAAATGTCATCAGCTAAATCAAGATCTCCCGTCTTTTTCACTATGTAACTTCTTAGTTGATCTTTGTGTATGAGCCACTCTGCTAACATAGCGTTTCCTCTATTATCGATACCTACTCACTATATTTCGATAATAATCGAAATATAGTGAGTAGGTAAAGCGCAAAGATCTAACAATTCAAGCAACCATTCCCTGTCACATTTAAGGCATCCCATGTCCGCGCAAATGAAAGCAACAAAATGAGCTACTTTTTCAGGCTTACGTTTCTTGTCGCCACGGTCACTCTCAATACCTCGCTAGTTTTAGGCGCAATATCTACTCCACTCAGCCCTGATAGTGATAGAATCTGCATATCAGAATTACCGAGAAACTCTATGTTTATCCATCACGTTAACGACATTGACTGGCTGGTGATCACAGCTTTTGAAGAATTCAAAACTATGTTTATCGAAGAAGCCGGTAAAATACCTTATTGCTTCTCTACCACCAGCGAATTAAGCCTGATTGATCAAGCCAAGCGGACTTATGGGTATTTGCCTGTACTCCGCGGTGTTATCACCGATACAGGTACATTTCAAAGCAAAGATAACGAAGAAGGTTTGAACCCACAACTTGCTTGCCTCGTTGAAGGACGCGGTCGAGTGTTCATCTATCACGGTGGCTTTGTCGCTTTTGTGGATGACGAGCAAACCTTTATAACCCGAATAGACTGAAAATTGATCAGTAATTACTCATCGAAAAATTGGCATCCCTCCCCGCTCATCCGTCAGCATTTCATTTATTAACAGCAGCCTATAAATATTGCCCGATTAAATACAGCAAAAAGGCTAAGTGTATTGCACTTAGCCTTTTTCATACGCTGAATAAGCGCTTTATTCTTCGAAACTAAAACCTACTTTCGAATTAACTACTTTGCCCATTCAATGCCAGTGCCATACGTTGATGAGTGCGGTAATTGGGAATCGAAATAAATTGATTCTGAATCGGTTTAGCGCGAGGGCTATCGTAACCGTAAATATCAGGACGTATCGCTAACTGACCATTCGGTGTTACCCATGCCGTTAAGTAAGCCACATCAAGATTCACATGTGTATCCAAGCCAATCTCACGGTGGTTGTTGGTATTAATCATATCGTCAACAGAAGGCAAGTTAGGCATATTTTGGTAAGACAAAATAAGTGTCGCCATTTTACGTGGTTGTTGTACACGCATACAGCCAGAGCTTAAATCGCGATGACGACGATTAAACAATGGATACTCTGATTGCGCTTCATCATGCATATACACAGAGAATGAATCAGGCATCAAAAATGCAACTCGTCCAAGCGCATTTTCAGGGCCAGGATCTTGACGAAACTCATGAGTAAATGTTTTTGGATTTACCGTTGCCCAGTCAATAGAACTCGGTGGCACAACAGAGCGATCACTCCAGCTATTAATCACATCCATACGACTATTCGTTAAGAAATTAGGATTTGCTTTAGCCGATGGAATCGTATTCTGCACTTTAATGGTTTCAGGTACATACCAGTATGGGTTTATCACAACCGTATTAATGTATGACTGAAACAAATTGGTTGGACGTTTTGGCATCCCATCAATAATTTTCGACTCAAAAACTGGCTTTTGATTATCGTATAGCGTCATTTTGTAATCAGGAATATTCACAATAATTTGTGGACCATCCCCTTCTAATTGGGCAAAACGCTCACGTTGTAAGTTTAATGCAGCAAGACGTACCAAACTTGAATAAGGGCGTGTTAATTGACTCATAACGTCAGGCCCGATAATGCCGTCCATCTTCAAGCCATAGTTTCCTTCAAAAGCTTTGATCGCTTGGTTAATCACACCAGTATTGGTAATTGTTGCTTGAGCCACAACTTGTTGATACTCAGGCTGAGTTAAATAACCCAGATTCCAAAGCACCGTTGCAACTTTGTCGCCATAAGGGATCGGCTCACCAATGCTAATAACCTTATCGAAGTGAACAACACTTGAATCCAGTGGGTTAGCTGGCAAACTTAATAAATGGTTAATCACCCCCATTGTTGGAACAAACTGCGAAGAAGGAATAAGAGAATTGATTTTTTGAACCGTTAATGGGAAATATTTCTGCGCCATTGTTAACGACAAAGGCGTTAATTTTACTGGCTGTGAATTGTATAACGGTCGAGGATCTTGCATTAACTGGTGCACATAATCCACGTACACCAAATAGGTATCCGTTAATAGTAAATCAAAGCCACGCTCATCTTGCCTTGTCTCTAATTTCTTCAACTCTTGTAGGCGCTGCTTCATACCAGGTAGTGTATCTGAATCTGCCAACGCTTGTAATTGCGGCATGATCGCACTGACAAGCGCAGGGTTTAACCAAAATGGCATGAAGTTATTATCAGCATATAGTGCATCTAAGATGTTATCGTTACACACTTTTACGGTTGATTGCGGACATAAAGACGCAGTGCTATTTATCTTAACACCATCTAACACATGCCAATCTAAATCTGGTTGCGCCACATTATTAGCAGCGAAAGCCGAGCCACAAGTCAATAAAGCCGAAACCGCCATTACCGAACCAATGAATGTATTTATTTTTTTTCGACTAAACTTCATCCAACATTCCTTAACTAAAACTAAGGAAGTAAAATTTTACCTCCTTAGCATTTAAATCATTCTCATTAAAAAGTGACAAAGATTTCAAAGTAACTAATAGTGAGTAATTTATGCTAAAAAACGATAAGTGGAAATAACACTTTCGGAATATTAAATTTTAACCTGAACTTTGTTCGATTGCGGTTGATAAAAAATGATGCAATAAAGATCATTAATTGTTTGTTTTGTTAAAATAAATTTCTCAAAAGTGCCAGTGAATCATTATTTACAAATAGTAAATAAAAGCGAAATAAATTGAACGATATTCGGTAATTTAAAACTAAATGCAAACCAATAATAGAAATGAACTGATTCTTTTTTTGTGCTCATGAATGCCGCTAGTTATTCTAGCTCATTTTTGCCCCATTATCATTCAGAGCAAATACTCATTAATATCGCATTAACGTGATTTTGGATTAGTTTTATTTACTGTATATATCAACAGTTATAATGAACGTGTTGATTTTATCACTTAATTTCCGTATTTAATAAGAAATATTTCTTATTCAAAACAGAGGTGTAGCTATACTAATTGATAATTAAAAAATTTAATATTTCACTTTATATTTAATAAGATTGATTAAATACATTTCTTACTTTTTACACCCTCTTTTAAATCCGTAAATGTAAAAAATTGCTACCAAGTTCATAATATGTAACGATTATATCGAGTATGGTAAAGGTATTTTATGAGTATATTTTTGCGCGAAAGTAAGAATGCTTATTAATATACTGTTAAGGCCACACAGGAAGATTATGCTAAATCGAATTATCGCAATTTTTGTAAGTGCTATTTTTATCTCTACAGTTGCACAGGGGAAAGAAGTGACTGATAAAACCGAAATAGGAAGCTCTGCGACAGAGTGGCGCCACATGTATTTCATTGGAATATCTAAAGGAAGCCCAAATGAAATAGATTTATCGGAGGGGCAAGTGCAAGGCTTGCTGTCTATGGTAAATGTTGGCCCTGCAATTTCTAATGGAGCAGCCATTAAGCCGGAATACCTTATCAATTCAAAAGGCACGACACCCTGGCTTGCTATGTTCGCATTAGTGCACGCCAAGCAGCCTTCTGCGCTTCCAATAATTGCAGAAGGGAAATCACGGATTCATATACCCACACAATTTATTAGTGGTACTTTTAATAGCCATAACAATTGGCCTCCCGAGATGCTTGCTAAATATGATATGAAATTAGAGGGGTATAATACGTTTGTAATACCTTTTCTAATCCACTCTAGCGCAAATCCAGTCAGTAATTTATCTCAATCAATGAAGGCGCCAGATGGCAGTCTAGAAATATTTAATGTTAATGAGTTTTCGGAGAAATCACCTGAGGAGCTTCTAGTTAAAATATCAGACATAGTGAAATTCATTAAAGAAAGTAGGCCTGATATTGCGCAAGCGGTGCAGCCTTAACAAGTCAAAGCACGCAGATAAGGATCGTATTTCAATGAAACAACAAACCCTGTTTTCAGATAATATATTTGTATCATACAGTCAATTTTACATTGAGTGTGAAGACCCAGATGATTCACTGCTACCTAGTAATCCTTTTCATAAACAACAAAATGGACTCTGTGGAGCTGCTCAGAGCGAAAGATTATTTTTTACAGCGGCTCCTACAGACTCATTAATCAACCTTGAAATCGAACTACTTGACTCAAAGCCAGAGGTAGATGAAAACTTCGATGAGATTGTTGAGGTGTCATTTACACGAGGTGCTAAAGATATACTTTTATGTGAATGGGCTCATGAAGAGGAATATCCATTAAATATACCAGAAGGAATCTATCGAGTACGTTATAACATAAAAGGTTTTGAGCTCGATTATGATTATGAAAATATAGAAGAGCCGGAAGATGACGAAGAACTATTACCTCCTCTCGACGGCCAAAAATACTTAATTCAGTTTTGGCCAAGTGATTTCAAAAGTGATCAAATACTTAAGAAGACTTCTGAATATGCTGCTTATTGGCATAATGTCGCAAAAGAGAAAAGCGTATAACCAACTGATATTTTAAAATTATTTGGAGTTACCCTTACTTTTTAGAGCAAAGTGCATAACAAACTTTTGTCCAAAAACGAGTTAGCTATTACGCTAACTCATTGTGAGCACTAAGCGACTTGCCATTACACTCACTTTAAAGAGAATATCTAGTAAATACTAAGAAAAATACCAACAACCTCCCCCTCTAAGCTGACAATTACCTGACATAACACCACAAAAATAGCGACTTTTGTCATAACCCTGTAAAAAGTAAGTTATTCTCACTGCAAATGATTGCTTTTAATTTATTAACAATCTAACATCTTCTGCAATATTTATTCATATATTGAAAAAGGGTTTTACATGAAGAAGTTATGTTTAGCAGCAATGGTAGCTACAGTACTTGTTGGCTGTAACGCAGGTGACGAAGTTGTAGAACACGGCGGTATCGACATCAATAATTTATCTCAAACCCAAAAACAAGATTACGCAAAGTTAACTGCCGATGCATTAGCAGTCATCGCGCAAGCGGCTGATAATTGTTCAAATGGAATGGCTGTTGGCGAGACAAAACAATGTGACCTTAGCGCCAGCAATACAACGACAAACATTATTGTAGCAAAAGGCCAAATTGACGTTGAACAACAGGAAAATCAAACTGTTATTGTTCATACAACAAAAGCAATGGAGTTTACCTCTCCAAATGCAGTGACAAACGGTGAAGTCATTTCACTTAATTTCAGTGAAAACCTTGATAAAGATTACAACATGACCCTTAAAACGCTACCTGGCGGAAATAACGTTACCTTTAAGGGAATGCTCATTAATACCGCTGACAGCGATGCAAAATATTGGTCTACTGAATCAACAACTGGACTAGCTCTTAAATATGATGCCAATATCAAGCTTCCATCCCTTATCAGCGGTAATGCCGTAATTACTGGTAAAGATAACCAGACATTTAATTGGTCTGCTGATAGTAATGGCGATATTACCGCTCAATAGAGTTACGCCTAGCATTCATTAACCAGCACTATAATCTAGTGCTGTTTTTTTACATTTAACCAATTGTTTATTAAACAATAAATTTCTTCCAGCTACGATAGCAGAAATAAGCAGTAACCTTTACTTTTCTAGGTTCAGTTAACATCATTTAATATCTGAGCAGTTCTGTTAGACAAGTGTCATGAAAATTATTTGAAAACAACCATTACTGTCATCTCTTTGTCAAAACCAAGTCATTAACACTGCGAATGATTGCTTTCAATTTATTAACAACCTACCCTCTCTCACAGTATTTATACATATATTGATAAAAGGTCTTGTATGAAGAAGCTATGTTTAGCGGCAATAGTAACAACAACATTATTAGGTTGTAATGTTGGTGATGAAGTTGTAAATCACGGCGGGATTGATGTTGATAACTTGAGCCATGCTGATTTACAAAACTATGCAGACGTAACTGCAGATGCCTTAACTGTTGTAGCAAAAGCAGCAAAGGACTGTGCTGAGAATCTACCGGTTGGTAATTCTAATGAATGTTATATTCCTGAAATTCAGGGAAATATTGATATTGCTGTTACAAAAGGCCGTATCAAGGTAGAAAAACAAACTGACAGAGTTGTTATTCATACCATTGAAGCGATGCAGTTTACCACCCACAACGCGATTGCAAATGGCGAAATTATTTCATTATCTCTGGATAAAAACACTGATGATGATTACATCATGGCGATGAATAATAGTAATCAAATCACATTTAAAGGTATGTTGGTTAATACTGCGGACAACGATACTACATACTGGTCTACCGAATCTACATCGCCACTGACTTACCGATACAATATCAATGAAGTTCATCCTTATATCACAAATGGTAGCGCGATTATTTCAGGTAAAGGTAACCAGTACTTTACTTGGTCTGCTGATGCAGATGGCGACATTTCTGTTATTCGATAAATGAATGATCGCCCAGCACGTCATTATACATTGGTCTATGCTGGACGATTAATAGAATCTTATTCATTACTATAATGAATCACGCTCTATTTTAAATTAGCTGTAACACTTGTTTAATTAACGTCACCCCTTCTGGGGTAAACGATAGAATAAACGCCGCGCAGTTAAGTATGATCATTGCCCATAATATGGCTTTAAATGGCTGTTTTTGAGATTTATGGCGCAATATCTTTTGTGCCCATAACGCACCAGGCCATCCCCCCACTAAGGCTAATATATGCAAGCTTGCTTCTTTGGTTCGCCATTTATCTAACTTAGCCGCACGTTTATCATGTGCATACACCGCAAACGTCACAACGCTTAATACTAAATATCCAATCAGTACTTGATAAGGGGTATTAAAAAGCGCCACTGATATCGCAACAAAAGCCAAAAAGATAACACTAAACCACTGTGACTTTGAAAAAGGTGCGGTGTATTTATCTAAACCTGAATGTGCTTTGGTCAATGTCACTGTTGTTGCTGACATGCGCCCTTTTTTATCTTTACTTATACGAAATGTTACGGCCTCATTGATACGAGGACGACACTGTTTATCCGGCAAGGCAGAGACATGAAAAAAAACATCTTGCTCGCCGTTATCTGGTGCAATAAATCCAAAACCTTTTTGTTGATTCCAGCTAATAATCTTTCCCGGTTGGGCCATGTTTGTTCCTAGCTTAAAAAATGTCGTCTATCGCGACGATAGACGTTGTTTTAAATGTTGATGGGCTGAATCAGAGATATCGCTACCCCATGCTTGACGCGCTAACCTATCGGCCGCCACTAATGTTGAACCTGAACCAAAAAACGGATCGGCAATAACATCACCTTCAACACTACTTTGCTCTATTAATATCTCTAATAGTGGGACGGGCTTTTCTGTCGGATAACCACGATAAACACGCTTACATTCCAATACATCTGGAATCGATAAGTTATTCAGTTTTCGCTTACCTTTTTCGAAAAACAAAATAAATTCATAACGTGCTCGATAATGGTATCCCATCCCTATCGCGACTTTATCCCACACGATGGGTTTCCAAAACTTAAACCCCACCTGCTCTGCAATCGGTTTAATGTGAAACATTGTTTCTTGATCACAGAACAAATAGAAATGACTGTTTGGTTTTAAAACGCGATAGGCTTGCGTCAATAAACTTTCAAATCGTTCATTGGGGAAAATATCAAACCATTGGTTACTCGATCCTTTACTTTGTTTTAATCGCGTTGTTGTTCCCACTGAGCGGTGTTTTTCAAGCGACTCATAAGGTGGATCGGTGATCATCAAGTCAATACTTTGATCGGGCAAAGCTGTTAACCACTCAATCGCATCTTTTTGGAAAATTTGCATCAACAAACCTAATCTAATATGTGGGAGGAGAAACACGCAAAATAATGTCCGTCATAATACGTTAAATAACAAAAAACTCATAAAAATGTGATCTAGAATTAAATGTGTGCATATTCTTAAAGGTAATATCGTCTAATTCCAATATGGAATAATTAAATCACCAAGGATAAGGAACAGTGATGAGTAAACGCGCTTTGGTTGTCGAAGGTGGGGCAATGCGTGGCATTTTTGCCACTGGTGTATTAGATGCTTTTATTGAACGTAGTTACAACCCATTTGATTTTACTATCGGCGTATCAGCAGGCTCTGTAGTACTCATGGGATATCTGTGTGAAAGTTATCAACGTAACTATAAAGTTATTACCGAATACGCACGTAGTAAGGAGTTCATTAATTACAGACGTTTTGTTAAAGGTGGTAACTTAATTGATATTGATTGGTTATGGAACACCAGTATCAGTCATCTTCCTTTAGAGCTACACAAATATGAGAATCGTAATGTCCCACTTTACGCCACAACAACGGTGGTCGATACGGGTGAGCCTAACTACGTTGAAGTAACACGTAACAACTTAAATGAAGTGATGACTGCAACATGCGCCCTACCGATCATTTACCGTCAATTTCCACAAGTTGACGGTATTGAAATGAGCGATGGCGGTATTGCCGATCCTATCCCAGTGATCGAGGCTTACAATAAGGGCGCACGTGATATCACAGTTATTCTATCTCATGCTCAAGGTTTGTTTGCTAAAAATCGACAAGTGCCATGGTTAACACGTCGCTTATTCCGAACAAATCCCGTGTTTGGGCAAGAGTTTTTAACCAAAGAGTCTCGCTATAATAAGGCATTGTATTTTATTCATAATCCGCCAAAGGATTGCAAAATCACCGCCATTGCACCTGATAAAACGTTTATGATCAAAAGATTAACTAAAGATATCAGTAAATTAGATCAAGGTTATCAACAAGGTAGAGAAGCAGGATTAAGGCTGATCAATAATGACCTTCAATTTAAGCCATGATATTTAATGACTTTTTTACTACAAATAGCATCACTATTACGTATACTGCCCGATTCAATTTACACCACGGTTAGTTTTAGATGATTATTTTTACCACCAATGTTGGCGATATTACGATTGAGCTGAACAAGCAAAAAGCGCCTGTTACGGTTAAGAACTTCTTAAAATATTGCCAAGACGGTTTTTACAACGGCACTATTTTTCACCGAGTGATCAAAGGCTTTATGATCCAAGGTGGTGGTTACACTGTGAAAATGAAAGAAAAACCAACCCGCGCCCCCATTGTTAATGAAGCAAACCGTGGTCTGAAAAATGTGATAGGTACTATCGCAATGGCAAGAACAGATGCCCCGCATTCAGCAACGGCTGAGTTTTTTATTAATGTTGCTGACAATGATTTTCTTGATCACACAGCAACAACAAATGCGGGCTGGGGATACACTGTTTTTGGCGAAGTAACTGCTGGAATGGACGTAGTAAACAAAATTTCAAAAGTAAAAACATTATCTGTTCGCGATCATGACGATGTCCCTCGTGATCCGATTGTGATTGAAAAAGTCACTATCATTGAATAGTAAAAAGCCCGTATACGTTTAACTCGCTATGATCGAGTTAGCGTAATACGGGCTTTATCGTTAACTGTAAAGGCTTAAATATCGCTACAAACCTAATGTAAGTTTTCTTGCTTCTCGCCTAGCTTGCGGCGTTAATATACCAATATTCGATATAAGAAAATGATCAACGAAAGGGAAATCGGTTTCACTGTAATTTCGCAATACTAACCCTATCGCTTGCTGCACCTCATAATCACTATCATCGGCTAATAGCAGTACTGTCTCGCACAGTAAGTCGACATTGGTATGCTGTTTGTGATGACAATGCGCCAATAATGACGCTCGTTTCAACCATTTATTATCAGACTCTCGCCATTCAATTAGTTTTGATTCAAATTCGCGATGCCCTAACACAACAGGACTGATTAACTGCTCAACTAAGCGATCAGCAATATCAACCCCATCAACAGTTTCCAGCATTTCTTGATAAGTATGAAAAGCATGTTCATTTCTAAATGCATGGTAATACTCACCAGCATCAAGTGCTAAATAACGCTCTTCACGATAAACACCGGACCATAGCCAAAGCAGTAAGCGACGATAATTTTCTGCATTATCAATTTTTGTATGTGCTCTCGCATCTTTAAAAATTTCACTTCGTTGCTCGGCATTAACCCCATAGCAAGGCTGATTTACCCTAAGTGTTTGTTTCATATTGGCAGCAACCGCTTTATCTGCAACTTTGGCTAAGTGCTGCTGTATATAAATAACCATAGGTATAACAAGTGACATTGGGCGAATCTTTCCTTTTGCACTGTGTAATGACGCTATGACACTACACATTATGGCCAATTGGCTGACTTTTTATTATATAAACGAACCAAATGGAACGCTGTTCGCTTAACTGTTTCATATTCACTCTAAACAATCAATTTATAAAACACTTTATAATCCCAAGCGATTCGAAACCGTTTTATTTTAGGTTATCAATAGCAAACTAGTTATCAGCACAATCTTCCATTTTTTGTATACAGATTAATTGAGCAGCGTGCAAAACTAAAAAGTGTAAACATCTAATAACACTTCTATCTTTTTTACAGAAATTAACTAATTCATTACAATTAATGATTTTCAACCCCGCCAATGCGTGATAAATATGTTAATTATGTAAACTCAATCAGTTTAAATAACTTTTTATTTTATGATTTATAGTCAAAGATTTTCATATTTCTCATAGTGAAAAGGATATTTAAGACTAAATATTTATAACAATTATGACTCACTACAATCATTAACAGGATGTTTTATGGACACATCAACTTCTCCAACCGCTAATCGTGGAAACTGGAGTTCACGAATTGGCTTTGTTATGGCCGCAGCAGGATCTGCTGTTGGTTTAGGAAACATTTGGAAGTTTCCTTATACTGCTGGCGACAATGGTGGCGGCGCGTTTGTTGCTATTTACTTGTTTTTCGTTATTTTCATTGGCTTTAGCGTCATGCTAACTGAATTTGCAGTGGGACGTAAAACAGGTTTGTCTGCCGTTGGCGCATTTAAAACCACCGATCGTCGTTGGACGTTTGTTGGCATCATGGGGGTATTAAGTGGCCTACTTATCATGGGGTTTTACCCTGTTGTTGGTGGTTGGGCCATTGCTTATATCTATAAAATTTCAACCGGATTATTAAGTACGCCAACGGCTATTAACGATAGTTTTGGTAGCTTTATTTCTGATCCTATACAACCGCTTTTCTGGATGGGACTTTACCTTTTATTTAATATTTTTGTCGTTATCCGAGGCGTTTCAGGTGGTATAGAAAAAGCAGGTAAAGTGTTAATGCCACTGCTTTTCATTATCTTAATCATTGTGTCTATCAAAGGCCTTACCTTACCTGGCTCAATGGCGGGCTTAGAGTTTTTATTCAAGCCTGATTTTTCAAAAATTGATAGTTCTGTTGTGCTTGCTGCACTGGGACAGGCGTTCTTCTCACTAAGTTTAGGTATGGGCTGTATGCTGACATACGGCAGTTACTTACGCAGAAAAGAGAATATCGTACAAACCACCGCTATGGTTACGGCGATGGATACGGGGGTAGCATTACTCGCCGGTATCGCTATGTTCCCTGCAATGTTTGCGTTCAGCATGGAACCTTCTGCAGGGCCAGGTTTGGTATTTGTCGTTGTTCCGCAATTGTTTGCTGAAATGGGTGGCATCGGCTTCTTACTTGCAATTTTATTCTTCGTTGCTTTAAGTGTGGCGGCATTAACCTCGTCAGTGTCATTACTGGAAGTGGTCGTTGCCTACTTAATTGACGAGAAAGGTTTTAGCCGTGTGACTGCGGTGATCAGCGCAAGTATTGTGATGGCGCTACTTTGTATTCTTGCTTCGCTATCTATTGGTGGCTTTGGTCCTAAGCTATTCGACACTGGCGCATTTGATGTCTTTGACTTACTTACTGACAAAATCTTCCTTGCTGTTGGTGGTATGTTGGTGTGTCTATTTGCGGGCTGGCGTTTAGATCGAAGTGAGCTAAAAAAAGAAATTACCAATAACGGAAAAGTGTCATTCCCACTGTTCAACCTTTGGTATGTATTGATTAAATATATCATTCCAGTGGCTATCGCTATTGTTGCAATTTCAGGTGTGAAAGCTGGATTTGATAGTGATAAAGGCGACATCATGTTATTAGGTTTAGCGATTATTGCACTGTGTGGGGTTTTCTCTAAAAAGCTGTAAATCTATTCGCTACAATCATGACAATATAACAATGAAAGGTTTGTCACTAACAATGACAAACCTTTTTTTTCTTATCGGTATACATTTATTACAAATGAAATCTGGCCATACTTGTATATTTTTATAAATTTGTATTCTCGTATTGAGACCCTTCATAATAATTCGTACACTGAGAGCGTTTAAATAATTAACTGCCATGCATACGGTTTTACTGTAATAAGCTCAATCATAAATCATATTTTTCCTCATTTTCTTATGAATGCGCGACTACACAGCTAATAACAAAATGCCAATACTAACTAGGTGAACTATGTTCAAACGCTTCGAAGGTTTCACGAACGCTTTTCCAAAGCAAGAGCCCACACAACCCCCCCAAGGTATTTTTGCATTTTGTCGCTATTACACTCGTGGATTTGAAAAGCCGTTAGCTTGCATGGCGTTACTTAGTGCTATTGTTGCAATTATTGAGGTTGTGCTATTTGGTTTTATGGGTAAGTTAGTCGATTGGCTAGCAGCAAGTGATCCTAAAACATTCTTAGCTGAAAACGGGACAACCTTAATTTGGTTATCCGTGGTCGTGCTTATCGTAATGCCACTATTAGTCTTGATCTCATCATTGCTATCACACCAAACGTTACTGGGTAACTACCCAATGTCCATTCGTTGGCAAGCTCACCGTTATCTGCTCAAACAAAGCCTGTCGTTTTACCAAGATGACTTTGCCGGACGTATTGCAACTAAAGTCATGCAAACTTCTCTTGCAGTAAGAGAAACGGTAATGAAAACGGCTGATGTTTTCGTTTACGTCTCTGTTTACTTTACTTCGATGTTAGTGATCCTTGCTCAAGCGGATTGGCTATTGATGTTACCTATGTTGGCTTGGTTAATCGCTTATATTGGTATTCAAATTCACTTTATTCCTAAGCTAAAGAAGGTCGCAGCAGAGCAAGCTGATGCCCGCTCGACCATGACAGGACGAATTGTTGACAGTTATACCAATATTGCAACAGTCAAACTGTTCTCCCACAGTAAATATGAAACCGATTATGCCGAAAAAGGGATGAAGGGCTTCCTTGCAACGGTTCATCATCAAATGCGCTTGGTTACCGGATTTGATATTTGCGTTCAATTAGCTAACTACTTATTACTTTTTTCTATTTCTGTCCTCTCTATTTACCTGTGGATGAACAGTGCAATTCAAGTAGGTTCGATTGCAATTGCGATTAGTTTAGCGCTGCGTATTAATGGCATGTCGATGTGGATCATGTGGGAAGTGGGTGCGCTATTTGAAAATATGGGTACCGTTGTCGACGGTATGAAAACGCTGTCTAAGCCAGTTGAAATTGAAGATGAGCCTAACGCTAAGCCATTAGCTGTGCAAAATGGTGGCATTGAATTTGATAACGTAAGCTTTAACTATGGCGAAAATAAAGATGTTATCAACCATCTCTCGTTGAATATTAAACCTGGTGAAAAAGTTGGCTTAGTCGGTCGATCTGGCGCAGGCAAATCAACCTTAGTTAACTTGCTATTACGTTTTCATAATTTAGAAGGCGGAAATATTCGCATAGATGGGCAAGACATTGCGAAAGTTACGCAAGATTCATTACGCAGTAAAATTGGCATGGTAACGCAAGATACGTCTTTGCTTCATCGCTCTATTAAAGACAACATTCTTTATGGTGATCCTGAAGCCAGTGAAGAGCAGTTGCTTTCCGCAACTAAACAAGCACATGCCCATGAGTTTATCGAAACATTGACAGACCCGTTTGGTAATATTGGTTACGATGCTCAGGTGGGTGAACGTGGTGTTAAACTCTCAGGAGGACAACGTCAGCGTATTGCTATCTCCCGCGTATTACTGAAAAATGCGCCAATCTTAATCTTAGATGAAGCAACCTCAGCGTTGGATTCTGAAGTGGAAGCGGCGATTCAGGAAAGTTTGGTTGAATTAATGGAAGGCAAAACAGTTATCGCGATTGCCCACCGTTTATCGACTATTGCAGCGATGGATCGTCTTATCGTATTAGATAAAGGCCAGGTTATTGAGCAAGGTACACACCAAGAGCTCATCAATCAGAAAGGTATTTATGCTCAGTTATGGGCACATCAAACTGGTGGCTTCATTGGCGAAGAAAATCATCACCTTGCCACTGAAAGTTAACTATTAACTTAGCCTATGTGTGATTGATGTTAAAAGAGGTCGCTTAGCGACCTCTTTTTTATAATAAGATTATCCGTATTCAATAGCACTGCCCCTTTCATACAACTCTTCCCTTGATTCACGTTGAAACGCCTAACAACAACATTCCTCATGAAGATAAACCACCAAAAAACAAAAGCTTAATTGAGTTACACGTTGTTACATAAGAATATTTGTTGATTATTTAATTAGCTATTATCATCCCGCTCCCTTTACAAATTTTAAATCCATTTTCCTTTTCTGAGCTTATATGGTTAATAGTCAATCAATTCTAATTGTCGATGACAGTGTAATTATTCAGCAAACGACTAAATTAATTCTGTTGAAAGCGAAATTTGAAGCACAACGAATTTATTTTGCATCAAATGCACAAGATGCAATAAAGCTTTGCCAACGCAATGTATTCGATATCATTTTTATTGATTTTAATTTAGGTCTTGGCAGCACAGGCCTTCAGTTACTTGAGCGCCTCCACCACAATCAATTGATCACTCATCATCCTTTGATTTTTATTGTTACTGCAGATGATTCAGAATCAATTTTGATGGGATTTTCTGAATACCAACCTACAGACTATTTAATTAAGCCTTTTCGTTTAGAAACACTGACAACGCGAATAAATCTCCATTTTAATAAGCATAAGTTTGAAGATGCTGTATTTAACACTTACCAATCAAAGGGTTGGTTAGGTGTACAAGAGTTTATTGAAAACTATTCTTATTGTGATAAATATTGGTCGAGTGTAACAGCCTTGGCTAAACGATTATTGCTAAATAAAGTGACGACAAGTTATAACGATATTGACGTCATGTTAAATAGTTTACTTCAACAAAATGACTATGTGCCTGCTAAATTATTATTAGCGCAATTATGGTTAGAGCAAAATAAATTTGACCAGCTGACTCCGTTGCTTACATCAATTAATTCTTCTAGCCCACAACAACACCTGACACTATTAGATCTTAAAGCTCGCTCTGCATTAAAACAGAACCGTATAAGCATAGGCTATGAATTTTGGTTAGCGGCGCATAAAGTAAGCCGTAATAATCTCTACCGCTTGTTTGGTTTAATATGGATTGAGTTTTGTCTTCAACACGACACTGAGATCGAACGTCATATCAGAGAAGCCTGTTTTTCACTGCGTTTTTCCATTTGGGATAAACCTCAAAACTACGCATTTTTAGTGTGGGTACAGCTACAACAATACAACAAAAAGCACCAGTCGATAGAGAAACTATGGTGCTCTATTAATCAGCAGCAGAAGATCACTAAGCACGATCGCGCCTATATCTATTTATTACAGGCATATCAGGCCGCTGAAAATGATTCTAATTTGATTGCGTATCGTGAATTTATGAATGCATTAAATTATGTAGAGCACCATGAATATAATGAATTACCAAGCGAATTTCTTATTATTGCGCTAAGTACAGCCATTAAGCTTTCAATGCATACTCATATAATTAAATTTGTAAAGCAGTTGACCAACATTTTCAATTTACAACCTAATGAACCACATAATGTCATTAAGCAGATGTGGCTAAAAGCGCAGACGGCTAAAATTAATGAGAGCAAGTGTGCTGAGTATAGTTATACCTTACAGTTGGTAAAACAAAAACAATTTGTGACGGCTGGACAGTTACTTTTTACATTATGGCCGATGTACCGTTTTGATATCACTTTGGCACGCTGCATAGTGGAACTATTTGCTCGTGGACACCTCGATTTATATGTTAGTGAAAAAAATACTGTCAACGAAGCAAGGTGGGTATTTGAGTCACAAGATATTAAACCTGAATGGTATAAAACATTAAAAACGAAACATACCGTACTCAACCAGCGCCTTTACTAAACGTTAATGAGAATTAAGTCATGCGTCACTTTACTTTACTAATAATTTTATTTATTAGCTCATTAACCTGGGCTGATGACAATGTTCAAAAAACAACATTAAAAGTTGGATACCTTTCATTAGATTGGTCACCGTTATCCTCACTCAATAAAAAGCAAGAAGTCGTAGGGCTATTACCTGACTATATGTCAATTATCAGCCATAACGCTGGGTACACTATTGAAAATATTGTTTATGATACGCCGACTGAAATTCTAACAGCATTAGCACGCGATGAGCTTGATGTTGCCATAGGGGTAAGCAACAGTGCAGAAAGAGAAAAGTTTTTTGCATTTAGTGAGCCTCTATTGGCTTTTCCTTACGCAATGCTTAGCTATTCGTCTTCTAATATTCTCTTAAATTTTGATGACAAGATAATCGCCATTGAAGAGAACAGTGTTCTTAGTGGTTTATTACCTCAAGTTAACGAAAGTATTACCACGATTTCAATGACTGATTCAAAAACCGCTCTCAATTCTGTTAAAAGAGGCGTGGCTGACGCTTACATCGGCAATTCAATTCTTTTAAATAAGCTACTAAAAAGTAATGATCCATCGATCCCATTTGAAGTAACAATACTTGAACAATTACCTTTAGAGCAGTTGCATCTTGCAAGTTCAATAAAAAATAGTGCCATTATCAAACAACTCAATAGCACTATCGTTGCCCTATCTAAAACAGAAATAAATTGGCTTCACAATAAATGGCTGACAAGTAATCAAATTGCTCTACTCAAGGATCCGAGTAAGATTAAACTTACTGGCGATGAAAGTCATTTTCTTGAGTCTTTAGCTACGCTAAAAATTGGTTACCAATTTGATGATAATCGTCTAAAAGATGAAGATATTCTATATCTGCAAGTTGAAGATATCGCTCAAAAAATGAGTTCAGGGCTCGGTATTAATTATGAGTTTATCCATATTAATGACTACTCCCAAGCTAAAGCGTTGCTTGCACAAGGGGATATACATATTCTTAGCGCCGTTGCCACGTCATCATTACGGAAAAAAGAACTGCTTTTTAGCATGCCTTATGGGCAAGAAGGCTGGGTTATTGTAAATAAAATATCAAAACGAAATAGCTACGGAATTACACCTAAAAATAGTATTGGTGTTATTAAATCAAGTTTTGTTAAAAACCTTGCTTTAAACTTATACCCAGATAATAAAACTATTAGTTTTGATTCAAGAAATGACATGCTTGCTGCATTGATTAATGATCAAATCGATTATGCTGTTATTTCACTTAGCCAAGCGCATGTGTTGTTACAAAATGAATACCTTGGCCAATTAAAAATTGTCCCTAGCAAGTTGGATAACCACCAACGTTCAATTAATTTTGCAGTAGATAATAACAATCTTCAGCTAAGAAATATCATTAATAAAGTGATAATGACATTGCCACCAGAAGATCTAACGAATAGTTTTAGAAAGTGGCATTCTATAACCATAAAATCTGACGTTAATTACAGCCAAATCATTGGCTGGGCGATCATCGTTACAACGGTAATTTTTAGTATTATTACTGTAATTATCTATTGGAATCGTCGTTTAAGTCGAGAGATCACACAACGGAAAAATGCCGAACAAAAGCTAACTTATCTAACGAATAATTTTGATGGTGTTTTGATTCAACACTTACAATACAGTGCAAACCCATTTGATATTGAATTTTTATTCATTAGCGAAAAAATCAATCTATTCATTGATTGTGATGCATCTAAACTATACGAAGATCCGGCTTTATTAATTGATATTTTGAAACAGCGTGAAGACTTCGAATCTCTTTATTTAACAATGCAACAGGCAGTTTCTATTGGCTATTGGAGTACTAATTTACAAATTCATTCCAACACGCTTAAACCGCGCTGGATAGAACTACGTTGCCAAATATCGGAAGTTGAAAACGGTTGGCAGTGGAATACTATTATTCTAGATATTTCGCAAACCAAAGAACAACAAGTAGCACTAATGGAAGCTAACGAGAAATCACTGGCTGCGACTGAATCTAAATCACGCTTCTTGGCCATGATGAGCCACGAGATCCGCACGCCAATCAGCGGAATTCTAAGTTTATTAGAGCTAATGGAACCACATGCGAAAACTAATGAATTACGCCAAATTCATCATAATTTGTCACAATCAGGGCGTAACTTGCTCAACATTGTCAATGATGTATTAGATTTTTCGAAAATTGAAGCTGGTAAGCTCAGTATTAACCCAAGTGAAAATAATATTTCGGATCTTATTCATGAATTAGTACAGCCCCACTCTATTCATGCACAGCAAAAAGAAATTACATTCACCTTGTGGCTCGATCCTTCCATCGCACACTGTTTGCTGTTTGATGAAGTACGTTTAACGCAAATTCTTAATAATCTTATTAACAATGCGATTAAGTTTACCGTGCAAGGAAACATTCATCTGGCTGTTGATATGATCCAAGAATCAGCATCAGAACAAAAGCTGACATTCTCTATCACTGATACGGGGATTGGTATTAAACCTAAAGATTTAGAGCGTTTATTTCAACCATTTGTTCAAGTTGAGCAAAACAGTAACCGTCGCTTTAGTGGTACAGGGCTAGGTTTATCCATTTGCCACCAATTAGCCCAACTAATGGGGGGTGAAATTGTAGCGAAAAGTGACATTAATGTTGGCACTACATTTAGTGTTACGATCCCCTTCACTGTTGTTGAAAAGAAATCTGTCAAGCCGTTACATAAACATTGTGGCTTTTTGGGCGATATTGACGAGCAGTTTTTAGAGTTATATTTACAATCATGGCATTGCTCATACACAAAAATTGCAATTGCAAATAAAGCTAAATTACCAGCATTCATTCTAACGAATAAAATCAATACGATTATCGTGAAAGACACATGGCTTACTGATCACAATATTGATGCAGCATGGTTTAAGGCTAATTTACCGTCAATAAACGTTATTACAATTAGCTCTCCGAGCCATTTTTTCACTCAAAGCACCTCGGAAGGTTATATCATTTCTTGTAATCCATTATTGCCGAATCTGTTCTATCAAGCGCTAGCAAAACAGACCTGTAAAAATACCCTATTCCCTGATATAACCACCACAGAAAAGCGTGTATACACCTATGAGCAGGCTGTTGCAAAAGGGCGTTACATTCTGGTTGCAGAAGATCACCCTATTAACCAGCAGATCCTTAAACAACAACTAGAGCAACTTAACTATGCCGTTGATATTGTAGATAACGGTCAAAAAGCACTAGATGCATTAAGCAAGAATTCATATGATCTATTACTAACAGATTGCCATATGCCAGAGCTTGATGGTTTTGAGCTGGTTAAAGCCATTCGTAAACAAGAACAGATAAAAGCTGCTAAGCCTCTTCCTGTATTGGCGTTAACAGCAGATGCGCTATCTAACGAACAATTTTTTAAAGAGATTGGATTTGATGCGTATTTAATTAAGCCAATAACATTAGATGAATTAAATACCGTATTAAACCAATGGCTACCGAGTAGAAATTGTGACAATGTCACGTCAACATATGAGCACCTCGTGCCTAATACGTTAACGGATAGTGAAAGCACAACGGATTTAGTTAATATTAACGAGCTTATTGATATCTTCGGTGATAGTGAAACAGCCTATACATTGCTCGATCAGTATCTTGCATCATGTATTAAAGACCAGCATGAATTGAATATGGCTATTAACGAAAATAATATTGAATTAGTAGGCTTAATTATTCATCGAATTAAAGGTGCAGCTCGCGTCATGACGTTCCACCAGCTTGATGCACTTTGCATCGATGTGGAAAAGGATATTCAACAGCATAGAATAGAGACTTTACAGCACCATTATGAATCATTAATAGCTTTAGTTGGTCAACTCACTCAACAAATCGATAATTTAAAAGGTAACTAAAATGCGCATACTATTGATAGAAGATCATGATTTTCAGCGCCAAGTGCTAACAACGCAGTTAGCTCGTATTATCGATCCTGTTAATGATGAAATTCATTGCGCGGTTAACGGTGCCGAAGCATTAAAAATTATGCAGCAATATCAACCACAGTTATTGTTGTGTGATTTAAATATGCCGGAAATGGATGGCATCAGTTTTCTTGGTCATATTGCAAAACAGCAGTTTAAGGGCGCTATTATAATCACCAGCGCCTTGAAACAAGATATCTTAGCCAGTGTTGAGAAAATGTGTCTTAACTATAAACTTAATTTATTAGGCACATTGGCTAAACCTACCTGTTTAAAGCAAATTAGTGCTTTAATTGAAACAGCAAAGCAAACTAATGCATTACCTGAACGCCTACCGTCTTGTGATATAAAATTGGATGAAGCCTTTATCGATCTCGCCTTTAAACAATACTGGTTTGTGCCTTACTTTCAGCCTATCGTATCGCTTGAAACAGGTGAATGGGTTGCTTGTGAAGCGTTAATACGTTTAGTGCATCCTGAATATGGTACGGTTCCGGCTTACCAGTTTATTGATCAAATCATGGCGCACAATAAAGAAAAGCAATTAGCAATTTACATTATTCATTACGTAATTTGTTATCGTTCATATTTCCATAATCGAAAAATTGCGATAAATATTTCATCTAAAACATTGGCTGATCCACATTTCATCAACTGCGTACTGAAATTAAAAGAACAATATTACGATTTAAATCAATGGTTATATTTTGAACTAACAGAGTCCGATATATTTGAATCAGTCGGTGAAGCCATTGAGTCTGCATCACGCTTGAGTATGCACGAGTTTGTTTTATCCATTGATGATTTTGGTACTGGCTATTCGTCACTTAAGCAGTTAGAAACATTAACGTTTAATTCCCTTAAACTTGATCTTGGCTTTATTCAGGCATTACCAACAAGCATTACGGCACAAGCCATTGTGGAATCATGCTTACTACTCACTAAACGCTTAGATTTAATCACTATTGCTGAAGGCGTTGAAAACCTTGCTTTATGGAAGCAATTACAGCAAATGCACTGTCAACAAGCACAGGGATATTTTATATCTCCCCCTTTGCCATATGACAGTATTGAGCAATGGTATCAACAGTGGCAACAAAAAAGCGCCTCGCTTGCTATTACTCACGCTGAATAAAAAAAAGAGTTAGTGTTTTAGAACGCTAACTCTTCTTATGCCCACTTAAAAATTACAATGTTGCCATCTCAGCTTTTCGCGTTTTAGAGGTCACACAAAAATTACCACGGCGAGTTCGACATTTTGAGCACCTTTCACACTCAACACCGATGCGATCCCCCTCTTTCCAACGTTTGATCAGTTGTGGCTCCGTCAGGAGCGGACGTGAAAACGCAAACAATTCAATATTTGTATTATCAGCAAGCGCTTCAATTGCACAGTAATTACTTAAACCACCAACGGTCATAACTGGCACTTTAACGTCTTCACTTATCACACGGCCATATTCGCTAAAGTAACCTTCAGCTTGAATCTCATGACCATCATGCACTTCACCAACCATAGTATCGGCTTTACCATGAATATTGCCTGAGATGATAATGGCATCAACACCAATCGCTTCCAGTTTTTTACAAATAACACGCGTTTCTTCAAAAGTTAAGCCACCTTCAAAAAATTCTGTTGCGGTTAATTTCACTAGAATCGGAAAATCTTTACCGACTAACTTTCTGATCGCATCGTAAATTTCAATTAAGAAACGCATACGATTTTCAAGGCTACCGCCGTACTGATCTTCACGTTGGTTATAGTAAGGGCTTAAAAACTGATTAATTAAATAAGTGTGCGCCGCATGAATTTCTACACCGTCAAAACCTGATTGTTGAGCACGTAAGCTTGCTTGTGCAAATGCATTAACGATGTAATCAATTTCTTCTTGTGTCATTGCTTTACCCAATGTTTGGGTACTTTTTTCACACACTGCACTGGGCGAAAAAATAACACGTTCGCCAAGATTATAGGTTGTTTTCGTGCCACCATAGGCTAACTGCATGACAATTTTTGAATCATATTGATGTACAAGCTCTGTTAGCTTTTTATATTCCTCAATAAAAGAATCGTTATACATCCCCATCATGCCCGCATTCGGCTTTTCTTCTTCTACAATATTGGCATAACCCGTGACAATTAAGCCAACCTCACCTTTGGCAAGCTCTTCATAGATAGCATAAAGCTTATCTGTCATATGCCCTTCTTCTGTCGCCATATTTTCCCACGTTGCACTGCGTACAAAGCGGTTTTTTAACGTCATCGAACCAATGTGAGTTGCAGAAAACAAATTACTCAAGGTGAAGCCTCTTACATCTTTTTATGATTTATCATCAGATTGAAGAACAAAAAAGAACAGCGATACGATTAAGGTATCGGTTCTTTTTTCTAATATCTGTCAACTTTGAACAGATGAAGGGGATAGTACTGATAAAGGAAGGTGAAAACTTTAATCTGGATTAAGTTAAAGGCAGTTCTGTAGCACGTAAAAGTAATAATTTGGCTTAAAAACGCAATATATCCAAATACCCTGTGTGTATAGAGCACAGCCTTGCTAGCGATTTAGTGCATCATAATGCTTTTACTTAACCGTTAGTTGCAAATGTCTGGGTTAAATGATGTCTTTTCAATACTAGCAACCCATTGCTGTAACTGCTGGTCTGTAAATAACGGTGCCTTAAATGTATGGATATAATGCATCATTGCACTTACTGATTTAACTACATTATCAGGCATCTCGGTTTTAAAAGTACAATCACCAACAAAGACCACTGTGGAATGAAATGCCGTTTCATCAACACCCAATAAATATTGAAGTGTCTTAGTATGTTTAGCATTTTGATGTAACGGGTTTTTAAATACTGATGAGCGATTATACGATGCTTGTTGCCATACTGGTTGATAGGTCCCACCAAAAATCCACCCTTTAATATTTATCGTTTCCACGACAAAAATACCGTATAGAGAAACAACAATATGGTCAATTTGCGATGTACCATTTTCAGTAGGCAAGGTTACATTAGTTAATACTTTGTAATGTTTTGCTGGCAAAAGTTTTAGACGGTAATGAACAATTAATTCACCGGCTCGACCTTTAAACCACGGTGATTTTACTAAAAACAGAATAAAAACAACCGGAATAATCCAACATAAAGGCTGTAGCGCATTAAATATTATTGATGTCATATCCATGAATTAGGTTATCCATTCCAGTAAGAACGATTACGCCTCTGTCTAACATTATTTAAGTGAAAAAATTAACGTTTTTAGAGATAAAATACTAAGTCAAAAATATGTCAGTATATTTACTGTTTTTAAAGGTCAAAAATGTAACGTTTTAATACACATGAAATTATATTGAAAAATACACATGACGTTACATATATAGCTATTATACAAATCATGAAATACAACTATTTGAGTATCGTTTGATTTTTACTTCTATTACTACAAATGGAATTTAATTATACCGCTGTTCCATAGTAAAACATTTGCATTATGAATGCGTAAAAGGCATGTTATTAGGCTTTGATTAAAATCGAGTTTCGTGGAGTTATATCAGTGTTTAAGCGTTCTACCTCACTTGTTGCACTTACTTTTTCTATTTTTAGTATTTCTAATGCTTTTGCTGACACCACTCAACATAATACTTATCAAGCTGTCCCATCAAAAAATGAGTTGATCACTCAAACTGATTTTGGCAATCAAACCTATGTCTTTCACTTTAGCAATGACTCACATCAACTCACCCGTATCGACTTTCTCGACCATATGCCTACTAACCAAAGTGTATGTAAAAGTTGGAAATATGTTTCAGCGCTAAGTAATTACAATGTTGCTAAACAAACCTTATTACGAGTTTCTACTAGCTTCGATCCAACCAATAATACCTGTACTGCTTATGCTTACGCCAGTAATAATGGCGCACAAATGTCGCAAGTTCTCGACCTATTTCAAACCAAAAACTACGTTGACATCGCAGGTTTCAACTTATCAGCTGATGGTTTTACCGCAGCAGTAAACGCATTGTAATCAAAGCGTTAATATCAACAAGAGATCCAAGTACTATTTAGTGACACTTAAATAATCATGTTCTTGGATCTTTACTCTCCTATACGTTTCACGACCATTTCTCCCCTTGTACTTAATCTAAAACTGATACGACAATAAATGGTAATAAATCTCATTATCTTTCATTACTGGATCCTTATCTCTCAATAAAAAATATTTATAACGATAATAGTTATCATTATTATTTTTAAAATTTTTTAAGGATAGCCATTTTGAAAACGCCCATTATAACGTTGCTTTCTCTTACTGTTGGTTTAACAGTTTCCAATATCGCTTTAGCAAGCACCTACCCCATCACAGTAACGGATGTTGCGGGTAGACAAGTTACCTTTGATCATCAACCTCAAAACATTGCACTTTCAACCAGTCGAATTTTTCCATTGCTAGAAATTATTTATCAAAAAGAAGCAGCAAAGCACCTTGTTGCAGCAAGAGATGATATGCGAGTTTCAGCGCCTAGCATGTATGCCAGTTATATTAAGCAATACCCCTCACTAAAAAATGTTCCGACTATTGGTCTTATTAAATCTGGTGAATTTGATGTTGAACGTTTTATTAACTTAAAACCTAAACCTGATCTTTTTATCGTTGACCTATCAAATATTAAATTGGCAGAAGATAAAGGCTTATTGAAAAAACTCAATGATGCTGGCATTAAAGTATTAACTGTCGATTTCCGTGAAAAGCCACTCAAAAACACAGTTAAATCAGTACAGGTTATCGCTGATGCTGTTAACCGTTCAAAGCAAGGCGATGCATTCGCCAAATACTATACAAATCACTTGAATGCGATAAAAGATACACTTGCACAGCACCCTAACGCACCAACTCCGCGAGTGTTTATTGAACGAGCTGCGGGTTACAGTGATTCATGCTGCCGTACTTTCGCTAATGGTAATATGGGCGCTTACATCCCAATGCTTAAGGCTGAAAATATTGCGATAGCGCCACTTGATGGTTCTGAAACTGGGCAGATGTCACCAGAGACAGTCATCACCTCACAGCCTAATGTTTATATTATGCAAACGACCGGTTGGATCACCAATGATGGTCAGGCAACAAGTGGTATTCCACTCGGTTACTCACCTAACCTCGCCGCAATTAAAAAAGCGACAACTGGTTTGATGAATCGACCATGGCTACAAGCACTAACTGCTTACCAACAAAAGAATGTTTATTCGATTTATATGCCATTTTACAACTCGCCTTATAACTTAGTGGCGATTGAGTATTTTGCAAAATGGTTACACCCTTCACTTTTTTCAAAGCTACAACCAGAAAAGACATTTGAAGAGATGAACCTTAAGTTTGGTAATCGTCATCTAAGTGGTCAGTTTGGTCAAAATAACGTTAAGGCAATGAGTCAGTGAACAGCATTACAGTCGAATTGAGAGCTCACCATATTCGTTCTCGTAATAAAAGAATTGCACTGATCAGCCTTGCCATTTTAAGTGTGTTATTTGTCATTATTGATGTTCTTATTGGCTCACAAGGTCTCTCTTTTTCACAAGTGATCCAAGCGATTTTTACACCAAGCCAAAGTGCTATCGCCAGTCGAGTCATTGTGTGGGATATACGCATGCCAATGTCACTCATGGCCCCTTTTATTGGGGGAGCATTAGCCTTGGCTGGCGCACAAATGCAAACAACATTGCATAACCCGCTAGCCGATCCTTATACCTTTGGTGTTTCAGCGGCGGCAGGATTCGGGGCGTCTTTAGTTATCACTAATGTCGTTGCTCTGCCCTTTATCCCTGCACAATATCAAATCGCTGTAATGGCGTTCATTATGTGTTTACTAACGACGTTATTGATAGCGGGGATTTCGTCGATAAAGCGTATTTCAATTGAAGGTGTGATGTTATTTGGTGTTGCCGTTATGTTTGCATACGATAGTTTGCTGATCATGATGCAATACATTGCCAGCGAAACCCAATTGCAAACATTAGTCTTCTGGCAGATGGGCTCGCTAGATCGCGGTAGCTGGGAAAAAATTGTTTTCTTACTGATTTTGTTACCCATTGTATTAATCATTATGATGAAAGATGCTTGGCGATTATCTTCATTAAAAATGGGACAAGAACGTGCAGAATCGATGGGAATTAATGTCAAACGTCTACGTATGAAGACCTTAGTGTTAGTTTCAATTATTACTTCTATCTCGGTTTCATTTGTTGGCGCAGTCGGATTTGTAGGTTTAGTGGCTCCGCATATTGCACGGATGGTTTTAGGTGAAGATCAACGCTTCTTCTTGCCCGCATCATTCTTAGTTGGAGCGGTATTATTAGAGTTAGCCTCTATTGCGAGTAAAGCAATTATGCCAGGGATCATTTTGCCTCTTACTGTTGTAATGTCGATTGTTGGGATCCCTTTCTTTATCTTTCTTGTGATTAAAAAAGGGGGACGCTAGCATGAGCCTTGATATCAATCATGTCACAGTGACATTTGGTAAACAGTCGGTCTTGAATGACTTAACATTGCCCACTATTCACTGCGGCGAAATGGTAGCCTTGATAGGAAAAAACGGTGCAGGTAAATCGACACTCTTGCGCCAAATGACTGCGCTGCTTAAACAATATCCTGAACAAATTCGATACCTTAAACAACCGCTTTCATTAAAGGATATAGGCTATTTACCGCAAGAGCATCGTATCCACGCTAACGTTACGGTACTCGAGTTATTGATCACGACAATGAACATTCACTCAACGTCTTTGATCGCGAAAAAAGAAAGTGCAGAGCAAGGGTTATTCTTATTAAAAGATATGGGGATTTTACATCTCGCTAATAAACAATGTTTTGCACTCTCTGGTGGTGAAAGCCAAATGGTAGGACTTGCCCAAGCGTTAATAAACACCCCTAAAGTATTGCTGTTAGATGAGCCAACTTCAGCACTTGATATGCAAAACCAATTGCGATTACTCAATTATGTTCGCTCCTATACTAAACGCACAGGGGCATGTGTAATTATGGTGATCCACGATCTTAACTTGGCGCTTCAATATGCCGACCATATTGCTGTACTACATAACGGCAAATTATTTGATTATGGCTCGCCTAAAACAACAGTAACGAGTGAGCTTATTTCTGCGGTATTTAATGTTGATTCGCATATCATTATGGTTGATCACACCCCTATTGTAGTCTTGAAAACAACGCATTAAATAATAATAACAACTAAAAAGCCCGTAACAGAACAATGTGCGTCTGTTACGGGCAAGTATTTGATGACTTATGATATGGGCTAAATATTAGTTTGTTGATACCACGATTTTCTTACCTAATGACATCGCAAGATTATTATCATAATAAGCGGCTTCATTAATAAAGTGAGGGTACGCTTCATAATCCCCTTCCCAGAAAATCTCTGTACCATCGAACAAGGTGAAAATAGGGTCGCCTGAGCGCAGTGGTTCAAAATCATTATCTTGAACAGATTGATGAACCATACCAATTCGCTCCCCTTGTTCATCTACTGGAAGCTTGAGGGTTTCTTCATAACGGTAAGCGTCATAACTTGCAGGTAAGTCAGGCACTTCATTAGTGTTATTTAAATGAACAAAATCCAAAATATGTTTTGTCATCGCTTCCATCCAATCTAATACATCCTGACGGATAACCGATTGTGGTTGCGGCCCTATTTCAACGATCACACCTTGCTTGGCAATTGAGCAAAGAAATAAATGCTCATTAACAGAGGTATGATCTTCAAATACCACCACTGCTTTTGGCATTTTAGACTTAACATACGCCCCTAACTGACGATTAAATAGATCAGACTGAAGTAAGATTAACGAAGGTCCCATATTACTGGTGGTATTATGCAGATCGATAATAAAATCAGTATTTGCCTTTCCTTTTGGTCCAATTTGCTGATTAATTGCTTTAGCGCGAGTCTGTTCATAACTCGTCAGCTCATTATTCACGAGATCATCAATACCAAATTGGCGATTCAAATCATGATCAACATATCGCTTATTTTCACCGTATGCTTTTGGGTTAGCAAAGACAGTGTCGACAGAAAAACTCTCACGCGCTAATTGTAGGGGATCACTTTGCCACTTTTTGAGTAAGTAAATACCACTAAATTCATTACCGTGAGTACCACCAACAACTGCAACTTTATTTATCTTACTCATCCTTGACCTTCCTAATATCCAAACCTTTTTATCAGTGTACTGATAATATACATCGATACCAGTCTATTTTATCAACCAAAAAGCTATAGATTAGAATTTAATAGGTCGTGTTTGCGCTAATTTAAGATACGAATGCAGCTCGCCATTTTTGTACTCGATGGCGGAATGGATATTAGCGTGACGGTTAGCAAAGACAGTAAAGCGATAGGTATTTTCTGCTTTTTTAATTTCTATTTCGATCGCTCCATCTACTAGCTCCCAATAGCCAGTGGTGTGTAGACGATTGAATAGCGTGTATTCATCAAGCGTTCCGTCATCATGTAACCTTAACTCTGTTATGTACCCTGCACTACAAGTTTTTAACCATACCTGCTCCACAATTTCATTGTGTTCAAAATTGCGTTTGGTTTCTAACCATAGATTCATTTGTTGTTGCTGTTCAACAGCTAATGGCAGGAGATCGTCTAAAGTGAATAAACGTACGCGCTCTGTTTCACGATAAAACAACTGTAAAAGTTGAAGTGTTTTTTTCTCAAACATCCCTGCCACCCAATAATAAATAAATGCAATAAAGTATTTACACAGCTATTGATAGCAAAGATATTCGGTTTGGTATCACAATGTCACTTCTTTACAGCAACTTATGCCGCAAAGGTCACATTAATATTGGTTAAAAATTCACTTTACCTCTGAGGTTTTTGGTTTTCCCTCGCTGGGTTTTCTTATCGACACGACGTACCTGTGAGTTTTTCGTAGGACGTGTCGCTTTACGCGCTTTTTGTGTTGTCATAACACTTTGAATAAGTGTTTTTAGACGTGCTAACGCTTCATCACGGTTCATCTCTTGGGTACGATGTTGTTGACTTTTAATAACAATGACACCCTCTTTTGTGATACGGCTATCAGATAGTTTTAAAAGGCGTTCTTTGTAAAAGCCAGGTAAGGATGAACGATTGATATCAAACCGCAAATGGATTGCGCTCGACACTTTGTTGACGTTCTGACCACCAGCACCTTGAGCTCGGATAGCGGTAAGCTCTATTTCCCAATCGGCAAGTTGGACTGAATTTGAAATAACTAACATGTATTTACTCTCTGCATTTCTTACGTCAATTTTACCATAGAGAGCGTTAAATCGTTATATAGCAATATGGAAAGAAATAGTTATGCCTTCTTCATACTCAGAGCCACAACAAGGATCTAAATACTGTAATAGAAGCCAGTTAAGTATATCTCTGTATGCCGTGATCTTCTTGGCAAGTTTGTACTACTACACTAGTTTTTTATCATCAACACAACTACCCTCAAACGTCATTATTTAGCAGAAATAGTATACTTACATGGAGCTCATTATTCGTCTTTTATCTGATTTAGGACACGATCTTCGTCCTTGGTTAGATGATATTTCAACCGCGATTGTCGCTTGTTCATTGGTTGTTTTCGGTGGGGATTTTAATCGTTTTTTACGCAGGCATTTGTCCCATTACAATTTTATTATTAGGACTATTGTATTTATTCTCGTCAATGCCTTCGGTTATGGCTTTTTAATTATCAATTTATCACCTTGGGTATATCGTGAGCTGTTAAATCTTCCTAATTATTTGTCAGTTTGTATTATAAGCATCTTTTTTATCTTTATTGGCTGTTGGGCACAACGAAATAAACATATATAAAAAAAGCGACCATAACGGTCGCTTTTTTTAAATTCATTAACAACTAGTACTGTGAATTAGTCACGACTTCTTCACCGAAAACACCATTTTTAGCAATTGGTCGGTTACTTGAGTTGGCAGCTCGCATAATACGAATGCCTTCTGCTCCCGCTTTGCGAGCTGAAATAATATCACCGTCAGAATCACCATAATATAACTTAATATTATTTTCTTTTATGTAAGGCGTTTTAGTAAATTCTGTTTTACTTGATCCTGCAAATATCACCTTATGCATATTTTTAATACCAAATACATCTTTTAAATATTGCGTGGTAATTTCACATTTTGACGCTGTACGACCTGTAATAAAGTAAATTTGATCGCCACGTTTTTGGTGCATAGCAATCAACTCTTTACCTATTTGCTTTGGTAAACTAAATTTCTCCCACTCACAGTTCATTTTATCCCAGAACTTCTGCTCATGCAGGTATGAAAAACTATTTGGAGAAAACTCCTGCTTACCACGATAGAAACCCGGTGTACTGAATAATACCGTGTCATCAATGTCAAAGCCGACAGCCATTGGTGGCTTACCTTTTAATTTTTCAGCAATTTGCTTAACTGAGATCCAATGGACGTCTTTTGGTTGCCCCATTTCCATTATTTGGATCGTACTATAACCAGGATCAGTCGCCGGTACTTTAGGATCCGCAAAAGCCGCTGTAGAAAGTGTAGATAAAGCAAATAATGAGCTAACGGCTAATAATGTAATTTTTTTATTCATAATAAGATCTCTGTTCATTCGTTATGAATAATTTACAACAAAAGTATTCATAATTATGCGCAATACATCACAATGATATTTTCAAATAATGAAAAATAAGATCTATATTTTATATAACAATTTAATTAACTCACTTTCTTCTATTGAATTTTTTATTTAAAAATAAACATTTCTATAATATTTAACAATTTGATTCAGGTTACATTCATACTCTATATCATTTAATTGGTGATAATTAATACGCTATCTAACGTATAGAGATAAAATGAAAAAACTAATTTTACCGCTTATGGTGACAGTACTATTAGCTGGCTGTAATGAAACAACAGTAGTTAATAATAAAGACTTTAGCCCTGAGCAAAAAGCGCAAATTGAAAAGATTGCCAGCCAATATATTATTGAGCACCCTGAAGTTTTAGTAAAAGCATCAGAAACACTGCAAAAGCAACAGATGGAAAAGCAGGTACAATCAGCGAAGCAAACTGTTGTCGCTTATGCTGACCAACTTATTAAAGATGCTAAAACACCATATGTTGGCCCTAAAGATGCCAAAGTAAACGTTATTGAGTTTTTTGATTACCAATGCATGTTCTGCTCAAAAATTTCACCTATCGTGAAACAACTTGAAGCTGAAAACCCCGATGTAAAATTCATTTTCAAAGAAACGCCAATCTTTGCATCACGTTGGGAAGCTTCAAAATATGCGGCAGATATGGGTAACTGGATTTTTGCCCATAAAGGCAGTGACCTTTACAGTAAATACCATAATGCCGTATTTGCCTCAGGTAAAGATGAAGGCAAATTAACCAAACAAGATGTTAATGATATTGCAACTAAGTTGGGCATTGATATTAGTAAGTTTGATGCAAACAATAGTTTTGAAGGCAACTTCCAGCTATTTAGTAAATTAGGTTTTCAAGGAACACCGGCATTAATTGTTATGCCAACAGATAATGTAACCACAGACAATGTTCACATTATTAATGGCTACGATCCTCAGGGGCTTAAAGATGCCATTGCGGAAGTAAAGAGCAACGCTAAATAATTCAGTACGTTATTAAGCGAGTATCAAGCCAGTCAGGAAGACTGGCTTTTTACTATAAAAAACCTACGTAAACACGAAACTCAAGCCTATAAATATAATCTAGTAATACTGAAACATCTTTTGTACATCACGATAATCATTTGTTTGCGTTAATGACAGCATTAATAGAATACGGGCTTTTTGGGGATTTAGAGTTCCGGATGCAACAAAACCATATTTAGTGTCATCGATTTCTGCCGCAAGTGTTGTCGCGCCAGTAGGTACACGAGAACTCCGAACGACCATGATCCCGTCTTTACTTGCTTTAGCGAGTTGTTCGAAAATACCTTTATAAATATTACCATTACCAACACCAGCACTCACAATACCATCAAATTTTGCATCAATTAGCGCTTTAACAGGTAAGTCAGAGGCGTTGGAATAGTTATAAACGATCCCGACTTTAGGTAAGGTTTTCACTTTCGATATATCAAACCTAGAATCTTTCGTATTATGACGCTCTGGACTGCGTTGATACACCGCATCGCCATTATGGATATAACCTAACTCACCAAAATTAGGTGATTTAAATGTATCGACAGCTGTTGTACTGGTCTTAGTGACATCACGCGCATCCAAAATCACATCATTCATCGCCATTAACACACCGCGGCCTTTTGAATCAGTGTCAGCAGCGGTGATCACAGCATTGTATAAGTTAACAGGTCCATCAGCACTCATCGCGGTTGATGGGCGCATTGCACCCACTAATACAACAGGCTTATCACTCTTCACGGTTAAATTTAAAAAGTATGCTGTTTCTTCCATGGTGTCAGTACCATGTGTAATAACAATACCGTCAACATCGTCTTTCGCTAAGAGTTCATTGACACGTTTAGCTAACGTAAGCCATACCTGATCATTCATGTCTTGCGAACCAATATTCGCAACTTGCTCGCCACTGATATCGGCAATTTTTGTCATTTCCGGTACAGCATTAATAAGGGCATCAATACCGACTTGTCCTGACGTATACGCACTGCCTGTTGCCGATTGCCCTGCACCAGCTATTGTTCCACCCGTTGCTAATATCTTAATATTAGGCAGTTCAGTACCTTGAGCAAAAGAGGATGATTGAAAACTTAAACCAGCAACCAAGATACCTAAGCAAACTAAATTCTTTTTCATTAATACTTCTCTCGATATTTATTACAAAATATTTATAAATTGAGAGTAGTTATTAATAGAAATCATTTTTGCGCAGAGAATCACCCTTCATATAAATGATAATTCGATATTCATCACACAAAGGAATAACGCAATACAAGCATTAACATTAATAAGACGTAATATTTTAATCCATCACATCAGAACAACATATTAATTATATTAATAACAAATTTTTAAGCACCAATAGCTGAGAATGGATCAACTTTAAAATAGTGGCTCTGACAACAATCTGCTAATTGAGCATCGACATAATGCTCAATCATTTCAAGAGATTCTGCTTCCCAAACACATTGAAACGTTTGATTATCAACATAAACTAAAGCAAGGTGTAATTGTAAATTAGATGGTAAATTGCACCCCATATACTGCGACTTAATGAAAAATTGCTCTTCATTTGTCATTTTATGTTCACTGGTAAAGAACATCACTGACCCTCCTTAACCGTTAAATTAACAATAAGTATAGGTCAGCTTTTTACATAATTAATTATGGGCGATATCTTTAACTGCACGTAAATAGGCTTTTTCAGATTCTATATACTCTAAAGACTTTTTGGCTCTTAACCATTCAGGATACAATAAATCTCTTTTTATCAATAAGTTATTTATAAAGGATTGTTGTTGTTCTGACGCCGGGTATTTTGTCTTAATACGTTGAATTTCAAACATCACATGAACTTTATTACTAACAATTTCTTTATAACTTTGAAAATCAAACTTTTGCAATTGCGGCCAAGTATCATAAAAAGCACTTAGACACTTTTGCTCTATGAGCGATAATTCATCGTCCATAATTTTGTACCACGCATAGGACTGTCCTAAGCGCTCATACATTACGCGTTCTCTTTCAGTATAATAAATCGGTGTTGTGTTATCCCTAACCTGTTGATCGATACTTCCCATCACATTCGACTGAGGTTGATATTTCACAAAACTACCTGTGGTTACTTTATTGTTCCTATTATTCAAATAATGCTAGATATTTTTGTCAATATAATGACAATTTATCTCAATCCGTATTAATTAGTTTATATAAAAGATGGATAAAGACTCATAGCTTTAGCAATAAATGACCACTATACATCATGTTAGATATTCCCCCTTTTTTGCACAGTAGTCTTATTTAACCTTCGATTATGTTTAGTTTGTAATCACTCTATGGTGGCATTTTAAACAGCAATGAAAGCGGCGTGTAAATTTTCATCGAAAAAACACAACACGCTAGGTTTTATAAGGGCTGGGAACAATTTTAAGGTATCCTATAGACTCCTTTTTTGCTTGGCGTTAATAACGACAAGCGAGCAAACGCTCATTACTCAGACTTAATTTATGCTTTACGATCAGAAAAGTCACATCCGCTACCCGAAAGGATTTTTTGCGATGTGGACAGTTTATAGTTTCACAGGTGCAGCTATTCTCGCCTCTATCATCTTCTCGCTGCTATTATTCCTTTCCATTGATGATGATCCATTAATGAAGTTTCTCTTTGGTGGATTGGCGGTTATTTTCGAACTAGGAAAATTCTTCGCATGGTACGAAGTTGGGGAACGTAAAGCACGTCGTAACTATACTGGCACACTATCTGCTTTTACTTTTTACGCCGTTCTTGCCGCAATTTCGATTGGTGGATCTATTGGCGGTATTAACAGCGCAACGAATAAAGCACAAAGTGAAGTTAACGTTCAAAAAAGCAAAATCAATGCATTCAACATGCAGATTGAAGCCATTGAAAAACAAATTGATCTCAATAACGTCGCAGCAGAAAAATACATCCAGATGGAGCGCATTGCCTCTGGTGTTGCACGCATTCAAAAACAAAATGATGAATTACGTAAGCAACAACAAAAGCTTGCAATGGAACGTGATAGCATTCCTGTCGTTAGCCAAGGCTCGGTTTTAGGATTGATTGATAGTCTTGCAGAATCGTTACATGTAACCCCTCAAGCCGCACAGTTAGGTTTAGTGGTGTTTCTATCAGTATTATTAGATTTCTTTGCTGCATTCTTTGTAGGGTTAATAGGTGAAGAGAATCGTTTTCGTCATCAGTATCGCCATAACAAAGTGTTAGAAATGGCAGGATACAATGAATTTGACCAACCTAAACTGCTAGAACATTTTGACCCTTCAACGATTGGAACATCAGAAGTTAATGTACATGAGCAAGAGCCAGAAGAAATTATTGTCGAACCTGAACAGCCTAAAACCCCTTATGAATTAACCGTTGATGCGCTTAGTCATAACAAAGTAAATTGCAGTAAACGCGCTGTAAGTAAGTTTTTAAATATTTCAACCGATGAGGTTGATAGTATTTTCAAACAGCTATTGGATGAAGGTATTGTGAGTAAAAAGCCTAACAATCATTACCAATGGCATGGACTTACAACCACGACGAGTTAACGCATCACTGTGATAGATTAACCAAAATACCAGCCCGAAATAAGCAATTATTTCGGGCTTTTTTTGACTCAATATAATAATAGATTCTTACTTTGTTACACTTCTTATCAGTTAGTTTTCTAAAAGCAGAAAATGATCACATAATGTATTTTTAATTACAGCTTACCCAATTATTCCTCTGTAGAATCCAGTCACATTTATTTTCAATGTCTTAGCCATGATCCGTATTAAAGATTATAAGAAGCTGTTATCTCGTACTATTATCGCAACAAGTATTCTAGCACTTGTTGGTTGTGCTCAACCGTTATCACTAGAAAAGCAAGCAAGCTATTCCAATGTTGATAATTTCAACACTAGCTTGTACCAAAGCTCTTTGCCTTATACCAGCATTCATCCTGATAAAACAGGCTTCTACCCTCTTGGTGATGGTCAAGCCGCATTACTTGCACGTTTGGCTATTATTGAACATGCACAAAAAACACTGGATGTTCAGTACTATATTTACCGTGATGATGCGACAAGTGGGTTGATGACATGGTATTTATATCAAGCTGCTGAGCGTGGCGTTCGTGTGCGCTTATTACTTGATGATATGCAAAATCGTGACGATCAAGCATTAGCAAGCCTCTCTGCTCATCCTAATGTTGAAGTACGCTTATTTAACCCATTTTCAAACCGTACTATTAAGCCATTAAGTTTCTTAACTGACTTTGATCGGTTAAATCGCCGTATGCACAATAAAGCCATTATTGCAGATGGTGTGTTTGCCATTACCGGAGGACGTAATATCGGCGACGAGTATTTCTCTGCCAATAGTGACGTAGAATTCGGAGACTTCGACCTCATTATGCTGGGTAAAGTGATCCCACAATTCGCACGTCAATTTGATGAATACTGGAACAGTAAACCAGCAACACCGATTGAAGCCTTAGTCTCATCAGCACATAAGCCTACAAAAGAACAACTGGCACAGTGGAAAGATGCTCAGCTTAAGTACATGTCATCAGACTATGCAAGTTCGCTAAAAAACCACCCAATGGTACAGCAGTTAATGGAAGAGACATTACCGCTATACTGGACAGATGCAGAACTGCTTTACGATACACCGTATAAAATTGCGAATAGTAAAGATGATTTATTGCTACATAAGCTATCAGAGATGATCGCGAAAGCAGAGCATGATTTCTTTTTAGTTTCACCGTATTTTGTCCCAACAGAAGAAGGGGCTAAAGTGCTAGCTAAAGCGGCAAAGAACGGCAAAAACATCACTATTGTTACCAACTCATTAGCTTCTAATGACGTTTTCGCTGTACATGGCTGGTATGCCAAATACCGTAAAATCATGCTAGAAGGTGGTGTTAAGCTATACGAAGTAAAAGTAGAACCCGGCCATAAAACAAAACACAAATGGCTAAGTCGCTCTCGTACAAGTTTGCATGCGAAAACGTTTATTATTGATAAATCGAAAATTTTCGTCGGTTCATTTAACTTTGATCCACGCTCTGCATACTTAAATACAGAGTTAGGCGTGATTGTTGATTCACCTAAATTCTCAGGTGAAGTTTACAACACGATCAATAACTCACTTGTTAAAGATGCTTACCGTTTAGCATTGGACGAAAATGGTGAGATCATATGGAATGATGATACAACGGGCAAGCAGTATACATCAGAGCCAGACAGTAGCATTTGGCTTAAAATGGGCGCTTGGGCGGCCGGTGTATTACCAATAGAGAAACAGTTATAAGTCGGTAAGATAACCATTAAATAGTGACAAAAAAGGCGCTCATTGAGCGCCTTTTTTATGCTTAATTTTTCAATTAGCCTTTATTGCGAAGTGTCGTTTTTTTCACTGCATTTTTTTCGATGTAATCGATGATCATGCCGGCAATATCTTTACCTGTCGCTTTCTCAATACCTTCAAGGCCTGGTGAAGAGTTAACTTCCATAACAAGTGGACCACGCTCTGAACGTAACAGGTCAACACCAGCAACACCTAATCCCATAATTTTTGCAGCTGCAACGGCTGTTTTACGTTCTTCAGGTGTGATCTTAACCAGTGCTGCGCTACCACCGCGGTGTAGGTTTGAACGGAACTCGCCTTCTGCACCTTGGCGTTTCATTGCTGCAATCACTTTATCGCCAATAACGAAACAACGGATATCTGCACCGCCTGCTTCCTTAATGTATTCTTGAACCATGATATTCGCTTTAAGACCCATGAAAGCTTCAATAACACTTTCAGCAGCTTTACGTGTTTCAGCAAGAACAACACCAATGCCTTGTGTGCCTTCTAATAGCTTAATAACGACTGGCGCACCACCAACCATATCAAGTAAATCTTTAACGTCATCAGGCTTACTTGCAAAACCTGTCACAGGCATACCAATACACTTACGTGATAGTAGTTGCATTGAACGTAACTTATCACGTGAGCGGCTTATCGCTACAGATTCATTAACGGTATATACACCCATCATTTCAAACTGACGCAAAACAGCAGTACCGTAAAATGTTACTGATGCACCTATACGTGGAATAATCGCGTCAAAATCCACTAAATCTTCACCTTTAAAGTGAATCTGAGGTTTTTGCGAGTTAATGTTCATATAACAACGCAGTGCATCGATCACTTTAATTTCATGGCCACGTTGTTCAGCGGCTTCAATCAAACGAGCTGTCGAATACAGTGAACGATTGCGAGATAAAATTCCAATTTTCATGACAACTAGCCTTGATTTTTAATAAGATAAGATGCTTCTGGATCAACAATAATACGATCATGCATAGCTGTACGCCCTAGTAGCATACGGAAAGCCATATTATCACGACTGGTTAGCGAAATTTCAATCGGCCACTGTTGACCATTAAAATCAATTGTAGAAACGATAAAGTAGCGCAGTTGCTCATCACCACCTGAGTTTCTTACAACGCGTTTATCAGCCACTTTAGCTTCACAAATTTGTTCTACGTCGGTGTTGTTATGGATTGGGTGAATCCAAAACTTCACCCAATCTTCACCGTCACGGGTAAATTCTTCAATTTTGAAAGTATGTAGGCACGAACTACGTGCACCAGTATCAATTTTTACATGAATATTATTGATACCCAGATCAGGTAATGTAGCAACTTCACGCCACCCAACAAGAAACTTATTATTTTTATTCACTATTGTATCTTTATTAACCATATTAGATGTCCAATATACTATAAAAGCATTAAACCCAATACCTTGAAATGATACTACTACAGTATAGAGAACATTAACCAGACCCTCTGGTATAAATTTTACATTGAAGAAATGTAAAATTTATAGCTAACAGCAGGGAAACAAATTGCTTATTTTCATTAAGCTAAGATTTTTCGCTCAGGACACCTCGGCGTATTTGGTCAAGTTCAATTGATTCGAACAAAGCTTGAAAATTACCTTCACCGAATCCTTGATTTCCTTTGCGTTGAATAATCTCAAAAAATACGGGACCAATCACAGTTCCCGTGAAAATTTGCAACAAAATACCATGTTCATCGCTATCGATCAGTATTTTGTCATGCTGCAACAATGCAATATTTTCATCGTGACAATCAATCCTTTTATTGACCAGTTCGTAATAAGTCTCTGGTGTATCCATGAAGATAACACCTAATTGACGAAGTTTTTTCACAGATGAAAGAATGTCATTAGTACTTAAAGCGATATGCTGAATCCCTTCTCCATTATATTGTTTTAAGTATTCTGCAATTTGAGAATGTTCATCGCTTGATTCATTGATAGGAATGCGGATTTTGCCACAAGGTGATGTCATTGCGCGAGATTTTAAACCAGTCAGTTTCCCTTTAATATCAAAATATTTAATTTCTTGAAAATTAGCAATTTTTTCATAAAAATCAGACCACTTATCCATGTGTCCAATTGCAACATTATGCGTAAGGTGATCAATCGTTAATAACCCTGTATCTATAGCGGCTAAACGCTGTTGTGCGTCTGGGTAATACTCAAAATCCACTTCATAAATATCTCGTTCGCCATAACGATCGACAAAATATAATAATGCACCACCAATACCTTCAATAGCGGGAATGTTGAGTTCCATAAGCCCAACATTATTTTCGCACCTCGTTGCACCATGCTTGATAGCATAGTCTAACGCCTTATTAACCTCTTTCACCCGAAATGCCATCGCATTAACGCTTGCGCCATGCTGCAATGCAAACGAACTTGCTTGCGAAGCTAACTCGCCATTAACTATGAAGTTTATGTCCCCCTGACGGTAAAGCCACACCATTTTATGTTTATGTTTCGCTATTTCCGCAAAGCCCATTTGTCTAAATAATTTTTTAAGCTTAGTGATCCCAACTTTTGTTGGAGCAGTGTATTCAACAAATTCAAAACCATCAGTGCCTAATGGATTACATACTTTTGACATACAGTGACTCCTATAAAACTTATTGTTAACTCTTTAAGCTTTAGCAGCACTTCAAAATAACGGGCAGTTTTATCTTTCGTCATTGTTCATTTAATTTATTCTTCATTGTAACGTACTGTTTCCATAATATTTACATACACAAATAAGCCTCATGTTTCAGCTGTAAACGTTTATTTGTTCTATATTTAGGGTTTAAAGTGAATTTTACTAGTTAGGCAAAATCATGCATAAGCGAGACACTTTTCAGCTTCCTCGAAAAACGTCAGGTGTTTATCCTATTCATTCTACTTTGCCACTATTTAAAATTATTCGCGCTCACGTATTACAGAGCTTCTCTTTTTGTGAAAACTATCAAAAAGGCATTGTAAAAGATGATGATCCTGAATTTCTTCATCAATATCGCGTTACCATGCGCCGTATACGCGCCATACTTAGTCTCCATCAATCACTTTTCATTCCAGAACAACTAAAAGAAACTAATTTAGCTATCAAAAGTTTAATGCAGCCCACTAATTTACAACGCGATCTCGATGTTTATCTCATGCAAATGGAGCATTACTTTTACTTAGTCGAACATAAGCATCATCAAGGACTGGCACGCTTTTTTGACGATCTGCAGCACCAACGCCAAAAAGCCTATAAGAAAAATAAGCATTGGTTAAAAAGCGAAGAATATAAAACGCAATATAAGCTCATCTGTATACAGTTAAAGCAGCTATCGCCTCTCATGGAAGATCTATCTACACCACCACAAGAAATGATAAACACGCTATTCGTGAACTTAAACAATCGTATTATCACCTCAATGAAGGCTATTGATTCAAAAACGTCTGACGCGCAACTTCATCGCTTGAGAATCAAATATAAAAAATTACGTTATGGTTTGGAGTACTACCACCCATTAACAGAACAGTTATCACTTCGTTTGAAATTAAAAACAGTGAAGTTTCTACAAGCCAAATTAGGTGACTTCAATGACAGCTCGGTACAAATTGACTTTCTTAATCATTATTTAGAGCAATACAAAACAACGGGGAGACGTGCGAAGGCGATTGGTTTATTACTTCAAAAAGCACAACAACGGCACCTAGAAAATAAGCAGCAATTGATTAATGAAGTCATCCTATGTAGTCAAAATACTGCTTATTAATCATTATGATAGTAGCTTGATAATATCATCTTCTAAAGCAAATGGTTTTGTGGTGGGTGCATAGCGTTTCATTGGTTCACCCTCTCTTGAAATCAAAAACTTGGTGAAATTCCATTTAATATCATTGCCTAGCAGACCAGGTAATTGTTTTACGAGGTAAGAAAATACAGGTTCAGCATCACGCCCTTTTACATCCACCTTACTAAACATCGGAAATGTCACGCCATAATTGATTAGACACTCCTGTTTAATTTGGCTTTCAGTTCCAGGCTCTTGTCCACCAAACTGATTACATGGAAAACCAAGTATTACTAATCCTTGATCACGATACTTTTCATATAATGCCTGTAATGCTTCATATTGAGGTGTAAAACCACACTTACTAGCAGTATTTACAACGAGTATAACCTTCCCTTCAAAAGCACTTAATGAAAGCGCTTCCCCTGAAAGTGCTTTAACCTCGAAGTCATAAATTTTTGTCATTCTCATTCCTATTTATTATTACTCGCTAATTGTCCATGTTATTCTGTGGACGTCCTTTTGTACGAAGTTAATAGCATGACAGATCTCAAACACTTATTTTTTTCTCTTGGCCTTGAACAACTTGATTTATCAGAAAAAGAGAAAAACATTATTAATGCTTTTATTCATGAATCAACACCTCGATTTAATGATATTTGCCACCAACGACAAGATAAAGAGCCTTTAGCGTTACTATTAGGCTATATGACGCAACAACATCACATTGCCTCGTCTCGTTGGACTGAACAACAGACCGCCTATCATCAAATGCAATCGGTATTTCAATCAACCGTAGGGGTTGAACACGCTAGCAAATTTATTAATCAAGATGTCGATGAATATATTCTGATCACTCTACTATGGTTGCTTGTTCAAGGGGCAAATAAAATTGATTATAGTTATGCTAATGAACAAGCAGAGACGCTGTTAGATCACATTAGTGAAGAGATAAAACAGTCGAATGACAGTAAAAAAGATGAACAGCTTCGACAACGGTTACTGCAAGCATACTATCAAGGAAAAAAAACGACGCAGCAAAGCCTTTTCACAAAACTAAAGCGTATGTTCAGGTTATCGCAACAACAATAGGAAATGACAGCATAACTTATCGCGATAATACGCGAACCAAAACGTAAATAGACTGTCACCTAATAATCTAAATATTTTGCTAACTCGATGAAATAGAGTCGTTATTTTACCGTTCTATTTTATCACCAAGACCATAGTATAAAATTTATACGCTCATGATCGTTGCAATGACATGCGCATTGTTAAAACGGAGTTCTAGATTGAAAAAGATATATCTCAATACTTATTTCGTCTGTGCCATGCTCGGCGCATTACTCAGTATCACTTTTTCCAGTCAAACCTTTGCGGCTACTGAGATTACAACTGGGTGGGTAACAAACCCACAGCATCCCCCTGTGCAAGTTAGGTTAGTGCTAACGGGTGAAAAAGACACAGCTAACCATACAGTTCAAGGACTGCTAGAAGTTAAACTTGATAAAGATTGGAAAACCTATTGGCGATCGCCTGGTGAAGGTGGTGTCGCACCATCTATAAACTGGGATATGTCTAGTAATGTTGAAAGTGTTGACTGGCAGTGGCCGATGCCAAAACGTTATGAGTTCTTAGGTGTTGAAACGCTGGGCTATAAACATGATGTTATTTTCCCACTTTCAATTCATGTAAAAGACATGAATAAGCCTGTATTCCTTGCAGGTAAATTAACCATGTCTTCCTGTACCAGTATTTGTGTACTGACTGACTATGAATTAGCACTTGATTTTAACCCTGAAAAACTCAGCTTATCGACTGACGCGATGTTTTTATACAACAAGGGTTATAGCCAAGTACCTAAATCGTCTCAAGCAGTAACATTGGATACTGTCTCTTATAACAAGGACAAAAAAGCAATTACGGTGGTTGCAACAAATAAGGCTGGCTGGATAAAACCAGATGTGTTGATTGACGGACATAATAAAGCCGTTAAAGACACCTCTTTTTTAGCGCCGAATGTTACGATTAAAGATAAAACACTGTATGCGGTATTACCGGTGACCAGTTGGTTTGGTACACCAAAGCTTGTTGGTGAACCACTTCAAATCACAATCGGTGATAATAATCTCGCTGTTGAGATCCCAGCAACAGCAACAGATACCCCAGTGATTGTGCCAAGTTCTAATAGTAACTTATTAGAAATAATTGGCATTGCGCTATTGGGCGGTTTAATTCTTAATATCATGCCATGCGTATTACCGGTATTAGGCATGAAGTTAAGTAGCGTTGTTTCAGCGAAAGGCTTAGAAAAACGCCAAATCCGTACCCAATTTATCGCTTCTGCTGCAGGTATTATCACCTCATTTTGGCTATTGGCTGGCTTTTTAGCATTAATGAAATTATCAGGCCAAGCGTTGGGCTGGGGAATCCAATTCCAGAGCCCTTGGTTTATTGGTGCCATGATTGCGATCACCGTCCTGTTTGGTGCAAATATGTTAGGCTTATTTGAAATTCGCTTATCAAGTAACACCAATACTTGGATGGCAACCAAAGGGGATAACTCACACCTTGGGCACTTTATTCAAGGAATGTTTGCCACCCTTCTTGCAACGCCATGTAGTGCCCCATTCTTAGGCACAGCTGTCGCGTTCGCATTAGGTGCTAATTATGTGACACTTTTTGCCATCTTCACCGCGTTAGCGATTGGTATGGCTGCACCATGGTTGCTCATTGCTCTCTTCCCACAACTGGCAAACGCATTGCCAAAACCTGGTCTATGGATGGATAGGGTTAAAACGCTGTTTGGTTTGATGATGCTGGCAACCAGTATCTGGCTATTAAGCTTAATGACTAGCTTCTTTTCTGCAGCGGTTGTTTGGGTGATTGGTCTACTGATCATGCTTGTTATCTTATGGCAATTAGGTCGTAAGAAAGGACGTAAAGCCGTTATCATCACAACAGCAGTTCTTTTACTGGGTGTTGCAGGTAGCCTTATCGTGGGTAGCTTAACCTCAAACCATTGGGCGAAGCCGCTAGCTGATGACCACCATTGGCAAACGCTAAACGTTGATAACATTGCAAAACAAGTCGCTGAAGGAAAAACAGTCTTTGTTGATGTTACAGCTGAATGGTGTATCACATGTAAAGCCAATAAAGTCGGTGTATTACTGCAAGAGCCCGTATATTCAGCCTTATCTGCTGATAACATCGTGTTAATGCGCGGTGATTGGACAAAACCTTCTGACTACGTCACAGGCTTCTTACAGTCACATGGACGTTTTGGTGTACCATTTAATATTGTATATGGTCCTAATGCGCCTCAAGGTATCCCATTGCCCGTAATTTTAACAAGTGACGAAGTGCTTAACGCAATTAAAAAAGCAAGTAAGGAATAAAGGAATAACATACATGACAAGGACGTCTGCCAAAGGATGGCTTAAAAACATACTTATCACTGCTATATTAGTAACAGCAATAAGTATTGTGGTTGATATCTGGCGAAATAAAGATTTAACGGTTTCTGTTGATAACCATTCGGTAGAAAAAACTATAAACCAGCATGATATTGATTGGCTAACTCTCAGTTATCAACAGCCTGTTGTACTCTATTTATGGGCAACATGGTGTCCAAGTTGCCGCTTTGTAAGTCCATCAATCAATTGGCTGCAGCAATATCAAAGTGATCTGAATATAAAGGTATTTAGTGTTGCTATTCGCTCTGGAGATGACCGTTCATTACGAGCATACATGAACAGTAAAGAATATCGCTTTCCTGTCATTAATGACCAAAATGGTTCTATTAGCCAACAATTAGGGATAAGTGCTACACCTACTATTCTTATTGTTAAAAATGGCGAAGTCTTTAATTCTACGACAGGTGTGACGACTCCTGTTGGTTTATTCGCTAGAGTAATGGCCGCAACATATTTATAAATAAAAAGCCCAGCTAGAGTAGCTGGGCTTTTTACCATCTAATTGTCATTGTGGTTTCGGCATACGTCTAATTTGCCAAAAATGTCGCTTCCAATAAGGATTATCTAAGCGTGAAATCATCACACCTTTTGATTGTGACGCGTGCATAAATTCTGAATTGCCTAAATATATTCCAACATGGCGTGTATTACGCCCCGTTCGGAAAAAGACTAAATCCCCTTCTTTTGCACTGTTACGTGAAACTTTACGTCCCTTTTTCACCAATTGTAATGTTGTTCTTGGCAACATCATTTGGTAAACGCTGGAATAACCTACTTGCACAAACGCTGAGCAATCAATGCCTTTCTTTGTTGTTCCACCAAGACGATAAGGTGTTCCTTTCCATGAATGGTAAACACCATCAAACATACCTGTATCTACAGAAGCGTTCTTTTTCAAACCTTCTTCCAACATATCATTGCTAACAGCAATTTTTTTGCCTACTGACGTTGTTTCAGCAGCCTTATTGTTTGATGTTTTATCATTTACAGAGTCAGTCGAAGAACACCCAATCATTGACACAAGCGCCAATGCAAATAATGCGTGTTTATTATATTTAAATCCGTTCTTCAAAATTTAGCCTGTACTGATCGTTTGATAATACTTTTATTGATTATGGCTTAAAATAATACCAATAATAAGGACAAAGTGCACACTATCAGAATAAATTTGACCTATTCCAAACAATAACAATTCTAATATCTTAAAATTAGATACAAACATTAAACGTATACGCTCAACAATATGACCTCAATACAATTTCATAATTATAATCCCCATTATGAGCAAGAATTGTCTCAGCTTTACTATGACGCTATTACAAAAATTGCGCCTGCTTATTATCATCCACAACAAGTCAAAATATGGGCTGATTATCCGCGCAAACACCCAAACGAATTTGCTAAATTATTAACACAAGGTGCTGTAATAATGGCAATTAACAATGAAGGGAGTGTCATGGGGTTCGGTCAACTTCATCCGAAAAATTATATTGCTTTACTCTATACCCGGCCTGAGTTTAATCGCTTGGGTGTCGCGAGTGCTATTTATAGTAAGCTCGAACAAATAGCACATATAAGCCATCAAACAACACTGAGTGTTACAGCCAGCAAACTCTCTCTACCCTTGTTTAGCAAGCTAGGTTTTGAATTAATCGATACAGAAATTGCTATCCGTGACGACATTACGTTCGAACGCTACAACATGGTAAAATTATTGTAGGGAAGGAAAAAAAAAGCTTACTGTTAAGTAAGCTCAAAAATTTATACAACAGAAGAGATAAAAACTACGTCTATAACGTATTGATTATCTATATATAATTTTTACTTTTATCCTATTTAAGATCCAGTCATTTACTTATCTATAAATACATATGCGATTATCTTCACGCCTAGATTGAAAATGTAACTGTTAATGTTATTAACAAGCAATATATCATCTGACCAGATACCGTATATTTTTATAAATCGTGATAACACACTATAAAATGTTAATTATTTGTAAAGCCACACTATCACAATAATAACTATTTAGGTAATGTATAAAGATGTAGTCATGCGACATAACTTAAACAGCATAAGGAGTATATGTGCTGGCTTTAATTCGAATTACCATCGCAACCCTTTTTATTATCATTACAACCTGTTGTGCACTACTTTACTGTCTAATAAACCGACCTCGTGCACCTAAACATGTCTACACCTTTTGCCGCTGGTTTAACCAATTGCAAAAAATTACAGGTGTTCGTGTTGAGCAACGTGGACTCAGTAACAGCGCCAATATTGCTAATGCCGTCTATATATCCAATCACCAAAGTGTTTATGACTTTGTTACGACCCCTGGTATGTTGCAACCAAATACCGTGTCACTAGGGAAAAAAAGCTTATTATGGATCCCTTTCTTCGGGCAGCTTTACTGGATCACGGGCAATATACTGATTGATCGTGAGAATAAAGCCAAAGCGCGTAATACCATTCAGCAAGTTGCTGATGCTATCCACCAGCGAAATTTATCTGTCTGGGTTTACCCAGAAGGCACGCGAAGCAAAGGACGTGGATTGCTGCCTTTTAAGACAGGAGCTTTTAGAATGGCGATAGAAGCAGGTGTACCTATTATTCCTGTCGTGATCAGTACGACACACAATAAGATTGATTTAAATAAACTTGATAACGGTACTGTTATAGCTGAAATGCTAGCCCCAATCGACACTCAAACATTTAAATCGACTGACGCAAGACAGTTAGCTGAAAAATGCCATCAACTTATGGCAGAAAAGATCGCCCAACTTGATAATGAATTATCGAAAGATTCTTATTTGGCGAGTGAAGAGACATCAAAAGAGAATAAAGCCTAAAATAATTACACCCAATGAGTTTCATTGGGTGTAAATTATATCAACAATCTAAAGCTTAGATGTAAAGCTTAGATGTAAAGCTTAGCAACATCGCTAGGCTCAACTTCCACACCTTCAAGACTTTCGTTCCAGTTCAAACCAACAAGAACACCGTCTTCAGCTAATGTGATCATCCAATCTTCTAAGAAAATATCTAGTGGCAATTCACTTGGTTGGAACTCAGCCCACTCATCAGCACATTGCGCTTTCGCATCTTCTTCATTTGACCAGAATGGCATTACTTCCGAATCTTCAAACTCAGATGAAGCAACAGATAGCCAATCACCTTCTTCATTACGAAGGCTCCAAACAATACGTGTATTTTGTGTTTCTTCAACAAACATTAATTTGTTAGCTTGGATATCTGACGTTAATTTAGTCATCTATTTTCTCTCAGTTGTAAACCTAAATGGCAAGCAACCATAGCTTATATCACCACAGCACTCTAACCCATGAAGTTTAACAAAAAACAGAATAAACAGTGATTAAATATTGTTTATATTTTTATGCTATATAGAGATAAAATAATATTGACATATACCTATTCGATGGCAAAATGTCGCGATTATCGTCTAGGTTCATTCTGTTCCACCCGATATGGCAAAGTCTTGCCAACACATTACATCAAACATTTACACTTACTGTTAGGTCAATCAATGCAATCTCGTCGTGCTGGAAATATGCTGGCGGCATTTTCTTTTGTGCTTTGGGGAATTCTCCCACTGTATTATCAGTTCTTGCCACAAGCCAATATTAATGAATTACTCGCACTAAGACTTATTTTTTCAGTGCCTGTTATGTTATTAGTCATAGTACTACTTAAACGGCCTTTACCTAACGTTACGGAACTGTTGGCAGATAAGAAATCGTTCTTCATGTGCGGTGTTGCTGGCTGTATTATGAGTGTATCTTGGTATGCTTTTACCTGGGCGATTACCCACGGTGAAGTGCTTGCCGCAAGTCTTGGTTATTTTATTAACCCATTATTTGCTATTGCCTTAGGTATGTTTTTCTTAAGAGAAAAGCTCACAAAAGCTCAAGTAATCGCTGTGGTTCTGGCTATCTTAGGTATTGCTTATCAAGTCTGGCAGTACGGGGAGTTACCTTGGTTGTCTCTTCTTATGGGCAGCTTTTTTGCTATCTATGGATTAACCAAAAAGTATATAAGATATGATGCATTAACCTCGGTGACTATTGAAGCCGCTATCCTTACCCCCTTTGCTGTAATTTATATGCTGTGGCTTTACTTCTCTGGTGATAGTGTGTCGTTAACATCAGGTACGACTACATTCCTATTATATGTAGGCTCTGCGCCAGTTACAGTCGCACCCTTAATCTTCTTCGCTTTAGCACTGAATCGTACTAGCTTAACAATGGTTGGATTAATGCAATATATCGAGCCAACATTACAGTTCTTATTAGCCGTGTTCTTGTTTGGTGAGGTCTTTGATCATACTAAAGCGATCAGTTTTAGCCTTATTTGGGCAGGTTTGATCTTTTGTACACTTGAAGCATTACCCAACTTATTCGATAAAAAGCGTAACGTTACCCTGCCTCACTCGTAATTGTCTTAAATGTAAACACCGTGCGTTGTACGGTGTTTTTGTTTATCCTTCAATTATTGTCCAAATAAGAACGTTTTATCATGTCATCAAACCCACCTTCAGAGCTACAGCAACTACAAGAACAACTCCGTCACTTTGCAATACAGCGCAATTGGGATCAGTTCCATACCCCTAAAAACTTAGTAATGGCCTTAAGTGGTGAAGTGGGTGAATTAACAGAAATTTTCCAATGGTTAACCCCCGAGCAAAGCCAACACCTTTCAGTTGAAAAAAAACGGCAATTAGAAGAAGAACTTGCGGATGTGATGATGTACTTGGTTCGATTAGCGGATAAGTGCGATGTGGATATTTTAGAGGCTTGCCAGAGAAAGATAATAAAAAATGCTGATAAATACCCTATTGAGAAATGTTATGGATCAGCGAAAAAATATAATGAGTTATAACAGCGTTCAGTAAGAACAAAAAAGCTGGCGATTATAGCCAGCCTTTTTCATTTACTTGCCAACTATTTTTGGCCAACACCGCGATTTTCTTTTTTCGCTAAAGCAATTTTACCAAAGCCTAGCTTACGAAAATAACTATCACGATAGTCACGGGCAGCTTTACTTGAATTTGAAACTGCTTCAACTTGCAATTCCATTTTTAGAAATGACGTTAAGTCGATACCTTCTGCAGCAGCTACCGCTTCATGAATATTACGGTATTGATCAAATGAAAAAATAAGCTCTTTTTCTTCATTTTTGTAGGTATAGATAATAGTGCGTGACATAACGTCCCCAGTAGAGCATAAAAATGGATACGAAATTTACCGTATATCCTTTTAAGATGGAAGCTTAAACAACGCGGTATTATTTAATAAATCCGTCACCATTAAACTATACCTCGATAGCTGCTACCTGCTTGGTTGTCAGATCATTATTTATATCGTTATTAGAAACAAAGTCTTGTAATAATTCATTAGCAAAAACATCTTGTTGCGACATTGGTCGATAGTAATAAAAACCTTGAATATAGCGTACCCCCACAGATTGAATAAATTCAACTTCTTTAAGATGCTCTACCCCTTCAACAACAATCTCAGCATTGGTGATCTTACCGAGTTGTACAGCTAAGCTAAACAGGTCTTTACCTCGCTGTGTTTCTAGATTCAGTACCAGTGTTCGATCAATTTTTACTTTATCAAAATCAAAACGCGATAAATAAGCCAGTGATGAATAGCCAGTACCAAAATCGTCTAATGCTACGGCAATGCCTAATTGATGTAATTGATCGATGACTTTCGCAACATCGGCTTCATTTTGCACCAATAACTCTTCAGTGATCTCAATTTCAATTTGAGAGAATGACAGTGAGCTCTCTTCAATATGTGTTTTAATCGTTTGGACAAAATTTTTCTTTAAGACAGTATCTGGTGAGATATTTATCGATAATCTAATGTTCTCATTCACTTTCGCAAATCGTTCGCCAGCACGTAATGCTTTGTCAAAAACCCAATAATCTAAATCTGGCATTAACCCTAATTGATTAAAGGCGGCTAAAAACGTCGGCGGTAAAATCTTTCCATCCTTATCATGATAACGAATAAGTGTTTCAAAACTAATGATCTTATTCGTATTCACATCAACCTGAGGTTGAAAATAGAGTAAAAACTCCCCTTCAGCTTGTAGCCGTTCGATCTCTTTTTGTGCTTTTAAATTTCGATGTAAAGACGGTATAAAACTGGTTAAACGTGTTTTAACTTCAATCTCATCACTGGTAAATAAGCGATTGGAGAAGACATCGGACACACCAATACCAAGGTTACGCTTATCCATTAGTTTAAAGAATGGGTAATAGATCGCGACACCAATTAGGATGATAACAGCCTGTAATATTGCGCCAGAAATAGCCCCTCCTGTTGCAACATAGCCGCTTAATAAAGGCGGCATTAACCAGCTTTGGATTTCACTTAATGGTGGCACAATTCCCCAATACATCGCCCCATAAGCCACCACAAAACCAATTGCAGGTGCAATCAGAAAAGGAATAATCATGATTGGATTAAATATAACAGGCACGCCATAGAGCACCGGCTCATTGACGTTAAAAAGACACAAGATAAGGGACGCTTTTGCTAATACTTTATAGCCTTCACTTTTTGCAAATAACAGCATACAAATAACTAAGCTCAATAAGTTGCCGCTACCACCAATGCCCGTAAAGAAATCATAAAAATTGGTGCTGATAATATTAAGATCTGCACCAAAATTATGCCATGCTGAAATATTCACCATAGTGATATCGTAAAGTTCAGCTTTGTACATATGAAGTACATTATGGCCATTGATCCCTACGGACCAAAACGCCCCGCGTAATAACTCATAAATAAGGCCATCAACAAAAGAGGTAGGATCAAGCGAGGGTAATAATGAAGATGAAATGCTTACCGAATTAACAACAAAGTAAATAAGCTGACTGGATGTTATCAATGCACCAATGGAGACTATCGCACCTAGTAGCATGTTTGCAGAGCTGTCGATGACAGAATCACGATCACTGCCTCTAAAAACACGAAATTTCTTTAATCGAGAAATCAGTCCACAAGTAATATATGCCGTTAATAACGACAACGGAAAACTATTAGGTAATGGCATAATTTGCGATAAAAAGCCCCATTGGTAGGACACCACAAAATACACAGTTAATGCACTGGCTATTGAGACCCCTTTAGGGATACGTTTTACAGAAGAGAGGTATGTAACAAGATAAAAGTTGATCAATATAGGAAACATCAAACCCGTTGATTCACCTACATACCTTATGGTACCAGTTAATGAGTCATAGCCGTAGTGCTCACAGAATACCGCTATAAGTTCACAGAACGTCGAGATTAATGCCAGCGGTAAGGCCATGATAAAGACATTCGAAACAGCAACAAGATATTTATTCGACGAGAGCTCTGACATTACTCTGTAAACAGTCATAACTATTTTCTTATTTAATTATGATAAATACTATCAGCTCGATGCTGCCTGTATTTCACTACTCAATACCAACATTCGTGTTAATAACATCAACTAATCATCACGAACAACGCTAACTAATTATTTTATTTCAGTAAATTATACTATCAATCATATCAGTTTATTATACATGAAAATTTATAAAATACTGTGCTACCTATCACTTCACACAAAACATGTAAGAGATTGTTAATAAAGTATACTTCGAACACTATTTAAAGCTGCATATCAAAGAAATAAGAGATAAATACCGTTATGTAACCACAGGAGTAATAATTAAAATGTGACATGTTTTAAACGTATTCTCGTTAATAGGGCATGGGTAAAATCATACACTGCCTTTTCCCATACTTATACACAGAAACAGTGGATAACTTTACTAACGCTGTGAAAAAACACACTTTTCGTGTATTTTTTATACAGGTGGGATTTTTAAATAATCAGTAAGTTACGATAGTAAGTCAAAATTATCATGTAATTCTCATTATGATTATTTTTTAGTTAAATAGTGGATAACTTGATTCTCACTACCACGCCATACCAAAGCAGGATCTCGTTGAGATTCTTCGTATTTTCCATCAACAAGAACATCGATAAGATCAACAATTTGCTGTTGCTGCTCAGTTAACTCAGCGAACGTGTACCCCGTCCATAACCAAATATCTTTACCAATACATTCACTACGGACACGTTTTACCAACTTTAAAATATCAGGCACGTTGTTTGGGTGTAACGGATCACCTCCAGATAAAGACAAACCACGGCGTTTAATTCTAGTATCGTTCAAATCATTAATGATCTGATCTTCCATCTCTTGGCTAAAAAAGTGCCCTGCATCTAGTCGCCATGTACTCTGGTTATAACAACCTCGACACTGATGAATACAGCCAGAAACAAATAAACTTGCACGAGTGCCCGGTCCATTAACAATATCGACAGGGTAATAGTTGTGATAATTCATATTGGTCACCTACACTCTCTAGTAATTTATTAAATAATAATCTTAAAAAGAAAAAGTGCCCTCTCAGGCACTTTTATCTTGTTACACTATGCACTCAAATAGAAATTACATGTGTTTAACACGACGCTTCACTTCTTCTTGTTTACCGAAGTTAAACGGGCGTGCGTCAGGGCTACCTAAGTAACCGCATACACGGCGTGTTACTGATACCTTAGATGGCTCGTGGTTACCACACTTAGGACATGTAAAGCCTTTACTTGTACAGTCAAACTCACCCGTAAAGCCACACTCATAACACTCATCAATGGGTGTATTAGTACCGTAATAAGGAACACGCGAATAGCTGTAATCCCATACATCTTCTAGTGCTTCAAGGTTATGCTGAATATTTGGGTATTCACCGTAACAGATGAAGCCACCATTCGCGATATCAGGGTAAGCCATCTCAAAGTCAATTTTATCGTATGGGTTTACTTTCTTTTCAACATCTAGGTGGAAGCTATTTGTGTAGTAGCCTTTGTCCGTCACACCTGCAACAACACCAAATTCTTTAGTATCGATTGCACAAAAACGACTACATAGGTTTTCACTTGGCGTACTGTATAAGCTAAAGCCATACCCCGTTTCTTTCTTCCATGCATCTGTTGCATCGCGTAAACGCTGAACAATGGCAACCGCTTTTTGGCGAAGCTCTTCACTGTCGTATACATGCGTATCATTGCCATATAGTGCATTCACTGTTTCATGAATACCAATATAGCCAAGCGAAATTGAAGCACGACCATTTTTGAAGATTTCTGATACGTCATCATCTTCTTTAAGGCGTACACCACATGCTCCTTCCATATATAAAATAGGGGCTACACGTGCTTTCACTCCATCAAGACGGGAGATACGTGCATCAAGTGCACGACGAGATAAGGCCAAACGCTCATCTAATAAAGTAAAGAAACGCGCTTCATCCCCTTTTGCTTCTAATGCAATACGTGGAAGGTTAATACTTACAACACCAAGGTTATTGCGGCCTTCGTGGATCAACTCACCATTTTCTTCATACGGACCAAGGAAACTACGACAACCCATCGGCGTTTTGAATGAACCCGTTACTTCAACTAACTTGTCATAGTTCAAAATGTCTGGGTACATGCGCTTAGAAGCACACTCTAACGCCAATTGCTTAATATCGTAGTTCGCGTCATCTTGTTTATGGTTTAACCCATCTTTAATGGCAAACACAAGCTTAGGGAATACTGCCGTCTTATGATTTTTACCCAAACCTGAAATACGGTTCTTCAAAATAGATTGTTGAATTAAGCGTGATTCCCACGACGTACCTAAACCAAAACCGAAAGTAACAAACGGTGTTTGCCCATTTGCGGTATGTAATGTGTTTACTTCATATTCTAGTGATTGGAATGCGTCATAACATTCTTTTTCAGTACGCGCATTAGCAAAAGCAACTGGGTCTTCAATGCCCCACTCTTTTGCTACTTCTAAATGCTTTTTATAACTAACAGTAACATAAGGTGCTAATACTTCATCAATACGGTTGATGGTTGTTCCACCGTAGATGTGGCTTGCTACTTGTGCAATGATCTGAGCTGTAACTGCTGTTGCGGTAGAAATAGATTTAGGAGTATCAATCTCTGCGTTACCCATTTTAAAACCATGGGTCAACATGCCGTTTAAATCAATCAGCATACAGTTAAACATAGGGAAGAAAGGAGAATAATCCAGATCATGGAAGTGAATATCACCACACTCATGTGCTTTAACAATGTCACGCGGCAACAAATGTTGAGTCGCGTAGTGTTTAGCAACAATACCAGCCAATAAATCACGCTGCGTTGGGATCACTTTACTGTCTTTATTCGCGTTCTCATTAAGTAAAGATGCATTGCTTTGCTCAATCAAACCACGAATTTCATTATTTAGGCGGCTTTTCTTTTCACGTGCAATATCGCGATCATGGCGATATTCAATATAGGCACGGGCAACTGTTTTGTGAGGACCAATCATCAATTGATTCTCTACAGCGTCCTGGATAGCGTGAATATCTACTTCTTCAGCATGCTGGAATTGAGCTAATGTCGCTTCAGCAACAGACATTGCATCCACTTCACTCATATTCATGTCATTGATTGACTGAGCTGCACCCATTACCGCTTCTTTAATGCGTTGCATTTCGAAAGGTACACGGCAGCCATCACGCTTAATCACAACAAGTTTCACACTAGGCTCCTAAATATACAATATTCATTACAGTGTCACGTAAACACAAAATATAGGCATTCGGTATACACGCAACAACAAGATGTGGGTATTAGGCGAGATTTTCAAAAAACAAACATTGATCCAAATCAATTTGTTTTAAAGAGAGATTACGATACGAACGATGCATCTGATGCGTCACAAAATTCTTTATAAAAGCAAATTTACATATACGCTTGTCAATAAAATTATTTGGTATTTAAGTAAAAATAATGAGAAAAAATTCTTGATTTTTTGCTGAATGAAGTAGACTGATTAAACACTTTTACCAGGCTGATTTGAATATTTAATGGATGGCTTAACACTTACACAGCGTATCAATAAAGTAACCTATAAAAACCTTCGTATTGGTTTTTTATGGTCATCTAAGATATCTCTGATGATCTTATCTTTAATGTTAGTCACATTATGGCTCAATCATTTCACTAATGACTCTGATATATCATTTTTGTTAACAGCCCAGTTTACTTGGCAAATGATACTTTCTGGTTTCGGGATCATTTATTTTAATCGCAGCACTGAACCTGCAAATTATCGCTTAGTGAGTGCCTTTTATAGCTTCACCTATGGTTTGAGTTGGGGAGCAACTATCTTAATCTTAGGCCTGTATGCACAATTCACTTTACTCTCTGAAGTATTAGCCAACCTGACAACTATGGTGGCATTACTTGGATTTTATACCTACCGAAATGCCTTATATTTAGCGATTACACCAATACTTGCTTTGAGTACTTGGATAACAATCAAAGATGAGCACTTAACATTACTGTTTTCGTTTGAAAAGTTTATGATCACTCTCATCATCATTGAATCTGGACGCCGTGTGCTATATCGCTGGTTCAGTAATCGTATTCAACAAGAACATGAGAATAAACGTTTACTAAAAGAGTTAAATCAACTCGCTTCTCGTGACCAATTAACCCAAATTAAAAATCGCCGTTTTTTCCAAATAGAACTTGAGAAGCAAATTAAAAATAGCCAACGCTTACATATCCCTTTGTCTCTAATTTTAATTGATATTGATCACTTTAAAGCATTTAACGACAGTCAAGGCCATATTGCGGGGGATGAGTGTTTAAAATTAGTTGCAAAAGTGATTGATGCAAGCTTGCTTCGAGGCACAGATAGTGTTTCTCGTTTCGGTGGAGAAGAATTTGCGGTTTTGTTACCAAATACCAACCTTGATGGCGCTATTTTAGTCGCCCAACGTATTCAGGAAAACTTAACTAAAGTAGCGATTGATCATCCCGCCTCACAAACCAGTCATATCGTGACAATCAGCCAAGGTATAACGACTTATGAGGAAAGCCAACGTTCAACGCAATTTATAGAAAAAGCAGATCACAATTTATATGATGCAAAAAAATCAGGACGAAATTGTTATATCGCTGCTTAGTAAATACCGCACTTTGAGCTATGTATAATAACCATCTGTGGCTATTTTGGTCATATTGCGTCAACGGCTTGCCGACATTTAGATACTCGTATCGACATTACACTTTTATAGTGTTCTGCTTGCGCTTTGATATACACAGCGCAGCCAGCACGATCATGAGATATCCATGCCTTTTCTGGCTCAAGCGCTACCTTTTTCCCTTCAGGAAAGACATAGTTCAAAATAACATTGCCATTAGGTTGAATCGCAAAACTATAAAATCGATCTAAATGCTCTAAATAGCCTACTGTTAAAAATAATACAGGTAGAAAAGAGCACTTAAACACAATGCTTTTAACGGTTAATGACTTAAATTTCATGTATGCTTCTACACGCAGCACAACATAGACCAATACAATAGATAAAGCAGCAAACCACGCAAGGATCTTAAATTTCCCCCACGAAACTTCGGGTTCAAGCAGTAGTATTTCCACCTTAGATTCCTTTCTAAAACAAAGCTGACAGTAAGATGCCACAAAAGTTATAACTCATGATTTTTGTTTGAGATAACACACTGCATACGATATTAAGAATAGCTTTCAAGTGGTGTGATAACTAACTCCAGAAAACTATGTTTACCAAGAATAGTGAAACTGAATTTTCATCATAAATATTATAATAAGGCTAAAAAATTAACCTAAAATAAGGAGAACATAATCCCGTATTTATTCTTTTTTGCGATTCAATTCATACTCGCTAATATTTGTCATGCACACTCATTAACGTTAATGACGTGGAATTTTCAATGGCTAGCAGATCATCCCAAAAACGACATACAACGAACAGCAAAAGACTACCAAGTATTAAAGCAAATTTTTCTTACTCACCAACCCGATATTCTCGCCTTTCAAGAAGTCGATAGTGCCTCAAGCCTTCATCGCATTGTTCCTAAAGACCAGTATCAAATATACATATCATCAAGAGTCAAAAACAAAGACGACGTTTTTAATGGGATCAACCAATTCACTGGTTTTGCCGTTAAAAAACACCTTACCGTTAAAGAACACCCAGATATAACCACGTTGAGCTCTCCCGCTATAGCATTAGGAAACAAGCCGTATTACCCACAAAAGTTACGTTATGGTTCAGCAATTAAAGTCAATCTTAATCAGCATGATATTATCGTTGTGAATGTACACTTAAAATCAGGTTGCTTTACTCCTAAACAGCTAAAGAACAACCGTAAAAAATCCTGTCGCACACTGAATTTACAACGAACATTAATCCAACAATGGATAGAACAGCAAGAAGTGAAAAGGCAGCCTTTTATCTTAGTTGGCGATTTTAATCATCGTATATCTCTTAATACAACAAATAACAAAACTTACTTTTTCTCCAATAATAATCAGCAAGGTTCTTTAAAATGGCTTACTCATAATGTTAAAGGTAACTGTTTAACAAAAAGAAGAAAGAAGAATAAAACCTATTATCGTCGTTATAAAGAATTAATTGACCATGGTTTTAGTAGTGAACATTTTACTATCTCATCTATCCAGCAGGTACCTTATTCCTTCAAGCAAGTATCAACTTACCAATTGAGTGATCACTGTCCAGTTATCTTTAGCCTCAGTTTTACACCGTTTATTTCTTCATGACTTATTAAGTTGTAAACTACAGTCAAAGAAAAGCCCACTTACCGACACCCTACGAGAAAGTGTTAAATAAGTGGGTATTGTTCATCAAATTTTATTCTGTCGCGTAATTGGAGCCATTGTAGTAACGTACATCAGGCACAATATTATGTTTATTCAACAAGCGGTACATTGTTGCTCTTGAAACACCAAGATCTTTTGCAGCTGATGCTACTTGACCACGGTGAGTTTCTAATACAGCAACCAGTACGTCTTTTTCTGCCTCATCTTTAATATTACGTAAACTTTGCTTCATATTAATTTTCTTAGGTAAGTCGAAGTGTTCAACACCCACTTCATTACCATCTGTTAATAACGAAACGCGTTTAACTTGATTTATTAGCTCTCGTACATTACCCGGCCAGTTATAACGGAGAAGTAACTGCTTTGCTTCTTCATTATACTGAGTTGCAATGGTGTTATATTCGCTTGAATACTTATGTAAGAAATATTCAGCTAAAGCAATAATATCAGCACCTCTTTCACGTAACGTTGGTACTGAAATATGGAAAACATTAAGTCGGTAAAATAACTCTTTACTGAATGTTTCATTCGCAATTGCTTGTTCTAAATTAGCACTAGAGCAGGCAATAACACGAACATCACACTCTCTGGTATCTTCTAAAGAGTCATTAGTCGGTTTTTGTAAATAAGCGAGAAGCTTCTGTTGCAAGTTTTTAGACAGTTCTTCAATACCATTAAGTAAAACCGTACCCGCTTTTATCGTGTTTTCAGATACATGTTCACCGTCTGAATTTAAAAAGGCTATTTGCTCATCATCGTCCATAACTGATGCGCAATTGATCATAGTAAAACTGTCATTTCTTCGTTTACTTAAATTATGGATAGAATTCGCAATAAGATCTTTTCCGGTTCCTTGCTCACCGCTAATAAAAATATTAACGTCTGTCATTGCAACACGCCGAACCATATCTCTCAAATGCTTAATTGATTTAGATTCACCAAATAAACCGACATCTTGCTGAGCATCTGTCCAAGAATTAGATTCAATTTCTAACATGCCTAATTGATGGCCGACAGTTTCCAATAGATGCGTCGATGGAATGGGAATTGAAAAATAATCAACACAATAATTATTTATAAATTGACAAATAGCATCCATACCAAGCTGTTCTTTCTTAATTACAGCAATCCATTTTACTTGCTTGGTTTTATTTGCCCTTAAAGAAATGCTATTTAAACTAAAATCATTATTACTAAGATCGACAATACAAATGCAAGGACTATATTCTTCCAAGATGGCATCAGCAGTACGAAGGTCATAACAACAATGTGTTTTCCATCCAGTTTGTTCTAATAACGCAATCCAAGGTTCATAAGTACAGCCAATAGCAACGAGTTTAGCTTTGAACGTTTTCTTATCACACTGTGCTAGCATTGAAGCCACCTTTATAATATCGTTGATTCCCCTCTTTTTTATAATATAGGCAACAAATGAATAATATGCCTCGTATTAATACCGCTAAATAAATAAAATATATACTATTTATTTTGCATACCAAAATGCAAAAAATACATTATTATATCTAATTCATCATCTTATTTATTAATTATAACTGTTTTTATGATGTTATATTTTTATCTGATTCTTTTTTTGACAAATAAATACAAGAGATAAATCCATTTTAAATATCTAATTAATTATGTTGTATTGTATAACTATATTTACATTCTTATTATAATAAGAAATTAAACAGCCATGACGGCAACCACATAAATTTCATTTTTGTTGTATCAGGCTCACCAGATCCATAAACATTAACTGGGTTATTTTGACTATCTATTGCCTGTTCATTCCCTACGATTTGGTATCCATTCTTTGCTCGTGAACGAATACTCTCCTCAATTTCAGCGACAAGCTGATCGTTGCCACGACAAAAAAGTCCCATTTCAGTATTATAGTGATTAGAACGGTTATCAATATTGTACGTCCCCACCATCACTTCATTTTGAGCATCACCATTGCGTTTATAAATTTGTGTTTTGGAATGCATTCCCCACCGTGCATTTTCCACCGCTTTACTCACTGATGCCGTTTCATTTAGCCATTCGCCAGCATGGAGATAGATATGCATTCCCTTAGCTTGCCAATCATAAACATGACTATAGAGTTGTGCCGCTACATAAGTGGCATCGGTTGAGGATAAAGAATTGGTGTATAACGTCATATCGATATTTTTATCGAGTAATATTTGCATTAAATGCTCTGATTTTCGATTATTCAGTAAATAAGGAGAGGCCAATATTAAACTGTTATCGACTGTCATCACTTTATCGAAAATAGTTTTACGTAAAAAACGATAATTATCACTATACGGATCTTTAAATCGCGTCCAGAATGATCCTCCTGGTGCGTCTGAAGTAAATGTCGTTTCAGGACATAAATACGTCTTTTTCTCCATTAAAATCGGTCTTGCGATGGCTTCTATTCTTGCTCTTGTCGCCTCTTCAATTTCTGTGTGAGCAAGAAAGGCTTGAACGGCTTCCTGTTTACGCTCGTATTTTTGCAATTCAATACGATTGTTAGGTACTTCAGGAGAGTGATAACGTTCACTGATATCATGTTCAAAAAACGCATTAAAAGAATCTTGCATCGCTTTAACAATAGACCCTGATACATGCAGATCGCGATCAAGAAAGTTATATTGTTCTGAAAGATCAAAATAATCATTTTCGATATTTCGTCCACCCGTTACCGCTTCTTTACCATCAACCACCAACAATTTACGATGATTACGAAAGTTTATCGTAGAAATATAATACAGCGGTGCGGCATTATAATAACGAACATCAATACCATGATCTTTCAAACCATCGGCGTAGTATTCATCAAACTCAAATACGGTGGCAGACTTATCAATTAATACCCGTACTTTTACTCCTCGCTTTGCTGCTGACACTAATTCTTGCACGATTATTTTCCCACTCATATCGGGCGAGAAAATAAAGTATTCCACCTCTATCGTTTTATGAGCACGTCGGATCATATCAATACGGGTTTGTAATGCTGCAATACCGCTATTAAGTACTGTTATGTCATTGCGCCCTACACCGCTATCCGGCTGATAAATATCAACTTGATGAAACGGGTAAGGATTCGATGACGAAAGATCATGATAGCTCTCAAAATCTTCATCCCAATAAACCCAATTACACCCAGAGAGTAGTAATGATAATGACACAGTGGTTGCAATAGAACGGTAAGTAAACAACACAGGCTCCTTGTGCTATATAGATAAATCCCTTTATTATTTCATCTTGCATGAGAACTTAATAAAACCCCATAAAATTGTAATAATCAGTAGGATAAAACAAGATCTCTGTTCTATTTTGATTTATTCTTACAATCAATCGACATAACTACCAAGGTAATACACCCATGTCTACGCCATTAGATGCAACAGCAATTGAAACAATCCAAGGTTTTGATGCCGAAAAGCGTTACAAGCATTTAGTTAAAGAAGTTGTCGCTAACCGTGAAATTTGGATCCTTATCGATGAACACGGTTGTGTAATGCTTAATACCGACGATGAAGACTGTGTACCAGTATGGCCAAATAAAGAGTTTGCAGAAGCATGGGCAACTGGTGAGTGGGATAATTGTAAAGCAGAAGCTATTTCATTAAACAAATGGCATAGCCGTTGGACACATGGCCTTGAAGATGACGAACTGGCAATCGTTGTATTTCCAATTCAAGATCAAGAGGGTTTAGTGATCTACCCTGACGAGTTAGATTACGAGCTAAAGAACCAAGCAAAAAAACAGCGTTAATCGCTGGACGAATTTACAATACTAAGGTCAGAGTTATTCTGGCCTTTTTTATAGGAGAAAAACGTAAATGGACGCACTACTTCAAACCATTAAACAAAATCCAACCATCGTTGAATTTGCACACGTTATGGCAGTGATCACTGAACATTACGATTACCAAGCCACCACATTTTACAATGGTTTAAAAGACGATACGTTAAAGAATGATGTAGGAACAAATGAAGGTTCATGCAAGATTTTTGCTTTTGCGCAATTAAATCAACTATCAGAACAAGAAACGCTAGCTTGTTTTGGTCAATATTACCGTCAAGATGTGTTAGAACATCCTGAAAACAACGACCACCAAAATATTCGTCATTTTATTAAATACGGTTGGTCTGGCATTCAGTTTGATACATTCCCGTTAACAGCTAAAGCTTAATCACAAACAAGCCATCACGATAATTACTCTCTATCAACTTAGAACAATACGATGATGGCTTGCTTAATATAATAATTGAAAAATTAACTTAACGGCTTATTACAATGACTACATTTCTGCGGCGGCTTCATAAAAAATGGTGAGCGAGTTGCCTGCCCACAGCTATCACAAAACTTGGTAGAACGAATAGTCAACAATGTTAATGGCACCAATAACACTAGAATCGCAACTAACCATACCGTTGGTGGTTGCATATAAATAATGAACCCGCCAATCACGACGTTACTAAACACGGTATAAATTGGCCATAATTTACGCTTTTTTGCTACATCCTTACCGCGTTGAAATATCATTACACTACCCACAACCAGTGCAACCCAAATAACGATAAAGCCAATTAATAGATTTTCCTGCATTACTTACTATCCCTACGATTAAACACTATAAAATTTCACATTGAACAAACTTCAAACAACAAAAGTAACTTATCCCCCTCATTGAAAGTATAATTAACCTCTCAATAAGTATGGTTTTATGACCCTTCTCACAATGTTGGATTATCGTTAAAAAAAATAAACATTTTTATTACCACTTTTCAAAATAAAGTATTATCTTTAGCGCCAGAACAGGACGTTCAGGAATAAATCACAGACTTAGCTGCCATTTGCTAGTGCGCTGTGCTAAAGGAGTAAAAAATGGTTGTTCACACTGTCGCTCGTACTCATCGTCTACTACCTTCTGCGGTTAGCAATGACACAATTGCTGATGCGATGTTTCAACATTCAAAAAATAGTCATAATTTTAAGCTCATTAATAAAACGAGTGTATTATTCAATTCACCGCATTCTATCAAAGAGCTACAGCAAATTCCTAGCTGGCGTCAGCATAATATTACACAGCCTTATAATCAGTTAGAGAAGTTATACCAGCACGCGTACCCAGCTCAACAAGAGCTAAATATGCTATTAGAATCCGCCGCACTCGCTAGCCATTCTCAGGCTTTTTTACCTGGAATTAAAAACCAAAAACGTGCTGAGAAGAAAATAGCCACAGAGTTACTCGGTAACGTAAATAAGCTAACCGATGTTGTACGAGGAAGTGTTGTCGCAACAAACATTAGCGATTTAGTGAAAGCTTATTACTACCTAGCTCAATATAGCGATATTGTTAGAGTGAAGAACCGTTTTGATTCCCCTGCAGTATCTGGCTATCGCGATATCAAAGTGTTAATTCGGTTAAGCAATAGTGGGCTTATCGCTGAAATTCAACTACACCTTGAAGCCATTGCAGAAATTAAAAATGGTGAAGAGCATGATATCTATGAAGCCATTCAAAACATCGAGCGTATTTCGATAATTAAACGTCGAGCGCTAGATGATATTGAAAAAATGCAAATCAAACGCTTACAGGAAAAATCCCAGGCACTATATGCAAAAGCGTGGCAAGCTTATACTCAGCATTTCAATCTAGCCAGCTAATAAAACAACATACAACAATGTGATCAGAACCGCATTTTTATGCGGTTTTTTTATCGTTTTATGAATATTGACACAGAGTTTACCTCCCATTCAGGCTATATTGCTAACATCAGATCAGAAAGTAAAACCAAGCGCCGACAAACTACACAACACTTTTAAATACTCTTTTTGTGTGTTTGATATTGAAGGACAATATCGTTGGGAGTTGCTTAATGGATGTAAAATCTGTTCTACGTACAAGCTTTATTCTGTTCTGTATGCTTAGCCGTTCTGTGGTTGCAGCACCCGCTGTTGCGCCTGCATACACAATCTCTGACCAACCATCACCAACCCGTTTATCTCAAGCAAGCCGGAAGTCATTTCAACGTGATTTAAGTGGTTTATATAGCATTCAATCTTGGAAAAATAATAACATTGCACAACCGTATGATGACTTTACTACCTTGTACCAAGCATCAACTCAAGCACAAGTTGAATTAGCACATCTTATGCGTAGCATTAGCCTAGTTTCATCAACTGAAGTATTAGTTCCTGCCGTTAAGTCAATGGCACGCGCACAACATAAAATTGAAACAGAGCTAAATGGTCAAACGAATAAAATTACGGATATCGCGCGTGCTTCTCTCGTTGCTAACGATGTTTCATCGTTAGTGCAATCTTTTGAACTACTAAGCAAAGAAGCGACCATTGTAGGTGTTAAAAACCGCTTTAAAAAACCAACAGCTTCTGGTTACCGTGATTTGAATGTATTAGTTGAACTGCCACAAAGTAAAATCATTGCCGAAGTACAACTTCACTTAAAAGATATTTCTGATGTGAAAAATGGTAAAGAGCATGATATTTACGAACAAATTCAGAAAATTGAACGTTTAGCTCTGCATCAAAAACGCCCCCTGACAGAGTTTGAAGAGAAAAAAATTAAAAAACTACGTCAAGAGTCATTACATTTATACCAAGCCGCTTGGCAGCAATACTTACAACCTAACAGCATTGCCGTCTAACTCACTTTCTATTCACTTCAACGCCCTACTCACTAGGGCGTTTTTGTATTTATCACTTGAATCGCAGATTTTTAATCATTCAAAAGCGCTACCTTTAAAAACAAACAGCAACACATAACTCTATGTGTGTAATTTGTCATTGGCTAACCGATAACAATAAGTAAAGCCCATCACGATAGTTCGTAATGGGCTTTTTGTATATTTATTAGAAATAAAGCATTAAGAATTTGAATTTATAATATTTTTAAGCAATACCTATAAAAACCTATTGTTTAAACGCAGGTAGACTTATGACTATCAAAAAGACAATTACACTTCTTATCACTCACTTACTTGCCGGTGCATTCGGTGTTGCCCTAGGGATCTATTTACTGCCTATTTTGACTGCGCCAACGGCACCAACACAATCTGAAGTCTCTCGCATTTCGAAGCAAGCCCAGTATTCTGGTGAGTTCACAAAAGGATTAGCTGGTAGCGACTTTCTCCATTGGGGCGAAGGTAAAGTTTCAATCTCACCAACAAAAATAACCTTAATGGGAAAACTCACACCAGGGCCTGATTATAAACTATACCTATCACCTAAATTTGTAGAAACCGAAACAGAATTTAACCAAGAAAAAGCCAATATGGTGTTGGTAGGAAACGTGAAAACCTTTGATAATTTCGTTGTCAATGTGCCTCAGAACATTAATATCACTGAATACGATACAGTGATCGTGTGGTGTGAATCTTTTGGTCAATTTATTACTTCAGCTAAATACCAATAAGATTGAACACAGCTACACTTTAGACGCGAATAACCTCTTATGGGTTGAATACAATAGTCTTAATATCCTCCACTCCAAATATTATTTTTAACTAACACTTGCTGAGCTTTTATTTTTAATACGAACAAAAAAGCGATCGTTAGATCGCTTTTTACTATCAATAAATCATAAGATTAATTAGAGCTAGATAAAGCAACCTTCGCGCCTAATGCCATTAACACCACACCCATGACTTTTTCAATATACTGCTGAGCTGATAAGAAAGCATTTTTAATGTAACTGCGGTTTAAGAAAATTGCGACCAGAGAAAACCAAACAAAACAGGTAAATGACACAATCGCACCATAGGTAATTTGAATAGCGATAGGTGTCGACGCACTAACTAACTGAGTGAATAAACTCAAGAAGAATAACGTTGCTTTAGGGTTTAACATATTGTTTAAAAAACCCATTTTAAAAGCTGCAATAGCACTAACATCCTTCTTTTTAAGATCACTATTCTCTAATGTTGTCTTCGCTGTGCTTTTTAGACTTTTATAACCAATATAAAGCAGATAGGCCGCACCAAGGTATTTAACGATAGAAAAGAGAACAATAGATTGAGAAAGCAATACGCCAATCCCTGCTAAGGTATAAAAAATATGTACCCAAATCGCAGCAGCAACACCTAATGCAGTGAGAATACCAGAACGCGTTGAATGAACGAGACTATTTCTAACCACAATCAGAAAGTCAGGTCCCGGTGTAATAATGGTTAAAACCGTGATAGTAACAACGGCTATTAATTCTGTTAGGTAGGTCGTAAATAATTCCATTTCAGTCTCCTTTTCTTTTCACTCTCCACAATAGTTAAAAACAATTAAAAAACAAACAATTTATTAACAACCTAATATACAGATCAAAATCAAAATACCTTACTTCCCTTTGTGCTACCTTACGCTTTCAATAAATAGAGACAACACCATGACCAAACCAGATATTCTCACAACTATTAAAGATTTCACTGCTATAGAGCAGGCACTTGATTACTTTGAGATTAGCTACGACAGCCAATTTATCAATGCCAATCGTGAGGCGTTAGTAAAGCGCTTTGGTGGTTATTTGATCATGGAAAAGCCTGATGATTGGTTTTCAGGCCGCCGAGCATTGAAAAATGCTTACTGTCGTGTACAACGTTCATTATTAGATAAATCAACAAGACAAGCTTGTCGCGGATGTACCAGTTGTCAACGTCGATAATAAACAAAAAGCCCATCACGTTTGTAATGGGCTTCATATGCAATATATTATTTTAATATGATGATACCTAGCCGGTTGGGATTCATCCTTTCACTATTGCTATCTTACTTTTTCTTCTTTACCTTGCCTTGTACTGCTTTAAATCTTGGATTTGATTTACAAATAACATAAAGGCGTCCACGGCGCTTAACGACTTGGCAATCCTTACTTCGCTGCTTTGCACTTTTTAATGAGCTTAATACCTGCATCGTTATTCCCCTTTTAGCCCTGTCATCGCAAACTGTTTATTAAATCGAGCAACACGCCCATCACGTTTCGTCATCTTCTGCTTACCAGTGTAAAACGGATGAGAGTGCATAGAAACATCTAACGTAACATAAGGATATGTTTCTCCCTCTAGTTCAACCGTTCTTGACGTTTGTATTGTTGAACCAACCATTATGTACTTATCTGCACCTGTGTCATGAAAAGCCACCGTTCGATATTCTGGGTGTATACCTTCTTTCATTATTACTCTCCCTCGCTGCCTTTTGGTTATGTTATAACATAACAATAAGCAAGATCAACAAAGATGATAATAGTTATCAGTAAGATTCATATCGAGATGCGGATAATGACTGAAACCACTTTTTTATACCGATCATTTTATAAAGCAGAAGATCTCTTTCTTATTCATCAAAATGAGAATGGGTTAGAACATGATCTTGTTGCTAATTACATTCAATCAAGTTTAAGCCTTGCGACTTGGTATAGAAAAGAATCTGATTTTGCGAATCCATTATTAGAAGAACTTTTTCTTCGCTGCCTCTTTTACAACCTTTTGAATACCATTAATGACGCACTTTAACAGCTTCATGATTAACATAAAAAACACAGAAAAAGAGAAACTTAAACATTAATCTGAATAACCAATGTAATAGCGATTAATTTTCCAACCTGATATTGCAAAATTAGCTATAATTAGGGGTGTCACAAATTTTCTCTTTAGTTAAAATATCGAAATAATATGGCTGATTATCATGCCATTGTTGGGCTTTTTTGCCCTTTTAAACATCATCATTCAGGAATGTACATTCATGAACCAACCAGTAGACACTGTTGATAAAACTGAGCGAGATAATTCAACGAATGATATGCAACTTGCACAGTTTAATATTGCACGCATCTTTAGCATCATTCTTAATGTGGTATTAATCCTCGCACAAATTAAGTTATTAAAAACACACGACGTTACCATTAAAACATACGGACTTTTTCTGCTATGTAACGTAAGCATTTTATTTAGTCTCTTTGCACCACGTTTAACAAGCTTTAAATTAAAACAAATTCTCAAATACGCTTATATGCCAACGGTTATTGCTGTATTTATTTTTATTGGTCAAGTCACTAACTAAATACTGATTAAGTACCGAGCATGAAGTGTTAAAAATAATGATTTCGATTATGCTAACACTTCATTAATTATTCTAATTCAGCTATCCCAATACTTCGTTACAAATAACCACTCAATAACAGAGTCATTCATTGTTTTATTAAAACATTCAAAAATGTATCACTCATCACAATCTTCTCTCTTACCTCCAGTAATGTTGCGCGATATGATAGCCCTACTAAACGTTATATCTGTTCCTTTCTCATTTAAGTTCATTCATGCATGGAGCAAAAATGAATATAGGTATTTATATTTACGACAATGCAGAAGTTCTCGACTTTTCTGGGCCTTTTGAAGTTTTTAGTACCGCTAAGCGCTTACATGCAAAAGATTGGGATATATTTCTCATTGCTGAAACGTCCGCTCCAGTGACTGCACGAGGCGGTTTCCAAGTTCTGCCACATTACAGCTTTAATGATCACCCGCATATAGATGTTCTCATTGTTGTCGGTGGTATTCACACTGAAGAAATGAATAAAGCAGAAGTATTAGCATGGATAAAGCATATTGATTCATCAGCAACACACGTTGTTTCTGTTTGTACTGGCGTTTTTTTACTGGCGAAAGCCCAGTTGTTTACTCAGTTGTTTGTTACCACCCATTGGGAAGACATTCCAACTTTAATCGAAACCTTCCCTGATCTAAATGTCATAGATAACAAGAGATGGGTTTGTGATGGAAAATATATAACATCCGGAGGTATATCAGCAGGGATAGATATGAGCTTATACCTCGTATCAAAATTACACAGCTTAGTGCTTGCAGAACAAGTGGCACATCAAATGGAATACCATTGGCAACAATACCCTTAAAATGATTTACAATAAATGCCAACAAGCAGGACGCCATGACGATCATATCAACCGTTAAAGATGCCCTTTCAGAAATAGGCTATCCCGCCAAAGCGATAAAAACCAGTCAGGTTCGGGCCCTTTCTGCTGCGCTTTTTAAACAATTAGAAATACAAGATATTGATTCAACTTTATCAGTGTGTGAAACATTGCTAAAACAGCGTGATTGGGCTTGTAGTATTATTGCTTACGATTGGGCATTTAAAATGAAGAAGCAATATACTCCTGAAACCTTTACAACCTTCCAACATTGGTTATTTACTTACGTAACTGACTGGAACGATTGTGATGATTTTTGTACCCATGCTTTTGGTGAATTGCTACTGAAGTATAAATCACTATTTCCTAAAATTTTGCCGTGGGTAAACCATGATAACTTTGCTGTTCGCCGCGCTACGGCAGTGATCCTGATTTATCCAATGAACAAAAAGGACTACAGCGACTTATTCCCATTAACCGTGGCGAATTTACTCCAGAATGATGAGCACTACTTGGTGCAAAAAGGATACGGTTGGATGCTAAAAGTACTGTCTAAACACGAACCTGAAACTGTGATTAAATACTTAATTCAGCACCGCAGCGCGATGACCCGTACGGCTTTTCGCTATGCATTAGAAAAGCTGGATAAAACCACGCAACAAAAATTAATGGCACTGTAAGACTACGAGCTCAATTGTTTTTTAAACGCTACATAAGAGGTTTTCTGAGCATTAATGCGAGCCTGGTTATGATGTACTAAGACCTCCCTTGCTCCAGCTCCCATCGCCAGTTCTTTTAACACTCGCTCTTCAATATCAGTGAGACCACCGTCTACTTTTTCCAATTGATGCATCACAATACGTGGGCTTAACACAAACTTGTTGTGACCTAATACTTCACGGACAGCATATTGCAGCAGCTTTTCTGCACATGCAAAATCACCGACAAACGAGCGTTTATGATCAAACGGATTAATTACTGTAATATTTGAACCTGATAAATGTTTTGCGTTATCTCCTACCGCTAGTACATTCTTTTTCTTACCTTCAATCGCAATATAAGGAGATAAAGCCACCCTTTCACCCGCCCCAAATACCTCAACAGATAACTGCTTAACACTCAACTCAACCAAAAGATCGCGTTTGAATTTTTGTAAAAACGACATTGCCTTGCTCTATCCTTAAATCCACGCAGCTAAAAGTGATGCTTAATGGGAGTGTCTAATTCAGGTTTCGTCACGATCATCGCATAATAGCCAAAACTAAGATCGTTTTTTCTCCCCACTAAAATGACGCGATCATTCAATGATAATTTACTCGCGACTTCAGAGGGAATATCACAAATACTATTATTCATAAATTGTGTAAACTCTTCTGGCTCAATACACCAATCCATGTTTCTATCTTGTGAAAGATCTTTAATAACAACAGTTTGGTACGCAATATTAATAGGAAGGGCAGAAATTACACTAGGGATCATTTTTATATAAAACATATAAATCAATAGTGGTGCAAGGACAAAAAAACAAAATACGGGTGCAATACTGAAAATCTTATTTCCTTTACTTGTGATACGAGTAAAAACGATTTTTCTAAAGGTATCATGCGTGACAAGAAAATAAACGAACAGCAAAAAAAGAATAATACAGGAACATATTGTCATCATTAACAACATCTTATAAGCATCTGCATACACCAATGTAGACGGCGTCAAAACCAGAAATAATAACCCACTGAAAATAAGAAATAGGTAATATCCCAATGATACGAATAACGACAACATTAGCTATTCACCATTTCTTTTCTAGGTGAACTTACATTCATTAAATTACCCACCAGCATAAAACTGGCACCTAAGAAAAGAGTCCAATCAATCCCTTCTTCATAAACATAAAAACCTACGAACGCAATTAATGGCAAGCGTAAAAAGTCCATCATAACCACTAAGGTTACATCGGCAGATTGCATGGCTTTGGTCATACAGAAATGGGCTAATAGTGCTGAAACAGACACTAAAACAATCCAACCCCAGGCAAAGATATTGGGTGATTGCCAACCTTGGTAAGCCAGTATTAACCCAAACGGAAGTTGTACTAAACACATGAAAAACAAAATAGTTAACGGCTTATCTGAAGTAGAAAGCGATTTAGTTGAAGCATGAGATACGGCATAACACATCGCCGCCCCTAGCACGATTAACGAAGCACTATTAATGATTTTAATACCGGGCTGAACAATAATCACTACCCCAGTAAAACCTAGCACTAAAGAAAAAAAACGCTTTGAGGTAAAGCGTTCATTTAAGAACAATGTGGCAATAATTGCAGTCCAAATAGGTACGGTAAACTCAATAGCAAAAACTTCTGCCAAGGGTAATAATGTTAACCCTAATAACCAGCCATATTGACCTGCAAAGTGGAATACATTGCGAAATACGTGTAACCGCAAGCGTTGCGTCTGAAATAAATATTTATCTCGATAATATAAGATAATCGCGCTAATAATACCTAATCCAATTATACTACGCAGTGCCATTAACTGCGCGGTAGTGATATCACCAGATAACTCTCTTGCACCAATAGCAATTAAACAAAACGAGCAAAGTGCACCCATCATCCATAATATTGACAGCATCACTGCTAACCCTTTTTTAATACTTCTGATATTAATGATTTAAAAGTCTAAACCAAGTCCATAACCCCAAATCAGATATAAATAATACGCACCAACTATAAAGCAATATAACGCCCTTTAATTCATGTGGTTTATTATTAAAGGCTCTAATTTTTCAACAACAGATGGAGCCCTATTAATATCCATTTCAAACCAACCATCAGTCCCCATCTGATATAACTGACTTATCTGTAACTCTTTACATTTTTTATTGTAAGTGCCGATAACGTTAAATATTCCAAAATCAGTGTTAATTCGACTTATATTAAATTTTTGCATTAATTCAACTTAATAATAAATTCCTCATCTTATAACTTCTTATCTTGTCTTTCTTTTCCAATACAAATAAAGGCGAAGTACGACACATCTTCATGTAACAAAAAAAACCATTACCATTTTCGTTATCGACGATTATGCAATTACAAAACGTATGTTTGCATAACTCAATAAAGACAGAATAAATTATCAAGAATATGCTTATCTCAATGCTTAAATATTGATTTTAAAGGGGTGAGATGATGAAAAAGGCGCTTAAAATAAATACTGTCTATATCAATATGGAAACAATTGTTGCTTTTGATCTTGACTATAAAATTGATGGTAATCGTGCTTTGTATCTAATGACCAATAGCAATGAGCTACCTTTTCTAGAAATTGAAGTCGCAGAAGATGGGCTGGCAGAATCTACCGACTATCAAGCACAAAAAGTAACGAATCGAGAATATAATCGTATCAAGAATGAACTCATGGCATACATGGGGTTATAAATCATTAGGTGCAATTATCTATGTAAGACTCGCAGCGCTTTATTCATCCAGATTTTATCGATAAAGCGTTGTTTCACTGTTTTCTTTCGTCAATAAAAGCCACTCAGAACTATGGGGAGTAGCGCTAAGTGGCAATCCTCTTCATAAAAAGAGGCAAGTGAAACCATTATATTTTTACTGGTATCTTTATTATTTTAAGATCGACTTAAGAAAACTATTCATTAAACGTAAGGATATGTTTTATAACGCACTCCCATCATCTGCTCCATGCAATGCACAACCTGACAGCTATAACCAAACTCATTGTCATACCAAATATACAAAACGGCACGATTATCTTGTGCAATGGTCGCAACACCATCAACCACTCCCGAATAACGCGAACCAACTAAATCTGTCGAGACAACTTCTGTCGAGTCAGTAAAATCAATTTGTGCAGATAACGTTGAAGAGAGCGCCATTTCTCGTAAATAAGCGTTCAACGCTTCTTTATCGGTACTTTGCTCTAATTGAAGATTCATTACCGCCATTGATACATTTGGGGTTGGAACACGAATCGCGTTGCCTGTTAATTTACCTGCCATTTCAGGCATGGCTTTTGCCACTGCTTTAGCAGCACCGGTTGATGTCAGCACCATGTTCAATGAAGCAGCACGGCCACGACGATCTCCGGTGTGGAAATTATCTATCAGATTTTGGTCATTAGTAAATGAATGTACTGTTTCAATATGACCAAACAATACACCAAACTTATCATGTACTGCCTTTAATACCGGAGTAATCGCATTTGTCGTGCAACTTGCAGCAGAAATTATCGTGTCTTCACGGTCAATAACATCTTCATTTACACCGAATACAACGTTCTTTATTTCTCCTTTACCTGGGGCGGTCAACAACACCTTTTTGGCACCTCTACAAACAAGGTGCTGGCTAAGCCCTTCAGTATCGCGCCACACACCTGTATTATCAACAACTAAGGCGTCCTTAATACCGAAAGTGGAGTAATCGACATCTTGCGGTTTATTGGCATAAATCACTTGAATGTAGTTACCATTCACAATGATGACTTTACGTTCATGATCGATGACTATACTGCCATTAAACTGACCATGCACAGAGTCTCGACGTAATAAACTGGCGCGTTTTTCTAAGTCACCGTCTTTTCCACCCCGCACCACAATAGCACGTAATCTTAATGGATAACCGGGCCCACTCTTTTCAACTAATAATCGAGTTAATAAACGACCTATACGACCAAAACCATACAGCACCACATCACGAGGCTCTGTCATTGGATCATCTTCAAGTGAATCTTTCAATGCTGTTTGCAAGAAATCATCCAGCCCATGTGTATCTACATTACTCTCCCAAAATGTATATGCGAGGCGCCCGACATCAATACGACAAGGTGACAAATCCATCTTAATAAGATGCTGAATAATTGGTTGCGTTTGTTCAACTGTAAGTGAACAACCAATGTAACGCTTGGCAACACGGTGAGCTTTGATGATGTCGATTGTTGTCGCATTAACTAATGTTTTACCAAAAAGTATAACTTCAACACCTTTTTGACGGTACAGTTGGCCTAAAACAGGAGCAATAGATTCGGCGTAAGTTTGACTCGTTTGCCATTCTCGGAAGTGCTTTTCTGGACTCATTTTTTCTCAGGACCTTTTCACGTTAAGTTTTTGCTTTCATGGCGATTGTAGGGGAGCCACTTAGCATTAAGAGTGCATTTCAAGTCATGGTCTTTAGTGCCACTTTAAAGACTCGAAAGCACAGCATTTCAAGCTGTAGTTTTTATATGATTGCGTTTAAGATGAGATTAGCTGTTCAGCTAGGAAAAATAAGTGTCACTCATGATTGATAACGAGTAAAAGCAATGGAGAGCTTAAATCGTTACACATGGCGTCAATAAGGCTGCGACACATTAAAAATGGGAATGTTTCATCCCCCATTTTTAACTTATTTAATTTACAGATAATTAAATCGCAACCCAATCAAGTATCAATAACACGAAGACATTACACATTGAAAAGTAAGGCCTCTCATTAAAAATTACTCAATCGTTAAAGTATCTGATCAAGGGCATTGAAAAAACGTTCGATTTCTTCTTCGGTATTATAATGCATTAAACCGACACGTAAGATCCCACCCTTTTTTGTTATTTTAAGTGCATCTGTCAACATATCAGCGTAAAGATGACCACTCCAGGTGTAAATCTCCTGCTCTCCTAAATGAGCGGCTACCTCTGTTGGGTTCAACTCACCAAAGCGCAGTGCAAACGTTGCCGTTCTATTACTAATACTAGGCTCGCCAAACAATTCAATTGAAGGGTAGTCTTTCAAACGTGTCAGGAACTTGCTCGCGAGAAAGTTCTCGTAATTTCCAATGTTCTCATAACCACTCTCTAATTGTTCTCGTAAACACCTTCCGTGGCCTAAAGACGCTAAGTAATCAATTGTCGAAGAGAATGCCGATAACGCCTCAAAATTTAGCGTTCCTGTTTCCCAGCAATTCGGTGAGTATGAAGGGGCTGGCTCCACCTTATAAGGAGAGTAATACTCTAACGCCTGTTGGCGACCGTACAAGACACCAAGGTGAGGGCCGAAGAACTTGTAGGCAGAGCCTGCAACAAAGTCAGCGCCTAAAGAAGCAACGTTAATGATTTTATGGGGTAAAAGATGCACGGCATCAATATAAACGACACTGCCATTTGCTTTACCAAGACGGGTTATTTTCTCAATATCGACTAACGTACCCGAAAGATTACTCGCTGCAGTCACAGCAATAAGTCGGGTTTTATCATTTAGTAGGCGTTCAAACGCTTCAAGGTCAAGTTGGCAAGTATTATCCAAGATAGGAATATAATGAACTTTTACCCCTTTATCTTGAGCAGCCATCGCCCATGATGAGCGATTTGAACCATGATCTGCAGTACTCAGTATGATCTCATCACCTTCTTTCCAATCGTTACTTATCGCACGGCTAAAATGGAAAGTCATCGAGGTCATATTAGCCCCAAAGATAATTTCTTCTTTTTTCTCTGCGCCAAAAAGTGCTGCCGCTTTCTCACGACATGTATCGACAAGCTCTACCGTTTTACGACTGACAGAAAAATGACCGCCGAGGTTAGTATTACCCTGCTTAAGATAATTACCATAACTCTCTATCACGCTAAGCGGTTGTTGTGCACCTCCTGGACCATCAAAATAGATAGCTTGACGACCATCAACCTCACAATTTAACGCTGGAAATTGTTTACGTAGAAGATCTACATGCTGACTAAGCGGTAAAGACGAAGACATCTCTTACTCCTTTTTGCCCTTCAATATTGGATAATGTTTCAGATATGTAATGATAAAAGCGTTCGTCATTGAGTATTACAAATTGGTTTTCTTCAAGCACTGTATTCATATGTGGATGCTGCTCTACTGGAGAAGCAAAGATTTGCGTATATCCGCCTGAGATATTTTTTCTTTGAACACAGAAAATACCAACATACCGAAAGCCATCTTGGTGTATTCCTTCTGGCGCAGGTGCACTTGCAGCATCATGGTCGCAAGTAACACGAATTTGGTGAACATCCACAACTGAGTGATCATCTATAGCCCCTGTGCGTTCCATAAATGATTTCAAAAGATGCTGAAATTCAACGGTATTTACCATGTCTTGTGATATATCAGAAAAGTCTCGCTCAACGTCACCGAGCACCCGGTTAACTTGAGATGACTGTTTAAATTTTGAATGGGGAAGTTTAATGATGCTTCCATTTTCAAACTGAAAACGCGCGTAAGCACGAAATCGATGATCGCTGTTGATGTACTTGTCAGGGGGGAGCAAGTCAAAGAATGGAGCAACTTTCGCTGCTACCTTTGACGGTACTTGGAAAGCTTCGATTAAGAATTTATTTTCTATCTCCATTAAACACCCTCGCCTCTATCCATGTTAATAACTCGTTAACTAACATTATAATATATTGCTAAAGTGTTTAATTTCAATCAAATAAGCCAAAAAGAACATAAATTCCAAAACCTAAATCCAGAAAAGAATAAAATTAAAACATTAATCTAATACAAGACAGAGAATCAGTGGTTTAATCCATTAATTATCAAAAAAAAAGAAGGCAGGTTACATTTATTCGGTTATGTCAATATTTTAATAAGCCGGAGAAAATATTCCATCATCAGCTGTGAATACATAAACCTATACGTAAAATAATCACAATAAAAAATTAAATTCAGAACTAAGCACAATATAATCAGTTGATAGGAAGGTTAACGCCTATTTATACATATTGCTCCTGCCGCTAAATGACAATGTGTTCTTTTCTAGTTAACAATCGTTTTCCTTTTTATTGCTCTAAAAATAACTTGACAGTTAAATAACACTTTTAATTTATATCTATTTAAAATTTAACCATTGTAATTATGAATTCTGCTATTCATAGTTGTCTTACTTAGATTCCTTTTTTCGATTTACACCGTTAGAGTATTACTATGAAAAAACGCTGGATTGTCGTTGCAACCCTAAGTGCTATTGCTGCCTTAGGTATTTATGCAGTTAAAGCTCCCTCTTCTGATGAACACCATTTCACCATGCTGACTGCTAAAAATGCGACGATTGAGAAACAAGCCATTGCGGTAGGACAAATCATGCCAGCTCAAGCGGTAAAGATTAAATCTCAAATAGAAGGGATAGTAGATAAAATTTATGTCAATCTAGGTGACAAAGTAGAGGCAGGCTCTCCCGTTATAAAGCTTCGTCCAAACCCTACACCGCAAGATCTGACTCGTGTTAATGCTGACTTATTAAAAAGCAAAGCCGATTTGGAATCAGCCAAAATAAAATTAGCGAATTTAAAACGTTTAGCGGCACAAAAAATTATTCCCGCTAATTTCGATGCCTATATTCAAGCACAAGCAGATGTGAAATCGAGAACCGCTGAGTTAAAACAAAAACAACAAGAATCTGATCTAATGAGTAAAGGCGAATCAGATGCAGGCTCCACCAAACTCACCTCTATTATTTATGCGCCGATTAACGGTACGGTATTAGATGTCAAAGTCGATGTCGGTGAACCGATCACTTCAACGGAATCAAACCAAGCAGCAACAGAAATTATGACCATGGCTGATATGAAAAATATCATCTTTAAAGGTTCGGTGAGTGAGCATGATGCAGCCCAACTAACAGAGGGAATGCCTGTTGAATTAACCCTTGCGCCTTATCCTGATCTAAAAATAGCGGGAAAACTCACGAAAGTTGCGGTGCAATCAGAAAAACTAAACAACGATAGTAATAATAATCAACAAGCACAAAGCTTTGACAATGGTTTTGCGGTTGAAGTCAGTGACATTCAGTTTCCTAAAGATATTACTTTACGCTCAGGCTTTACGGCTACTGCACATATCACATTGAAAAAAGCGACAGACGTAATGACGGTACCTGAACGCGCTCTGCATTTTAAAGGTAATGATCCTTTTGTACTTATCGCCGATGACTCAACGAAAGGCTATAAAGAGATTCCCGTGAAGCTAGGCTTATCAGACGGTATTAATGTTGAAGTCTTATCAGGCATTAAACCTAAACAAAGTATCATCGATGCTAGCATGGTCGAGGGCTTATAATGACAGCTTTATGGCGTAACACACTATTGAGTCTTTCACTGGGTTTGGTATGCACTCAAAGCTTCGCATTAACGATTGATCAAGCATGGAAAGCGGCAAAACAAACCAATCCTGATTACCGTATTAAACAGCTTGAAGAAAGTCAGAGTCAATACGGTGTATCACTAAGCAAAAGTGCATTACTTCCTAGCCTTCAAGGGAGTGCAACAACGGGCTGGACTAAAGATGGTGGCAACAGTAATGGCTACAATATTTCACTTAATCAATCGATTTGGAATAGTCAAAACTGGGCTGCATTGAATCAATCACAAGTAGATGTAGTTATTGCAAAAATCGCGATTACGCAAGCGAAAAACACACTGGCAGAAGAGCTTATCCAAGCTTATTTCGCTTTAGCACAAGCTCAACGTTCGCTCACCATTGCAGAGCAACAACGTAAAGATAGTCAACAACTTCTCTCACTGACAGAACAGCGCTACAAATCCGGATTGATTATGTCAACAGGAATTGACGATGCTAAAGCGCATGTCATTGGCACTGAGACCACTGTATTGCAACGACAATCAGATCTCGTTGAAAAACAGTCTGAACTCGCTATCGTGATCAATCAAACACCTGATCGCGTCAATGAAATCGACAGCCAAAATCTTCACCAACCAGCACTGGCCGTCAATGATGAAAAAGCATGGTTAAACAAAGCAAAAGATAACAGCCCTGAATTATTGATTGCGAAACAAAATGTAAAACGTCAGCAACTCGCGGTAGATCAAGCACAAGCGGGATACTACCCTACTGTTAACGGCTCTGTTGGCTACAGTAATAACTTTGACAATAATAGCGAAGGGATGAGTGCAAACCTTGGTGTTTCAGTGCCGATTGATCTTAATGGCGCGATTAAAACCAAAGTTTCACAATCTAAGCTCGAGTTACAAATAGCTAAACAGCAATTAAGAAAAGTCGAACTTAATCTCGAAAATAATGTGAAAACACGCTTTAACCAACTTGATCTGGATTGGAAACGCGTTGAAATGGGCGTAGAAAAAGTCAAGTCCGATGAAAAAGCACTTAAAACTAAAGAAATTTTATTTAATTCTGGCGCTGATGGTACAACAGCATTAGACGTTATCAACGTTCAAGATACGGTATATCAAAGTAAAGAAGACTTACAGCAACTTCTCTATCAATACTGGTTAAACCGAATTGAATTGCTAAAGCTAACAGGTCAACTCAATGACCAAACAATTACTCAGCTTTCTCAGGCCTTAATGCCATGATCACACTGCTTAGCCAAACCGTTCAAACACTGCTTACCCATAGGTTGAGAAGTGCATTGGCCATTATTGCGATAGTCTGGGGGATTGTTTCAGTTTTAGTCTTAGTCGCATTAGGCGAAGGGTTTTATCGTGAAAACTTAAAATCTTTTTCTATGCTGATGAGCGATACACAGAAAGTCTCTTTTGCACAAACGAGCAAACCGTGGCAAGGATACCCTGCGAGAAGAAAGATCACGACAACGGAAAAGCAGCTAAGTGCTTTGTCTGAGGTGCCTCAAATAAAACAAGTCTCTATTTTATATTCGAATGCCAAAGCACAAGTCACCGATATTGACGGCACTCAATTAAAAGGGAATGTCTTTGGTATTGATAATCACTTTCTGGCGCTTAATAACACACGTTTAGTGCTAGGCTCTCGTAAAATATCACCGAGTGATTTAGCCAACCATACTCGTATTGCCATTATAGGCTGGCGTCTCGCGAAACGCGGAAACATTCGTTTGAACGACAACATCAACATCAATGGTGTGCCGTTTCAAGTGATCGGTATTTCAAAAAAGACAGAAAGTAGCGGGCTTACCAGAATTAAACGTGCCGCCTTAATTCCAAGTACAACATTTAATGACTTATGGCTAAGTAATCCTACCGATCTGTTAGTGCAACCAGAGAAAGATATTTCAGGCATGGCATTACGTACAGCAATGCAAAGCTTTTTCGCTAAACAGTACCAATTTGATCCTAAAGACAAACAGGCTATACGAATGCCAGATTACAGCCGCTTTGCCGATTTCTACACCAGTCTGTTACGAGGTATCCAGCTATTTTTAGGCGCTAGCGGTGCAATGACACTCGCGGTAGGTGCATTAGGTGTTGCTAATATCATGTTTTTATCTGTAGCAGAAAGAACCCGCGAAATAGGCGTAAGGCTTGCCATTGGTGCGACCCCTACTCATATTTTGATGCAGTTTATGGTAGAAGGTGCTGTATTGGTGACAGTGGGAGCTATCACCGGTATTGCCGTTTCTGCCATCATCATTCAAAGCTTAAATCTTCTCTCATTACCCGATTGGCTCGGTCACCCAGTAATGACGTCAACATCTATCGTTTTAACACTCATGATCACAGCAGTACTTGCCTTATTAGCTGCATTTTTTCCAGCACGTAGGGCTGCACACTTAACGCCAGTGATAGCATTAAGTGCGAGGGCCTAACAATGTTTCCTGTTAAACAAATTTTCCATGAAATGTCAGCCGAGAAACTTCGCTTAAGTCTTACTTTTCTTGCCATTGTTTGGTCGACAGTCTGTATTAGTACCATGCTCGCAGCTGGTGAGGGTTTACGCCAAGGGTTAATTCGCAGTTCAACCAGTGGAAACGGCAATCTCATTTATGTATCAACCGGTGTCGCATCCATTAATTATGGTAATTTTTACAAAGGAAAATCACTTGATTTAGCCATTGAAGATCAAAAGCTTATTAAAGCATTACCAACAGTAAAAATGGTTTCAGCAACCGCAACATGGGAAGAAAGTGCGCATTATAAAGATCGCCAAGCCTTTATGTTTCCGCTTGCGGTTGAAAACAATTATAAAAAACTCAATGATTTAACATTAATGGCAGGTAGCCGCTGGTTTAACCCTCTTGATACAAAAGAACAGCGAAAAGTCGCTATTTTAGGGAAAACAACAGCAGCGCTATTATTTAACAAAGCTGCGTTTAGCTGGGATAAAGACGTAAAACTCGACAGCGATCCTGTTGGTAAACAATTTAAAATTGGTGATGAAGATTTCACCGTAATTGGTGTACTAAAAGATGATCGTAACATTGAGTCGGGGTCTTCCTCTGAATACAGCATATTGGTGCCGTTGGCGACATGGCAACGCTTTTATCCCAATTCTCCAATCCAAGGTATTAATGTAGAACCTCAACCCAACGCCAACCGTGAACAATTGGCCAAAACTATACGGCAAGTAATTGCACGAAAATACAACGCGGATATTGCTGATGAACAGTTAATTCAAACGGATGACATGCTGCTACAGCAAGAAACCATGCGTTCATTTTTACTCGGGCTACAGAGTTTCTTAGGCATTATTGGCTTTGTAACATTAGGCGTTGCGGGAATAGGTATTGCAAATGTCATGTACGCCAGTGTAAAACGCGCAACACGTGATATTGGGGTTCGGATGGCAGTAGGAGCAACGCCTAGCCATATTCGTTTACATTATATTGTGCAAGCTATGATGACGATGGCTATGGGTGGTTTTATCGGGTTATTAATGACGCTAGGCCTTGTCAGCATCATTGACGCAATCCCTATTTCAGATTCGGGTTTTTATGCTCGCTTGGGCAGCCCTAAACCTGAGTTGTCACTGTCCGTTATGTTAATCGTAATTTCTGCATTAATTCTGGTTGGTATTCTTGCAGCTTGGTTCCCTGCGAATAAAGCCGCAAGTATTACGCCATTAGAGGCATTACAAAGTGAATAAAATGACAAATACATTGGGTACCTCCCCGGCACACACAGCTTTAGTTGAGCTTAATCATATTTGTAAGTTCTATGGCGAAGAAAATAATTTAGTTAAAGCATTAGATAATGTCTCTCTCACTATTCATTCTGGTGAGTTTTTATCAATACTTGGCCCTTCAGGCTCTGGTAAATCTACCCTGATGAACATGCTAGGTTGTTTAGATAAGCCGACATCTGGCGAATATTTGCTGGATAATAACGATGTATCATCAATGACAAGCCACCAACTTGCAAAAATCAGAAACCACAAAATTGGTTTTGTTTTTCAAAGTTTTAACTTATTAGAATATGCCATTGCATTAGATAATGTTGCGCTACCTCTCGTGTACCGAGGCGTAAAAACAAAAGAACGTCGAGCAAAAGCGGCAGATTTATTAGCCCAAGTAGGACTCGCCGATCGTATTCACCATAAACCGAATCAATTATCGGGTGGTCAAAAGCAACGTGTGGCAATTGCGAGGGCTTTGGTTAACGATCCACAAATTATCCTTGCGGATGAACCAACAGGTGCATTGGACTCTAAATCAGGCGCAGAGATTGAAGCACTTTTTAATGACTTGCACCAACAAGGAAGAACCTTAATTGTCGTCACTCACGATGTCAGCCTAGCGGAAAGAACGCCACGCATTATCACTATCAAAGATGGACAAATAGTTTCTGATAAAAAGACAGGCTATAAACCGCCTTTAGCATCGGCAGTTATTTAATCTTAAATATAAAATAGCGGGCATTTTGCTCGCTATTTTATAATTTTCGTTCTAAACCGTATTTTCTTCTTATTTTTCAATAGTACATTGATATTGATAATCACCATTTGTTTCACCTGAACTTTTTTGTACTGATTTCTTTAAACATTTAGCATTTTTAATAGAAAGCTGTTTTAGTTTTTTATTATCAATATCATCGAGACCAATGAAAGGCTGTAACGTATCCACTAACTGTTGGGCTAATTCTTCTTTAATCGTGCGTTGCTCTGTCACTTCTTTATAATCACACTGCATTTCGTGCTGATGAGTATCGCAATGTATATCATCAACAATAACCCACGCTTTACCCATGCCATGCTCTACATATACGATTTTCGCCAATACGTTAAACAAAGACTGATCATTTGCCATTGCATGTGAACTAACTAATAACCCCACCAGCAACAGAGTTTTTCTCATGTATCTTTCCTCTTTTAATGTGGGTTAACTTTACCACATCAAAAAAGCGAAACTTTATATCCAGTAAAATTTAACACTACTCAAACATTTATCGCTAAACTCATGTTCACTTTTGCTTAGTTGTTTGTAAGAGATCTCTTACAAACAACTAAGACAATCACACTTAAATTTGAATATAGTGTCCATGTGATTTTTATAATCATTTGTTTTTAAACAAATAAGATCAATACATACAAATAATTAATCGATACAACAAAGAAAATTTCCCTCTCTATATCTATATTCTATTCCTACTTTTACCTATTATTAATGGTGTCAGAGGGAACTGGCGACAGGAACAGGATTGGAACCAAGGACGTTGGTGATCTCAGGATGAGATGTGATGAACTAGGATGGTTTATCAAACAAGGACTGTGATGGAGACTACTGGAAGTAGTAAAGGTAAATAGGATATTTACCGGTCAGGATGACACAAGGACACTTCAAGAAGAAGTAAAGGACACCTCTAAGGAAAGAGATGAGAGTTATAACAGGATGTTATGACGGGTTATGGAAGCCATAGGAACAACTTCAGGAAGAAGAAAAAAGGATTATGCTGAAGGATTACAGCAATCAAAGGAATGATGCAAGGAGCACGATAGTAGCAGGATGGCTGCAAGTAAGACCTAAGGGCGCAACGAAAGTTGCGCCCTCTCTTTTTTAATACTATGTAAAATAATGCTGCCTAAACCACTATTCGGCAAGTGTGTCTATGTTGAGCTGATTAAACTCAGTGATACGCCCTTTTCCTTGCATCTTTGATTGATACATCGCCATATCCGCACAATGTAAGACACTATCAATCCCCGTCACATCTTGAGGTTCAATATAGTAACAGCCGATACTCGCACCAATATTAATACTATAGCCTTTGATATTAATTGACTGGGAAATATTGTTAATAATACGCTCTCCTATATTTAAAATAGGTTCACGACTATTAACCGGATTGAGTACAGCTACAAATTCATCTCCAGCTAAGCGCGTAACAATATCGTTTTGACGAACACTCATCATTAATTTCTTCGCGACAATTTGAAGTACTTTATCGCCAATATCATGGCCGTAAGAGTCATTTACAAATTTAAAGCCGTCTAAATCAATAAACAGTACAGCCATTACATCGCTACGAGGTAAAGTAAGCGCTTCTACTAGATAATGGTGTAAGAATTCACGATTAGGTAAATGTGTTAATGCATCATGCTGAGCAATATACGCTAAACGTTGTGCTTCTTTTACTGAGCTGATATCGGAAGCCAACACAACAATTTGGCTCTCATTACTTTCAGTATCAATCAGTTGATTTATTTTTAAATGTAAAGATGTCGTAACACCTCTCTTACGATTAAAGAACGAACATTCTCCTTGCCATTGCTGATCTAAAGACAACGACATTAGAATTTCTTTTCTCATCAGTAGTGTTTCGGTTTCAATTAATACCGAACGGTAATATTTACCAATAATGGTTCCGTGCTCTTGACCAATCAATTCACAAAAAGCGAGATTCACCATCTCAATATAACCTTGGCCATTGAGTAATAAAATCGCTTCACGGCTATTTTCAAAAATCTTAGCCGCTAACTGTTGTTGCCGCTCTGCAACACTCCGTTCCGTCACATCTTCTAGCGCAAATAAAGTCTGGTTTTTATGCTGTAGCGGATGACTCACTACTTGATATATTGCCGTTCCCTTTATGCCAACCGTTTTAACTAAATCATGACTAAACTGCTTATTGCCCTGTAGTGTTTGATCTAATTGATCTTGAAATTTTTCAAGATCAACCGGTTTAATCACATCACAAATATGTTGGGATTGCAGAACTTGTGGTGAATCGTGAAATAGTTTCGAGCTGCTATCATTGGCTAATATTATATGTCCAGAATGATCAACAACTAACAGCGCATGCTGTACTGTACTAATCACATCGTCGGCAAATTCTTTCTCATATTCTAATTGAGAAATAGTCTGTTTAATTTTTAATTCACGCTGATTCAGTTTTATGATCATCGTATTAAAACAATCGATCAATTCACTTAGCTCATCTTTCGAACTTGTAGGATGCTGTACAACTTCAGTTTGATTAAAGTGAATCACATTAATCATCGCATCATTTAATTGACGGATAGGACTGATCATCCAATGCCGTAATCGACGGATAACGAAACTACTAAATAAAATTAAAATCACTAATAAATACAAGCTAATTTCTATCTGAGATGATTTAAGGGCATGTAATCTATCAAGAGACACAACAATGCGCATTTTTGCAAGCTCTGTGTTCTCTATATAGATAGGGATCTGCATATATAAATACTGTTTACTAAAAACATGCCCTTGCGCTTTAACTATGACCTCTTCTGCATCATTTGCTGGTAAATGCCTATTATCGGTATTGTTAAATCCAGCAAAAACGACATCGTTCGCAGTTAACACAGAAACAGATACGATCATTGGATCGGCTGAAAATGCCGATAAAATCTCTTGCCCGGTTGTCGCGTCGTCAAACTGAATAGCGGCAGTTAAATTCGTACCAATACCCGTACTTAATATCGTAATTCGATTTACTAAATTTTGCTTTTCACTCTCTATATATTTATAAGAGCTTAACGTTTGAAATAAGATAAAAAGTACAACAACAAAAAAGACTAACGGCAAATATAGACGTTGATTAAGAGAGAGAGAATTCATCCAATTATTGCGCATGATTTTCCCCTCCCTGCTGCTGGCTATTGAGAGAAGGAAGTATAGCTATTTTCAATAATTTTGAACTTATTGTTAACTCAGCTTTTTTGGCACTCGATATAGCAATAACAGGGCGGATTTTATTATTGACTGAACGTAATTCAATCATCCCTCCTTTTGCTAAAAAGGAATTACCAGTACCAATCGTCAGCACCCCTTCTTTAATTGGTATTTGAGTTAAACCCAGTTCTTTTTGCCTAGAAATATAAGCAATTTGGCACTGCGCAAGCTGACTAATGCTCGTTAACGTAACAATCTTGTTATTTTTAGCTTTCAGCAATCGGCTTAATGTTAACGCGATATTATCAGTACCTAAAGTGCAATAAGTTAATGTTCTGTCGTCTTGAGGCCAAGTAACAAACTGAGAAAAACGGTAAATATAGACAGCAGATATTTCATAGTCAGCAACGCTATCTGCATTGGCTTTATTTGCAAAAGTATAGATACAAATAAGTACAACAGCAGTAAAACACAGAAAGTACAAACGGCAGAAATGGTAAGGCTTTGCAAGCAGCCCTACCATCTTATTCAACACAACTTTACCTGGAGTGAAATAGTTACTCTGCATTCCGCCTCATTACAATTTTGTCCATGAAAAACGTAAAAACGCTGTTTCTTCTAATGGTACTTTATTCGGTAAATCTTCATATGTTGAACTACCTAAACCATCAACCACAAACTCAACCAGTGGCCAATCTTGATTGTATTGCCACGCAACACGCACATCCATTGTCGTTATTGCAGGCGGCTGATAAAAATCAAGAGATGATGATACCGAGCTCTTATGTTTTAGCCAGCCATCTATTTGCCATTGTGAGTTAATCGTCCACATCATTTGTAACGAAACGTAATGTTTTGGCTGAAGATTATACAAAACTTTGTAACCGCCATTATCATAGCTATTACATGTCATATATTCTGTACTGCATTCAGCCTGAGTATCAATATAACTGTATGATGTATTGATATTTATATCATTTGCTGGCTGCCAAAACAGTGACAATTCAGCACCGTAACTTTGTGCATCAATAGCATCAACTAATTTAAACTCGTGAACGGCTAATTGACCAGGTTGTGTCGAACCATCAACACATTCACCGTAGCGACAATACCATGACCCATTATCAAGCATCCGCAAATTTTCATAGTGACTTAGGAAAATCGTTGTATCGAACGATAATGTATCTGAGAGTTTCCCTCTATATCCTGCATCCCATGTAACAACCGATTCATTATCCATATCAGAATTACCCGCCGTCAACGCAAGCATAGGATATTGGGCATAACAATTTTGCTGTGAAACATCACAATTAGGCAAGGGTGCAACTACAAATCCTAATCGATATAAATCAGTCGTCGAATCAACCGAGGAAGGTGTTACAACAGCTCGACCAACGCCCGCCCAGAATTGATGATCATCAGAAGCGCGATACAACAATCTCGCTTGAGGCTGAATCTCAGTCGTATTATTTCGAGTGAAATGTTCAACTTTTCCTCCTATGCTAGAGGTGAACTTATCTGTTAGCCGAGTTTCTAATTGCGAGAAAACATTATAAATTTGCTCGCGTTCTATTTGCTTCGAACTAGTACGACGATATGGCTCCATACCAAGGTAAAAGTCTGCTTTTTTCTCAGGAACTTTTATTTTGGTATAACGCGCACCTAAGCCTAATGTCAGCTCATTATTTTGATTTATTTGCTTGATTGCTAACACATCTGTATTAAATGTATCGTATTCACCATTCGCGGAGGGTTCTGTTCTTGAGTTACTATCAACCCACAATGTTGCTTCATACTGCGTATCATCAACCGTTTTACCTAGGTTTAAATTAGTATAAAAACCACGAGAATAATCTTCTAGCCCTACTTTATAGCCAACGACAGCACTCATTGGATCATTAGGGTAAAAGGGGGTCTCTAAAATTTCATAACGATACCAATCAGAATGTTCAGACTTGGTATGATAACCGCCTAACTGAAATGTTAAAAATCGATCATCTTCAACATAATCCGTACGAAATGAAATATCATAACTATTCCATTCATCATCATTGAAAGTGTAATAGTCAGATTGAACACCTTTCATTGATAATCTTGCTGTTGTCACATCATTAATTTGAAAACCGTTACGATAACTAACTTCTTTATAATTATATTCACCTACAGCGACTTCAAGAAATTGTCCCAACGTTTCATTACTATTTTTAGTAATGATATTAATGACGCCGTTAGTTGCATTCCCCCCCCACATTGTCCCGGCAGAACCGCGTAATATTTCAATGCGATCAATGTCATCTAAAATAGCATCAATAGTGTGCCAAAAAGTCCCTGACATTAAAGGACTAAATACACTACGACCATCAACCATGACTAATAATTTGTTAAATAATGCCTCGTTTAAACCACGTAAGGATACTTGCCAATTAAATTCACTGATTTTAGTTACCTGTACTCCTGGCGCTAAAGTTAAGGCTTCAGCTATAGAACGAACACCACTGCGCTTAATTTGCTCATTGGTAATAACATAAATAGCAGCAGGCACATCACTTAACGATTGCTCTTTCTTTGCAGCCGTAGTAACTGTCACACTTTGCGTTGTGAGGTCATCTAAATCCATCGACATCAAGTCATCAATTTCAGATGCTAATGAAACATTGCCGTAGCTAGAAAAACAAAGTACTGAAAATAAAATAGATGGTTTGATTAAGTAATTTTTCATAATTATTAGAAAGTAAAAATCTCAAACTAATTCTAGCAAAGTAGTTCTGTTTTTTAATAATTACAATTTATAAACTTCAAATAGCCAGCAAAATACCCTAATGGAATAATTGATGGTAAAAAATATTCTTTTTCATTTATAATGTAACAATTAGATAAATATATAGCTAACATAGCGATATCCAAGAAGTTAAATATACATTTATTATCATAACAATTAATAATTCACTATTAATTTGATTCCAAAAAGGAATTATTTTTTTCTTAACGAAATGTAAATAATCCGATCAAGTTAACACTAAGTTCATGATTTATTAACATTACTAACATTGGTGAAACCGGATTATCTCTAAGATTATTTTTTATTAGCCATTATCCGCAATAAATAAAGGTGATATCTAGAAATTCGACACTGATTGAATATTATAATTAATAATTCACTCAATTAAAAAGGAGCTTTGCAGCTCCTTTTCTATGGCTTAGAAATGATAGTCATCAGCTATTAGTGATCATGCTTTTCAACTAAATCTTGTTCTACTTCATCATTAAACACTTTAGGTGGTGGCGTCCAACCACGTTCTGACTTCGTATGCTTGTCAGTCCGCTCTTGTTTCATTACATCACTTAATGTTGACTCTAATTGGTTAAACAATTCCACATAAGAGGTATTAAAACGATCTTCTTCTGTACTTTCTAACCATGTTTGATAAAGCTTCTCTTTACTTCGGGCTTCAGTTTCAACAAATGTAGCCTTTTGCTGCTCAGCTCTGAATGGATGCACCCCTAAATTTTTCAACGCTTCTGTGCCCAAGGCTAGTGCAGAGCGGTATGTTTCACTGATCACGTAATCAGCACCAGCGCAACGTAACGAATAATGATGACCTCGATCATAAGCACGTGCTAATACCCGTACTTGAGGATATGTTTGCTTAATATAATGAACAAGCTCTGTGGCTCGTTCTTTATCATCAATGGCAACAATAAACAGTTTTGCATCTTCAATACCTGCGGTATGAAGCAAATCATGTCGCGTCGCATCACCAAAGAAACTCTTAATATTAATTTGGCGCATGTTGTCAATTTGCGTTACAGAGTGGTCAAGCACGACTGTTTGCACCCCATTAGATGCCAATAGTCGGTTTACAATCTGACCAAAACGGCCAATACCCGCAATGATGACTTTCCCTTGCTCATCTATTTCATCAGCTTCACGCTCGTTTTTAGCCTCGCAGAAACGAGGTAAAATCACACGATCATATAAAATAAATAGACCTGGTGTTAAAAACATAGATAGCGCAACCACCAGTGAGAGTGTTTGGCTCATTGACTCAGGTAGAACGTTGTTTTGTACGGTATAGCTTAATAATACAAAACCAAATTCACCCGCTTGCGCCAAACTTAACGCAAAGAGCCAACGGTCGCTGCCTTTTACCTTGAAAATAAAAGAAAGTACCAACAGAACAATAAACTTAACCAACATCGCACCAATGGTTAAGCCAATTACTGTGCCAAATTGATCAAACAGTACGTTGAAATCAATACCTGCACCAACAGTAATAAAGAAAAGCCCTAATAGTAACCCTTTGAAAGGCTCGATATTAGATTCAAGTTCATGTCTAAATTCACTATTGGCAAGTACCACGCCAGCAAGGAAAGTACCGAGTGCTGGCGATAAACCAATTAGACTCATTAAGGCTGCAATACCAATAACTAACATCAATGCTGTTGCGGTAAAAATTTCACGCAAGCCCGATGAAGCAACAAAACGGAATAACGGACGGCTTAAATAATGACCACCAACTACAACACCAGCGATCGCTAAAATAATTACAATCGCATAAGCCCAACCGGGAAGACTCGCTACTAGGCTAAGATCATCATGATGTTCAGCAGCTTTTGTCACAACGGCTTGTGACTTTGCCACTAATTCAGGTACTGCCAGTAAAGGGATCAAAGCTAACATTGGGATGACGGCAATATCTTGAAACAGCAATACTGAAAATGCGCTTTTTCCACCTTCTGTTTTACTTAGCCCTTTTTCACTGAATGTTTGCAGTACAATCGCAGTAGAAGAAAGTGAAAAGATAAGACCAATAGCAAGGGCGTAAGACCAAGCAATATCAAATAAATGTGCAATACCCATCACGGTTAAAGCGGTAACAACCACTTGTAGACCACCTAAGCCTAATAAGCGATGACGCATACCCCACAACATTTTAGGCTCAAGTTCTAAACCGACAACAAACAGCATCATAACGACACCAAACTCAGCAAAATGCTGAATCGTCGTGGTTTCGCTACCAACTAAACCAATAACGGGGCCAATAACCACACCTGCGATTAAATAACCCAGTACTGAACCTAGCCCTAATCGCTTAGCAAGCGGAACAGCAATAACGGCGGCCACCAAATAGATGAAAGCCTGCAAAAAATATCCAGTCATAGTCGTCTCTTCTATTTAATGACTAATTCTAGGCTGTGATTCATTTTTGATAATTTACTCGCAACCTCATAGTTGAATTTATTATCTTGAATCGCAATCAGAACACGTTTCCAATCTTTAATGTGCTGTTCAATACGGTTTTCTTCATTCGCCATGCCCGCACCAAAAAGTGCAAATGGCGCTAGAAAATCCATACCCGTTAGCTCTGCCATTTGCTCTAGAGGTTGTAATAACTCACGAATGGTATAATGGTTAAAACCTTCTTTACGATAACTTGATTCAGGGCCTCCGGCTGTCAAAGCACAAACAAATTTTTTACCAACCAGTTCATTCCCTTCACTGCCATATGCAAACCCGTACTCAAGCACTAAATCTTGCCATTCTTTTAATAACGATGGGGTGGAATACCAATAGAGTGGAAACATAAACACAACAACGTCATGTTCACGAAGGCGCTGTTGTTCTTTATCTATATCAATACGATAGGTTGGATATTCGGCATATAAGTCAACGCACGTTACATTGGCTATAGTTTTAGATGCATTAAATAAGGGTACATTGATCTCTGAACGATTTGGCGAAGGATGGGCAAATAGGATCAGAATTTTAGGTTGAGACTCAGGCATGATTTTCCTGTTTTAATAATATTTCGTTCCACGACGACGATGTGACAACTAACCGCTTCTAAAGTTCCGCACTATGTATACAAACAACAAGTTACATCCCTAAAAAGAATAACGATTATACCTGAAATTACACAATCAACTTTAGTTAAATATTTATTGATATCTATAGATTATTTTCGTGAATAATCTGAAATTTCATCAATACGGCTAGGTGGTACACCAAAATATCGCTTAAATTCTCGGCTAAATTGAGCAGCACTTTCATATCCTACTCGTTGAGACGCAAGGCTGGCTGAAAGACCTTCTTGTAAAATATAGTTTTTAGCATGATTCAGCCGAATTTTTTTGATGTACTGTAAAGGAGGATCCGTGACAACTTGTTTAAAAACTTTGTGAAAAACTGAGACGCTCATCCCAGCCATTGCAGCTAGTTCATTAACATGTAATTTTTGCGCAAAATTCTTTTGCACATGGCCGATCACGGCCGAAATTTTAGCTAAAGAACTGTCTTGCTCGCAGTAGTGTGCCAATAAATAGCCTTTCTCACTTTGCAATAAGTAATAGAAAAACTGGCGGAGAATTGAGGGGCCAAGTACCTTAGCATCAAGAGGATTATGCAAAACATTAAGCAACTCCAACATACAAAGATACATTGACTCAGTCATTGGTGCAGGGGAAACACCACAGCGTGTGTCTAACTCTCCCCAATTTTTAGATTCTAATTCCATATCAGAAACTAACTGGCTGATCACATTAATATCAATATCAATATTGATCCCCATTAATGGTTCTTGCTGAGAGGCAAATGTTTCACATGTTATAGGATAAGATGTCGACACAATAAGACATTGTTCAACGTCATAACCAAACTGATGTTGATTTAAATGCCCTATTTTACTTCCCTGAAAAATAACAACTATTCCTTGTTCATACATTTGTGGCGTCAGCTTATGGTAACGATCAATGCGAAATAATCGCACACCAGTTAGCAACGTATGCACCCGATTAGTTTGGTCTGATATTTTGTAATATTCACATAATTGACTAGCAACTATAGCTAGCTCTCTTTTAAGCTCAGCTCTCATTGTACATCCATCAAACCTGTTCATTAACGATCGACATAACAGTCATTGTTTTGCCATTCTACACCTATTTACCTTATAACTAACATATCAAGCAAGGTGGCTAAAATAGAAATAGGCAAGAAATAAAGAGAATTATGTATTTAGTTTATCCTACGTTCGCTTCTACACTAGAGATCTCAACACAATAATTAGAATATCAATATCACAACGATATAACGGAGCCTACAATGGATAAGTTTACCTACCAAAACCCTACAAGCATTCATTTTGGTCAAGGTCAAATCGCGGCAATTAGCCAAGCTATTCCTAAAGATAAAAAAGTATTGGTTATTTACGGTGGCGGTTCTATCAAATCAAATGGTGTTTATGACCAAGTAACAGCAGCGTTGGACGGATTTAACTGGGGAGAATTCTCAGGCGTTGAGCCTAATCCACAATATGACACACTGATGAAGGCCGTCGAACTAGTTAAAACAGAAGGTTATGATTACCTATTAGCGGTAGGTGGTGGTTCAGTTGTTGATGGTACTAAATTTGTTGCCGCTGCTGCCTGTTATCAGGGAGAAGATCCTTGGAACATTTTACTTAAGCAAGAGCCTGTCACTAAGGTTGTTCCTCTTGGTTGTGTATTAACCTTACCTGCAACGGGTTCTGAAAGTAATGGTGGTTCTGTAGTTTCGCGTGGTAAAGACAAGTTATTCTTTGGCTCGCCACTCGTAAAACCTGCATTTGCTATTTTAGATCCACAAACAACATTGAGTTTATCTTCTCGCCAAGTAGCAAACGGGGTTGTTGATGCCTTTGTTCATACAATGGAGCAGTACTTAACTTATCCGGTGAATGCAAAAGTCCAAGATCGTTTTGCTGAAGGTTTACTGCATACCTTAGTTGAAGAAGGGCCAAAAGCATTAGCCACACCCGATGATCTTGCCGTTCGAGCCAATATTATGTGGTCTGCCACTCAAGCACTCAATGGTTTAATTGGTGTTGGCGTTCCATCAGATTGGACAACACATATGATTGGCCATGAATTAACAGGTAATTACGGTATTGATCATGCTCGTACGCTAAGCATTGTATTACCTGCTGTTATGAAAGTACGTCGTAAAGAAAAAGAAGCAAAATTATTGCAATATGCTGAGCGTATCTTTGGTTTAACAACAGGTACAGCAGATCAACGTATTGACGCTGCGATTGAAAAAACCATCGCCTTTTTCAAACAAATGGGTGTACCAACAACACTTACTGACGTTGATTTAGGAGAAAAAGATATCGATGTTCTTATCGAAAGCCTTAAAAAACATGGCATGATCGCATTAAGTGAACATCACGATATTACGCCAGAGATAAGTCGTAAAATCTTAATGACGGCATTATAAGTTTATATTGTAATACGCTAACAATTTGAAAAAAGGGAGCATTAGCTCCCTTTATTATTTTTGTAATCACTAAACCGAAATAGTAAAACGCTGGCGAGTAACATCACCCCAGTAGCTATCGTGATAAATATCTTCAACATACTGTTCATTTGTGTACGCACCGATAGCACGACGCCAAAAAGCAATCGCATGAACTGCGCCTTCAATTTGCTTACTTTCCCATTCACCTGGCATCATTGAAAACAAGCTATGTGCGAAACGTTGACCTGCTTTATTTTTACGAAAGACAGGCACAACATAGAAATCACATACCTCATAATGACTGTTACCATGGTCAGCAATCGCTGCTAATCCCGCTGGCACACCATCAAAATATAAAAGAAAGCCAAGTACATTACCTTCTATTGGCGTATCAAGCGCAAATTTACCATCATTATCAGGCACTTTTTTCGTCAGTGGTGAAAACTCAGCTTCATATGCCTGAGTTAAGTTTAAATAAATGGTTATGTTTGAAGCATTAACTTGTACTAATTCCACTGCAGCGACCTTCTTTATCTATTTTATTAATATTTCTATAAGATCATTGATCGGTTTTTGAACAACGTGCAAAATCTATGTCAATTTGACCAAATATAAGCAAAAGCAATAAAGACTTCTGCTTATTTTGCTCATCGGTTATTTAAATTTTCAGGCAGTAAAACAGTATTCACTTGGCGTGACTTAGAGCCTTTTGCTTGCATCACCTGAGAAGCCAAGTTATAGCTTATTTCAGCCGCTTGGATCGTACTGCCATTTTGAGTTATTTTAGCCTTATCTTTTAACACCATCATGTTATTTGTTGGTGTATAAATGCCGTAAAGCGACTCTCCATCCACCACCTTTCCATCTTCCATTACACGATGAAAGTAAGCGGGTTTACCATAAACTTCCACACTCTTTAGTGCTTTTGTTTTGCTGTCCAGCTTTATCACGGCCTTGTCCGCTTTAATCTGAACGCCACCCTGTGTGATATCAACCTTTCCAGTTAAGGTTGTGATATTATTGATAACATCAACATCTTGTGTAATTGCTGCCAAATGGATAGGGAGCTGTGTATCTGCTTTTTCAGCCCATGTCGATGAACTCAGTAACAACATACATCCAGCCACAAATAGCTTTAATTTCATACTTAGTTTCTTCTACTCTATTATTTACGTCTTCTTTGCTTATTATACCTTGAAAATCAGCAAATAGCGGCAAAGCGATGAATAATTTGAAATGGCGTTTTTTATTTCATCAAAACGGTCACTAATACCAAGTTTAGCCTTACCTGTATCACATAGTTCAAAATTAGTACTATCTACAGGCTAAATACCAGTTTATAGATTATCTTACTGCACATATTTATATTGAAGAACTATACAACTTCAAACTCTAAACGATATAAAACATTTATCAATCAGTTAATTAAACTACGTATCTTCTAACAACTAAGATTTGACATGTCGTTAACACACCTACCGCGATGCGTGTTATTAATAAAGAAATACATCGTATTGGAGTGCTAAATGATCATCAGACAGAAGCTATATATCGCATTGGGCATAGTGTTAACGCTGATTGCAGGCTTTGACCATAACCAACCACTCGCCATCTTTGCTGGTATCATTATTGCGACTTCTGCCTTTTTACTCGCAGAATTAAAACCCTAGTCTTAATTACCATATATCCTCAAGATTATTTGCACTGAATTCACTTTGTGCAAACAAAGGGCACTGTTATAATATAACATTACTTTAGTCTTCTTTGATGCTTAAACATAGTGCCAAGCTTGTAAATATGGAGATTGCATTTTCTATGCGTTGGATTTCTTTTCCTGCAATATTACTTTCGTCTTTAACCTTGTTTTCAACCGCTAGCCAAGCACATCCACACTCATGGATTGATATGAAAACCTATATCCAAGGTGATAAAAAACAAATCACAGGATTTAAAATGGTATGGACTTTTGATGCTATGACAACAGCATATATGCTGGACGGTGAAGATATGTCGCCGGAAAGCAAAACAGAAACACTTGCTCGTGTTGGTGATTCTGTAATGAAAAATATGATGAATGAGCATTATTTTACTTACTTTTATAATGACCAAGAACCAATCAAATATAAAATTGCTACCGATGGAGTATTAACAAAAGATCGCGCTAAAGCGACACTCACATTTGAACTTCCACTGTCTAAACCTCAGCCACTAACCAAAGATTCATTACGACTACTTATTTTTGAACCAAGTTACTATGTTGATATGTCTTGGAAAGCAAAAAACGACATCATCTTATCGCCAGAGTTAAGCAAAGTCTGTACTTTTGACCTCGTTGAGCCTAACCCAAGTCCAGAGCAAATGCTTTATGCCCAATCATTACCACCTGATGCCGATCCCGATAATGCACTTGGTCAACTATTTACTCAAACAGTAAAACTGCATTGCCAATCAGCCGACTAACTCTTATTAAAGGATTTCCATGGAGCACCATCATTCCGAGCAACATGCTCATACGAACAAAGGAAACTATTGGTTAGGCGCAACCCTTGTAGCCACTTTTTTAATTATTGTCGGTTATTTACTTTGGCACAATTGGCCAACGTTAATGCTTAGCACCATAAAATGGCAACGTGAAATAAACGGTCAATTGAGTGACTTGCTTTATGATGCAAAAGAAAACCCCGCTGCTATCTATTCGCTGGCTGGCGTCAGCTTTTTATATGGTGTATTTCATTCATTAGGCCCTGGACACGGCAAAATGATTGTAACGACCTATCTAGCAACAAACCCAGCTAAAGTAAAAGCAAGCTTAATCATGACGGTTATCTCTGCTTTTTTACAAGCCTTAGTTGCTATAGTGCTAGTTACCGTTCTACTGGTGTTTTTTAATTCATCGATGCGTGAAATTAATAGCGCAGCAGACCGATTCATCACACTTAGCTTCGTGGCCATGTTATTACTGGGTGTAATTGTTGCTTACCGAGCTTTAAAACAAAGCTGGCAATTATACAAACAGAAAACCCATAAACATGACCATACTCATCATAACCATAACCATAGCCATAGCCATAGCCATAGCCATAGCCATAGCAGTGATTGTGGTTGTGGGCATAAACACTTTGCTGATGCTGATAGTATTAATCAAGCAACCAATACGCGTGAATATATTGCAATTATCGCCAGTATTGGTATTCGTCCATGTACAGGTGCGATATTAGCACTACTTTTTGCCAATATGGTTGATATGTACTGGTTAGGTGTAGTGAGCGCTTTACTGATGGCTGTGGGAACGGCGCTGACGACTTCAACGATCGCTACAATGACACTTTCGGGTAAAAAGCTGGTAACAAAATATCTTGCGTACTCTGATCACCAGCATTCATTTGCCCCATTAGTATTTAAGCTATTTGGGGGCTTATTGCTCATCGGCCTTGGTTTACTGCTACTTAATAGTCAAAGCTATGGGATGTCGCCTGTACTCTAAATAAATCTTTTCTATGCTAGCGTTGCGATAGTTCAGTTAACGCTAGCATAGCTTGCTCGGCATGATTTTCATTGACGAAAATATGATCATGATAAAACCCTGCCATCACATTGGCACTAATTCCATGCTTCGCAAGCTCTGATGCTACAGTAGCCGTTAAACCAACAGCTTCCAAACTGGAATGTACTTTTAATGTAATACAGCGATACACATTATTGATTTCAATATTATGCTGGACTGCACTTTCATAACTTAAAATGAATGTCATTCCTTCTTCTTCACAAAATGTCGCTAATGGTGACATAGAAGCAATAGCATCTAGATTAGTATTTTCTGTGCAACAAAAAATATAACGCGTAAGGCTTAATTCTGGTTGTAAATTCATCAGAAGCTCAGTTAAATCAGTGATACCAGCCATTTTTCTTTTTCCCTAAAATCAATCCAAGACAATATTAAGTACAAGCTAGCTATTGGATAAAGCCAGCTTATACCCGTTTAATATTTTACGTTCAGCAATCGTTGATAGAATGAACATCATTACATAACCTAAACATAATGCGACAATAATAGCGACAACATTTGCAGTAAATATCGATAATAAATAATAACTTGCTATTAGCGTGATGATACCACTAAGACGAATGAGTAAGCTTAATGTGAATTTCCCATGGGCTTTTATATAGGCTAATTGGTAAGCATTTAGCATCATAAAAATAAAGAACATAGAAAAATGAAATAATACAATAACGGCACCATGATACTGAGGGGGAAAAACAAAACCTATAATTTCACGCCCACCGATAAGCATGATGAGGAAAAATGTCACACTCACCATTGCTGCGAGACGAAAAATCCAACGCCTTATTGCTTTGACTTGTTGGTGATCACCGTGCTTAATACATAAGGTTAACTCAGGCAAAACAAAACGATAAATGGGAAAGACAAATAACATCGTCATATAAGTGAATATCGGACGAACAACGACTTGGAAATCGCCAAGTTCATCTAAGCTAAAGTGCGTGATAGTCAATAAAACCGTAATATAAATCATCAATATACTCGCCCCTGCTTCTAATGAGGCAGTGAAGCTTTTGCGAACATAGTTACGCATATTAGGATCAAGTTGAACCGATTTTATTGGTTTCGTCGCAATTTGTTTACGTCGCTTCCAATACATAAAATGGGCAGCAACAAGCGATGAAAATGCCATGCTATAAAACAATGAGGCAAGTGGTGTAAAGTGCAATACGTAGTAACAAATAACAAAGCCCGCTACATTCGTAACAGGCTCTATCCAAGTCACTTTATTAGACACATCATACAAACGGTACATGGCTATCAAGTTGGTAAAATAAACCTTCATTCCCATGCTAAAAATCACACCAACCATTTCGAAATAGCCAACGTTGATGTGTAATTCGTGTTTAATGTATGGAAGTACAACTCCCCAAGTTAAGAGAACAATCGTGATCAAGCAAAACCGGAAGATATTGATAATGTCACGATCATTATTCGTTTGGCTGTAAGTCACAACCATAGAAGAGCGAAAACCCGTCATTAATATTAATGATAGAGATACAATATCTATCACACTATTAAACAGCGCTAAGTCGTCTTTATTAACCCACTGAGCGAGCCAAATCTTGAATAAAAAACCAATAGAAATACTGGCTAGTGTCGCGGCAGCGCCTGCTTTAAAAGCCGTTTTCAATCGAGATAAAGCATCTTCACTTGATGGCGGGGCAATATTTTGCTTTTCCATATATATAAACAATAAATCATCAGACTGATTATAATACGTTATTTATCTTTAAATATCTCTCGTAAATATAATAATCCATTAATCCTTTATTGGTTATATTTCTTTAGGTGATGAGTATAATGACTCAAAAATATTTAATTCTGATTCAAGTTCTGACAACAATAATGAAACATTTGCAACATCACCATTATTAACACAGATTTTAATTTTATCACGAATAGTTTTAATTTTATTTCTACTAATAGTAATTAACGACATTTCTTGAAGTCCAACGTAAGATAATACAATTGTAATATGTAAAAGACATTGTCCACCCCAACGATATTTGTTTGTTAGGACAATGACATTTCTTTATTTGAGCTTGAATAATACTTTAAAATGTGATGCATGTCACACTACTGCAGGGGATGGGTCACATATTAGCCGAGTAAACTATTTAACGCTTAGAAAAGACAGTTATTGATTACTTCACTTTCTGCTTATATACGGCTTAAACGTCAAAAAAGCAGTATCTAAACGGTTTAAAAGGCGATTTTCCATATTATTAAATATGTAATGGGAATTGGTAGAGATTTATAATAACCCAATATTACATGTGGTATAGGTACCAGAAATCGAAATAATACAGATACAAATTGCTATAAGTTACAGTCATTCTTTATTAAAGTCATTTTGTTAATAATTAACTCTCTTCATCATTTTTTAATTGACTCATCACATAGCAAAACTTATGGTAAAACAACAGAGCGGATATCGTATAATGGTATTACCTGAGCTTCCCAAGCTCAAGACACGGGTTCGATTCCCGTTATCCGCTCCAGTCTTTATCAAGGCCTGCATTCTAATTTTAACGAACTGATTCTCTTATCTATAACGTTAATATTTTGATTATTATTAATCATCTGACTTTCCTCATGATACACACAAAATTCTGCCCACTTGAATCTCTTTATTTAACTGCGTAAAGTTGCCTCCCTTACTACGACTAACTGAGATAAATAATGAATAATTGGATTATATTAGCCTTTCTTAGCATATTCATTATCGGCTGTGCTCACTCACTATCAGAAGGCACATCGATTCAAGCTCATGGCAATGTTGAAATGAGCCGCAGTATTAAGTAATTATAAAAATAAAGACCAACATGTTTTGTTGGTCTTTATGTTTAATCTCCCAACGCCACACCAAAATGTTCATCACAGGATACGTTGCTTGGGTTACCACCCGAATCATAACCACAATAATCAAGCTCTAATATATTGTATTCTTGGCGTGTTTCTTCTAATAACTGCACAAACTCTTCTTTTGTTACCTTACGCTCTCGATAGTAACTCGCATATGTTGATGATCCCATAAAGAAACCTTGAGCAGTACGCACTCGCGTATCGTTCGGTGGTAGTGTCGTTAGCTGATTTTGGGTAAAACTCCCATCGGGTAAACGCACTTGATACAGTACAGTATCATCACCAATCAATGTTGTTGTGGTACTTAGCGTCATGCCAAAAGCTTCAAATGGTCCAGATAAATTACCATCACAATCTGACGCGCTTTGATCAGCACTAAAGACTTTTTCATTACCGTTATCACCGCATATACCAGAGCCAACAACATCTTCAACAGAATCACATTCAGATGAATTTTTAGCTGGATACAAAAACACATTACGCTGTTTAATACTGTTGCCAATGACTTCTAAATGGATAAATCCGCGATAGTGATCGTAACGATATGGCCAACTCGCAGAAACATTGGGATCACCATCTGCCCCTAAAAAGGTATATTCGCCAACCCACCAGCCTTCTTCACGTTGCCAAGGAACAAAATCGAGTAAATTAACACTTTCTAAGTCGCATTCAGGTTCTGGAGCCGATTGAGTCAAGATCTCAGACTCAGACTCAGACTCAGACTCAGACAAGTTATCATCTACCGCTTGCACTTCAACTGATTCTGATTGTACTGGTTCTGGCGTTGTATTAACTTTTACCGCATTTGCATTATCACTGTTACAAGCCATCATTGAACCACACGCTATCAACGTTAAAAATATTCGCCAAGCCATAAACTACAACCTATTAATCATCTCTTAATAGAACAATGTAGTTTGCAAATGTATGGTGCTATTACTCAGTTATAAGATTTCATCAATTTTGCTAAAAACCTCGCCAATAAGCTCATTTTTTATTTATCAAAAACTTCCTTTATATGACTATTTTTCAATCAGTTAAACGATTTAAAGTAGGCACTCTTACTTTGAACGTCTAATATTGAATATGTTGTAAATTGCATGGAAGCGATAGATGAAAACATCATTATTAACTAACGAATTAATTGTAGCGGGATTACAATTTCAACCGACCTATAAAAATGGGATCAGTAATCATTTACCAATGACTTTAGTTGCACTTGATCAAATGGGTGCTAACGACGAGCGTATATTACTTTTTTATCATCAATATATATCACAGCTTGAAAACGTCGCTCGTAATGAGCCCTTTATTAAACAAGCGGATAAAATTGAGCAACGTATTAAAAATGATGGCGTTGAAGCAACACTCATCGCCTATATGCCAAGGTTAATTGCTAGTTTTAATGCGCAAGCTTTCCAATGCATGATACGGTTATCTTATGCGATAAAAAGCCAGCAGCAACGTGAGATCGCTTATGCATTAGCCTATTGGGAACAAAGCTATCAACTTATTACTCCATTATCGATAACAGAGAAATACAACGCAGAGCAGCAGTTAGAGCAACTGGTGTATGCTTTTTCAAATAGCTCATTCCAAACCAATAATGCTAGTCAGCGTATTTTTGAGGTGGCACAGCATCCTAACTATCTAAAGCTTGCTCCCGTCCCTGTTGATATAACAATAGAAAAAGTATTGCAGCTAGTTGTTGAGTATTACCGTAAAACAAGTGACTCCACCTTCTTATATGGTATTACTGCCGTTCACGCTTTTATCGAACTGTTACAATATTTCCCAGATCAACAAACAGCATTACAATGGTTTTGGCAAAGTTATACAGCCGCTTTTGCGACGGTAGGAAAAAACCTTCCGCAATCTCGTGATGTATTACCGCCTCCCCCTCACCTAAGTTGGCTTGAAACGATCACACGTGGAGCTTTAAGTAACAATGATCACACGATAACGTTGATATACAGCTGTAGTGAGCTTTATAAGCGCTATCCATTGGCAGAATTAAAGTATATTGCGAATCAATGTATAGCCAATGAAAGCCTTTAATATTAAGTAATATCCAGCCATATGATGATGTTTATATGGCTATTTTCTATGCAGTCCGTTTGTGAAACTTTCATTTATTTAACGTAATCTTATACGATACAAAGCTAGCCATTTCAAAAATAAAGCATCAGAGGTAGAGTATTACCCTGTAGAGTTAAATTTAGATCTACGTTATTTTATAAACAGCTTACGCTTTTTTACTATGTGGTAATTAACAAATGAAAATTGAACAAGACGTTATTGAAACGCTAGAAGAGTTAAAAACCTTTATTATCTCAATTGAAAATGGTGGTTTAGGCTTAAAAGATGTAGAAGGCATTGGCTTAGCTAAAAATAACGCTGATGGTCGCCCTTTCATCGCTGTTTTTGATAAGAATCAGCAGTTGATTTATGGACGCTGGTTAAGCCAAGATGTTTATGATAATGGTAAAGATATTGTTCGTAACGGTGTGAAACATCACTAATTAAATACTTTAGGATCTGATCTTTATCATATTGTTATTGCGTTAGATCCTAAATACTGACCATAAGACATCTTACCTATCGTTTTAGTATTTTCGGTTTAGATCTATATTGAAAATAATTAGGCATAAATAGTTTAGGCTCTGTGGTTTTGTCGAGTACTTTTACAATGTAAGCAGTAAGGATATGCCGACCAATCTTTAACGTATCTTCTGTTAACGATAATGGGATTTTTGAATGTATTTTTACTCGCTGCAGATCTGAACGATATTGAGCATTCACTGCAACAATACTTGCTTCATGCCTTGTTTTACAAATAATACAAACATAACAATCAAACTTACCTGCACGCCCCCAGCCACTTAGAAATATATTCTTGGCGGTCACATAATACATATATAGGTATGCTCACACAGCCGTAATAATAAGCACACATTAATGCAATCAAATGCTTATGTCATATGCTATTTTGTTACTACTTAGAACCTATATTAAATGACTTTTTTGTTTATATTATCAATTTGTTAGTATCGATAATTACAGAAATAATCAAGCCCCTATATATTTGACAAAATCATCTTAATACAGAGGCTCAGTTGATACTTATTCCGGTTTTCTTTCACCGGTCATAAATGCATGAAGAATTTCTGGTGTTAGCTCACCCGCCTCTTCTAATCGCTTTAATTCAGCAACAATTTTCTTCTGCTCATCAAGCTCGGGAATAGGGAGCTCTGGCTCTTTTTCGTAATCATCAGGTATAGATAAATTTAAATCATGCATAGGAAAACCCTAACTTTTAAATAGTATATTATTTGCTGATTATACACGTAAATGTTTCACGATAGCATCTTGTTTACCGTTTCACATGCATAGCCAAATGACCTTTAATCTGCATAACTACTTCCACGTTGTTTGCCGCAGTCACCGGCATAAAAGATGCGGCAAAATAGATCATTGGTGATCGATTAATGCCGCACTCATCATCGTTCTATTAAATCAATTTACTTACAATGACTGTTGGTGCTTTTCAATCAACATATCCATCGCTTCTTGAGCACGTTGCTGGGCATGAATCATGGTATCTTCATGTAACATTGGCTCTACTACTTCGTAGTAACATTTTATCTTTGGCTCCGTCCCTGAAGGCCTAACAATAACGCGAGCCCCACCTTGTAAGTGATAGATCAATACATCGCTAACGGGTAATTCAATACCTTCAACTGTACCATCACTAAATGTTCTCAACGATTGCTTATAATCTTCTGTGCATACAATCGGTAACCCTGCAATCTCTGTTGGTGGTTGATGGCGTAATGTATCACCGATAGGCGCAGCGGTTGGATCCAATGCAATGCTACGTTGCGCATTAATATACAAACCATGCTCACGATAGATAGCTTCTAATTGATCCCAAATAGTCTGCCCTTTAGCATGCAACTCTGCGGTTAATTGTGCAAACGCAACTAATGCAGATAAACCATCTTTGTCCCACACCTTACTACCAATGGTGTAGCCCAATGCTTCTTCGTATGCGAACAGGAATTGATGCTCTTCTGTTTGTTGTGCCATCGCTACATTAGTTAGCCACTTAAAGCCCGTTAACGTTTGGTAATAACGCGCTCCAAGAGTCGTCGCAATCTTGCCAAGTAAGCTTGAAGATACAATTGTATTCCCCACTAGGTTTTGATTGGCATGTGCATGGCTTAATAAGTAATAGCCGAATAATGTACCAACCTGATCCCCTGTTAGCATTTGGTATTCACCGTCGTCACGACGTACAGCAACAGCAAAGCGATCTGCATCTGGATCATTGGCACAAGCTAATACTGCATCGTGTTTTTTTGCTTCCGCAATAACAAGATCCATCGCGCCAGTTTCTTCAGGGTTAGGGAATTTGACCGTAGGGAAAGTACCATCAGGCTCTCTTTGCGCTGCAACACTGTAAACATGGTCAAATCCAGCATCAGCTAATAATGTTTCTGCCATTTCAGCACCAACACCATGCATTGCCGTATAAGCGATGTTAATTGATTGCGGATTGGTGCGATTTATCAATAACGGATTGGTATTCATCGTTTGGCGATAAGCTTGGTAGTAGTCTTCATCTAGCCAAACGAGTAGCCCTTTATCTTCAGCCTCTTCTAGCGGTAAATACGACAATTCATGTTTTGTCGCTTTATCAATTTCATCGGCGATTCCAGCATCTTGCGGCGGAATAATCTGTGCACCATTTTCCCAGTAAACTTTAAAGCCATTGTATTGCGGAGGATTATGGCTGGCAGTAACAACAACAGCAGCAGCGGTATGAAGATGTTTCACGCCAAATGCAACAACTGGCGTTGGTGCCACTTTTACCGTTAAATAGACTTTAATGCCTTGTGCGGTTAATACTGATGCTGTGTCATGTGCAAATTGTTGTGAATCAGGACGCCCATCATAACCAATAACAACACCTTTACTGGCCGCTTCAGGGACTGAACGTAACAGATATTGCCCCAATCCTGCCGCTGTTTCTTGAATGACTAAGCGGTTCATTCGATTAGGCCCAGCACCAACAACTCCGCGTAATCCTGCTGTACCAAAAGCTAATCGACCGTTAAAACGATCCGTTAACTCTGCTTGATTATTGTCTTGGATAAGCTGTTCTAATTCATTTCGTGTTTTTGGGTCAGGATCGCGTTCCAACCAACGAGCGATATCACTATTCATTATTATTGTCCTGCTATGTTGATGATTTTCTGAATCACAATCGAATTGATATGTTCAAGAACTTGCATCATTAAGTACTACATCATGCTATCAATAAACCACAAATGATAAACATTCGCATTATATACCATGCTATTTTTATCATATTTACATCTGTGTGTTTAATTATTGCACACGCAAACGATAGCGTGAATATTGCGCAGTACTCTATGATTTAGCGATAAAAATAATATGCTGATGCGCTGCAATTACGAAGGTTAAAAAACGCGTATAAAAAAACCGATAACGCTAAGAGCCTACTTGCTTTAGCTATATCGGTTTTTAATCTCTGAACCTATTTAATCAGTAAGATATTCTTACCACATCAAATCATCTGGAATAACGAAGTCTGCGTACGGATCATCTTCATCTGCAATACTGTCAGCCACTGTATTATTTAATACAATAGATTCTTCATCACGTTGTGCAATCTTATCTGCGACAGAAGCGGGGATTACTTCATAGCCATCAAGGTAACGTGCAATCGCTAAACGACCATTTACTAGCTGATTTTGCATTACTTTATCAACATAGATCTTTTTAACCGTTGAACCATCAGTAAAATTGTAACCGATATCACCACTCTGACGATCCAAGCGATTCATTTCAATAAGCTGTTTAATTTGAGCAGCCAGCTCTTTCGCTTTGATCTCTTCATCACGAACGCGATTAAGCTCTTTATCTTTTTCTAGCTGTGCTATGCGATTTGCTTCAACAGCAGCTTTTGCTTCTTTCGCTTGAGTACGAGATTTTTTAGTGGTTTTACCCGCCTTTTTAAGCTTCTTCTTATCTATAAGCCCTGCTTTTAGCATCTGCTCTTGTAGACTTAGCTTTGCCATTGAAACTCCGTAACATTCATTATTATTTATCAGTGTAGACACACTAATTTATAGCCGTATTATCACGTTTAGCGCTAAAACAGGTCAAGCTTAAACAATAAAATTACTTGCAGACTTTAAATCCATTCTTAATGGCTAAAGAATCGATTATTCATCTAACAAATCACAGTTAACAATTTAATAAAAAAGTAGAGTTCAGCATTATTTCCCGCTTTGTCTCTTCCTTAGTCATTAAACTCGCGATACCTCACCATCATCTAATTAATTGAGTTATTCTCAAAATTTCGTCTCGCGTCGTTTAAAGATGCCTTACAATTTTTTCATTCATCATAAAAAATACTTACACTCAACTTATCGCCTTTTGTTTATGTAAAGATCACTGTTGAAAGTTATACACCGAGCCTAAATTAAGTATCTGAGTCAGTTCATCTAATGCGGTGCGAGATTCTACCAGTAAATTGGGATCAGCTAAATCAGCTTCAACTAAACGATCACGATAATGCTTATCAACCCACTGGTTTAAAACAGAAAATTTATCATCTGACATTAACACCTCAGGATTTACAGCTTGCAGTTCTTGTTCATTAAGCACGACACGTAGTCGTAAGCATGCTGGTCCTCCACCATTTGCCATACTCTGCTTCAAATCAAAGATCATCACTTTATCAATGCCTTGCTGACTCGTTACTAATTGCTCTACATAGCGTTTAACTTGGCTATTTTCTTCACACTCTTGCGGTAAAACCAGCACAGTCTCCCCATTGGGTAATGACAATAATTGCGAATTAAATAAATAGCTGGAGATTGTACTGTCAATCGACACACTCGAAGTAGGCACTTCAATGATCTTAAAGTCCTCACCCATTTTTTGTTTTAACTCTGCATACACTTTCGTTTGATCAACATACGCTTGCTCGTGACAAAACAATAAATCTCTATTACCAACAGCAATCACATCATTATGGAATACACCTTGGTCAATCACAGCAGGATTTTGCTGAGCAATCACAACTTGCTGCTCATCTAATTGGTGTAACCGTGCTATAGCTTGACAAGCCTCAAAGGTTTGCCTTGCTGGATATTTCTTTGGTTGAATAAAACGACTATCAAAAGCATGACGACCGTGAACAAAAAACTCAACGCCAGCTTCACCATATTCACGACAAAAGCGGGTGTGATTGGCCGCCCCTTCATCACCAAAATGATTCACTGAAGGTAAAGCGCTATGGTGATGGAAATGTTGTTCACTCGAAAACATCGCTTTTAAAATCTTCCCTGTTGTCACATGCTCGATTGAACGGTGAAACTGATTAACTAAATTAGCTGGGGTGAAATGTACCCGCTTATCAACAGTATCAGCAGATGGTGATACTGTGGCTGCATTGGCTGTCCACATACTGGAAGCTGAATAGCAAGATGCTAGTAACTTGGGATTATGTTTTGCTACCTGCTGGATAATATTTTTATCTGAGCCAGAAAAGCCCAAACTACGGAGCGTAGCAATATCTGGTCTTTCTTGTGGTGCAATGATCCCTTGTACTAAGCCTAAATCAGCAAGGGTTTTCATTTTTGCCAGCCCTTGTTTCGCTGCTTGCTTAGGATTAGACGCTTTGGCGCTGTTCTTAGCTGACGCAAGATTACCGTAAGCTAAACCGCTATAATTATGCGTCGGGCCCACTAAACCATCAAAATTCGCTTCAAATGCTTTCATTTTCCATCCATGTCATCCGCTAAATACATAGCAATTAACATAACAAAATTTTTACATTTACCGCAACAAAACACGTTTATGTCTAATTAGTCATTATTTATAGATTATTATTTTATATCGTTCGTAAGTTTCCTTTATATAGGCTTGTTTTCTGCACTTATTGTAAATTAAATGAATAACTACGCAGTTTTAGGTAAAAAAAAGCAGCCACTAAGGGCTGCTTTTATATTCTATTTTTCTATTTAGTGACCGCTATCTATCTTAAATGCATTGTGATCAAACAGTGAATTCATAATATCAACAGAAGAAGCCCCATCCACTAACCCAAGATCATGGGCCGGATGAATATTATCTAAGACAATATTTTGCGTCTTACCGTCATCTGTTGTGATATCAAGATTAACATTACCTTTATCATCAACACCTGCACTTACATGATCCAATAAGTTATCCATATCTGACTTACCACTATCATCATTGCCAAGCAATTCTCGGATATCAATCTTATCTTTACCAAGCTCAAAATCAGCAATAGTATCGGTATTATTGCTATTAGATAGCGATGTTTCATGCCAAGTAAAGAGATCATCACCAGCACCGCCAGATAAGATGTCATTTCCAGTACCCGCGAGTAAATTGTCGTCACCATCGAAACCAAATAAAGACTCACCTTGGCTATCTGCGATTAAGTCATTGCTCTCTTCATTACCAAAGTTCTTACTAAGCTCAAGGCTGCCGTTATTCAATAACGTTGTCACTTTATCCGTTGCAGTCATCTCACTAGATGTACTACCAAATAAGTCATGGTTAGACACACCATCTAGAATGATATTCTGCACTACCTTATCTTGATCGTTAGAGATCTGAATTAAGGTACTCCCATCTTGCTCAGTGAGATTCAGACGATTATTCAAATCCGCTAATGAGTGAATATCTTTCGTGTCTAATGCATCACCTAGGCTGATAGTATCGATACCAACTTCAAAGTCCATGATCTTATCTGTCGCGGGGGCATTTGCCGTACCGAAATCACTTTCTGACCATAGGAAGGTATCTTTCACCCCATCACCATGACCGCCTAGCTCCCCACCCCATAGAATGTCATCACCAGCACCACCAACAAGGATATCAGAGCCTAAACCACCAACCAGTACATCATCACCATCACCACCGTAAAGCGTTGCTGCTGCAGTACTGTCGATGATCAGATTATCGCCACTCACATTTGAATTGTGACCAATAACGTTATTTGTTTGCGATAAATCATCTACAACGATATTGATATTTACAGGTGCAGATTCTGCATAAGAGCCATCAGATTCAGTCGAAACCGCGACAACATTAATTGAGTGCGTACCTTGGTCAAGATCTTTGATATACAAGCCATCAACCTTGTCAGCTGGCACTTCCCAATGACCATTACCAAGATCTTTACCAATAACATTACCGTCTTTATCAACAACCTGACCTGAACCTAAATTCGTTAACTTAACGGTTAAGGTTTCAGATGCATCTGCGGATGCCGCAGCAATTAAGCCAATCAGTGGCAACATGGTACCAACAGAGCTTCTTATCGCTGCTGTTTGTAAATGTTCCGGACTGATACTTAATGATGGCGCATCTGCTTTAGGAGCTACATTAATTTCAACTTTATTAGTTGCAGCTTGGTTACCGCCAGAGCCTGTATTGCCGCCATCGTTAGTCGTAATGGTTAACTCATCTTTACCACTGTAATTTTCATCACCGGTATAACTTACCCCACTATTAAGTACGGCATTAATATCATCCATTGAACCTTCAAGCGTGACATTACCGACTCCATTTTGAACCACTTTCACTGGGCTGTTATCTGGCAATGTAATCGTTAATGAACCATGAGCCACACTTAGCTGTACCGACATACCAGTATTATTGGCTAGTTCATTAAAGTCGACGTCTGATACTTGTAATCCAGTGATAACAGTAGCAACGTCTTCATCTGCCGCAATACTGGTTGGTACATGGTTAACAGGCGCATCGTTAACCGGTGTCACCGTGATATCAACCGTATCGATATCCGTTAATACGCCACCTGCACCAGCGTTACCGTTATCGCTGGTAGTCATGGTTAACTGATCTTTACCTGCATAATTCTCATCACCGGTATATTTAATACCGTCAGCAAGTAATGTGTTGATCTTATTGATATCACCACTGATAACTAACTTACCGTCACCATTATCAACAATATTCAAACCTTGCGTATCAGTTGCAATAATCGCTAACTGGCCATGACCTACTGCTAACGTCACCGTCATGTCACCTGATGCGCCATTTTCCTTCGCATCTACATCACTGATCTTAAGACCACTGATCACATGGCTGCTGTCTTCATCAACAGTAAATGCATCAGGTACCGTGTTCACTGGCGCATCGTTAACAGGCGTCACCGTGATATCCACGCTATCAGTATCGGTTAGAGCACCACCTGCACCAGAATTGCCGTTATCGTTGGTTGTCATGGTTAAGCTATCAGTACCGTTAAAGTCTTTATCACCAACGTAATTGATGCCTTTATCCAATAGCTGATTGATCTTAGTAATATCACCTTCAATGGTTAATGTGCCATCACCATTACCTTTGATCACCAGACCTGTTGTATCGACACCATCAGCAATACTTAATTGACCATGCTGTACACTTAACGTCACCGTCATGTTCATTACTGCATCATGATCATGACTATCTACATCAGTCACTTGCAGGTTCTTGATCACGAGTATTGCATCTTCTTCAACTGTTAGCGGATCCGTTGGCATATGGTTTACAGGTGCATCGTTATCAGGCGTCACATCAACGTGGATTGTTTTATCCACCGCAACGCTATCTGTACCAACAACACCGTTATCCACCGCACGAATATCGAAATCTAGATCACCCGTCCAAACCTTACCGTCAATCACAGTTTGGTTGTTCGCATCACCTGGGTGGAAGGTCAATGTATCAAGCTCAGAGCCATCAACTTTAATGACCCATGAACCATCTGCTTGTTTTTCACAGCTGCCTTTTACACCATCCGGTAATGTAAATGAACTTGAACCAGGCACATTAGTAATGGTGATTTGTAGTGATTCCGCCCCATTTTCATGCACATTTGAATTTGGGTTCTTAACGGTGTTTTCGTCATCATAAGCTTTAATGCCTAAATCCAACGTGATTGAACCATTTTCATCACCAGATGCATTTGGGTTTACATCTGTATCGACTTTATCAGCAACTGGCTGAACATCAATAGTGATGGTTTTACGGTTTTCAGCTGGCTTGTCTAAGGTTTCTTCTTTTGAATACACCACAATATCGATATTAACTGTACCGCTGAAATCTTTCGGTGGCACAATTTTCACGCTACTTAAATCAAATGATTCCCCCGAACCGCTAAGTGTCCAAACACCACTACCATTATTGGTTGCGCCTTGAACAATAAAGCCATCCGGTACATTTTCTAACTTAATAGAAACAATATGCTCAGAGCCATCGCTGTCTTGTAGTGTTCCACCAACACCACTTAATGAAATAGCGGTATCTTCATTACCGACAATCGGTGTCTCAGTACCATGCCATTTAACTTCGTCATTAACAGCAACGACATCAAAACTCACTGTGTTATCAAATGTCTTTGATGCTGATACTTCTTTGCCACCAGCCGTTTCATCATAAACAGTGGTATCAACAACCGTGGTTTTCACATCAATATCAACCTTGCCGCTAAAATCAGGCGCTGGACGGAAATGAATATTCCCCATCTGGCTAGCATCAATGGTGATAGATGAACCTAGTACATTGCCATTTGCATCAATAAACACACCATCGGCACTGTCTTTAAGCGTTAATGTCACAGACTCAACGCTCTCTTTACCGTCAGTTAGCTCTGTGCTGACATCTTTTAGTGCTACAGATAGATCGAGCTTGATATCTCCATCTTCATAAGCAACATCTTTATAAACTTGCTCTGTTTTATCATCAGAAGACGAGATCGGCTGCTTATCACCGTTTAAGCCTTCAGTTTCAACCACGTTGATTTCAACCGATTTAGGTCCATCCACTTCAGGTGCAATTTGCACTGAAATCGTGTCAGTTTGTGTTTTGTAATCACCACTTTCGGTATCGGTAGTCACAAACTTCACATCTAGCTTAAAGTCACCGGCAAAATCTTTCGGCAAGTTAATGTGAATGCTAGATAAGTCCACTTCACCATTCGCAGATACCGGTACTTTCAGTACATACTCACCTGTTACGTGATTATAATCAGCTCCAGAAATCGAAGCCCCATCTGGTAGATTTTTAGCATCAATAACAATGGTTAACTCATCATTCAATTGATGACCGTCAGCGGTACTCACTTTTAGGATGTGATCGGTAATTTGTTTACCTAAATCTACCGTGTGATCTTCTGTACCCGTTACAACGTGATCTTCAATGATGATGTCTGCAGCTTTTTCATCATGACTTTCAGTATTCTTACTAAAATCAAGCGTAATAGTGTCTTTCTTAACCACTAATGCACTTGGATCACCATCGTCACTTAAATCTTGAACCATAGCGCTAATTTGTAGCACTAGAGTCTCTTTAAAGCCTTCTGGTGCTTTGATCTGCAAGTTGCCTAATTGCGACTGAGGAATCGTCCAACTACCATCACCATTGTTAATACCACCAACAATCACAAAACCTTCAGGAATAGGTTCTAGTACGACTTGCTGAATAACTTCAGAGCTGGAATTATCGTCATTAACCCAAGTGATTTTGCCATCTGAGTCAGCACCATTAGAGAGATCAATTACACCATCACTGTCACAGCTAATATTGGTAACAGTTTTGCCGTCATCACTTACAACTAACTGACCATCGCTTTCCACAACAGCTTCAATATCAACGGTTAAAGTACCTGTAATATCTTTCGTTACCGTCTCTTTATCACCATCAACATCCGTCTCTGATACCGTTACTGTAGACGTTAACGTGATATCTTTATCCGAATCTTCTGGCGCATGCAGTGTTAACTTAGTGCCATTCAATAACTGTTGTAATTGGCTATCAGTAAAGGTGATTTTTCCTGATGCATCGGCAACTAATAACGTATCACCCAAGAACAACTGGTAACCTTGTGGTAAACCGTTTAATGCAACAGCCGTAATATGTTCTTTCGGATCGGTAAACTCAGGTGGTAACCAATCAATTTGAATCGGTTGATCTTCAAAACCCTTAGAAACCGTACCGTAATCTGTCGCATCAATCTCAGGCGTAACATGAATAACCAATTCGCCATTAAACGCCTTACTCGCACCATCGTTTTCAGTCACCACGACTCGTACATCAAGCGTAATGTCTTCTGTGCTATTTTCAGGTGGTACGATTTTTACATCATTTAACGTTGTCAGATTAACCTGATAAATAGGCTGACCGTTTTTATCTTCACCAGCATAAACCAGTGTTTGAAGGTTACCGTTCTGATCGTACAGTTTTGCCCCTTCTGGAATACCAGAAACCACAATACTTAAGGTTTCAGAACCATCAGTTTTACCATCAACCGTGTGCTCACCTGATACCACTTTAAAATCAAACTTCGCGCTACCGTCTTCTTTGATCGTGGTTTGTAAGCCAATTTTACCGTTATCTAAACGGGTCCAATCAGAATTTTCTGATTCAATTCTCGCCTGATCAACCACACCGGTTAATGCAATATCAATCGATTGTGGGCCAACAACTTTCTCGCTAGTTTCCGTTGTCACATTACCATTAGCATCAGTAATGGTTGCAACATCTCGGATCACACCGTTGACTGAGATACTAAAGTCAACGTTGCTATCTAATGGCGGCTGAAGTGATAGACCGTTCAAGTCTTCATATTTAATTTCATACACACCATCAGCATTTGGCGTCAGAAGTTGATCATTTAAGTACAATACCGCACCTTCAGGAAGTGCTGAGATTTGTAGGAATAAATGCTCAGAGTTATCGGTATTATCATCTAACGACACAAAGTTAATGTGCGTTGATAGATCAATGCGCTCATCTTCTTTCGATTCAACACGCGTTACTTTTAACGTGCCATCATCAGCTTGAGGATTTACATTGATAACAATTTCTTTCGCAGTCGATTCTGCTGTCTGATGGCCATTAACAAAGTTATCAAGCTCTTTACTTTCAGCTGTGATAGACAGTTTAATATCACCACTAAAGTTATCAGCAGGGTTCACCTCAACAGACTTCATTTGCTCAGCATCTACTTTGTAAATACCTGACCCTGGTGATGTTTCAACTAATGTTTGACCATCAATTTCTAATGTACATTTATCTTGGTACTCTTTTGGTACCGTAATGTAGTAGAACAATGCTTCAGAGCCATCGGTATCTTGCAGATCAGCAACAACACTTAGCTGAACATTAGAACCATCTTCATCAACAACATAATGTTCAACAGAGCTTGCACTCCATGTTGGCGTATCTGCAATACCCTGAACATCAATCGAGAACTCACCATTCATTACTGGGTGGTTACCACCATCAGTGGTATTCACTTGTGCACTAACATCAAATTTAATACCGTTTGCAGAGGTCGAGAAATCTTCTGCAGGAACAAAAGTCACGCCTTGTAGGGTGTAATTCTCACCGCTAGCATCTGCTGTAAATGCACTTGCAGGAATAGTGATTGAACCATCGCTATTAACAGCTAAAGGCTGACCGTTAAACATAAAGACGCCATGCGCTTCGCCTTGCGGGTGAATAGTCACAGTGCCAATGTGCTCACCACGATCATTATCACCAACATTGATGCTCATATTGATCGCAATACCATCACGATTTACATCAACATTATCGTTAGGATCGGTTGAGTGACGACCGTCTTCTTCCTGACCAATGCTGTTTTGCAAGCTTAAGGTTGCATCTTTATCCGACACTTCAAGCGTGATCGTACCTTGTGCCTTATCACCGTCGCCATCGGTTACTTCAAAGCCAATATTTTTAAGGATCTCTTCTTGGTTATGATCCAAATTATCGTTCGCAGCAAAGTAAGTATCACCATTAGGTTTGATCATAAGATCACCTAACTTTTGACCATTCTCTGTTACTTCATAAATACGATAACCGCCAGACTCTGGCAATGTTGATAAATCAATATGCTGCCCATCAACAATCAATGCTGTGACTTGTGCACCATCCGCACCGGTACTCACAATCACATTTTCCAGTGTCGTCGTGCTGTGCTCAACCGTATTTAGCGTTACATCATGTACAGATGGAATATCATCTTTAATTGATACATCAATATTGACTGTACCGCTGGTATCACCATCTTTATCAACGGCATAAACAGGAAATTCAATCTTAAACTCATCTTCACCTTGAGTGGGATGATCTATTGTCCCTTCCAGCTTAAATATATAACGACCATTAGGTAACAAGGCATAGGTGAAGACAACTTGTCCATTCGCTATCCCTTGATAAGTACCCACACCTGTCTGCTCAAGAACAACGTCGTGGCCTTCTGACTTAATGGTATTTTGAGCATTAAACGCTTCTACATCGACCTTAAAGTTAGACACATAGTCACTGCCTTGATCGACTTGAATATCACCCAGTGCTGTTACGCCATCTTTTGATGTATGTGAACCACCCGCTAATGCATCTTCATCAACACTGATAGCTGGAGCAGAAATAATGATAGGTGCGGCACCATCATTAATGGTGATTTGCGCATTTACATTATTGGCAAGGTTATCACCGTCAGTGTCTTTGACTTGGACCGGCACATCGATAACAATCTTATCGCCATCAACACTTACAAAACCTGAGGTTTCACTACCATGATGATCTAAAGGCGCATGTTGAGTAATGGAAACTTTCACGTCTACATCATGGCCATTAGCTGCCTGTACTGCTGAAACCGCAACCGTTAGAACGACTTGACCATTAGCAGTACCGATTAGCTGACCATCGTGATAGCTAAAGCTAATTTTTGAACCAGATGCTGTTAACTCTGACTGCAACTCATCAATTAATGCCGAAAGATGTGTACTATCGATTGAAACCTTAGTTGGATCTAAACGGTCAACGCCAGCTTTCACTGCAATGTCAACAGCACCTGAAACTGGGTAACCTTGTTCACCTGCTGTCGGTTGTAAATCGCCTTCAGTAATAACGATAGAGCCAGTTTCGCCACCTTTTGCATCCTCACCATCATGAATATTGATCGTGATCTGACCCGGCTTGCTGTTATCACCGTCATAGTCTTGAGCAACGACATCTAGCTTAATAATTTCATTATCAGCATTCTTGTCATCGACCTGATCAATCGGTTGTTTTTGTTCAACAACGTAATGACCATTAACATCAATCTTGATTTCCATCACAATTTGAGATGGATTGTCTTTTAATACTACGGTGATTGTAGAGCCGTCAGCACTTAACGAATACGTCGTTTCATGACCATTACTGGTTAAACCATCCAACGATGATTGGTTACCTTTAAAGTACACTTTCGCGACTTGGTCACTGCCCGTATCGATATCAATAGTGCCAGATGCTGTTGCTGTGCCTGATACCCCTTCTTCCAAGGTTGCTGTTGAATCATGACCAAACGAAGGCTTCTGACCATCTTTAATCGTAATGTTCACATCAACGGGTTTGTCTAACGCGTCACCATCGGTATCTTGCATTTGAACAGGTACATCAATAGTGATCTTACCGCCGGTAACATCAACATAGGTGCCGTTTGATTTTATGTGATCAAGAGGCAAAGCCTGATGAATGGCCAAATCAACAGTCACATCACCATTCGCTGATGAAGACGGCGTCATGCTAATACTTACCGCTTCTTGACCACTTGTTGTCACACCCGTAATAGTGATTACACCATTAGCATCAGTGTGAACAGTGAAAGTCAGTGCTTCACCATTTGACGTTAAGCTATTGAGCTCTTTTACTAAATCTACTTGTGCGCTATCAGCAATCTTCAAGCTATTAGCAACTAATGCATCATCTGTGGCATTAACTGTAAAATACGTATCTGCTGAAACAGGGTAACCCTTACCAGCTTTAGGATCTTCAAGATCACCTTCTGTAATCGTGATGTTTGCTACAACACCCTCACCGGTAGGGTTTAGACCATCTTTAATATGGATCTCTAATTGACCCGTATTACTGATATCACCGTCTTTATCTGTTGCAGTAACAGCCAGATTAATATCAACGGTATCGCCTTTGCTGTTGTCTTGCTCAATTGGCAGATGTTGATGAACCGTGTAACTACCATCGACATTGATTTCAATCGTCATTACCGCTGCGCCATCATTCGCGCCACCGTCAATCACAACTTTAATTTCATTACCATCAACCACATAACGGGTTGCTTGGTTATTAGATACAATCCCTTCAAGTGATGGCTGAGACTGCGCAAAATCAATATGTGCAATATCATCAGAGCCCACATTTAGCGGGATTTTACCTGTTGCGGTTGCACCATTTTCTGTTTCAGTGATCGTTGTACCTTTATCGATACCAAATTCAGGGTTCGCACCATCAACAATCGTGATATCCACATTGGCAGGTTTGTCTAACCAATCACCATCGGTATCTTTCGCCTGTACAGGGACTTTAATCGAGATGTCATCACCATCGACAGTGACAAAACCTGAACTGTTACCTGAAGCCTGATGATCCAGTGGTTGTTCTTGGATGATTTTGACTTCGACATTAACGTTTTGACCCGCTTGCGTTGGGGTTAATTCAACACGTACAGCAACCGTATCAGTACCTGCGATGGTACCGACCAAGTTACCATTGGCATCAATCGTAAAGGTTAATGGTTTGCCGCCGGATGTAAGCTCTGCGTTGAGCTCTTTAATTAAATCCGCTTGCTGCGTCGCATCAATGGCAACGGTGGTTGGATCGAGGCGATCTTCACCCGCAACCAGCGTAAGCTCACCGGTTTTCTCTACCGGATAAGTGGTATCTGCGCCACCTGTGCTTGTGCCGCTGCCATCCACATCACGGTCACCTTCGGTGATAGTGATATCAATGTTTTCACCACCTGCCGCATCTGTACCATCTTTTATCGTGATGTTGAGTTCACCACTAGCCGTATCACCGTCTTTATCTGTCGCGGTAACATCAAGCTTAATATCAGCAATATCGACACTGTTTTGGTCAACTGGCCCAGTTACTTTAACGGTATAGGTACCGTCATTAGCGATCGTCACTACCATCACAGGATTAGAATCTGCATCAACCACGGTTAATACATTGCCATTAACAGTAAACGTGGTTTGCTGACCGTTGCTAGTAATGTTGGCTAGGCCCTCTTGGGTCGCATTAAAGTGGATGGTCTGAATATCATCAGAGCCGACATTTAACGGGATCTGACCCTGCATCACTTTATCAGCGTCGGTGGTTTCATTGATGATGATACCTTTATCGGTACCAAATTCAGGGTTCGCACCATCAACAATCGTGATATCCACATTGGCAGGTTTGTCTAACCAATCACCATCGGTATCTTTCGCCTGTACAGGGACTTTAATCGAGATGTCATCACCATCGACAGTCACAAAACCTGAACTGTTACCTGAAGCCTGATGATCCAGTGGTTGTTCTTGAATGATTTTAACTTCGACGTTAACGTTTTGACCCGCTTGCGTTGGGGTTAATTCAACACGTACGGCAACCGTATCAGTACCTGCGATGGTACCGACCAAATTACCATTGGCATCAATCGTAAAGGTTAATGGTTTGCCGCCGGATGTAAGCTCAGCGTTGAGCTCTTTAATTAAATCCGCTTGCTGCGTCGCATCAATGGCAACGGTGGTTGGATCGAGGCGATCTTCACCCGCAACCAGCGTTAACTCACCGGTTTTCTCTACCGGATAAGTGGTATCTGCGCCACCTGTGCTTGTGCCGCTACCATCCACATCACGGTCACCTTCGGTGATTGTGATATCAATGTTTTCACCACCTGCCGCATCTGTACCATCTTTTATCGTGATGTTGAGTTCACCACTAGCCGTATCACCATCTTTATCTGTCGCGGTAACATCAAGCTTAATATCAGCAATATCGACACTGTTTTGGTCAACAGGCCCGGTTACTTTAACGGTATAGGTACCGTCATTAGCGATCGTCACTACCATCACAGGATTAGAGTCTGCATCAACCACGGTTAATACATTGCCATTAACAGTAAACGTGGTTTGCTGACCGTTGCTAGTAATGTTGGCTAGGCCCTCTTGGGTCGCATTAAAGTGGATGGTCTGAATATCATCAGAGCCGACATTTAACGGGATCTGACCCTGCATCACTTTATCAGCGTCGGTGGTTTCATTGATGATGATACCTTTATCGGTACCAAATTCAGGGTTCGCCCCATCAACAATCGTGATATCCACATTGGCAGGTTTGTCTAACCAATCACCATCGGTATCTTTAACTTGGACTGGAACATCAATAACAATTTTGTCATCAACGCTTTTAATTAAGCCATCGGTGCCATTGTCATTATGATCAAGTGGCTTAAATTGCGTAATAGACACGTTAATATCAACATCATGCCCATTTACCGCTTGAACCGCGCTCACAGTTACCGTTAATACCGTTTCACCACCCGCAGTACCTGTAATTAATCCCGTTTTAGCATCATAGCTAAAGTTAATTGCCGTACCATTTGCTGTTGTAAGTTCAGTAGTTAACTCATGGATTAACGCATTAACTTGTGTCTGGTCAACGGTCACTGTTGTCGGATCAAGACGATCAACCCCCGCAGCAATAGCTATTGTTGTATTACCACTTACTGGGTAACCTTGCTCATTACCTTCAGGTGTTAAATCACCTTCTGTAATAGTAATAGCTCCTTGCTCATTACCTGATGCATTGGCACCATCATGAATAGTAATCTCAATATTACCTGGCTTGCTTACGTCACCATCTCTATCTTCTGCCACAACAGATAAAGCAATGTTCTCATTATCAGCTGCAGTATCATCGACCTGATCGATAGGTTGTTTTTGCGTTACAACGTAATGACCATTGATATCAATAGTCACTTCCATTACCACTTGCGATGGATCACTCGCTAATACCACCGTCACCGTAGTGCCATCAGCACTCAGTGAATAAGTTGTAGCATGACCATTACTGGTTAAACCATTAAGGGAGTCTTGGTTCGCCTCAAACGTAACCTTAACGACCTGATCACTACCGCTATCAACCGCAATATTCCCCATACCGGTTGCAATGCCATCCTTACCTTCATTTAAGGTCGCTTTGCTATCCACACCAAAAGCAGGGATTTCGCCATCGACAACGGTAATATCAACGGTTGCAGGATCTTTTAACCAATCACCATCGGTATCTTTCACCTGAATAGGTAAATCGATAACAACTTGATCATTATGGTTAGCGACTAGACCATCGATCTCATTACCATTGTGATCTAATGGTCCGTACTGAGTCATGGTAACTTTTACATCAACATCTTTACCATTCGCTGCTTGAAGGGCTGTCAATGTTACGCTAACAACAGTTGCACCATTTGCGCTTCCGGTTAATACGCCCGTTGCTACATCATAAGTAAATGTTAATGGCTTACCGTCAGAACTAAGCTCTGTTGTAAGCTCATTTTTTAAAGCCTCGAGTTGTTTCTCATCAATCGTAATCGAGCTTGGGTCTAATCGGTCAGCACCAGCGGTAATCGTTAAAGAAGTACTTGCTGAAACGGGATACCCGACTTCATTACCTTCTGGGGTTAAATCCCCTTCTGTAATCGTAATACTTGCAGACTCACCGCCACCGGCAATTGCACCGTCTTCTACTTGAATATTTAATTGGCCTTGTGCGGTATCGCCGTCTTTATCTGTTGCTGTGACGTTTAATTCTATTTTCGCAATATTAAGACTATCTTGGTCCAGCTCGCCTTCTACAATAACTTTGTAGCTACCATCATTAGCGATAGTAACAGTCATTACAGGCTTGCCTTCAGCATCAACGACGTTAATGGTATTACCTGAAACAGAAAAAGTAACAGGTTTGCCATCACTCGTAATATTCGCTAAGCCTGGTTGTTCAGCATCAAAGTGAATGTGAGATATTTCGTCTGAGCCAATATTAAGGGGGATTTTCCCATCGACAACTTTACCTAGATCATCGGTCTCATTAATTGGATTTTCTGTTCCAAGATCAATACCAAAAACAGGATTGTCACCATCATTGATCGTGATATCTACTTGCGCAGGTTTTTCAAGAAGATCACCATCAGTGTCTTTTGCTTGAATAGGAAGATTGATTGAAATGTTACTGTCATTCACAGTAACAAAACCTTGTGAATTTCCAGAAGGATTATGATCAAGTGGTAATTCTTGAATGATTTGAATTTCGACGTTAACGTTTTGACCCACTTGCGTTGGGATTAATTCAACTCGTACGGCAACTGTATCAGTACCCGCAATGGTACCGACTAAGTTACCATTAGCGTCAATCGTAAAGGTTAATGGTTTGCCACCAGATGTAAGCTCTGCGTTTAGCTCTTTAATTAAATCCGCTTGCTGCGTCGCATCAATGGCAACGGTGGTTGGATCGAGGCGATCTTCCCCCGCAACCAGCGTAAGCTCACCGGTTTTTTCTACTGGGTAAGTGGTATCTGCGCCACCCGTGCTTGTACCGCTCCCATCAACGTCAATATCACCTTCCGTTAATGTAATAGAAACGCGTTCCCCACCCGCAGCATCAGTGCCATCATTTATGGTGATATTTAACTCACCTTGAGCGGTATCACCGTCTTTATCTGTCGCAGTAACATCTAATTTAATATTCGCGATATCGTCACTGTTTTGGTCAATAGGCCCAGTCACTTTTACAGTGTAGGTACCATCATTCGCAATGGTCACCACCATCACAGGTTGCGAAAATGAATCTAAAACAGTTAAAACATTACCATCAACGGTAAACGTTGTTTCTCGACCATTACTTGTAATTGCCGTTAAGCCTGCTTGTTCAGCATTAAAATGAATGGTTGCGATTGCATCAGAACCAACATCAAGTGGAACCTTTCCGTCAATAACCTGATCAGCTTGAGTACCTTCATTAATTGTCACGCCGGTATCAGTACCAAATTCGGGATTTGCACCGTCGATAACACCAATCTCAACATTAATTGGCTTATCTAATGCATTACCACTGCTATCTGTGGCTTGAATAGCAACATCAATATTGATTTGATCGCCATCACGATTGACTAAGCCAGAAACATTATCACCAGAGTGGTCAAGTGGCTGATTAATCGTTGTGGTTACTGTCACCGTTACATCACGCCCATTTTCTGACGTTGCTTCTAATGCAATAGACATAACAGGTTGACCATCGAGAGTACCGATGATCATATTCGTTACTTTATCGTAGACAAAAGTAACAGCCTGACCGCCTGATGTGATCTCACTGTTTAATTCATTTAAAACATTATTGATGGTGAGAGGATCAAATACAAACGATGAAGTCTCAAGAGGAAGCGTTGCCGCTTCTACAAAAATAGATGTCGAAGAAACAACAGGATAGGTATTATCACTGAGATCACCCTCAGTAATAAGTAATGAGCCTAGTTCGCCACCATCAGGAACTAAAATAGCCCGTGGATCTAGGTTATCTATATTTCGACTTGGATCATAAGCCGTATCGAAGCCAGCTTCAGCTAAAAGTGCATCGTTATCGTAATTAATCGTTATAAAACTTGCAGCAGAAGATGATCCATTAAGGCCTACATTACCTGCAGATTCATTACCAGCCGCAGGTGCTTCAAAAAGTTGAGTAGGATCCAGACCGTTTAAAATCGCAGCTTGAATTGCATCAATGTCGTCAGAAGCGAAAGTTGTATGTTCCGCTCCCTCATGATTAAACGCGATTTTGTTATTAAGATCCGTTGCTTTAACACCTACAGGCGTTGTTACTACGCAAGTTGGGCATGTCTGATTAATGACTTGCTCAACGCCATTATTGTTAATAATAAATTTAGCGTTACCATTAGTAACAACGATTTCATCAGGTTGAAGAGTATGCTCATCAATAATTGGCTGAACTTTATCACCAGCCTTAAGAATAAAGCCGTCTCCATTCACAAGCTTGATCATGCCTAAATTCTTATTATCAATGGTAGTCATACTCTCTTAACCTTTTTTGTTTATTCAATTTGATAGTAACGATCCCAGTCATACAGAACATGTTACGCACCACCAATTGATGTTTTTATAATCGATAGAGGTTTTCTATTAAAAACGGTATTTTTTTAATTGATTTAAAAAAACATATCGTCAATAATTTGACGACATATTTAGCTAAAAATTCTTATTATTCAACTATGATTTTGCAAGCTTTTGTAACATACTTCATAGAAATATCAATAATAAATACCAATTAAGAACAAATAAGAGCGAAAAAATGCCCTGCAAACTTAATGATACTAGTGTTGATAGCATACAGTAAATAGTATAAAAACTGTAATGCGAACGACCATTTTAAATAACAAAATACATGGACGTCGGTCAGCATTTCCCTTTAGTGAGCATCTAACGCGGACAACTAATGAACAAGAAAAACACTTCTATTTCAGCAGACAACCTAGAGTATGTGGATGATAAATCAGCAGCATTGTTGCTTAATACCCCTAAAAGCGCGCGTGTTATTCTGTGGGTAATGATCTTATTCTTTGTCACGGCTTTCATTTGGGCTTACTTTGCCAAGTTAGATAAAGTGACCACCGGTAGCGGAAAAGTTATTCCGTCATCTCAACTTCAAGTCGTTCAAAACCTGGAAGGTGGTATTGTCAAAAAAGTGCTTGTTAAAGAAGGTGAACAAGTAAAGAAAGGTCAAACACTATTATTAATTGATGACACGCAATTTAAATCCGATTTTAAAGAAAAAACACAAAGCTTAGCTTCTATGCAAGCAGACTCCCAACGTTTAAATGCGTTACTTGCGAGCGTTACAGTGAGCAACAAAGCCGATAATACGCATTGGCGAAATAGTGTCACGATTGAACGTAAACCACCTGTTTTTGATGATACATTTAAAAAAGCACATTCAGCATTAGTTCGTCGGCAGCTCAATCAATTTACAGACAAATTAAATAACCTACAAAACCAGCTTTCTGTTGCTTCTGAGCAAGCATCGCAAAAAGAAAGAGAGTTGGCTGAAACACAATCTCGAGTCAGCAACTTACGTAACAGCTACAATATTGCTCTAAAAGAATACAATATTACGAAACCATTAGCTGAGGAAGGTGTTGTACCACGGATAGAATTACTGAAGTTACAACGGTCACTCAACGATACGAAACGTGATTTAAACTCTGCAAAAATGCAAATCCCTGTCACGCAAGCAGCGATTCAAGAAGCTGGCTTTAAGTACATTGATATTGCATTACAGTTCCGTTCAGATATTCAAGCACAACTAAATGAAACCAGTGACAAATTAGGGAGCTTAAGTGAAACCCAAATTGGTTTAGAAGATCGTGTTAAACGAACAACCGTGGTTTCACCAGTAACTGGCACAATTCAAAAAATATATGTCAATACTGTAGGTGGTGTTATTCAACCAGGCATGCCACTTGTGGAAATTGTTCCAACGGAAGATACCTTGCTAATAGAAGCTAAAATAGCACCGCAAGATATTGGCTTTCTACGACCAAATCTACCTGCAATTATTAAGTTTAGTGCCTATGATTTTACTAGCTATGGTGGTTTACATGGAACATTGGAAACAATCAGTGCAGATACAATCCAAGATAAAGAAGGCAATAGTTTCTATCAAGTCAGAATTCGTACTGATGCGAGTAGTTTAAAGGGACCTAATGGCGAAGCTTTACCGATTATACCCGGTATGACAGCCACCGTTGATATCATTACAGGAAAACGCTCTGTACTTGACTACCTTCTTAAACCAATACTCAAAGCGCGACATACCGCGTTAAGAGAATAATGAAGTGACTATGAAATATAAATTAAAAAAAATTACTCTTCTCATCGGTCTTCAATGTATGGCTGCGCCTGTAATGGCGCAATCATTGGAACAAGCTGTAGCTGAAACGCTCTCAAGTAATCCAGAGATTAAAAGTGCCTACAATGAGTTCCAAAGTAAGCATCAATTGATCAATGCTTCAAAAGGTGACTACCTACCAAGTGTCGATCTTGAAGCGGGTGTTGGCTATGACGATTACAAAGCGAAAAGCCCTTCTGGTGAATATAAACCTCGTAATGCGAAAATCAACATTCGACAGCTAATCTGGGATGGCTCGATTACGTACAACGATATTCAACGTAATAAGTCAGAAACAGAAGCAGAGCGTTATCAATTACTGTCTGATGCACAAGACAAAGCATTAAAAAGCACAGAAGCATATCTAAATGTGCTTCATGCTCAAGATGTACTCGCTTTGTCTGAATCAAACCTTAAAGTTCATCAAAAAATGTATTCAGACATTAAAAAACGTGCAGACTCAGGTATTGGATCAACAGCTGACTTAGCACAAGTCGAAGGCCGTTTAGCCAGTTCTAATACAAATCTACTGGCAGCACAAAGCAATTTGCAAGACAAGATCACCCAGTTTGTGCGTATCGTTGGCCAGTATCCTAAAGATCTTGTAAAGCCTGAAGTTGACGTGAACTACCTACCAAAATCATTAGATGATGCATTAGAAAAAGCGAAGAAAAATAACCCTGTGGTACACGTTGCCTCAAATGACATTGACGCTGCTGAATATCAGTACAAGCAAGCAAAAGGTACGTTCTACCCATCATTTAGTATAGAAGCATCACAAGAATGGGGAGATGACTTAAATGGCTCTGAAGGTAAAACTGATGAGCTAAAAGCCATGCTAAAAATGCGCTATAACCTGTATAACGGTGGCAGTGATGTAGCAAAATCTCGTCGTGCTGCATACCAAATTAACAAATCTAAAGACATTCGTGATCGTGCTCACCACATGTTAGAAGAAGGTACTCGCCTATCTTGGAGCGCACTAGATTTAGCGAAAAAACAAAAACTGTTCTTGCAAGAGCACGTTGATGCCTCTGCACGTACCGTTATCGCATATGAAAAACAGTTTAAGATTGGTCAGCGTACATTACTGGATGTACTCAACACCGAAAACGAATTATTTGAAGCACGTAAAGCTTATTTAGCAGCTGAATATGATGGTATTTTAGCAAAATACCGTGTTCTTAATGCAACCGGTCTAATCCTTGATGAGATGCGCGTTGAGATCCCAGAAACTTGGGCAAAGTCTGTTAAATAAAAGGATTAAAAATGAAATACGTAATCACGGTTTTACTGTCTTTTTCTTTACTTGGTTGTTCACTCTCTGTACCGCAGCCTCCTATTGCAAAGCAAACAAAAGATCTGTTTGACGCAGATAGTGATGGTGTGATCAATCAGCGTGACCGCTGTGCTGATACGCCTATAGATGCCGTCGTAGATAACGATGGCTGTCCTACATATGTTAAAAATTCAGAAGAGAATAATATTCACGTATTATTTGCTAATGACTCTGCAGAAATCCCTGAAAGCTATATGGAAAACATTAGCAATATGAGTGAATTTTTAGCCAAATACCCAAAAACACACATTGAACTAAAAGGGTATGCGAGTCCAGTTGGTAACGCGGCATACAATGTTGCGTTATCAAAGCGCCGTGCTGCAGCTATTCGACAAGCACTGATCACTGAAGGGGTTGCACCGTCTCGCATTAAAACTATTGGTTTTGGTGATAGCGATCCTGTGAAAGCGTCAGATGTTGAAGAAAGTAACACACTTAGCCGTCGCGTTGTCGCTCAAGTTGTTGGATCTCAAGGTAACGTTGTGAAAGAATGGAGTATCTATACTGTTCGTGAAAATTAATAAATAGAATCCACGTTGAATAAAATAATCTTCTGGGCTCTGTGTTTAGTCGTGGCAGTGAATGTATTCGCTGCCACGAACAAGCAACAGATCGCAAAAATAGAACACTTTTACGGAGAAAGAGCTGGGAAACGAGCGACTGCGTGGCGAGCACTCATCCAAAATTCACAACACTTAAGTGAACAGCAAAAACTGAAAGCTGTTAATAACTTTTTCAATCAATTTGTTTTTATCAGTGATGAGAAGTTATGGGGTAAAGAAGATTACTGGGCCACACCTTATGAATTTGTAGGTGCAGGTGCCGGTGATTGTGAAGATTTTAGTATCGCCAAATACCAAGCATTAAGAGAACTGGGTATTCCAGATAAAAAGCTGCGATTAATTTACGTAAAAGCTTTAGAACTGAATCAATTCCACATGGTTGTCGCTTACTACCCTACTCCCTCCTCTGTACCTCTAATTTTAGATAACTTAAAAGGTGAAATTTCACCTGCAACACAACGAAAAGATTTACTACCGATTTACAGCTTTAATGGTAGCAAGTTGTGGCTAATGAAAAATAGAGGGCAAAGTCAAGTCGCAGGAAAAGCGTCACGTCTTAGCCTATGGAACGACCTCCGTGATCGTTCCAATAAAATAATACTACACCGCCCTAAAAATACTTATTAACGAGTGAACATCAATGACACTTTATCGACAGCTTTTACTATGGATGCTGGTTGTATTTTTCGCATTTATCAGTGCGGTCTTTGCAATCCAATTCAGTACTACAAAAGACTATCTTGTTCACCAGCAATCAACAGAGTTAACTAATGCAATAAGCTCTGTTGGTTTTGCCCTGTCTCCTTACCTTGAAAATAAAGACATGGTTGCTGCAGAATCAGTGATAAGCGCAACGTTTGACTCAAGTTTTTACAGTGAAGTTAAACTGGAGCTCTTAGATTCCGACAAGAAAATCGTTCGTCAGTATCCTCAGAAGGTTGCTGGTGTACCTAGCTGGTTCCAAAGCCTCATTAATATTGAACCGATAACGCAATCAACAACACTTGCAAGTGGTTGGATGCAACTTGCAAACCTTACAGTAACAAGTAGCCCAGCTACAGCTTACCAACAATTGTGGAAAGCTACCGTGCAGCTCATGCTAGGTTTCGTTATATGTTCAGTTTTAGGTGCAATCGTTTTATCGCTTGTTCTCAATAAAGTATTACAACCGTTAAAACAGATCCAAAATAGTGCAAAAGAGATGGCATCACAGCATTTCACATCTTCTCTTCCAATGCCTCTCACCCGCGATCTAGCTGATGTGGTTACCGCTTTTAACTCAATGAACCAACAACTTCAAAGTCACTTTGAACAGCAAGCACAAGAGGCAGACAACCTTCGTATTCGTGCTTATCAAGACCCTGTATCAGGTTTGGCTAACCGTAGTTATCTCCTATCAAAAATTAACACCTGGCTATCTCATAAACCAAGTGGCGGTATGGCGTTATTGAAAGCAGATGATATTGAAGATAGCTATACTCAATCCGGCTATGAAGCTGGTGACCAATTAGTTCAAAAAGTTTCTTCTCGCTTAAAAGAACTGTCGAATGACGATGTAACCATTGCACGTCTAAACCAATCAGAGTTTGCTTTAATATCTCCTAACGCGACCAAAGAAGAACTTATCGAAACTGGTCGAAAAATGCTTAACATGACTTCAGAACTTAATTCAGATCCATTAGGCATAGCACCATTACATGCTGCTGTCGGCATTGTGATTTGTTCAGACAATGAAACAATCTCTACATTATTAGCCAGTGCTGATAATGCGTTAAACAAAGCACGACAAGAGCCTAAAGAACCACTCGCGCTGATTGAATCTCATGAGAAGAAAGAAACGGCATCATTAGGTAAGCAACAATGGAAAGCACTGGTTGATGAAGCTATCGCCAATAAGCTTATCCACTTCACATTCCAAAAAGCGATCAATGTTGGCAATAAAATACTGCATAAAGAAGCTTTCGCTTACATTCAAAAAGACAACCAGCGCTTTAATGCCGGTCAATTTTTATCTGCGATAGAACAACTCAATGAAGGTGCTAATTTTGACCGCTACATCGTTGATGCATTATTTAGCGATATAGAGAGAAATCCAACCTCTGTTCCTATTGCGATTAACATTACACAAAGCAGTATTAACGATACGGGTTTCATTCGTTGGTTAAACAGCAAGCTCCAAAGTTCACAGCAAATTAAAGATCGTGTTTTATTCGAATTACCTGAAATTTGCTTTATTAAGCAAATTGACAATGTATCTTTACTGTGTGAAATCATTCATCAAAATGGCTTCCGCTTTGGTATTGATAATTACGGGCATAACTTTAGCTCAGCTGGTTATTTAAATCGTCTCCGCCCAAATTACGTTAAATTAGATTTTGCTTATACTTCACAACTCGATGATCAGATAAAAACGGATGTACTTCAATCTATCACACGTACGGCCAATAACCTTTCTGTCACCACAATTGCAACACGCGTAGAAACGGCTGAGCAAAAAGATAAATTAGCTGCGATGGATATCCTCGGGTTCCAAGGTTTTGTTACTGATCAATTGAATCACGAGAATTAAAATGAAAGATCCTTTACTTCAGTCACTCGTATATGTCAGCCGTTTTTATGGTCAAGCAAATTCACCAGATGCTCTCGTGGCAGATTTACCATTAACTGATGGTTTACTTTCTCCTTTTCTTCTTCCTCGCGCAGCAGAAAAAGCAGGACTGCAAGCCAAAGAAACAAAAATGGAATTGAAGAGTATCTCTTCTCTTCTATTTCCTGTCATCGCTCTACTTAAAGGTGGAGACGCATGTGTCGTTTTAAGTATTGATAAAGAAAAAGGTGAAGCCGAAGTTGTCCTGCCACAAAATGAAGGTAGTGAACAATGGATCAAATTGAATGAATTAAATGCGCAATACACGGGCCGGTTATTTTTAGTCAAAAAGCGCTTCCGCTACGATGAACGCTCGCCTGAAATTTTAAAAACGCGTGATGGCCACTGGTTTTGGAGTACCTTATGGGAATCTCGTAATATTTACCGTGATGTATTGATAGCCTCAATTCTTATCAATATATTTGCCATCGCCGCTCCCCTTTTCACTCGCTTAGTGTATGACAAAATTGTACCTAATTTAGCGTTTGATTCATTATGGGTGCTAGCCATTGGTATTACGGTTATTTTTGTCTTCGATTTGATATTAAAATTGCTGAGAAGCTATTTCATCGATCTTGCTGGTAAAAAATCAGATATATTAATATCAGCAAAAATATTTAGCCGTGTCATGGGTATACGTATGGAAGCAAAACCAGCTTCTGTTGGTGCGTTTGCTCGCCACTTACAAGAGTTTGAATCTATTCGAGAGTTCTTTACCTCGGCAACCGTATCTTCATTAATCGATTTACCTTTTGCTCTGCTATTCCTACTGATCATCTACATAATGGCAGGGCCTTTAGCATTAGTACCTTTGATTGCTGTACTCATATTAGTGGCGTATAGCTTCTTTATCCAACGCCCACTTCGAAAAAGTATTGAAGAAGGCTCACGTCTTTCTTCGCAAAAACATGCCAACCTCATCGAAAGCCTATCAGGTTTAGAAACAGTTAAAATGTTTGGCGCACAAAGCCAATTCCAATACCGTTGGGAAGAAGCTGTCGCGCATATGTCTAACTGGAGTTTAAAATCACGTCGTTTAACAGACTCTGTACAAAATACCGCAGGTTTCTTACAGCAGTTCGTTTCTGTCGCAATGATTGTGGTAGGCGTGTATTTAATTGCCAATGGCGACCTCACTATGGGTGGTTTGATAGCCTCAACCATGTTAAGTGGACGTGCGGTTGGTCCAATGGTACAACTTGCCCTGCTTTCTACCCGTTATAACCAAGCAAAATCAGCAATGACGGTAATTGAACAATTGATGGCTATGCCACTAGAGCAAGAAGACGGCAAACGTTACATTCATCGCCCTGTTATTCGCGGAAAAATTGAATTTGATAATGTATCCTTTGCTTACCCCAATGCAACACATGCCGCGCTAAAAAATATTAACCTCACCATTAATCCTGGTGAAAAAGTGGCAATTATTGGTCGTATTGGTTCTGGTAAAACAAGCTTAGAACGTTTGTTAATGGGGCTATATAGACCAACAGAAGGTTCTGTTTTAATTGATGATACTGATATTAATCAACTTCATCATATTGATATCCGTAGGAATATTGGCTGTGTTCCACAAGATATCACATTATTCTTTGGCTCGATTCGTGACAATATTACATTGGGGCGCCCGTTAGCCAGTGATAATGAAATATTATTAGCAGCAGAGCGTGCTGGCGTGACAGCCTTTACCCAACACGATGCCGCAGGTTTAGAAAAACAAATTGGTGAAGGTGGTCATGCTATTTCCGGTGGTCAACGACAAGCAATTGCGATTGCGCGTGCATTCTTATCTAACCCACCCGTTATGATTATGGATGAACCAACGAGCAGTATGGATAACCGCTCTGAAATGTATATAAAACGTCAACTGACTAATATGACCCCAGAAGAAACACTGATTTTAATCACTCATAAAACCAGTATGCTTGATATTGTTGATCGACTTATTGTTATGGAGCAAGGACGCATTGTCGCCGATGGTCCAAAAGATGCCGTGTTGAAGTCACTCCGTGAAGGTAATGTAAGCCAGCCAAAATCAGAGCAATAATAACCGTCATCTTGTTTAATTAAATCACACATCAACGCCGATATCTTAATATAATAAAAAAGATATCGGCGTTTTTATTTATTAACAATTACTTAGTTGAAATTTCCCATACCGCAATACTGCCAGAAATTTCATTACCAATAATCACTAACGGCTTTTGAGTTGGGCTATTTTTTGCTTCCACAAATGTCATGCCTTCAGGTGCCAAATCACCCGTGATCGCTTCGCCTTCTACAACACCACGATTAATGAAATAATCGACATAATGCGCTTTACGTGGTTCTGTAATATCATAAACAACTACCCCACCCATGCGCTCTAAACCAACAAAAGCATATGTCTTGTCACCCACTTTTCCGACGGTTAACGCTTCAGGTTCAGCACCTTTAGCGTCAGAACGCGCATCACCTGCATTTTCATCTTCATCATTATTAAATGCTTTACCGTGAATTTTAGCGGTGAGTTGTCCAATCTCATCACCCGAATCAAAAATCATCTTGCCTTGACTATCTAAAATAGAAAAAGAACGTCCGCCAAAGGTATATAGCTCTTCATACTTACCATCGCCATCTTTATCACCTAACTGAGGATTAACTTTAAGACGACCTATATCCGATTCATCATTTTTTAAATAATTAAAATTATCAGCAAGCGTTAATTTTTTTGCGCGAATATCATTAACAAAAGACACACAGCCCTTTTTCTTGTCAAAATCTACTCCGCCTTGTGCTTTACATGATTCCTTATCTTTCGCATCAAAGAAATATTCGCGACCATCACCTTCATTTGCAATCACAACAAAGTTCTTTCCATCTACACTATAACTTGCGAGAGTGTCAGGCTGGAACATGCCATAGAGTCCGGAATAAGTCTTCATATTAATGCCGCCATCTTTATCAGATGCATCCATTTTATATTTAGACCAATCTTTGAAACCTAGGCCTTTTAAAGTGAGTTTATTTGTCGCTAAATCAACAATAGCGATACCATTATTTTCCTGCAACGACACATAAGCAGTTTTACTGTCTTTCGACACAGCTACATATTCAGGCTCTATGTCTTGGGCGACTGTTGTTATAATTTTCGAGCCCTTAATGGTTTGACCGCTAGGATTAGAAAAAACCATCCCTTGTTTTTCTAGTTCTGATTGTCTGCCATTAAAAGAAGTAAAGTCGAGTAATTCTGCTTTATCTGCCACTTTGCCATTATTAATACTAATAATACCAATAGAGCCTTCAGGATCGGTTAAGTAATCCCCTGATGGTTCACCCTCATTGGCGACGACAACTTTGGTTTCATCCGGTGTAAATGTCACCATATCTGGTAGATAACCCACTTCGACATTCTTAATAAATGCAGGTATGTCTTTACTTATGTCATAAAAAGCAATGACGCCTTTTTCACCTGTTTTATTAGCAGCCATAGCAACAGCAGCTAATCCTGATTTTTCAGCAATCGCAATACTATTCGCATTTCCTGCTGTATATTTATTTAAATCAATCGTATAGCTAGATTTTAAATTACTACCATTAACCACCCCTTCAGATGTTCGTTTGAGTTTTTTTAAGGGGGTATTAGCAATATCAACAATTTCTACCGTCGATGTCGAACCAGATCCATTAATTGCAAATATTCGTTTTTTGTTATTCTGGTACGCAACAATTTCAGCTGCACCTTCTGGCGATTCAGCATTAAGCAATGCACGTCCAATTAAATGTATATCAAATTGACTTTCAGCCTGAGCGTTAGAAAAAGGTATAGATAAAGACGAAATCAATAGCCCAGCAAATAATGGTTTTTTCACAGTTGATCCTTAACATTAATAAAAAACCACTACACTTTGGCAAACAAAAATGAAAATTTTACTACAATGGAAGGATGTTTTTATGACGAAGAGTAAAGGTGCAATATTCTCTAACATAATACTTATACTATTAAGTCATTAATTTAGTTATTAATTTTCTGACTAGCATGTAACTTAATAAAGGAATTATCATTAATACATTGCGCTATTTCATTGATTTAACTAAAATTCACTCATCGGATGAGTTAATTTATGCGACACAAAGCACGAAAAAGTTTGTGAAGATGTAATATCTCGCTAAAATACGTGCCCCCCTACAAGTGGGTTATATCAACGAAGGTTATGCTCTATGAAAGAAAAAGTAGTCGATTTTATCAAACGTAAGCGTGAAGACTTAGCGCATCACCAGTTTGAGTTTAAAGACTGGCTATCACCAACAATCCGAGATTACTGGGTTGAGTTCTTAAACAAAGCAAACAATAGCCAAATTGCTTCATGGGTTAAAGATCATAGCTTGGTTTCTGTCGCCAATGACAATGCTATAGAAGTTGAAAAGCCAGAACCTATTGAGATGCACCCTGAAGCTCAAAAGCTAATGAATACCTTAACTGCAACATTAGGTGAAGAAATTCATGTTGGGGAATGGTTAACAGTCGAGCAGTCACGTATTAACCATTTTGCTGATGTAACTGAAGATCACCAATGGATACATACTGATCCAGAGCGCGCACAAACAGAATCACCTTTTAAAACAACTATTGCTCATGGATTTTTAACACTGTCATTATTATCAGTATTAACAGATAGTGTCGATCCTAAAGATCAAAAATTTCCTACAGCCAAAATGACCGTGAATTATGGATTAAACCAAGTGCGCTTTCCATATCCTGTAAAATCAGGCGTAAATGTGCGTGCTCGTACTAAAATTCAATCCGTCACGCCAATTAAACGCGGCTTGGAAATTGTGCAAGAAATTACAGTTGAAATTGAAGGATGTCGTCGTCCTGGCTGTGTTGCTGAATCAGTTGTTCGCCTCTATTTCTAACAAATAAGAATAATAAGTCGCAAAGCCGAACATAATGTTCGGCTTTTTTATATAAAAATTAGCCTCGGAATAACGGTCATAATATGAACTCCATAAGCAACCTAACTTTCCATTAATGGCTCTTTATCGTAAATTTTTGCATGGTATGGTGAGAAGCTATCTCTACTATCGGTATATTAAAATGAAAAAGTGGTTTAAATTTCTTCCTCTTATTCTACTTGTGGGTTACTTCATCACTTATGATGTTGTTACACAGGTTGAAAGTACAACGCCCTCTGCACAAACCAGCCAGCAATAAATTTTCATCACGATTAGAGGCATGGTTTCAGCCATGCACTCATTTCAACTTTTTTAATTATTTGCTTTTCAGGTCAGTATTCTTTAACTACGCTTTATAGGGACAGGTTAGAAAATTAACATTTATGTTATCAACCTTACCTTTCAACAATAGCTATATGTTCTGACAACCTGCAATGTTATCCTAATTTTAAGCAATAAAACGCATTAAAATTCTCTATAGAGAAACATAAATATCATTCCCAAATCATATATTCTTCCAGTTTATAATATGTGATTTGGTTTTTTTTTAACTATTACTTTTGTTACATTTAGCGATTTAAGCCAAACTTCACCTCCTTGTACAATAGAAACAGAATCTTCCTCTGCTTTACCTCAATAACGTTACCCTGTAAATTCACTATATTGTCTAGTCATTGTCAGGTCTGTTAAATGTCCGTAACAACACGTGTTTTTATTTCTCAATCAACACAACCTTGGTTTAACCTTGCTGTTGAAGACGCTATTTTCCGAAATATGCCAGCCAATCAGCAGGTTCTCTTTTTATGGCGCAATGCGGATACAGTTGTGATTGGTCGAGCTCAAAATCCATGGAAAGAATGTAACACTAGGAAAATGGAGCAGGATGAGATCACCCTCGCTCGTCGTCAAAGTGGTGGCGGTGCAGTCTTTCATGATTTGGGTAATACTAATTTCACTTTTATGGCAGGAAAACCAAAATATGATAAAAACGTCTCAACAGAGATCGTTTTATCAGCCTTAAAACAACTTGGAATAAACGCAGCAGCAACAGGTCGAAACGATCTCGTTGTATCAACAAAAGACGGTGATCGAAAGTTTTCAGGTTCTGCATATAGAGAGACAATGGATCGTGGGTTTCATCATGGCACTCTTCTTCTAAGTGCAGATCTGACACGTTTAGCTAACTATCTAAATCCTGATAAAAAGAAACTAGAGGCTAAAGGGATCACATCCGTCAGATCTCGCGTTATCAACCTAAATGAACTTCTTCCAAATATAGACCATAAAAGTGTATGTAAAGCGATTACAGCCTCTTTTTTTGCCCACTATGGTGAATGTGTAGATATTGAGTATATCTCACCAGAAAACCTGCCAGACTTACCTGGATTTAAAGAAAAATACCAACAACAAGCAAGTTGGAACTGGAACTTTGGCAATACGCCCCAGTTTATGCATTCTCTTGATGAGCGCTTTTCTTGGGGAGGCGTTGAACTTCATTTAGATGTTAAAAAAGGTCATATCATTTCTGTAAAAATGTTCACAGATAGCTTAGATCCTACACCTATTGAGCTAGTTGAAAAAACACTCTTTGGTCTTGAATATAATGCAGCCACTATAAGTAACGCCATATCAGAATTAACAGTAGAGCAGGAGCAATATAAAAACGAGCTGTTCGATATTAATACATGGCTTAAACAGGTTATTATCTAGTCATTAATAGCGGCTTTATTCTTTCATTAAATTTAGATATTTGCCGCTTATTAATTATCTTCCCAATTAACCAAGTAGCCTTGATTATATATCCCCTACTATAAGAAGGTGTATAGCTGATATTGCTAATAATAGATATATTTAAAAATAAAGAGGTAATGTGCAGCAACAACATCGCCTCTTTAATTTTTTAAATTTATCGCTTCAAAATTAACTAGTTATTGTCATCACAGCTATCACAACAAGGATTTAATATTCGTTCTTGGCAGTTAAAAGGTTCAATGTGAATAATGATATCAACCACTTCATCTAACACTTCGAGTAAATGCATTTTAAAATTTTCTGCAATCGTATGCGCTTTATCTACACTCATTTCAGGATCGACAAGTAAATGAAAATCTAACAAAATTGTACTGCCAGTACGACGACTACGAATGGCATGTACTTCTTTGATATCCCTTTCCTCTGCCGCGTATGCTTGAATTTTATTTTCAATTTCAGCGTCAGCTTTCGCTTCTGTAATTTCAAGTACCGCAGGCCATAAAATTTCAGCCGCTGCTTTTAAAATCATAGCCGTAACAATTAGCGCGGCAATTTGATCTAAATAATGCAGTTCAGGTACAAAATAATTAGCAATAACAGCAATAGCGACAGGAAGAGAGCTAAGAGCATCAGAGCGGTGGTGCCATGCATTGGCATATAATGCCCGACTATTAATTTCTTTTGCTTTCACTGCAGTCCAGCGATACAGCACTTCTTTGACGACAATTGAGGTAACTGCAGCTGCAAACGCCAGCATACCAGGATGACTATGTGATTGTTCACTAATAGACGTCAGTGATTCCCAGCCAATACCAATACCAACAAGAGCGAGTAATATACCAATAAATATATTGGTTAACGTTTCAAAACGCCCATGACCATAAGGGTGTTCTTTATCGGCAGGCGCCGTCCAATAACGCGATCCAATAAGTATTGCAGTATCTGTGACTAGATCAGAAAAACTATGTACACCATCAGCAATAAGTGCCTGACTTCCCGTCATTTTACCAATAGTAATTTTGATAAATGCGAGGCTAATATTGGCGATCGATCCTATCCATGTAACTTTTTGTATAACTTTTACTGCTGTTTTAGGCATAATTAACCAATTAAGTAACTATTATAAACCAACACATAATAGCGAATTTTGTTCATGAATGAGACAAATTTTCTTTAATCATACTAAGTTAAACACTCAATTGTTCACTTACTTTGATTTAGATAATGACAATTAATCAGCGTAAAAATAAATTAAATATTAGTTATCAATTGATTCTCTTAAAGTATTGTTTTCACTATGCCTAATTAACAAAATTATACATGTAACACACCGAATAATTCGCCCACAAACATTCCATAAACATATATTTTGACAAAAAACAACCTATTTACCATGCCTTTTTGAAATATTAATGAAACTATTCTTTGTTATATTTTATAAATCATATGATAAAAAATGTTGATAAAAGTAATAATTACCTTAAATATCATTTCAGATCACACTATCTATAAAAAATTTCAGGACTATATTTCATAATTTAGTTTTTTGTACATAATGAACATGTGAGTCAATATTTTATATTGATCAACATAAAGGACGTTTTATGAGAAATCTGGCAGATTTTATATATCAAATGGAAAGTGAATTGCAAAATTTCACTACTTGGGTACACGATTCAAGAGGACACTATAAAAAACTGCATATTTCTGATATTGATTGCAAAAATATAAGCTTAAGTGATTTTTTAGAAAATCAACTTAATGTTATTGTTGAAATTATCACAGACGATGGCACCAATTGCGCCTATTTACTGTTACCTGAAATCAACGTTGCAACCACTATCAACTTCGATAACGGAGATGTTATCTCTATTATCGATGCAAAAGCAGCATAAACACAGAAACAAATTAAACACGAACGATTAAGAAATACTACGGCTAGGCTTTCTTATTATTCACTCTAAAAAACAGATCATTTGATCTGTTTTTTTTTACCTGAACATTTTGCATCTTATTGTAAGAAGATTATTACATCTATATTCTTTTACCAAATTATTTATTGCGTTATTTGAGATTGGTCTCATCTTATCCATTAATTAGAATTTTCAGCATTTACAACTTTAAATAGATAAATTCTTAGCATTAATATCATCAATAACTTTCATTTCTCCCGTAGCACACGCTTGCATCCCATCATCCCATCCCATATTAAAGCGAGAGTCTGAACCATCTAATGTCGAGTCTTTCTTAAAACCAGCATTCGAATGACCTCTCTGAGCCAATACAGACTTGCAACCTTGGTTATAACCATAATAATAAATGCTATCGTGTTGAACATTACTGACATACTGTTCAGGTAAGAAACGTACTCCGTTATTAGCAGTATGAGTACAACCGAGCATCATAAGTGCGACAAATACTACAGTGATATTATTTTTCATTGAACGTCTCCTGTTAAATAATACTTCAGCAAATCAAGTTTGGCTCACTATCCAATAAATTGTTAATCGATTGTTGGTATTTTCACATGTCACATCACATTTAACGCAAAAAAAAGCTGCCCTTAAGACTCGCTTAAGGACAGCTTTACAACTCTACATTTTCCGATTAAGGCTCTTCAGCTATTGGTTTCGGTTGGTAATGTTCAGGTTTTAAGCCTAAATACTCTGGTAATAATGTACCGACAGAGATTGAAGACCAAGTACCCGTTAAGATACCGATAAACATCGCAATAGAAAATCCTTGTAGTGACGAACCGCCTAATAACCATAGTGAGCTTATAGTCATCAATGTGGTACCAGATGTCACCATAGTACGAGAGAACGTTGCAACAATCGCTTCATTGTTTGTCGTTTCAATATCTTGCTTAGGTTTCGCAATCAATAATTCACGAATGCGGTCAGCAATAACAATTGAGTCATTTAGCGAGTAACCTAGGATCGCTAGGATCGCAGCAAGTACTGTTAAATTAAATTCCATTTGCGTCATAGCAAAGAAACCAACAGCAAGAATAACGTCGTGTAATAACGCTAGTAATGCACCTGCAGCAAGACGCCATTCAAAACGGTAACTTAGATAACCTAAAATACATAGCATTGTTACTAATAGCGCTAAACCACCTTGCTCGGCCAACTCAGCACCAACTTGGGGACCAACAATACTGGTATTTAACACCTGTATATTGGCATGGAGCGGCGCAAGAACTTTTGTAATTTCTGGATAGTCAACACCTTTAGCTGGCGCTGCATAACGTAAAATCCAACGGCCCGGTTCATCTGCAGCAATAACAACAACATCTTGATTAAAGCCTGCATCCATTAATGGCTCAATTTCACTGTTTGTGATTTGGCTGTCCATTTGAATTTCACTAACAACACCGCCAGTAAAATCTAAACCCCAGTTAAGACCTCTTACACAAATAAAAGTAATAGAGATAACCATTAAGGCGATAGAGACAATACCTGTCATGTAACGCAATTTGGTTAAGTTTTTAATAATCCAATTTTTCATTGCGTTAAACCCTTACATTTCGACGCGAATCACGACCCCAAACCAAGTTAATAATGGCTCGAGAAGCGAAAATACCAGTAAACATACTTGTTAATAGACCAAGACCTAACGTCAATGCGAAGCCTTGAATTGGACCATTACCAATAGAGTAAAGCACAACAGCTGTGATCATTGTTGTGAAGTTAGCATCGAAAATAGTACCAAATGCACTGCTAAAACCACGGTCAATAGCTTGAGCCATGCTTCGACCATCACGGATCATATCGCGAATACGTTCAAATATAAGTACGTTGGTATCTACCGCCATACCGACGGTTAACACTAAACCAGCGATACCAGGTAAAGTTAATACCGCACCTGGAATCAACGCCAATAGACCAAATAGCATGATCATATTTGTAATAAGTGCAATGTTAGCAACCCAACCAAGACGACGGTACCACACAGCCATAAATAGCAGTGTTACCCCCATACCTAGAGCAAGTGCAGCGAAACCATTTTTGATGTTTTCAGCACCCAATGTTGGACCAATAGTACGCTCTTCAACAATTGTTACAGGCGCAGTAAGCGAACCTGCACGTAGAAGTAAAGCAAGTTGCTGTGCATCTTCTAGTGAACCAGCCCCCGTAATACGGAAGCGACTACCTAATTGTGTTTGAATCGTTGCAACACTGATGATCTTATTAGTTTGTACCGTCTGACCTTGGGCATTACGGCTATATTCACTGTAAGACGTCGCCATTGGTTTACCCACATTCATACGTGAGAAATCAGACATGATCTTACCGCCAGCACTGTCCAGCGTAATATTTACTTCAGGCGTACCGTTTTCACCGAAACTTGCACGCGCATCAACAATGTGATCACCTGTAAGTACAGGCTTACGGCTAACACGAATAGGATTACCATTCTTATCAGGTAGAATCATTGTGCTACCTGTGCCTTCTTCTTTCACAGCATAGAAAGCAAGGCTTGCTGTTGCACCGATAACATTTTTCGCTGCCGCTGGATCTTGAACACCAGGAAGTTCAATACGAATACGGTTTTCACCTTGACGCTGAACAGATGCTTCCGTGATACCAAGCTCTTCAATACGACTACGCATTGTTTGTAAGTTCTGCTGAACGGTTAGGTTACGCAAATCTGTTTTCTCTTTCTCACTAATTGTAAGAAGAAGATTATCAGCAGAACCATTGGTAGCTTGCCATTGTGGGTACTGTTCCCGAATAAACTGGCGAACCTTATTATTTGCCGCCTCACTAGGCAAACGAACAATAACTTCATCCATACCTTTTAATTCAGCACGACCGCCACGAATATCTTCCTTACGGAAATTAACGCGTAAGTCATCCATTAATTGCTGAGCATGGTTTTTGTAAACTTGCTTAACATCAACATCTAAAAGAAATTGAACACCACCGCGAAGGTCAAGACCTAGCTTAATTGGTTCAAAGCCCATGTCTTGTAGCCACATTGGAGCTGCTGGTTCTAATGCTAACGTTAAACGTTTTTCACTTTTCAACAGTGTATCTAACGCCGCTTTAGTATCCGTTTGCTGTTTAGTGTTATCTAATACAACAATTGTTTTATCAGGCTTTTGTTCAATTTTTAGCGGTACAATATCATGTTCTTTTAACACCTTTTGAATTTCAAAAGGTGTCGGCATTGGACCGCCTTTATTGCTGATTTGTACAGCTTCATTGTCGCCATACCACGTTGGAATAGCGCTTAATAACATTATTAAAACTGTCACAATTAACACAACATATTTCCATGCTGCGTAATGATTCAGAATCTGTTTAGTATTCTTTTTTCTCATTATATTTAGCCATGTACCTTGCAACAGACAGCCTGTCGCAGTCGATAGAACACCTATAATTATACCTTTATCACAAGAGTTTGTTAAAGATACTCATAAATATGACCACTTTTAAAGGATCAATATAATTACAGATACGATAAATAGAACTTAATAATCAGACAATTATTAATATATTTTGAAAGGCTATTACTATTAGCTGAATCGTAATTTTCAACTAATAAATAATATTTTAGACAACTTGTAGTTGTTCGCCATATTGAGAGTAGATCAGATTTGTATCTTTCCAACCTGAAATACGTGATGAAGATGATTTAATTTTGAGTATCCACTCAACCGTTGGTGACAGAGGCTCTTGATAACCGAGGGTAAGTGGTACAGCAACAAGGATAGGAAGCTCAAATGCTAATCGATATTCAGGCGAGACTTCTTCAGGGTTAAGATGAAGCGCATTTAATAAACGGCTCGATGTCCCTAAAGCAATATTGTAATCGCTAAATTCAATACGATGTTGCTTATTCTTATCACTGCTTTTATTTGGCTTAGAAATTGGGAAATTCCAGACAAATTTTGAATTATTAACAGAAACAGGTAAACCAATACTGTTATTGCTTTGTATTAATTGGTGCTCATTACCAGAAGAATGTTTAACTATTTGATTTTTATTACAATTAAGTGGTGCAACATCCGCATTAAGATTGACAGAGTGCGATTGCACAACCATTTCATTGCATTGATTAACTGTATTATGCGCGACATACTGTTGAACATTTTCGTTGATATGTGTAGATGCCGAAGCTAATGACGCAGCCCCTAAGCAAATACTTAATATCAAAAAACGAACAAAGGTCAGAAACATAATACCTAAAAATAGTGAACAAAAATAAGGTCATTGCAATGATAAGCGTCGATACTCATGGTGACAAGGAAATTATTCACAAAATCTTGTTATATTTTAATTTCTAGCGCTAAAACCAAATAGTTTCCTTCTTTGTTACTGATACTAATAAGTATTAAATAACAATAAGATATGGATATTTATTGAAAAGCACGTATTAAAAAACCGCAAAGCAAACTCTACGGTTATAAATTTTTATGCTGTTAATAACGCTTATAATCCGATAAAAATACCAGCAAGCGCCGCACTCATTAAGTTAGCTAATGTTGCCGCTAAAACGGCTTTAATACCTAATTTTGCAACATCACCACGACGCTCAGGTGCCATAACACCAATTGAACCAATTTGAATAGCAATAGAACCAATATTCGCAAAACCACATAATGCAAAAGTGATGATCACTTGGGTATGTTCAGATAACGTTTGTTTAACCGCTGCGAAGTCCATAAAGGCAACAAATTCATTTAGAATTAGCTTCTCACCAATAAAAGTACCTGCTTTCATCATTTCTGTCGCCGGTACACCGATAACAAAAGCGAGTGGCGAGAAAATATATCCTAAAATAGCTTGCATAGTTAGTGGCGTTGTAGCAAACCAATGCGATACCGAATCAAGACCAATCGTTGCCGTAATGCTTGCTAACCAATGCCCTACCCCTTCAAGGCCAGCATTCGCCATTGCGATCACACTAACAAAAGCAATAAGCATAGTACCAATCGCAACAGCTACTTTCATACCGTTCATTGCACCAGCAGCTAATGCATCAATAGCATTACTGTGCTCACTTTTTGCCATTTCGACCTCAGTTTGTTCCATTGGCGTTTCTTGTTCTGGTACAAGAATTTTAGCCATTAGTAAACCACCGGGTGCCGCCATAAAACTTGCTGCAATCAGATACTTAAGTTCAACACCTAATCCTGCATAGCCACCTAATACAGAACCCGCAACTGACGCCATACCACAGGTCATTACCACGAAAAGTTCAGAGCGTGTCATTTTTGCAAGGAATGGACGAATAAGAAGAGGAGACTCACCTTGAGAAAGGAAGATATTACCTGTCGCAACCAAAGACTCTGCGCGACTGGTGCCTAATAGTTTTTGGATACCACCACCTAAAACTTTAATTACCCATTGCATAATACCGAAGTAATAAAGGAGAGAAATTAAAGCACTGATGAATATAACAAGAGGAAGAACACGAATAGCAAAAACAAAACCGCTTTTTTGGATATTAGCTAAATCACCGAAGACGAAATTGATACCAACATCAGCGAAACTAAGAAGACCAGCTACACCGTCACTCATTGCACCTAGCATCTTCTGACCAATGGGCACATATAGTACAAGAGCGGCAAAGCTCGCTTGTAAGAATAAAGCACCGCCAACGGTTCTCCAATTGATCGCCTTTCTATTATCAGAAAGCGCCACTGCGCATAGAACCAGTACTACGATACCAGCTAATGTAATTAACAACTGCATTATTTCGTCCTGCTGTTTTTTAAATGGGTGTCGAATAATGAAGGTATTGCTGTTTGCTGCCATTGAGTAACAATTACTTTTGGGGAAAAAGTAAAAAAGGTAGGATTAACGTAATACAACGCTAAAAATATGAATGTGTTCGCCCAATAATACAACATACGAGTCACCTAAATTAACAAGCTACAAATAACGCCGGTCCAACTCCGTGGGTCGTTCACTTATCCCTGGTGACAGCTTGTAAAATAAGGTGGCTGAACTTAACTGTTCTGACCGAGGCGAGAGTATATAGAGATCTTGCTCACAATAACAATATCATTTTTCATAATTAGCATACTTCAAGGCCAAGTGAATACTATATAAGCAAATAATACCTTATATAAATCCTTTAACGCATAACTGTTGATTTATCGTACAGCGCACTCAATTGATAACAAAAAAGCCGAACACGATAAATGTTCGGCTTTTGGGAATATATTATTAGTGAGCAATGTTTACTTTGTAAGTGCTTCATTTAGCCATTGGTCGAAATGCGATTTCGGCATTGCGCCATTTAGCATATCAACCATCTTGCCTTCTTTAAACACCATGATTGTTGGAATACTACGGATACGATATTGAGCAGCGAGTGCTTGTTGTGCTTCAGTATCAATCTTCACACAACGTATTTGGCCATCACGCTCTTGAGATACGTCTGAAAATACAGGAGCAAATCCTACGCATGGATTACACCACGGTGCCCAGAAATCAACAACGACAGGCTTATCACTTTCTAATAGTGTAGAGAAATTATCGCTAGTACCTTCAATTGGCATGCCGTCGAATAATTTTTCCTTACATGAGCCGCAGCTTGCTTCATCATTTACGCGCTCAGAAGGTAAACGGTTCAGTGCTTTACAGTGTGGACAGCGTGTTGTGATTGTAGTCATTGTTATCATCCATCTTTAAACTTTATCTGTATTTACTGTAACGCTTACAGATAAAAAAGCAATATGATTCAACTTATTAGAGCAATAGCCTAAAACTATCAAAAGCCGAATGTCGCAAAAAAGATTGATAAAAAACTATTATATCGAACGCATACAAATGGGATGCAAACATCGCATCCCATTCAGTGTCACTTATTATTAGTTAATTATGATTACACTGCTTATTCTGGAACTCCCACAACTACAGTGACAATGTCACAATACGATTAGCGTTAATAACTTAACTGGTAATTAATGTAATAACCCTAACTCACGGGCTTCGGCAATGGTAAGCCCGCTCGCTTGAATATCACGGAGAAGCTCTATACGTCGTCTTGCTGCCGCTTGTTGTTTTTTACTCTCAGCAATATTGGTTGCCGACTCATCCTTGTGATCCCACTTAGATGATACGGAAGAAATTTCTGAAAAATCGATAGAGTTAATAGACACAACAACCTCCTAAAGTAACCTGTGTCATTATGATTTACTTAGTATCAGAGGTAATTAGAGGAGTTAAGCTGATAAATTTAACTTTGTGATCAAATCGATGTTCATGTAATAAAATTACAAAAACAACTGAAAATGACTAGTCAATAACGAATAACAAGCGTAGTAATAGAAGTTCTTGGCAAATAAAAAACGTTTAATATTTAGACATATTTGACCCAAGCTATTTATATATAAGCTTTAATTAATAAGGCATGAATATAACAACATTTTGTGTATATCTATTTATCAATAAAATGCGTCAACATTTTTGATTTAAGCTTATGATAGAAAAAATAACTGTTTTCTGTCAGTATGTTATGTCGCACTTTACACACTCACATTTAGTAATTTAACATTACATTATTCATACTATAGTTATGAGTATAAAAAGCGTAGCGTAATAAAAAAATTTAAAGGTTTTTATTATGAATACTCAATTATCTGAACTTGCACAACCTGGTGCTATTTCTAACCCTAATACTTTCGCTGAATACCTCACCTTTATTTTCAAAGAAAATATTGAAAATGATGACGTAACAAAAATCTTTGCCAAAATTCAAATTATTGAAAAATCCATCGCGCAAAAAGATCCTTCAGCTAACCTTTCTTTAACCATTGGTATTTCAAATAAAGGTTGGCCTACCGTTTTTCCTGATGTTCAAGCGCCATCTTTATTGCATGATTTCATTGCTATGACTGACGGCGAACGTAGTTTCCCAAGTACACCGGGAGATATTTTCATCATGATAAAATCTGAACGTATGGATATTAATTTTCAAGCTGCGAAATACATTGCCGCAGCGCTTCAACCTGTCGCTAATTTAATTGAAGATATTCAAGGCTTTAAATATCTAGACAACCGCGACATGATCGACTTTGTTGATGGAACTGAAAACCCAAAAAATGAAGCTCGTTTTAATGCCGTATTAGTTGATAATGACCGTGATATCCATCAAGGCGGGACTTACTTAACCGTACAACGCTATGTAGATCGTCAAGGCTTATGGGATAAACAAACCACAGAATACCAAGAGCAAGTTATTGGTCGTACCAAGCTTGATGATATTGAACTTGATGATGATCAAAAACCCGCTTGGGCGCACAATAATAAGAGTAAAGTTATTATTGATGACCAAGAAATTAAAATGCTACGTCAGAACCGTCCATTTGGTAATGCTATGGAACATGGCACTATGTTTGTCGGGTTTGCCGCCTCACCTGAAATTCTAGATATCTCATTGAAGCAAATGATTTATGCTGATGAAAATGGTAACTACGATCGCTTACTGGATTTTGTGGAAGCAAAAACAGGTACTCACTACTTTGTACCTTCACAAACACTAATGAATACTTTCGCCGGTTAATCTATCGCCTCAGCAATGTGCCTACAAATGAAAATTTGTGGGCATTTTTTTATTAAAAATCATAAAGAAATAAAAATGTAATTTATTTTTAACTTAACCAATTGAAAAATAACAAATACATTTTATTTTACAGAATATTTTCTTGATTCCTCACACGTTCTGTTGTCCCCTATACACTTAATAATTAATTCTATCTTTTTATTTATATATACGAAGAGTATTTCTGGGGGCAAGAATGCGCAAAACCCTTTTAACCCGAGTATCACTAGCAAGTCTTATTGCTACCGTTGCGGGTTGTTCATCAACACCACCGCCGCCAGCTCCAAAAGTTGAAAAAAGTTTCAAAACGATAGCTAGCCAATTTATGACTTCTGATGCAACACGTAGCCAAGGTACAGTTGTTGATAAAGGTATGTTTTACCCTAAAGAAACCTTCTCTCTAAGTTATCGTTACTGCTCTGCAAGTGCCGAACAAGCGAAACAAGATATTGATCAGTTTTATCAATTAGCAAAAAAAACATGTAAAGCTAACTCTGGCACCATGATCAACCAAGATACTGATGCCTGGTGTGTGAGTCACCCTAATACGCCTGATGAAACACCTATTTTCTCAGCACGAATTACGTCAACAGATCTATGGGCTGATGTTTGTCCTACAGGGCCATTTGTTACAATGCGTGTCATTGAAAATAAAGACGTCAATGAAGCCGCTTGGATTGATGGCGCTAAACTTCTTGGTTATCAACCCTATTCTGTACATAGAAAAATTGTCCCATCAAACCAATCTCAAGCAGCACTGTTTAATGAGAAAGAAACACCAGCACCGGAACAAGAACCTTGGACTGAAGAAACCGGCTTTATTGCGACACACGTAGGTGAAACTGTGTGTATGTATAAGAAGACCAAAGACGAAGCTTATGGTGTGACCTACAAAGGTAAAATCCAAAGTGTAAATGACAACCGCGTTAGTGTATTAGCGACTGAAAAGTTAAAAGGCGATATTCGTATTGCACCTGAAATTGATCCACTACCTTGGTATAAAGAAGCGGTAATTGAAGCAGATGCACGTTCTTGGTTTATTTGTCAGTAAATAGTATTACTCTCTTTAAAAAATAACAAAGCCCAGCATAATCTCATCGTTATGCTGGGCTCTTTATTTATCTTACGCATGAATAGCATAAAATCATTAACTGTAAGTCTCAAAAAAGTCTAACGTATCGTCTAATGCCTGATTACGTAAGCAATCTTTTTCCATTAACAATTCATGTCGAGCATGTGGGATCACTTTCATTTCACACTCTGCACATTTTGCGTAAAAAAGATGATGAGAATTATTATCTACAACGGTATCGTCGCCTGCCTGCAACAATAAAATGGGCGTATGGATATGTCCCACATCCCGAATACAGCTTTTCGCGGCAGCTAATGCTTGCCATACCCATCGTGCACTAGGACCACCAACACGCAGTTCTGGGTGGCACTGATACAAATGCTTCGCCCAAACGTAACGTATTTGACTTTGGCATTGATCATTTTTTTCAAAAGGTGCTTCGTGATACGGCTTATATCCAAACACATAAGACGGCTGTGTTTGATAATGCTCGATAATTTTAGCGATTGAAGATGCGACTAATTTAAGGGGGACAGGAAGATTGATACCAAACATAGGTGCATTAAGAACAACGGCATTAAAATGAGTCTGATAATGCTCTAAATATAAGGTTGCTACCGCACCACCCATTGAATGAGCTAATAAAAACCGTTGTCTGTATGTTTGTTTTCCAACGACATTTGTAATAAATGAATGAAGATCTGACACATAATCATCAAAACAAATCACATGTCCAAGTTCACTATCGTTAGTTAATCGTCCTGATGCGCCTTGACCGCGATGATCGTAGGCATACACGTCATAACCTTTACGAGATAACTCATAACATAACTCCTGATATTTCCAGAAGCTCTCATTACGCCCATTAACAATGACCACACAACGTTCATTTTGAGGATGTCGAATACTTATCCATCGGATCGGTATTCCATCAACACCTTTAAATTCGCCTTGCTCCCTCTTCTGCCACATATAATGGACTTCACTCGCCATTAATTGTGTAAAAACCGACTCCTTGGTAACAAAATCCCTCTCACAATTTTGTTTAACCATGACAACTTCTTATAATTATTATACAAACTTACATAAATCGCTGACTTCTTCTCCCACTAAATGGGATGCATTACAATGAGGTTCATCAATATCAATATAACGACCCACAGTGTTTAAAAAATACTTACCTGATTGATAACCAAGCCTATAATCTTCTTCTAAAGATGGCATATCACTACCAATCATTTTTGATTTTAGTGCTTTTTGCGGATGAATCTCATAAATAGTAACATCATCAGGTGGATTACTAAGAAACTCTTGTGTTTTTCTATAGTTATCTTCGTGCTCTAACAACATCTCAATCATACCTGCGGCTTTTGATTGGCCTAACGCACGACGAATATTACTCATCCAACAATGATCAAATGATGTATCAATAGGCACAGTGCGGATCACCACAATATGACGATAACCGCGCTCATAAGCTTCTTGAACAGGAATGGGGGCAGATAAGCCACCATCAACCCAATATTCATTTTGTGAGTAAATGGGTTGTCGATTTAAAACAGGGATCGCGCATGAAGCTTTTAATGCCAAAGACCAATTATCCGTATTTAAATTAAAATACGCCGCTTGATGACTCACCGTATTACTTGCTGATGCGAGTACAGTTCGATTACGCATATTCTGTCGGCCTTGATGCCAATCAAGCTCAAAACGTGTCTGGGTTTGCTGCATTAACCAATCAAGATCAAGCCCTTCACGACCAAACAAAAAACGATATACGTCAAAGAAATGGTGATTCGTTGTTGCTTCTGTGATCACCTTAAAAGCATGTTTCTTTTGACCACAGATATAAGACGCTAAATTAAGCGATCCTGCAGACGTACCAATCATTAGTGAGAACGGATTAAAATCCTGATCTAAAAATGAATCCAATACCCCTGCGGTGAAAATCCCTCTTTGGCCTCCACCTTCCGTGACAAGTGCTATCTTAGATACGTCCTGAGGCTTATGGGACAATGCGTCATAATTTTGTACCGCATAAGATACATGCTTACCTGTCATGTTACTCTCTCAAGATTACTGCATACTTTGATGCATATTCATCATACAAATATCGCAAGGCATACTATCAAATAGGGGTCTAATGTCTAATAAAAAACGATCAATATTTGATTGTAAAAATATACGCTCTAATTTCTAAACATTAACAGCTTGAACTTTAGGTTTTATGTGATTATACAAGTTAATATTATCAGAGAATATTTAACTCGTTATTCAACATTACCTCATATAAGGCTTAAATAACGCATGAACATTCACTCTTGCTTTAAGCTTGGCTGCCAACAAATATAAACCACCCAATTTACGGTGTAAAAAAATAGCATCTGCTGGCGGTGTATGCCAATAACCACTATTCATACTCAAGGCACTACCGGCATCGCGAATGCGTTTCCCCATCTCTGTTACACCAAAATCATACACACCATCAAAGGCTAATGGCTCACAAGCTTCTACACACAAATTCACGACTGCTTGTTGTGCGACATCTTCAATGTGCTGATGGAAAAAGCCTATTTGTTTTAACGCGTTAAGCATAGATCCCCGATCATTTTTCACCGCACCAGTCATCAATTGGCGATAGCCTTCAGAGACGTGCTCGGGATATTCACGCGTGGCGCCGAAATCAAGCAAGATAAACTGATTCGTTGTGAGGTTATAACGATAGTTAGCAAAATTCGGGTCGGTTTGCACCAATCGAAATTCAAACACTTCTTTGAACAATAAGGTAAAGGCTAATGCCATCACCTCATCACGTACCGCTTGGGGTTGCTTAGCCAGTTGCTCTATTTCTATGCCTTCGACAAAACTCATCGCAAGGATCGTTTCACATGTTAAATCATCGTATATATCAGGGATCAAAAAGCGGGCATCATCAGAAAGTAACTGGCGAAACTGTTTAAGATATTGTGCTTCTTTCTGATAATTAGCTTCGGCATGTAACTGTTTTTTCGCCTCGTCTAATAACTCTGACACATCAATAGACTTAGGGATCAATCCTGATACATTTAGTAAGGTTGAAACATTATGTACATCGCTATCAATACTTTCTCCAATACCTGGATACTGTATCTTTAAAGCAATATCTCGACCGTCTTTGGTTTTTGCTCTATGAACTTGTCCTATTGATGCTGCAGCAACAGGGTAAAACGAAAACTGAGCAAATTTGTCTTGCCAATCTTCCCCCCAGTTAGCAATGAGCACATGATTCAATTGGCTAATAGGCATAGGTTTAGCATCAGCTTGCAAACGAGATAGCAGTTCAGTTAATTCTTTCGGGAGTAAATCACCAGCATCCATCGATAAAAGTTGACCTACTTTCATCGCAGCACCGCGTAACTGTGCTAATTGGTCAGCCACACGTTGAGCATTTTTCGGCGTTAAGAGCAACTCACTGGCTTTGGGACGATGTCCTGACGCTAACTGTTTCACCCCTTCAGCAACCATGCCCGTTGCGACTCTTGACGCCAGTGAGCCTAATTTCGATAGTCGTGATAATCGCCCTTTAGGCACTTTTGAATACTGATGTGGATCTTTCATGCTTAAACCTTATCTTACGATGATGTGTAACAACGTCATTACTGGCGATTAAACACGCCTTTTCTTTATAGTGAATTAATATGGCGTAAATAATACTCGGCTTGCTCTACAATAACAGATTGCTCATTATCATCTAATTTATCCCAATGACTAAATAGCATACCTACACGAGGATTGTTTGCTAATAACCCTCTATGTTTATCCATAAAACGCCAATATAAACTATTAAATGGACAAGCATTCAGCCCTGTTTTCTTTTTAACCTCATACTGGCATGATGAGCAATAATCGCTCATTTTATTAATGTATGCCCCACTTGAAGCATAAGGCTTTGTTGCAACCACACCACCATCGGCAAACAGCGCCATACCTAGCGTGTTGGGCTTTTCTACCCACTCAACCGCATCAATATAAATACCTAAATACCACTGTTCGACTTCACTCGGCGCAATCCCCGTTAATAAACAAAAATTACCCGTGACCATTAAACGCTGAATATGATGAGCGTAGCTATAATCAAGCGACTGTTTAATCGCATGACGCATACACTGCATATTGGTTTTTGCATCCCAGAAAAAATCAGGTAACGAAGCGCTAGCTTCTAGCGTATTCTCTTTTCCGTAATGGGGCATATTGACCCAATAAATAGCACGAATAAATTCACGCCAGCCTAGTATCTGGCGAACAAACCCTTCAACTTGGGCAATATCAATTTTTGAATCTGGCTGAGAGTAAGCATCAATAGCCGCTTGGATCACTTGCATGGGATGCAACATTTTCGCATTCAAAGCAAAAGATAAACGAGAATGGTATAAGCTCCATGCCGACTCACTTTTGGTGGTCATTGCATCTTGAAAGCGTCCAAAAAAAGGCAATAAATCACGGCAAAAATAACTCAGTAGCGCTAGTGATTGTTTACGGTTTGTTGGCCAAAGTAGCTGCTCACAAGATTGACCGATTGTGTTGATATCGTGTTTTTCGAGTCGTTTAGAAATAACACTAACATCATTACTAAACATTAACGGTTGAGGAATCGCTTCAATATCAACAGCCTTTAATTTATTTCGATTTGCGCCATCATAATTCCATTTACCACCTTGAGGCTTTCCTTCAACCATTAATACATCAAATCGTTTCCGCATAGCGCGATAAAAATGCTCCATACGGTGATGTTTGTTTGGTGTTATATACTGCTCAAGTTCGGCCAATGTCAGTAAGAAATGCTCGCTATCACATGCTTGAACGGTTACATCAGGAATCTTTAATGTTGCTAACTGTTGCGATAATCGGTATTCGTCTGGTTGTTGATATTCAAATGCTTGGCAATGATATTGCTGACAAAGTGAAATAATTAAATCAGGTAAATCATGATAGGTATGAGTATCGTCTAATGTTAAATGTAAAACCTCATGTCCTGCTTGTTGTAGCGCAATCGCGAAATTTTCCATCGCAGCAAAAAATGCACAGATCTTTTGATGGTGGTGAGTAACATAGTTGGTTTCTTGCTTTAGCTCTGCAATAACATACAGCACATGTTCATTGGGTTGTTGATACCAATGATGACTCGCATTGAGTTGATCGCCTAAAATAAAACGAAGAGTTGTATAGCGCGATTGCATGATTATCCTCTACCACTCATTGGCCAATCATCAATATTTACGCTGTCTAAGGCGTTAAGGTTTTCATCCCCTCGCCAATGGCGAATAAAATGCTGATTAGGATCAAATATTCGTGTTTGTTTTTCTAAGTCAAACCAACGTTTTTCACGACTGTCTGTTCCCACCCCTGCAATATATTGCCAATTGCCCCAGTTTGCCGCGACATCATGATCAATCAGCTGTTGTTCAAAATAAGCTGCACCGTAGCGCCAATCAACGGATAGCTCATTAACCAAACAACTTGCAACTATTTGGCGCCCACGATTAGACATATAGCCCGTTTGGTTTAACTGTTTCATAAACGCATTAACAATAGGATATGGTGTTGAGCCCTCACACCATTGTTTAAAACGAGTTGGATAAAAACTGCTTAATAAACGTTTATTTTGCACGCCACTGAAACGATACAGATCTCGCCCAACAGCATGCGCATGCCATTGAAAAAACTCACGCCATAACAACTCAAAGAAGATCCAGTAGGTTGATGAATTTTTCTCTTTGTATTTTTCATAATCTAGCAAGGTAGCCATAATCATTTTGGCGGATAGTGCACCACACGCTAACCACGGTGAAAATTTGGTTGAGTTATCCCAACCCTCTATGGCATTACGCGTCTCTTTATAACTAGACGGTAAACGAGAAGAAAAGTATTGCTGTAAATGCATCATTGCTGCATTTTCACCACCATGCCACTCCACCTGATCATTATCTAAAATGGGAACATTTCGAATATCTAAATATCCAGAACAATATACATTGGGTTGTGGCGGTAAATAATCAGGCACAGGTAGGGACGAAAAAACAGTGACGCTTTGCTCTATCTGTTTACGAAATTTTGAAAATCTATTTGGCATATCTGAAAGAGGAAACGGCAGTTGATTTTGTGAATACAACGTATGCGTATCAACTTCTACAAATTGAAAATGGGGGTAACATTGTTTTAGGTAATGCCATTGCTGTTGTTCATACCAGCCGCAGTGACGACTCCGATAGATAAGGTTAATACCGTATTGTTCTATTAATTTAGGCATAAAAACCATAGGATCGGCTTGCATCACTAATAAACGCTGACCCAATGTGGCTAAATTAGATTGCAGTGCTTGTAGCGATTGCAGCAGGAAGCGATGGCGAATGGCTCCCACCGAGACAAGTTGATAACGATTAAATTGCTGCTTTTGTGGCTCCATAAAATAAATACACAGCAAGTTGTCACAATACTCGTAAGCTTGATGAAGTATAGGGTTATCGTGTAAACGTAGATCATTGGTAAACCAATAAAGAGCTTTTACCGCCATAAATTATATGCCTTATTTTTTATCGACTCTTCATTTACGATACGAATAGGCATAACGATCGATTTTTATTCTTGCTGTCAAGAAATTTAGGCAATAAAAAAGCCAGTATTATTAACAAGAAAGGTAATAATACTGGCTGAAAATGTAATTAGTCGTTAATCAAATTCTGGCTGATTACGGTTTTTAAAATTCACCAATAATCCCATCACCAGTACCACAACCGTCACTATTAAAATAGACTGGAATACGTGGTGATATTGCGCAGCAGAAGTAATTAAATCAATGGCATCACCTTTTGGTGTATTGGTTGATGTTAACTCAGCAATGTTTGCTGCTAAATAGTTTGCTACCGAACCACCCATTAACATGTAAATACCCGCAACCGTACCTGTTGCTCCTTGCGGATTCATACGCGTAATTGCAGCTAACGCGACAGGGTCAATAAATAGCTCAGCAATACCAATGAAAAACAAACCAATAAATAGCCATAGGAATGTTGTATGACCTGTTGCCATTGCTAACTTAGAAGACAACGTAATCAAACTAAAGCCCGCAGTTAAGAGAAACAAACCCATGTTTAATTTAGTTAATGTACGAACAGAGATCTGACGTGTCGATAATACTTTCCACAACCATGTCACCGCAGCACCACCCACAATAACGGCTACAGGATTCACCGATTGGAAGAAAGCTGTTGGAATATGGTAACCAAAAATATCAGTATCAATATTACGCTCGATGAATAAGCTGATTGAACTGCCACCTTGCTGATCAAATGCCCAAAACACCATACCAAAAATCATAAAGTACATAATTGAGTGAAGTTTCTTGCGATCTTCAGCATCACTCTTACGGTATAAACGCAGCATTTGTAGTGCTGAAAATGCAAGGATCACGGCAAGAATGTAACCGGCTAATAAATCTTTAAGTACAAATACAAGACCTATCGCGGCAGCAACGACACCGAGAATGATTAAGAACCAGTGACTAATACCTGCTGTTTTTTGTGTTAACGCCGCTTTATTGGCTTTTTGTACATGGGCAAAGTTTTTACGGCCCGTACTAAAAATGATTAAGCCAATAAACATACCAATACCTGCAAGAGCAAAGCCCACATGCCATCCCCAACGGCTTGCAGCATACCCACAGAAAATTGGCGCTAAAGCAGAACCAATGTTACCGCCTATATAGGATATAGAAAATCCTGATTCACGTGCGCTTTCATGACCTTTATATAACTCACCCAATAAACAGCTTGAGTTAGTTTTAAAAAAGCCATAACCACAAATAATTAATGCTAACGCAGAATACAAGGTCGTATGATCGTTACTCGGAATACTTAATACAATGTGGCCAGCAACCATCAGTGAGCCACCAATAACAACAGCCCAGTAATTACCCAAATAACGGTCTGCTAAATAACCCCCTAAAATGGGTGTCACATAAACTAAAGATGTATATGCACCATATAGAGCATAAGCATGTTCATCTGACATTAAGAGTTTTTGGGTTAAAAATAGAATTAATAGCGAACGCATGCCGTAGTAGCTAAAAAATTCCCACATTTGTATTGCGATGAGGTGAAAAAGCCCTTTAGGCTGAGAGGATAATTGCATATTGATTCCTGTAAAAAGGCCCGTTTAGCTAACGGTTGTCATTCTTATGGGTGTGTTTATACCTAGGGTATTTAAGAATGAAAATACACTGAACTTCTCTAAGCTCAAGCATATTCTTACCCCATATTTAGTATCTTACTTTTCATAGTTTTAGACATTTAATCATTGCTTCACTAGAAATAGATTATTCCATTTACAAGCAGTAAACAAACATCATTCCATTTTTAGTTCTAACAAAGCATCAATTTTGAAAAAAACTAAGTATTCATAAGGTTATGTTAAAAACACGTCACTAAACTAAAATCTTCAGTAGAGCTATATAACAAAAATCACAACATTAATGTAACAAAAAAGCCGTAACAATCGCTGCTACGGCTTTAATAAAAGAAACAGTTAGAACACGTTATAGCGTTAAATCTAACTCATTATGAATTAATACGATGCATTGAGAAGCAAATAACATCTTAGGACCTAAGCTAATCTTCTGTGCGCCTAAGCGTTTTAAGCTATTATAACTTTTCTTCGGCATTGGCATGTGATCGGTTAATAAGAAACAAGGGTTCGCAGCAAGTTCAATATCGCGAACAAAATCCCCTTTCTTATCTAACATGTATAATTGGTAGTCTTCAGCAAGTTCAACTATCAGCTTTTCAAAACTGATCGTACGAACTGTGATCCCCGGTTCTACATTACGACATTGCTCTTTACCCATGCCTAATGATTTATCAAGCGCATGAGTAATCTTATCTAACCATGCTTGCTCATGAAAACCCGTTAAATTAGTAATATCATTTGAATTAAAGCTAATGGTACGAGAAAAGTCTTGCGTACTTTCAAGCACTAAATGCACCATAATATCTTCGCGGTGAGACTGCGCCACAAAAATAGCATTCATTAAAACGTGAGCCAAAATTTCAGTGTGAGCATCTTGACCCACAGATGCTAATAGCATTTTACTGTCGGTGGGTGCAGAACGGGCTCTTAATACGAAAGCACGCATAGTTAATATCCTAGAAGTTGAAAGTGACACCAGCATCGCTACACATAGGTATATACCAATCATATACCTACAGCGAGCGCAGTATTATCCCCGCTTTTCATCAATATGTAACCCCCATTGATCAGATTCCTATTTTTAAGCGTATTAAGTTAATCAATCAATGACGACTAGGTAATATGAACACTATCACTCGATTACCCTCCCACACACTTGGCTATCTAGGTCTTATTCCTTTTGCCCTAAGTGCACTCGCTATCAGCCTTGAGATACGTATTTTTAACACTTCCGCTTTGCTCATTTTCGTCAGTTACAGTGCCATTATTCTTAGTTTTCTTTCTGGTGTTATGTGGGGAAACAGCCTGAATCACAAGGAAAATTCAACCAGTCGGTTTGCTTTACTCTTGAGTAACTTTTTTGCGCTACTCGCTTGGTTTTCGCTATTACATTCTACAGATCACTACACTTGGGCTCTTGTTGCATTAATGCTGGGGTTTATCTGTATTCGTATCGCCGAGATAAAATTTAACTCCGCTCATCAAGATGAGTATTATCAACAATTACGTAATCGTCTAACTACTTTTGTTTGCGGATTACATGCGGTTGTATTTGCAATCACATAACCAGGGAATATGAAAAATGGAAAAGATGATCATCTTTTATGATGGAAGTTGCCCACTTTGCGTCGCTGAAATGAAACAACTTCGACAACTTAATAAACATCAAAAATTACAATTTGAAGATATTCTTGCGCCTGATTTTATCCAACGCTTTCCTGATATATCAAAAGAAAAAGCCAGCACTGTTTTACACGGTTTACTCTCATCTCAAATAGGCGCAGAACAACAGCTTTTACTTGGTCTTGATGTCACTTATAAAGCATGGAACCTGGTTGGTAAAAAGAAATGGTTAAAGATACTCAGGCTTCCTGTGATACGTATCGTTGCAGATAAAGCATACTTATTTTTTGCCAGAAACCGTTATCATATTTCCTATTTATTAACCGGAAAATCCCGTTGTAATAGCTGTTCAATTGATTAATAGACGTCAGCTAAGCTAAATGTTTAACACTATGCTCAATCACGATCTTACTTTTCTATTAGGTTATTTATCTTTTGATAAATCAGTGGAATGAGCCCAATACGACATGCATAACTTAACATCACGGTTGACTATATTCAGCCGCAACTCTTTATTAATATACGCTAGAGTTTTAGTTCTTGTACTAAGTACAAAAAACAATTATTCCCAAAAAAATTAAAATCAATACAAGCCTAACATTTAGAATAAAACGCCATCAATCAGACTACACACAGTCATAAAAATGACAATTTTAATTCTTTTAAGTGATACCTCTAATTTTTGTATTTATTTACGTGCATATATATAAAACACTATTTACACTCGCCGCACTTTCTAACACCTCATTTTCTGAGACAACAATGCAACTATCACTGAAACAAAAGCTGATCAGCGCGAGCTTGTCTGCTGTTGTCCTTATGGCAACAGTATTAACTTGGCTTGCTGCCAGTAATTTACAACAACAAACAAATGAAAATATCTTAGATCGCGTACAAAGCGTAGCAACCACAGCTACCAGCGGTATTGAAGATTGGATTAATATCCGTCGCAGTATTACCTCTTCAGTAAAAGAACCCTATCAAAAAGCAGATCTTGTGCCTTTCCTTCAACAAGCACGCGATGCTGGCGGTTTTGACGATATTTACTACGGCACCGTTGCAGGACAAATGCTGCGTTCACACCCAGAACGTAACCGTGCTGATTACGATCCTCGTACTCGCCCTTGGTACGGTGATGCCGTTAACAGCAATAAACAAGTGATCACCACCGCTTATCAAGACGCTATTACTAACGCCCTTTTAGTGACGATTGCCGAGCCTATTCGACATAGCGGCGCACTTGCCGGTGTTATCGGTGCCGACGTATTAATTGATCAACTCATTAACGATGTGATCAGTTTGAACGTTGGTGATAATGCTCATGCTATGTTAATCGATAAAAAGAATGGAACTTTCCTTGCTCATTCTGATAAGTCACTGTTATTGAAACCGATTGCTAATTATAGCAATCAGTTAAACATGGGTAACATTGAACAAAGTGCCAATACAAACCGCTTAGAGCAGATCTCAATCAAAGGGGTAGATAAGCTATTTTACTTTGCAAATATCCCAAATAGTGATTGGATATTTGGCCTTGAAATGGATAAATCGACAGAAGAAGCCAGCTACTATTCACTATTAACAGAGTTAATCATCACCGCTATTGTGATCACTTTGATCGTGGTTATGGCGGTAGCGTGGTTAGTAAACTATCTTCTTCGCGATCTTAACCGTGTATCTAAAGCACTGGCTGAAATTGCAAATGGTGAAGGTGATTTAACACAACGTTTAGAACCAAGAAGCCAAGACGAAGTGGGTAAGCTTGCACTAAATTTCAACCAGTTTGTCGGTAACATGCACCAAATGGTGACTCGATTACGTCATGTTTCAGAATCACTTAATCATCAATCTCATATAACCGCTTCACAAGCCGAAGAGCGCAGCACTCGTATTCAGCATCAGCAAGATGAAATTAATATGGTCGCAACAGCAATCAATGAAATGGCAGCCGCCACACAAGAGATTGCTGCCAACGCAGAAAACACAGCAAGAACATCAGAGCAAACGGTAACCGCTTCTAATCACGGTGCAACACAGGTCAACCAAAGCCAACAATCCATCAGCACATTAGCGCAAGAAGTGGATACGGCAACATCTGTGATCAGTGAGCTAAATCACCATGCTCAAAGCATTACAACTATCCTATCTACAATTCAAGGGATTGCTGAACAAACCAACTTATTGGCATTAAATGCCGCGATTGAAGCAGCCCGAGCTGGTGAGCAAGGTCGAGGGTTTGCTGTTGTTGCAGATGAGGTACGTGTACTTAGCCAACGGACGCATGCATCAACTCAAGAAATTCAACAAATGATAGAGACCCTACAAAAAACCACAGGTCAAGCTGTGAATATCATGGAGGATAGTCGTCATCTCTCTGAAACCAGTGTTGATGATGCCAATGCAGCAGCAGTAAGCTTGTCACAAATTACGACTGCCGTAACCACGATCAATGATATGGCAACACAAATTGCTTCCGCCGCTGAAGAGCAATCTTCCGTAACATCTGAGATCACCCGTAATACAGAGGGAATTCGTGATGTTTCTAATGAACTTGCTGTAGAAGCCAATGAAGCCGCCAAACAGGCAGCTGAGCTATCAAATTTATCTCATGAACTACAACAAGAAATCAGTCGCTTTAAACTCTAAACATACCGTTATAACAACGAAAAACTAACGACAAAAGCTAGCATATAACATGCTAGCTTTTGTTCTATATACCGCTAACTACTATGCCAATATTTCCATTTCTCTTCACACTTTGTTTCAGTATTAACACCATGCGGCATGGGGTAACCCAACAGATCGCTATAAAGATGAATATGAAAAACACTTAAGCGCAAGCTGCCCTATTGCTAGTGATAACATGAAACATTTCGTCTATTTTGCTAAAGACAGACAAGCCATTAAATCTCATCCTTTACTCAACAAACCTCGTTTTGTAGGCGCACAAATCATGTATTCATGGTCTGACTTAGAACCTCAAAAAGACGTTTAAGATTTCTCTATCATTTTTGATGATTATGAATACCTAAAAAAGCACGGTAAAAAACTGTTTATTCAACTTCAAGATGCAACCTTCTATTCTGAAAATAAAGCCGTACCTAAATACCTTCTCACTATTAGTGCAAGCATTAGGACGCCAGTTTGACGAAAAATGGAAGGGATAAACTTACAAAAAACCGCTATTGGTGTATCAGTAAAAACCGATCCAAGCTTTAATGAAAAAGACTATATAACAGGTATCAAAGCAAACATGCTGACCTTGAAACAGGCGTTTCCTTCCTCAACAACCATGCAATATGCCAACTTTGTTAACGGTGAATGGCTTCCTTGGGAAGACAAAGGTTACCTGAAAAGTATTTATCGATATGGCGAAAAAATGGGTGTGGGATTAGGTGCACCTGATCTCATGGTTAAGCGTCGAGGACAACTAAACCATGCTTTAGCTATGATGCATGAAAATAAGTATTCCGTCACTTTAGGGATTGCCATTCAAGACGGTAATTACATAGGGCAAACAAACACAACTGCAGTAGTTGAAAATGAAACAACATCGTACCGATGCTGCACTCATTTAGTCAGCACTTCCTAAAAGTAAAATACATGTTCTGGGGATACCAAGAACCCTACTTTACAGAAGATGTTGTTACTTGCTTAAACGCTTAACTTAACACATCAGGTTAATAGCAAAAACAGCATTTATTGCTGGCTTTGTTAACTTAAAACGAACATATAAATTATTGCACAGACTAATAATAAATAAGTAATAATTCTATAAATAATAACTTTAATAATAATTTATTGTTATTGTATATGATCTTAAAAACCGTCCAAACTGAGGTCCGGTATCATTACGGGGATTAAAATCCTTAATCGGCTTTACTATTACTTGATACTTTAAATGATTAAGCTCATATAAATTATCATTATATATATGACCAAACTGAATTGGATCAAACCCATTACGATAAAAATGAACATCAACTGCATCACGGTTAATTTCATCAAATACTTCATTTGGCGTCATTGTATATGTCGCATACATCGTATTCGGTTCAGGAGAAATTCCTGCTTGTCCAGTACTAATATCACTATGTGTATACTGTAGAGCAGCATCTAGATCTCGCATACTTGAAGTCTCACCGGGAGTCATATCACCAACATCATTATTCAATTCACTATCAACAAATCCACATGTATTTTGAACAATATGTAACTGTATATAATCTGTATCAATTATTGAGGTATTATTATTTGTCGTTCTTTTGGTATGTATCGGAATACTATAAATTGTACTTACAGGACTGATAGGAACTTCAAATTGAATCTTGGTTAATTTAATATCGTAACTTGCTTTATAACCATCAAGCCTTCCATTACCTGTTTTAAAACTAAAACCAGCTCGAACATTGTTTTCGACATTTTTTTGTATCATAATCACAATTATTTATATTTCCCCAACTCTACCCCTTTCGCTTAATTCTCATACGGTTATATGTATTCACAATTGTTGCTTGGATATCTTTAAATTTATATGTTGGCACACCTAGTTATGCTCTCTAGCTAAAGATAGGCCATTCCAAACATGATTCTTACCAGTATCAAACTCACCGTTATAACCATCAAGATTGACATCAACAATAACAGTACGTCCCGGATTTACATAAATATGTTGTTCATTATCCTGTGAAAAAGAAGAAATTAAAGATAAACACAGAATCCTTTTATTCATTAATTAATACCAATATAAATATAGCGTTTTAAAGATTAAATTTTATTAAAATATTCTAATATTAAAAATATAAGATAATTTAACAATCTCGATATACAACAACCACAGTTTATATTGTAATAAAAAATTAATATAGAGAATAACAAGATACCATTCAATTCCAAAAAGGAAACAGACTATCTTTATCATTAAAATAACTATAAAGATGAATACTTTACTTATTGATAAAAAAAGGCTTAAGCTATTAAAATATAGCTTAAGCCTTTTTAAAACCAATATCATGATTAAAAATAATCAATTATTACATTATATGATCGAGTAAAAGCACCAAACTGAGCAGCCGTGTTATCATGAGGATCAAATTCATCAATTGGACTTGGTATAACTTGATATTCCAAGTTGTTTAATTCAAATATATCATCATATACTTGACCTAAATTAACACGAACATTATTCGGTCTAAATAAGAACACATTTACAGCCTTGTCATTAAAATTACTCGCTATATTCTCTTCAATACGATAATTTGCCAACATTGTATTTTCCGTATTCGATAAGCCAGCATTAACAGCGGTTCCAACTTCATTATTTTCAGAAATACAGGTTAAATCAAGGTCCACTGGAGTTCTCGGTCCATCGATACCGGGTGTAATATCGCCAACATTAATATCTATATCAGCGTTATTAGCTCCAAACGTACAGGTATTTTGTATAATATGTACAGTGATTCTATCAGCAGTGCCGACATTAATAGGTCTATCAGCATTATTTCTTTGCACTCGATGGAAAATAGAAAATCTTTCTTGTTGAGTGGTAGCATTAGCGGGTACAACTATACGTACCTGATTTACTCTAGTTCGAAGGTTAACTCTCCAATTATTGCGCAAAACCCGATTTCTGAGGTGAAACCCCAAACGTTGACTTCCTCCTCCACAAAATCTATGCAATATATTACCCGATAAATTATGGCCAGGAAACGCACCAGGAAGTGGATTACCGCCAAGGTTACAATTCCAATTTGTTCCACCACCATTAAATAACAAGCGAAATGTTGATGCAGTTCCTACCATACTAAGAGTTATATTACCTCTAGTTTCAGATCGTGAGTATTCGTCACTAGTACCGACTCGTTCATGAGCCCAAAAGAACTCACTGTTAACTAATTGATTATTTAAAGTAATTCCATCTAGCACAACTGGAACTACAACGTCTCTACCTGGATTAACAAAAACATCAATATCATTAGCATATACATTAAAAGTACTGGTAACAATTAGGAACAACATGATTCCTTTAATTTTAATCATTCTGATAGCCTAATATGTATTCTATAATTAAAACGTTTAATTAGTATTTAATATCCTAATTTCCCTTGAAAATGACTGACTGTTCCGTAATCATTAATAGCGTCAAATTCAAATTTTGAGATTGTTGCTACATAATTGTTTTTAATAAATACTGAACTTTCAGGTGGAAAAACACCTAACTGCTGTTTCATCTCATTGTTTAGTTTTATTTCTTTACCATTAAATTTAACGTTAACTACTGCTAGATAAAAAGGTGTTGGATTCGTAATTTTTATATTTCCATTAGATTTAACAATTGATAATAATTTCTCAGCATTAGCCCTTTTACCTAAAAGAACTTTAGGTCTATAAATTAGTTTTACTCTTGTTTTTAAAGCTAGTGTTATTCTACTTTTTTTAGACTTATCAACAGGTGGTATTTCTTGTAAATTGAGCCAGTACAGAGATTCATTATTAAGAGATGACGATTTATGTGTATTTAGCAGTCTAACAACTTGTGTTTCACCTTTGTTAAATTTAAAAAAGTTAGGCATAGGGATAAAGTTAACGTTTTTATCTTTTTTATTTTCGTTCTCTATCCATATTTGAGCAGCGTATGTTTTATCTGCTATATTCTCTATCTTAATTTCAACGCTTTTATCGCCTTCATTAACAATATATCTTGTTGCGTTTAATTGTAATGCAGCAAACGAATTGCTACTGTAAAAAAGTATAAATAGCCCAATATGTAAAATATATTTTAATGTCATGAATCAACCTAAGTAAAATACGATTAATAATAAGTTAAAGTAATTCTTAACTTGCTTGTAAACTCCCCTGCATTTAAATCTGTATAATTACCGTTACCCGTGTAAATCAGTGTAGCAGTAACATCATGGATAAATTCTGTTTCATTACCGATAGGAACAGGGTAGTTTTGATCAAATACCAAGTTACTGCCTTCAACTAAGAGTTTTATACCAAGTTCATCTTTACTCGTAGAAAGTATTCCATCAGAACTTCCTAATGTATCAATAGGGTCATATTTGATATTAATGCCGTCAATAATTTCAGGCCTAGCGCAATGAATCACAACTGGCACTGTTTCTGTTATAATACCCGTTATTACCTGCCCCGTATCAACAGTTTCAAAATCAACGGTTTCATCATTATTACTATTAACAGTACAACCTGGACTAATAATATTACCGCTAATATTTACAGTTACTTCAGCTATATGTGCCATTACGTAATTAGATGATAAAAGTAATACTGCAAAAGCAATTTTATTCACACTCATATAAATACCATTTAATAAGTCTTAGTAATTACCCATTGATAATGTATTCTCTACTACTGCCAAAATCATCGAGTGCATAAATTGTAATTTTTGAACTAGATTTAACCTTTATCCCAGATAGATCTATTGAACTTTTTGGAGAAAATAATCCTAATTTTTTATCAACGGATTTATTAAAATGAATCAATTTACCATCCACTATTACTTTACTAATAGCAAAATAATATGATGTTGGGTTAATTATCTTATAACCATGATTCACTTTTTCTATTTTTATTTCTTTTTCTGCTTCCAAACGAGTCTTTTGTAATGATGTTGGTCTGTATATCAACTTCACTTTTGTTTGAAGCGCTATTTGCATAAAGCTATCAGGAGTATCTTTTGGCCGAGGTGGCATTTCAAGAACATTAATAAAAAAGAGTGACTCTTGATCCTTTCTTATATTATTTCCAATCTTTTTTAATCTTATAATTTGTCGACCATTTTTTACTATTTTAAACATTGAAGGAAGCACAATAAAATTAACACTATCCGTATTTATTTCATTCAGATTATCTATCCATACTTGGCCGCCATAGTTAACATCACTATCATTGACAATTTTTACGGTAATATCACCTTGTCCTTCATTATAAATATAACGCGTTTTGTTCATTTTAAGCCCAGCATATACACTGCTAGAAAGTAGCATACAACTTACTAAACAAAATGATATTAAGTAATTTTTCATTAAAACCTCAACATTATTGGCAATATATATCTTTAACTTCATTAAGATCTGGCTTAATTTTCGAAATGTCCACATTACAAGTTTGAGTATTTGTTTTGATATGTAGGTAATGTGAAGGTGAGTCAAGCGTTGCCATTAACACCCCTTGTGTTGCAATAAAACCAACATAAACATTATCGTCCGTTGTTACCTGTGAACCTAATGGTAATTCAGTTCCATTCTTATCAAACACACGAAGTAAGTATCTTTGCACTTTCTTATAATCAAATTTACGAACAATTATTGCTTTATCAGTCGGAATTACATTATATGACGTTTTATTTAACTCAATATCATGAGATATATCTTTACTATTTAAATTAATACGATTCTGTGTATAAGTTGAAAGCGGAATAATAATGTTTCCAAAGTTATCAGCTTTACGACCGTTAACTTTAGCTTTATCTATCCCTTTTGTATTCACAATTGCTATAGTTTGCGAGCGACGGCTTGAATAAGCAATACCAGCCCCTTCTGCAGCAGCAACTGAGCCCGAGATAGATCCGCCAACAGACGTTGAGTTATTACTCGTTGAAGCATTAAAACCGATAGCAACAGGATTCAAGTTGGCATTTGTACTAAATGACGCAGAACGTTCAGACTTCGAAGCACTTGCACTTACAGAATGAGAAATATTATCACTGCTGTTGAATGACGTATTGGTACTAACGGTAGTCCCAGATGTTTTAGAATAAGTCACTGATGAATTAGTGAATATATCTCGTTCTTTATAAGATAATGGAATACTTAAACTTAGAGTCGTTGAATAGTCCTCACCAAGAGATTCAGACGATGTTATTGAACCACTAATACTTGCAGTCACACCATTCTCAAATGCTGTTGAGAATGATACGTTGCCACCATATTCGCTAGCGATTATCCCTCGATAATTACTGTACCAGCCAGAAGCAGATAGATATGAATGATCAAAACTATGCGTAAGAATTGTTTCAAATCGATTTCTTAATGACTCACTGCCATACTCATCATAAGAATCAGGATCAAAGCCATTAAAATCAACATAACCAGTACTGTGGTATTCATACGCTACAAATTGAACATGTGTACGTTCTGTAATATCTTTCACATAACGTAAACTTGTGTTGATCCCTTCTAGACTTCTTTTTTGACTTTTATCCGTTTTGTTATATTCGCTTCTAGAGCCATTGACATTAAAAGAAATTGCACCGAAATAGCTTAAAGGAACTCCAGCTCCTATACCTAAGCTTTGGTACTTATCATGTAAAACCACAGCTGTATTTAACGTTGCATACCTAAACCCACGATCTAAAGAAGCAAATATAAATGGATTTTTAATATAGTTATCAAAATCACCTTTGCGTCCCGTTGCTATATTATAATCGTAGTCACCTTCAGCAAGCAGATTTGGTAACGTTGACATTGGATATATTTTTTTAGTAATTTTTCCAGTGTCACTTTTTACCTCCACAACAATATCTTTACTTCCAATAGGGTTAATATTACTAAAAGAGTAATGACCTGCAGGGATATCACGAGAAAGTAATATATATTTACCTTGCTTAATGGTAATTGTTGAGCTGGAATCAGCAAATCCTTCGATAATCGGTGCATAACCTCTCGTTTTATGAGGTTCCATTGAGCTATCAGAGTATAATGTTAAGCCGACAAAACTAAAATCATTGAGTACAGATGATCGGGTATATGTTTTACCAATAGAGAAAGCACTTTTTATTGGTTTTATCGCTGTTGACACAAGATATTCTGAAGATCTTATACCTGTTTTATTAGTACCACTCGCCTGTGTTGTAAATACCCAGCGATCATAGTTCATCTGTAAATCAAAATTCACAAATGCTGAAGATGTATCTTTACCATGATCCCGATAATAGTGATGACTTGCATTTGCATTGTAATTTAGAATAAAACCATTAGCACCATAGTCCCAGCTATACTCATTATCTTCTAATAAAATAAGTTGTGGTAATTGAAGCGATAAAGATTGCGTAGAAAAATCAAATATAGCTGAAGCTTTCGGTATTTTTTCTAAATTATAGCAATGATCTGTTGGATTGAAAGCGTCGATCATTTTCTCATAATTAATAGGTAGATCTAACGTTTCTAATAAAGTTAATGGCAAACAAATAGATTCTTTATCATCATCTTTTATCACTAAAACATGACGACCATAACTTTTATTATTTAGATAAAAATCAACCAAATATTTTCCAGGAACATTGCTACTTGAATAGTCTAAAAAATCTGATCTTACATTTTTGCCACCATTCATAAATGAAGTATCAAACTCAGTTTGTGCCAAGCACAAAGAAGAGTTCATAACAGCTAAAATAGTAATCACATTTTTTATATGCATGCGTATCTCCATCGCATTTCAACCACGAATTAAATCCATCTTAATTTGTAATCATTGGTCTCTAATAATTAATAGAGTTCTTGTGATATTATGCTTACTGTAATGTTCACATATAAGTTATTAATAATATAATTACTATTAATAAGAGTAATTGAGAAGCACTTATAAAGTACTTCTCCAATTTATTAACGATAGCCGACAACAAATTTAGCTTGCGATTTTACGTTACCAGCTGTTACTGCTGGTTCTGTACTCGCATCATCAGTAGATTTTACCATTTGTGCTTTAAATTGATATCTTGTAGGTGTGTGAATAGCATCAGTACCTGGAGCTATTTTCTCAAAATGAACACGTGAATCAGTTGATGTAATTTGAGTGCCATCGTCTCCTTTCATTAATCTTACGGCAACTTTTTGTGCTTTTGATGCATTTGGCGCCAAATTAGCCAAGTTATTATCAGCATCCCATCCATTAACAGGTACCCAAAGAACTGTCACATCATGAGCTGCAGTGAAACAATCAGAACCATCATTTTTTTTTGCTGAAACAATATCAAAAACGACTTCTTCGGCATTACCAGCTTCTACTTCATCAACAGTAGCTGTCTTTAAATTCACAACGTTAGAAGCATTCGTTGTACCATCACTGTCTTGAATAACAAAATTACATGTTGCTTTCGTTACTTCTCCTTGAAATATAACATCACCTTGATTTGCCAAGGCTGATACTGAAAAAAAAGCAGTAGATAGTAAGATAGTAGAAGCTAATGTAGTCTTTTTATCCATTTTCATATTATATCCTTATCAATATTCGTTGTTCAAAAATGCATTTAAAGTATTACCTTTAAATATTTCATTTTTCACATTAAATTTATTTCCAACAAAATAAATTAGTTAACACCAGCGTGTTTAATTAAAATAAAAGCGATCAATTAACATAAGGGCAATTAATTAACACCAGAGCGATTAATTAACACCAGAGCGATTAATTAACACCAGAGCGATTAATTAACACCAGAGCGATTAATTAACATCAGATCAGTTACCTTTTAAAGTGAATAATTAAAAACCATATTTTTTGTAGGTCTTTATTATAACAACCAGCTATCATAAATCAACCAAACATACCTTTAATGAATAATTCATCATTGTAATATGATATCAACCTCAATATTTCTGCAACAATGTAAATAACAATGCAATCAATAGCGTTAGGTTAATATGTGATTTTTAATATATATACCTCCGACACTCATTATATTTAGTTAATACATACGTAAAAACAATCATCTAATATTCACGATTTACTAAAATCACACTTAAATATAATATTTTGACCATTAATTATTATTTAATATGGAAAATAAAACGGCTTATTTATAGATGAACTAGCTACATTAATGGGCATTATCATAGGTATACTAATTTCAATATGACTCAAAAATAGATGTTTCTCTAAGTGAAAACGAATTAGGATCTGGCATAAATTCTGAATCAACAGTACTCGTATCACCACCAAAATAATCTCGTCCCCAGCTTACGACTTCTCCATTATCTTTTAGTGCAGCAAAAGCAAATAATGTTGCTTGAATATGAATTACGCCAGACTTTAAGCGTGAAACTAAATTAGCATTTTCTGTAGGTTCAGTTACACCATCAGTTGATGTAATTAAACCGCCGCCATGATTATATCCCCATACCACGACAGAACCGTCACTTTTAATAGCGGCAAATGCTTCCCTATTACCCACAATATCTTTAACACCTGAAATCAATTCAGAACTCACACTACTTGAGTCACCACCTGCAGATACATCTCCCCAAGTGACGACTGAACCATCATTTTTAATTGCGGCAAATGCATCTGTTGTACTAGAGATTGCTTTAATATCAGTTAAGTTTACACCTGTATTATTTTTGCCGCCGCAGCTTTCATCACCCCAAACAATAACGCTTCCATCTTGTTTTAAGGCTGCAAAAGCAGATGACGTGGAGAAAATATCAACAACACCAGAAGATAAATGATGTTCGAGCCCATTAATATCCGCCCCCCCATCTGTATTACCCCATACCTGCACCGAGCCATCTTTCATTACTGCAGCATATGCAGAGTCGGTTGTATGAACAGATACAATATCATCACCGTTAAGAGGCGTACCAGTTGCGGAACTAAAAGTAATCTCATTCGCTGACGTCTCTCCACCTGACCAAGTGAAGATTCTCCCCGTTGAAGTCACTGCGGTAAAACCAGGACGTCTTTTCCAAATTGAGTCCTGCTTTCCTGAATCATAAACTTTCACAACATCATTAAGTTTTAATACTGTCGGGTTTGCACTAACATCCCAAGACACAAGGTCGTCACCTTTTAGTGCAGCGAAAGCATTTTCAGCAGAAAAAATTACGTCAATACCTTCAGGGACCTCTTCTTCAACGACTTTGGTATAGCTTCCGTCATGATTAGGGTCATACCATGTATAAACTTTACCAAATGGTATCTCACCAGTGTCATCATAAAAATCTAAACCCGTTACACAAGCAAATGCAAAACGTGATGCGACACAATCTTTAATATAATAAAGTTTATTAGTACCGAAATTTGGATCATATATCCCCATCTCGCCACCATGCCGAATATCTCCCCATGCATTGACAGGAGCTTTCACCCAACCATCAGCATCGTATTCAGGTACATAAACATAAGCCATTTGCGTTGCAACGAGTTTGTATTCGGCTCCTGGTCTTGGCATATATTGGTCTTTAGCGCCTAATGTTTCAGCTCCCCAACCAATAAAATCTGATGAAGAAATAAAAGGATCTAAAGAAGGGCTTTTAGACGCTATGAATGAATAATGATTGCTATGGATCTGATTGACAGTGGCTATAGAGTAAATTGAATACTCAGAACTAGATTTTTGTCCATACTCATCAACACCAACAACCTCTAATTTAACTGCGTGATTTATATCTTCTGGTTGTAATGTATAAGATTCATCAGTCCCGACCACTTTTCCATTAATGATCCATTGATATTCATAACTATCGCAATGCCTTTCACAATATAAAGAAGAAGTTAGTTCGGCACCAGGTTCATAACTCGCCCCACCTAAATCAAGACCTATATATGTTAATGTTGGCTTTTCAGGTGGTACAACATTAACAATTATATTGCCTGTTTGTTTTTTATTCGGGTTATTTGGATCAGCCATGGTATAAGATAAAATATCTTGCCCGTACTTATTTTCAGACGGATTATAGGTAAATTCACTTCCGTTAATTGAAACTGAGCCTAACTTTTCGTTAGTAATTTCTTGGATCTTATTGATGGATGAACCATCACCCAAAGAAAATGTTTTTGATTCACCCGCATCAACATACAGAATAATATCTTTCGTGACGGGAGCAGGTAAAGAGAGATCGATAACAACCTTTCCTTTGAATGTCTGGCCCGTATCATTATTCGTCATTGTGTAAAATATAATATCTTCACCTGATTTTCCGGCGATAGATTTATAGGTAAAACGACTACCAGAAAAGCTAATTGTACCTAATTTTTCACCATAAATTGTGTCTATTGAAATATTAGATGGGCCAGAATTCAATGAGATTATTTTCTCGGTTCCAGTAACCATAGAAACAAAATAGTCTTTTGTAATTGGCACCAAAGGTTCAGGTTTATCGTTAATTACATTAATGGAAATGGTACCTGATACAACCTTACCGTTACTATCTGTCGTAACATAAGAAAGTATGTCTTCACCATCAGCATTAATATTGGGTGTATAGGTAATTTGATTCCCATTTGTAGATATACGACCTAGCGATCCCCCTGATAATGAATCAATAACAGTACCTTTACTTCCAAGACTAAATGATTGAGTTGCAGACGACGCCATATAAATAATGAGATCTCGCGTATGAACTTCAATAATATCAGGTGTAATTGGTGAGCCAGAAGAAGGCTCATTAGTTATTTTGATATAGCCTATCGTCGACGATGTACCATCAAAAACATTGTAAGGTATAACCTGCTCACCAATAAATCCATTAGGAATATAAGTTAAGTTATGATTCGATAATTCATATGTACTAGGGCTTTTAATTTGAAAGTTTTTTCCAATGCTAACAATTAAATGCTTCTGTTCTGTATCAAGGTCTGAAAATAAATTATTAAGATTTAGTGTTATCGCTTTTTGATTAAAGGTAATAATTTCATAATCTTTAGTAATTGGTGGTAAAAACTCAGAAGTATCGTTGCCATTGTTCGAAGGTTTTTCCTGATCGAGAAAACCATCATCTTCGCCACCACACGCTGTTAATAATATAACTAAAGGTATACACGACTTTTTCATAGTACGCTCTTCCTTGTACTTTTAAAATACCCAACTTACGCCCATAGAAACTAATTGATGATCGGTATGCCCTATATCATTATTTCCCATTGATTCCGTACGTTGATATTCCAACTTAATATTCAATCGTGAATTTATATAATAGCGAATACCTGCGCCATATACGGGTGAAAAACCTGTAGCAGTACCTTCTCTTAAACCTTTACTTTTACCTGACCATGCAGCAACACCTGCACTCAAAAATGGGTAGAAATCATTTAAATAATTGCCAATAATTCCTTTTAAAACTAATTGTTGAAAGTTACCTTTAATATTTCCTAATGGATATGATGCATTTCCCTCACCAAAGTATTGGTACGCAACTTCAGTTGATAAATACCGATTAAATTGATAACCAACATGCGTGCCAAACGCCCAATGATCTTGATCAACAGATAAAGCATGTTCATCTCCAGCGTTGGTATAACTTCCTTTGCCGATATCTAGTCCTACAAACCAATTATTAGAAACATTATTGGTATCAGCAAATGCAGTAGGAAAAAATAAAATTAAAGATGAGTATAAAATCATCGGTCCATATATTTTCAAGTTATTCATAATAATCCTTTTAATTTATGAACTAATATAACTCTCACCTAGAAAATACTATATTTGCGAATAAAAACAAGTTGCATATCAATAATAATCTTATGTCAACATCTTTAATAGAAGCAATCTCAAACTTATGGTAATAATATGAAAATAACTGTTTATTCAATAAAAATTCAGTTTTTCACTTATTATTAATTAATCAATGAATAGTCGGTGAAATTAGATTTTATTTATTTGTAATTTTGAATTTACGTAACATTTTATTAATGTTTTTATAGTGTAGGCATATAAATGAAAATTGTACATTTAAATAAAGAAAATTAGACATTATTTAAAAAAAACAATAAAATTCACATACTAATATGGTTACTTAAAAATAATGGATGAATAACAAACATTACCCATTATTAATGTTATAACGTAACAATAAATCAACATTATGATAATATATTTTTATTCTTATTATTTGTTAATAAATAATTTAAAAGCACAAACATAAATTAAGAATAACATGTGATAAAGCATTGTTATTTTTAATGAAATAAAAGTATAAATGTAACAATCCCACATCAATAAATCATCCTGATAAATGACTCTCTCCATAATAAAATACAGAACATTTAAATTAACAGGCGAGCAATAAAACGCTTCATAAGAGTAATATTTAACTTCCTTATTAATAAATCACCTATTTTATAAATTTGTTGCTTTTAAAAATGAGTTTCATATACAAACAAGTTAGATCAATGTAATAGAAATGATAACAAACAGAGCGTAAGCATATTTATCTATTTTTAATTTTCACAACAACTTATCCAAGGTTTCTAATATGAAAAAAGTAATAATTCATAGCTATTGAGTGATATTCCTCACAATAAGACAAATGATGCACAGTGACGATTTTTTGCTTGTGAACCAATATATTCATATTGCCGTAGAAATTTTTCCTTAATCAAGCAAGGAAGAGGTTTTATATGAAAAAAACAACACTTACATTACTTACAACTGCGGCATTAATCTTAAACGGTTGTGACAGCGATTCGCATGATGAAAATGAGACAAAACAAGCTGAAATGCCTACTTCACAGTTAAGGGTCACGCATGCAAGTGCGGATGCTCCGCTTGTTTCTATTTTAATGGATGGTGATGTAGTTAGTGGCTTATCTAACGTTGATTATCAGCAAGGTAGCCCATTACTTACTGTTAATTCAGGCAGTCATGATCTGATTGTGCGTGGACTTCTTGCAAACGATGCGACCGCTGATGTGATCACAGCAAACGCAGTAAACCTTGCACCAGATATGCAGTATGACGTCTTTGCTGTAAATAATGTGAATGCTATAGAGCCTGTGATTCTTTCTCGGTCTAATGAAGCCCCTGATGACCAATCTATTCGCGTCGATGTGTTACATGGACACCCCAACGTTGGTGGTGTTGATATTCACGTAACGACCGATCCTAGTATCAGTGCAGATACAATTGCGGTTTCCGATCTCACCTTTAAAGAAGACGATGCAAATCTCCCCGTTACACTTCCCGCTGGTGAATACCGAATAAGGATCACGTTAGCAGGTAACAGTACTGATGCCGATGTAGTATACGACAGTGGCAACATCGCATTAGATGGTGGTAGCGATTTAATGGTCACAGCAGTACCCAATGTAAGCGGTGGTGCCGTTTCTCCTGTCAATCTTCTTGTTGCAGACGGATCAACCGTTAATGTACTGAGAAACACTGGCGAAAACTCAACGGTGCGTGTTGGTCATGCCGTCGCTGATTTAGGTGATGTCGATATAAGAGCCAGTGGCAATGTTGTGTCTGGACTTGATTCGATAAGCTATGAAACAATTAAAAGCCTTGATTTAGCGCCGAACACTTACGATTTAACGGTTACTCCTTCTGGATCAACAACACCTGAAGCCATTAAAGCTCCAGGCACCCCTTTTGCAGCAGGCTCTGAAACAACCATTTTTGCCGTCGGACAATTTGCCGCTCAATCTATAGAACCTGTTATCATTGAAGATGATTTAAGAAGTGTTGCGACATATGCAAAACTAAGAGTCGTTCATGCTAATCCAATAGCTGGCACAGTGGATATTCACGCAGCCCCTACCGGTACAGGATTCTCAGCCGATACTGCGGTATTACAAAATGTGAATTTCAAAGACTCTGCTGTACTTAACGTGGGTGAAGGTAATTACGATTTCGCCGTGGCAGAAGCAGGGACTACCAATGTATTGCTAACAGCGACCAATGTAGCGCTTGCGGGAGGTAACGTGGCAACCGCATTTGCAACTGAAAACGCCATTGCGTTAAACGTCGACAAATAACAACCTTAAAAAACATAACAAAAAGTCCGCAATCTTTTACTACTAGGCGCTAGTAATAAGTTAATTGCGGACTTTTTCATTGGCATTACGCTATCAAAAGCATTGCCTTATACTTACAACGCTGAATTAAACTAATCGTCAATACCGCAATCAGTGCAACTTAGCAGTACGATTTCGTGTTCAAATACACCGACATCGCTACCATCAGCAAAAAGCTCAGCAATTTCTTCTGCTACTTCTTGTTCATCTTCAGCTTTAACTTGATGCGCTAACTCTTCTTCAGAATAACCGTAGAAATTAAGCAATAAATAATCACGAGCTTCATCTTTTGTACAAGTTACGTTCACCGACACTTCAGGCTCAACGTTATCTTGCGCAATAATCGCAGACGCTTGTGCAATAACATCTTCTTTCATCGCTGCGGTTAACCAACCAAGATCAATGCTTACTGTATTTTTTTTACAGTTAAAACATGGCAGTTTCTGAAAGTAATATTGAAAGTCAGTCATAGATAATTTCTTCTTTAAATGTTGTTTTGCAAGATTATGAGCGTTTTCTAGCAAAATACTAGCGTAACAGGCCATGAATACGTTATATCGTGAGTAGTATGATGAAGTATTAGGCGCGAAATAACCGCTTAATTCATTACTCTACGTCCAAGCCAGATCTTTTCGCTATTTCAGTTTCAAAGCCATCGATACTTTTTTGATTCTTTTTGAGCCAGTATTGCTCTATTCCTTCGACACCTTGCTTTTTTGACCAATTCGCCAAGTCATCACGATCCCCCTCATAGCTAAAATACGGAACCGACATGCCACAAGACGACTGAACAAAATCAATATCTAAGATAAATATTTGTCTAGAAGCGACACTTTCTGGAAATAGCTGCACAAACTGACCCCATTCCTCATCTTTAGTATGTAAGACTTTTGCCTTCCCATATACTCGAAAAATGAGCGGAGCTCCTTCAAATGCACAGAACATGAGTGTCATTCGTGCGTTTTTAATAACATGCGATGCAGACTCATTACCGCTACCTGTTAAATTTAACCACGCTATTTGCTTTGAATTGATGACTCTCAATGAATCACCACCTTTAGGTGACAAATTCACATTACCGCTATCAGCGGCAGTACCAACAAAATAGATTTTTTGCTTTTCGATAAACTCTACATGTTTATCTGATAATTCAGAAAATTGTTTACCCAAAATAGTCACCTTCATATTAAGTATTCAATACTAGAGATCGCGCCAAGTTTAAAACAAACTAGTTGGCTATCCGTTGAGATACAAAGTACATCCTATTATCTGCCGATGAGATCACCTAATTTCATTCAAAATATACTCTAACCCCATCGTCTCACCTTGTTTATCATAAGCATCAGATAAACAATTCATAAAGCCGTGTTTATAAGGCATGATTTGAGTCGTTACATTTACTCGATGAAGAAGTACTGTATTCATGGTTAAAACGTCAAAAGAGGCTTCTTTTTTCGGAAAAATAACCGCTGTTGGTACTTTCGGCTCAATATCCACGTGATTACGTATTTGTGAAGGATAAAAGCAAAGAATACTTTTACAATCAGATGCGACTAATTCGGATATTCGCCAAGCAGCATTTGCGCCTGCGCTAAAACCTATCAGTACATCAGGCTTATCTTTTAATACTGACTCACAAACTAAAGATAAGTAATCATCATGCCCACAAGCTTTAATAAATTGCTCATACGCAGCTTTTTCACTAGAAAACTCAAAGCGAACACCTTGGTAAGGGTCAACGATTTTTACACTGTCAGTATGTTGAGCAATAAATGAGGCCATCTTATCTGTGGTTTCACATAAACCAAAAATATCGGTGACAATAATAACCTTCATAAATGCTCCTTTATATAATTAACCCATAGCAGATACTAATAAATATGTTATTAATACTGAAGTGAGTAACAAATAAACTTAGAAACCAAGCGTGAAACAATAGAGAAAAGAGCAACTATTGCATTAAAAACAAAAAGCCAGCCTCAGAGGCTGACTTTGCAATCTCTTATTAAAATTAGTGCTTACAAATACTTCTCTATTGGCAATAACTGTAACAATTCTGATTTCATACGATCCCATTGTTTAGTGTTCGGTTCACTGTCCCATGTTTCGTTACCCGAATGCCAATACACATCGCCATCATCCAGACTTAAATGCCAACTGTTAGTGTCTTGCATTGCGCCCTCTAAGGTCGTAGCCAGCTCTGTGGCAATCTTAGGGTTTTCTATCACCAAGAGCGACTCAGTATTAAGATAGGTAGAACGTAAATTGAAGTTAAATGAGCCAATCGTCGCTATTTGATGGTCAAATACCGCTGATTTAGCGTGTAAACCGTATACCGCATTCGGTGCACATTTGTCGTTATCTTGAATAACAATCTTGCATAACTTAGCGTCAGGCTTTAATTCATATAAATCCATGCCACTTTCAAGCATCTCTTGCCGTCTACCAGCATAACCAGAATGATTCGTCACAAGATCATTTGATGCCATTGAGTTTGTCAGTGCTTTGATCTCCACGCCCTTTTGCGTGAGCTGCTGTAAACCTGCTAGTTGTTTATCATCAAAGACTAAATATGCCGATTCAATAATGATGTCATTTTTTGTATTTTTCGCCAGTGTAGATAAATACTGCGCCGTTGCTTTTGGCTGATCACTATTATCAACATCATCTGGAATTGGCTTATCTGCAATATATGTGGCTTTGGCTCCAGTCATCTTCTTTAACTGCGTTGATAAGTACGTCATGGCTGCATTTTGGCTTTGAGGCAATGCCGGATAGTTTTTATATTCAGGTACAGGGATACTGTTAAGCATTAACTGTGGTAGTGGTTTAGCTTTATCCCTTAATAAATCAACTGAATATGCCCACTCACTATTCCAATAATCATTAAAGCTGTGTTGAACATCCGCGACAACTTTTCCACTTGCTAATACATCACGATCACGCAAGTTCAGTTCATGGGAAAGGTCAAAATACTCATCACCAATATTACGTCCACCAACAACAGTAAAAGCACCATCAACAGTGAAAGATTTATTATGCATACGACGATTTAAACGTGAAAAATCCCCTACAAAGCTTATCCATTTGCCTGCATTACGGGTAGGGATCGGATTAAAAATGCGGATCTCGATATTAGGGTGTGCATCGAGTTTTGTTAGCAGTGCTTCACGATCGTTTAGGTTAATATCATCAAGCAACACACGAACATAAACACCACGATCAGCGGCTGCGACTAAACGACTCGCTAAATAACGACCAGAACTATCTGAATTCCAAATATAGTATTGAATATCTATTGTATGCTCGGCAGCTTCAACCAATGCTAGACGTTGAGCCAATGCACCCCTGCCCGTATTTTGCACCAGAACTGCGCTTGGTGTTTGTGGCGTTATAAATGGATTGTGGCTATCGTTTAATGTCGATAACGCACTGGTTAATTTCGGTGTTAGTGGCGCATCAAGATGCTCTGCTTGTTTAGGCAGTGAGGAACAACCTGTCAGAATAGTGATAAAGATAACACTTGCACCTATCACTTTATTTATTGGCATGTATAACAATATCCTTATTCTGTAAGCCGCGATTCATTCGCTTTTGATTTAATTTTACACCCGCATTGCCATTATTTAATAATAGCCAGCAACAAGCTAGTTATCTAAACAGTCAATCAAATACCGTTAAGCCAACCACACTCATTTCACCATAATCTATTTCATTCATTGTTAACTTTTCGTCATCGGACACTAAAAATATTTGGTTTGTACTATGTGTTACCAAAAGGATTTCGACGAGTACGTGATTATGGTTTGCTGTGTGGTCGTAATCAGAAATAGCGTCATCGAATTAACGCTTCAGGAGTAAAGAGGATTTTATTATCAATCAGCGTGTTAAAATTATTGATTCACACCAAGGATAACGCTCGATTTCTTTTTGGCATCCCCCGTCATGATATTTCCATACTTACTTATATAAGGTGGCTTGGGTTTGTCCAACACTTCGGATAGGTGTCAGCTACGCGACACATACCCTTATCTGTTAGCCCTTTACAACAAAGGAAACCATGGGCTTATGTCCTTTAAGCGATGTCCTTTATAGTGTTTAGAGTTAGCGATTGCCTGATAAGATCTAGTTAAACTCACTATTACTGGAATAATGAGCAAACAAAATAGCCACTGAATTGGATCGGCAAAGCCTAGTACAATTGCCAATAAATTAGCAGAGCACAATACTAAAAGGATCCAATTACATCTAATCATTACTCTCTTGAATCTGCAGTACCCTTCCCAATCATAAATAACCCAGTCATTTGAGAACTCTCCACATTGAGAACACTTTTGGCTAAGAGGAATCGACTCAGACTCTGCATTGCAATTAGAGCAACGTCCTTTCATGAATACATGTACCTTTTCGTGAGGGCTAACGCCCAATTAAGGTGTGAACCACGCAATGACCAAGCTGCTATATGGCACTGCAACACCAAAACCAACCCATGGCAAAAAATGCCAAGCGGAATGAATCCCTCTTGAACAGTTTGTTGAACGAATCCGCTGCGCGGTAGAATGAAAACTAAACCTCAATTACGTTAAATACACCTTTCCAAAGGAGTATTTAACATGAATAAAGCACAGCAACATCGTTCAGATTATCTTTATGAACAACACCTTACCCATCTCACCTTGCAAGGTAAACGCCCCGCTACGATTGATGCTTATAGTCGTGCTCTACGTCGCATTACTCACCAATTGGATAAATCACCAGACACATTAACTACCGACGATCTGAAGCGGTATTTTACACAATTGAATATCAATAATGATCAGGTGACATTTCGTCCAAAACCAAACGATGAAAACACGCACGTTGCCCTCACCGAATAAAACGGTACGTATAAAAGCCCAACCCTTTTGCCCCTACTGCCAACATGTCATGCAATTAACGGGAATAGATAATCGATGTTAAATAATAAGGATAATGGCATTCACGCTTTAGAATTAAAGAGGATTTTATTATAAATCAGGATATTAATATTATTGGTTCACACCAAGGATAACGCTCGACTTCTTTTTGGCATCCCCCTTCATGATATTTCCAATATTTACTTATATAAGGTAGCTTGGGCTTGTCCAACACTTCGGATAGGTGTCGGCTACGCGACACATATCCTTATCTGTTAAATGCGATCTTGTTGATTTAGAAATACATCTTCTGTGCGCTTTGATACAGTATCAACGATAAACTCCGCCAAACTATCCACCGAGTTCAGGCGAGTAGGACCAAGGTTATTATTCTTGATTATGAATTTAAGTTCCGTTTTATTAAACCCAACAACTAAAGACAGAGCCTCCTTTCGAGAAAGAGACTTGATTGTTTGAAAGACATTAAACTCACGAGCTTTAGAAGAAATCTCTTCTTCTTTTTGCACGTTTTTTCCACTTTTCGTATTATCAGCGCTCGCAAGAAGGTTACTTACTAATTGAGGGTTATTAATACATAATTCCGATAACGCACCCAAAACTTTACCAAATGACTCGATATCTTTAACTGTTATTTTACTCACAACAAGCCTCCACTCTCTCCACAAACTCCTCCGTCAGGTTATAAATAATACCTCTAGTATCACGGAAGTCAGCCTTAGATTTAGCCGTATTAGAGGTCAAAAAAGGTTTTGAATCAATAGGAGCTTCTGCCACGGAGATTCGTTGAGGAAACTCAGTTTCAAAGACATCTTCCGACAACTCTCCTGAACGGAGTTCTCGCATTGTAGATTTGTGTAAGTTTGTACGATAGTCAACCTTCGTAAAAATAACTCCAGCGAGTTCAATATTACAAGAGCGCTTCCGGCGCTTAAATGAGTCAATTCGGTTTAAGATTAGGCTTATACCAATCTTAGACAAGATATCCGGCACTGTTGGTACTACATAGCAGTCACTGATGTTAATCCCATTTAAAGTAATAGCTCCCAGATTTGGGGGACAATCAATAATGATGTAATCGTAGTCATCTTTAATATCTTCGATAGCATTACCTAAAACGTCCACATGACTGACGTAGGCTTTGTTGTCCATATCAGGAATACTGTCTTGAATATCGACTAAGAACATGCTTGAAGGAAGCAAATCAAGCCCTTCGATTCCACCGGCATTGAAATAAACTGCTTCGTCGATGTTGAATTCAGAAAGGTCTTCCAACATGTCATTAAATAAATGGTACAGTGTTTGCCCGTTATCGTGACAATCTTGCCATTCATTTTGGGAGATTAAGGAAACCGTAGCATTTGTTTGAGGGTCTAAGTCAATGACGAGTACCCTTTCACCATCTTCAGCTAAAGCTGCTGCTATGTTTACAGCGGTTGTAGTCTTTCCTACACCGCCCTTTAGATTTATAAAACTTACGATTTTTGTCATTGCTATTTCTCTATATTTTCAATGAGATAACAGTGTAACGTGAAAGCAAGGATAAGGAATTGATCTATTTCACGCTAAGCATTTAACAGTATATTAATAAGCATTCTTACTTTTACGCTATATTAATACAGCAAATTCTCATCATTCTAATAAATAAAAACCCTTATTTTTACTAACTTAGTCGCAAAAAACCACTTTCAGTTAATTTATTGCCCTCGATAAAAGTAAGAACTGTTTTTAGCCCGTCGGATTAAAATCACAACCAAGAATACAGCCCTATATATCAACACCTAATGAAATTGAGATCATTAGGAAATTGAGCATTGTCTTATCATCTAAACGAAAAAAAGCTCTGACTTTCACCAGAGCTTTAAACATGTCTATTTATACTTACTTAAGTTGTAGTGGCAAAAGCAATTACAGTAGACGGTTTCCGTTGGCATCGATGATGACTTCACCATCTTCCTTGATTAGTGGTCCTTTCGGCCAGTTTTCAAGCACATCTAATACCGCTTCACTAGGGCGACACAGTTTTACACCTTTCGCTGTACATACGATTGGGCGATTCACCAATACAGGGTGTTCTAGCATGGCTTCTAAAATCACGTCGTCTGATACACTTTCATCTAATAAACCGAGCTCTTTGGCTGGTGATTTACTGGTACGCAGTGCTGTACGTGGGGTTAGATTTGCCGCTGCAAATAACGCTTGAAGCTGAGGTTTCGTCCACCCTTCTTGAATGTATTCAATCACGACTGGCTCATAGCCTGCATCTTGGATAATTTGCAGCACATTTCTTGAGGTACCGCACTCTGGATTATGGTGAATAACAACCATGTTTTTACTCTCCGTGTACTTTTGAAATAGTGTTTGATGGCATTTCGTTTTCATCAAACCAATGGCGAGTACGGTTGGCAAACCATACTAAAGACAACATAACGGGTACTTCCACCAGCACGCCAACAACGGTGGCAAGAGCGGCACCTGAGTGTAAACCAAACAGTGAAATCGCAACGGCTACCGCTAATTCAAAGAAGTTAGAGGTACCAATCATACAAGCGGGTGCTGCAATGTTATGAGCTAACTTCATGCGTTTTGCAGCCCAGTAAGCAATGGCAAAAATCGCGTAAGTTTGAATTAACAATGGAATCGCAATTAATACAATCGCTTCAGGGTTAGCGATAATTGTTTCAGCTTGGAAACCAAACAATAAAACCACTGTTGATAACAAACCAATGATTGACCAAGGTTTTAGCTTGGCTAATAGGCTATCTAAACGAGAATGGTCGTTTGATTTATCTAACGCTTTACGAGTAATGGCACCCGCCACTAATGGGATCACCACATAAAGTACTACTGATAACACTAGGGTATCCCAAGGCACAGTAATGTCTGTCACACCTAGCAAGAATGCAGCAATCGGTGCGAAAGCAAAGATCATGATCAGATCGTTAACGGATACTTGTACCAAGGTGTAGTTCGCATCACCTTTGGTCATTTGGCTCCACACAAATACCATTGCGGTACAAGGTGCAACGCCCAATAAGATCATACCTGCGATGTATTGAGAAGCGGTTTCTGGATCAACCCAAGAGGCGAAGAAAACTTTGAAGAATAGCCAACCTAGAAACGCCATAGAAAATGGTTTTACTAACCAGTTAATCACCAGTGTTAGCACTAGGCCTTTCGGTTTTTTACCCACATCTTTGATCGATGAGAAATCAATCTGCATCATCATTGGGAAGATCATTAACCAAATTAATACCGCAATAACAATATTAACATGCGCGTATTCAAGCGATGCTACTACGCTAAATAATTGTGGAATTGCACTGCCAAGAATAAGACCGGCAATAATGGCAGCCCCAACCCATACGGTTAAGTAACGTTCAAACAGTCCCATTTTATTAGCCTTCTTTTTGGTTTACACGTTGCATTAATTGCTCTGCACTTTCGACACGCTCTGAATAACGATCGACTAAGAAATCACTGTTATCGCGGGTTAGTAGCGTAAATTTCACTAGCTCTTCCATCACATCAACAATGCGGTTGTAATAACCTGATGGCTTCATACGATCGTTATCGTCAAATTCTAAAAACGCTTTTGCGACAGAAGATTGGTTAGGGATAGTCACCATACGCATCCAACGACCCAGCACACGAAGTTGATTCACCACGTTAAATGACTGTGAACCACCACACACTTGCATTACCGCCAGTGTTTTCCCTTGAGTTGGACGAACAGCCCCCATAGATAATGGGATCCAATCAATTTGTGCTTTCATAATCCCTGTCATCGAACCGTGTCGCTCTGGTGAGCACCACACTTGCCCTTCTGACCAGATCACAAGATCTCTTAACTCTGCGACTTTGGGGTGCGTTGGATCTTCTGCATCTGGTAGTGGTAATCCTTGTGGATCAAAAATACGGACTTCTGCGCCCATTTTTACTAATAATCGCGCTGATTCTTCAATCACTAACTTGCTAAAAGAACGCTTACGTAATGATCCGTAAAGCAACAGAATACGCGGTTTATGGGTTGATTTTGGCGCAACTAAATCTTCTGACGTCGTAACATTGAACTGGTTTTCATCAAGATTTGGTAACGATAAGTCTTTAATTTCCATGTTGTGGCCTATGTATAAATAGTCTTTAACTCTGTCACTAATCGATATGTAATTAGCAACTAGAACAATCTGATTCGAGTCGAGATAAACAGTCTTCTAAATATTGATGACTGTTTTGTGACGATGTTGAAACTATCTCGCTCATCCAAGGTGGTATTGCAGGATTCAGTCGGTAATACACCCATTTAGCTCGGCGCTCATCGACCAACAACCCAGTACGACGTAATTCTGCTAAATGACGAGACACTTTAGGCTGGCTAATATCTAATGCTTGTTGTAAATCACACACACAAAGCTCCCCTTTCAAACTAAGGAGCATAAGTACTTTAAGGCGAGTGTCATCCGCCATGGCTTTGAAGAAAGATAGTGTTTCCATAAATTCACATGCGATTTTTCATATATATGATTTTTAATATATGTAGATCTACTTTTAATGTCAACAGTGAACGAAATGTGAAAAAGGGTTTATTTGATGTATTTAAATCTTCAGAGAGGGAAAGGTGATTGTAGAGAAGTTAAAAGTGGGATATCAGACGATAACCATACCCCACCAATAGGCAGTGGTAAGCGGTTTACTCTATCGTATTACATTGTTTTTCTATGTAATTATAGCTATGCCCAGCATCTAAACAGCGATCAATGGTCACGAATTCATGAAACGTTTTTACCGCATAAGCAAAGGCTAATAGCAGCGTCACTCTTATCGTGACATCAAGCCAACTCCCCCTTCCCCAGAGTGCTTTATTCTTTGATTTCATAATCCTTTATCCTTTTCTATAGCAGCTGTATAGCGTTCTAGTGATACCTATAACAACACCAAGCATCTATGGTTTATTGGCAGGCGTTCGTTTGGCTTTTTGATTTAACCAATGGTCACTGTCTATCTGGGTATTCTTTCTTAGTGGTGTTTTTCTCTGGCTTGTTTTCTTCGCAGGCTCTATCGCATCAGGTTGGCGAGGTTTTTTTGTCCCTTGTTTTTTTATCGGCTTTTCTTCGATGAAATCATCTTCAATAATACTGTCGTCTTCTTCATTTTCACTCTCTAGCATTGATTGATAAGTGTTCAAACGCGTTTTAAGATGAGAGAAATAACTGCCATGTGATTTCTTTTTTCGTTTTCTTATAAAGAGTAAATTAAAGATAAGAAACAAAATCATGAAGGGAACAAACCACAGTACATCGCTAAACATTAAGTTCTCCTCCTTTAAATTTAAACAAAGTCATTTGCATTACATCTATTATAACGCAATATTTTCATAAACTTAGAAAAAATTAAAAACGACTCTAATGTTTAATCAGGCTGAACGTTTATTAACATATGAATAACTCATATTATAGATAAACGGCATAGTGAGATGTTAAAATCATTAATTGTTGTTCGTTAGCATTCATTCTATTGAGCATTGCTGCATCCTAATTTAGACACAACATCATCAAGATTAACAAACTGAGAATACTCATGAAATTGATAACGACACAAAGCATTATTTTAAGTCTTTTTTTACTGGTAGGTTGCGTAACTGAAAGTGTGAGAGTTGTACCCAAAAAAGTCAGTGTAAATGCAGGCATTGGCTTTAACCCGTGCGGGAGTGAAGTAGAAGGTTATCAATTCTCACCGCAAGGCATGATCACGATTTCTTGCGTAAACGGGATGGTCTATTCTGTCCGCAATCAACAAGAGTTAAAAAAATTAAAAGAAAATGTTATCAAGTGTCAAGAAAATGGCATTAATGATTATTCGGTTTGTTTAACTGTTAAAAGAAATAAGGTTAAAGATTAAATATATTCTAAAATTTAAATGTAGATTTGCAGTCAAGATTAATTAATTTTCTTTTAATTTTGAAAAACACCCATATTTTTCTTTATTTTAAAAAACACCTAAAAAGTCAAAAAACTGGCACATTTAACATCAAATACTAATATATATTCGCTTTTAATGAATATAAACCCTACCACAATGCATAAATCACATTTTTGGTAACTTTAATTCTATTCCTAACTCTAACTTTATTAATTAAATTGTATATGCTACCGCTAAATTAAACTATTAGGGTTATGCCATGCTATTAAATAAAAAACATTATTTATTAATATCACTTTTTTCATTACCTGCTTTCGCTCAACCCCTTAATTTAAGTAATAATTTAAGTGATAATTCTTCTAATGCAGCAACGAATACGAATAATGTTATTTTGGGCCAAGGTGCTTCTGTTGCGCAAAGTAACAATTCTGTTGCAATTGGTTACGCATCATCAGCAAAAGGGGAATCGAGTGTTGCTGAAGGTTATTCATCAAGTGCTAATGGTAATGCTGCGATAGCTATGGGGATTGCGGCAAAAAGCCAAGGTAACCAATCTGCCTCTTTTGGCTCTAATGCACAAACATACGGCAATAGTTCCTCTTCATTTGGCTCTGGAGCAATCGCAAAAGGCGTTCAAACCGAGGCTTTTGGCTCTACAGCCAATGCTGATGGCAATGCTTCTATTGCCTTTGGCTCTAGTGCTAAAGCCACTGGGTATTCAACGACGTCGTTGGGTACCAGTAGTGTCGCGAAAGGTACATATGCAATGGCTATGGGTACAAGTAGCCATGCTGACGGTAACTATTCAATGGCACTGGGGACTAAAGCGTCAGCGGGTGAAAAAGATATTACTATTGGTAACTATGCGACTGCATCAGGTAAAGCAGGCTCTATTGCGATAGGCAATCAATCTGTTTCTACTGATGGCCAAGTATCATTTGGTAGCGATAAGATCCAACGTCGTTTAGAGCATGTACAAGCAGGTATAGCACAAACAGATGCGGTTAACGTAAGTCAGCTACACCAAGGTATTTCACAAGCAAATAAGTATACTGATACTCAAGTATCATCAACATTAAACCAAGCAAAGAGTTATACCAATACTTCAGCGGCTAACACTTTACACCAAGCTAATGGATATACCGATAATAAAACAGCCGAAGCGGTTAAACAGGCTAACCATTATGCAGATATTGACGCTAATAATGCCGTAAATAAGGCTGACCATTATGCAGATCAAAATGCTACAGCAACACTCAATAAAGCTAATAGTTATACCGATCAACGTTTTGGTGAACTTAGCCAAGATATTAACAAAGTACATAACGAAGCCAATGCGGGTATTGCAAGTGCTATGGCGATGAGTGCAATCCCTTTCCGTCAAGGTTATCACTATACCATCGGCCTAGGTACGGCAAATTACGATAACCAATCTGCAATTGCATTAGGCGGTAAATTTGATGTTGGACAACGAGGTATCATTACTGTTGCTGCATCTGACGACTCAGAGCATGATACGGGAGTTTCTGCTGGTGTCGGTATTGGTTTCTAGGTTAGGCCATCCATACCGAATACCTCGTTAAATGTAACCACGTTCATCCTTTGACGCAATTTACTCGGATGTGCGTGGTTGCCACCACCAGTGATAAAACCGCCTTATTACTGATTTAACATCTTGTAATATTAAATACAATGATGGCACTAATAGTAAGGTCACAACGGTGGCAAATAAAATCCCAAAGGCTAATGATGTTGCCATCGGGATCACGATCTGTGCTTGTAAGCTATCTTCTAATAAAATAGGCGCGAGACCAAAAAAGGTCGTTAATGACGTTAATACAATCGCCCTAAATCGTGCACACCCCGCATCAATAACCGCTTGTTGTAAGTCAACGCCTTGCTTTAATGCTCGATTAATAAAGGTAACTAACACTAACGAGTCATTGACCACAACCCCAGCTAACGCCAAAATTCCAAACACACTGAGTAAATTAAGGGTAAGCCCAGCAATATAGTGCCCAGCTATTGCGCCGATAATACCGAATGGGATCACAGACATAATAATCAATGGCTGGCTATAAGATCGCAGCGGAATCGCCATTAAAGCGAATATAGTGAGAAGAGCCAGTAAAGCATCACGAATTAAACTACCTTTGGTATTTTTTTCATCTTTTGCTCGACCATCTAACGCTATCTTAATATCAGGGTATTGCTGTTGTAATGTATCGAGTTTATTTGTCAGAATATCATTATAGATCTCAGACGGTGATGTTTGTGCTTTATCAACATTGGCAGACACAATCACAGATCGTTTTCGATCAACCCGATTGATGCTGGTATAAGAAGATTCAATATTAGCCGTGGCAACCTCAGTAAAAGGGACAAACTTGCCACTTGGTAATCTCACCTTCATATTCTCCAAATATCCAATCGTACTGCGTTCTTGTTGCGGATAACGCACCATGACTTTAACCTCTTCATTATTACGCAAAACACGCTGTGCTTCGTAACCAAAAAAAGCATGACGAACTTGGTTGGCTAATGCTGATAATGATAAGCCTAATGCTTCCCCTACTGCGGTTAATTGTAATTTCACTTCTGGTATTGGTGATGAGAGATCATCTTTAATATTTAACGTGCCATCATACTCAGATAACAGTTGTTGCATTGCTTTCGATGCGGCAGCAAGTTGCGTTAAATTTTCGCCTTTTAAACTAAACTGTAAATCACTTTGCTTACGATCAATCGAGGCATCATAGGTAATATTTTTCACTCCGACCAAAGGTGGCATTTGTGCTTGCCATTGTTTTAATATTTCAAAGCTACTGATCGGTAACGTTTCTGTTTTATGGAGCTCGGCTAAGATAAATAAATCTTGCCGATTCGCCATATTCATAAAAGTGTGTTTTACCACATTCACACCCAGCTCTTGATATATTTTGGCATCTGCTTGATACAATGCATCTTCTATTTGAGCCGCAACACGCGCGTTATTTTCATCAGAAGAAGACACATCCATATCTACATTTACTTGAATATAATCAGATGGAAGATTAGGAAAAAAGACCCATCGTAATTGGCCACTTACCACAAGTGCGATAGCAAGCATTAAGATGCCAGAAAACGTCGCTAAGACACTATAGCGATGCCTCGTACACAGGGTAATAAATCGACGATAGTTATAATTTATAAACCGATCGACTGCATTGTTAAAACGCAATTTTAAGCGTGAAAGTAAATGAGGTGTCTTGCTCCGCGGCGTTAAACGCATACGCGCTAAATGTGCAGGAAGGATAAGTTTTGACTCTATCAAAGAAAAGCTTAAACACAGCAATACAATCCATGCGATAGCTTTGAAAAACTCAGTGCGAGGCGCATCCGAAATCAACATGGGGATAAACGCCGCCATGGTCGTTAAGACGCCAAATGTTGCAGGAATAGCGACTTTCTTCGCCCCAGCTATAACGTTATCAATGCCTTGCCCTTTGTCTTCAATTTCACTGTAAACACTTTCTCCCACCACTATTGCATCATCAACAACTATCCCTAGCACTAAAATAAAACCAAACAGCGAGATAAGATTAATTGATACCGCAATAAACGGCGTTGGCATAAACAAAAGCGTACCAAGGAAACAAAATGGGATCCCTAATATGACCCAAAACGCAACGCGTATATCAAGAAAAAGAGCAAGAATAACAAAGACTAATATGCCACCATATAGCATATTGGAAAGCATCATATTCAAACGCCCTTCCAAATAATGTGACATATCTCCCCAGGTGTCGAGATAGACACCCGAAGGTAATTGAGCTTGCTTTTTGGCTATATACTCACTGACTTGATGTGAGATTTTAGTCGCATCTTCATCCGTTAAGTTTCGTACTTGAATAACTGCGGCTCGTTGGCGATTAAAACGATTTAAAACCCTATTTTCAACAAAACCGTCTGAAACAGTGGCGACATCTGATAATAATAATCGGCTACCGTCTGAGCGCGTGCGTAAAACAATCGATGAAAACGCATCACCGCTATACAGTTGACCGTTAGTTCGAACCAATAAATCACCATCTTTAGCTTTAATGATGCCACCGGGTAAATCTATAGATCGCTGTTGAACAACATTCGCGACTTGCTCAAAGGTTAAACCATACTTTCTTAGCGCATTTTCAGAGACATCTATCGCTATTTCATAATCTTTTACGCCTGAAACGACAACGTCAGAAGCACTGCTTTCGAGTAAAATATCGTCTCGAACTTGTTTGGCATATTCTTTTAATTGTCTTTCATTGAGATTGCCATAAAGCGAAATGAACATGACATTACTGGTAAATTCAGCCCGCTTGATCAATGGCGTTTCCATATTGACTGGAAACGTCGTAATGGCATCAATTTGTTGTTTGACATCATCTAGCACTTTCTCAAGATCGGCTCCCGTATCAAGCTCTAAAGTCAATGAAGCCAAGCCTTGAGAAGCGACAGATTCAATCCGCTTGATGTTTTTTACATTATCGAGCGATTGTTCAATTTTAATGTTGATGCTTTGTTCTATATCTTCAGGAGACGCGCCAGGATAACTTGCTGTGATCATAATGCGATTCAAAGCAAAAGCGGGGAAAATTTCTTTATTGATTAAACTAATAGAAAATAAGCCACCTAAAATAACAAGCAACATGAGTAGATTGGCAGCAACATGATTATGGGTAAACCAAGCAATTAATCCTTTTTCTTTCATCGCTATTCTCCCTTATTCACGACGTTAGGATTTACCACTTTTTTATCGGCAGCCATTAGTGGTGAAATATCAGGGGAATAACTTTTACTCATCACCGTTGTAACTTCAGTACCATCAATTAAGCTATCAGGGCTTATTAAGGAAACTAACTCTCCATCTTTTAGTCCCCCGATAATATAAGCATTTTCTTTATCTGAACGGACTACATGCACCTTTCGAGTTGTGGTTTTATTATCCGCATCAACCACAATGACCTGCTCAGAACGAACAACGTGGCGCGGTAACTTAATCACATCACTGACTTTTCGCCCTTGGATCTTTGTTGTTACGAATGTACCAAATTGCAAAATAGGTAATGAAAAAGAAGATGTGTTATTAACGAGGGATGTATGACGGTTATAAGGGTCGTTGACTTCTGCGACGAGATAAATCATTCGATTATCTTTATCAATTACACCTTCATTACGTACTAACTGTGCCGCCCAATGAATCACTTTCACTTCGTTATATTGAGATTCTAAGGTGATCTTTGTGGTTTCAAGACGAGGTAAATCAAGATAAGCCATCGATTGCGGCGTGATAGGTAAACGAATTTCAGCCGTTTGAGTACCATACAACTCGCCAATTAACTTACCTTTCGTTACATAACTACCGATATTGATTTCTTTCGCTGTCACTAAACTATCAAAAGGAGCACGTATTTCTGTTTTAGTCAGATTACGTTTAGCACGCTCTACAGCCGCTTGTGCAAACTTTACATTGGCTTCTTCTTGTTTGCGTTGCGGTTCACGTAAACCAAGAGAGGTTTGTTTATTCACAGATACATCATGTAAGATCTTTTTAGCGACTTTCCCTCGCGCAATTTCTTCTTTTAATTTCGCTTGTGCTTGTGCCAATGTCGCTTCAGCTTGAGCAAGATCGGCATGATAGTCGCTATCATCTAAACGTGCTAATAACTCTCCTTTTGCAACGAACTTGCCCACAGCAAAATCAGGAGAAATGTATTTGACCGAACCGACGACTTCAGAGACAACTTCTGCTTTTTGCTTGGGTTCAACAATTCCATATGAACCTACGGTAAGTTGCACATCTTGTTTTTGTATTTTAATGACTTCTAAAACAGGAGGCTGCACTGTAACTTTTTGCTGCTCTGGCCGTTTCTTGGTGTTTATCAACAACACTGATGCCACAATAAATATCGCGATAATAACCACAGGTAGTAATCGTCTTACCATTACATGCATGCTTTTAATCCCTAATCAGCGCATTTCAATAATCAGATCTTGTTTCAATTGTAGAGCATAGATGAATGCTCAAAAGTAGAAACGTAATATTAATCCGTACGTAATAGAGTGTGAGTTTGTTCACTATGTCATTCATATTTTTGAACATTTACACATTCCACCGTCAATTATGTGATCTATCATCACTACTTTATCTGCCACACACCGAAGTTTTAAAACGATTAATCCAAGTAATAAAAGGTTGAACTTTACGCATTACAGCCCCTTGAAAATCACTTTCCTGCCCTTATTTCTTGTTTAGAGACACCATTTGAATAAACCAATTTACGTTTATTAAAGGTGTAAATCGTCAATATTGAGATAGCAGCTAAACTTTTTTAGTGTTGGTTAACTTGTGAAATCAATCAGTTACACGCCAACCATAAAAAAGATTAGAAAAACTTATTAAAAAGTATTGACCGAATAACTCCGGAAGCATATATTAATTACACGAACTGCCAAATGGAGTTCAGGATACTAATGAGATTCGCCTTATTAGGGAAACCCTTATTAGTTTTGTTTTTACGGATCTTAGACAGATCCACTTAGTGATAAACGACAACTTTATATACCTTCTGTCGACACTAAGACTATTGCTTATTATTGAGGATAGTTATTATGCGTAATGTAGATTTCACTCCCCTATACCGCCACGCTATTGGTTTTGATCGCTTATTCAACCTCGTTGAAGCAAGCAACAACAAAGCACAGGCAACCGGATACCCTCCGTACAATATCGAGCAAACTGACGAGAATAATTACCGCATTACAATGGCGGTGGCTGGTTTCTCTGAGGATCGCTTAGATCTTACTCAAAATGAAAATATGCTTGTTGTAACAGGAACTAAGGCTCCTGAAGAAAACAAAAATTTTATCTATCAAGGTATTGCTGAGCGTAACTTTGAACGTAAATTCCAACTTGCAGATTACGTAAAAGTTGTTGGTGCAAACTTAGAGAATGGTTTACTTCATATCGATTTAGAACGTGAAGTACCTGAAGCAATGCAACCACGTAAAATTTCTATCGGTAAAGCAGCAACACTGCCAACTGAAGAATAATTTCAACGCTATTAATTAGCCTTGAGTAGATAACATATTTAGAGCTATCACCTTTTTTCGACCTAAATTCGACAGGTTGATAGCTCACTATATTCATCCCCTATCGGGAAATCATATTTAAATTGCATTGATCTTTGGCTTGAAGTCATTACTTCAACCAACAACATTCTTATCCTCAATAAAATATCGAACATAGTTCAGATAAGAATAACTAATCAATGCGATACAATGAGGAAAAGATTTATGAGTAAAATTATCGGTATTGACTTAGGTACAACTAACTCTTGTGTTTCTGTATTAGACGGCGACATGCCACGTGTTATTGAAAATGCGGAAGGTGAACGTACTACAGCTTCTGTGATCGCATATACAGATGGTGAAACCTTAGTTGGTCAACCTGCAAAACGTCAGGCAGTAACCAACCCTGAAAATACGTTATTTGCTATTAAGCGTTTAATTGGTCGTCGTTTTGAAGACGAAGAAATTCAACGTGATCTTTCTGTTATGCCATACAAAATTGTTAAAGCTGACAACGGCGATGCATGGGTAGAAGCAAAAGGGCAAAAAATGGCGGCACCTCAGGTTTCTGCTGAAGTTCTGAAAAAAATGAAGAAAACAGCAGAAGAATACTTAGGTGAAAAAGTGACTGCTGCGGTAATTACAGTTCCTGCTTACTTTAATGATGCACAGCGTCAAGCAACTAAAGATGCAGGCCGTATTGCAGGGCTTGAAGTTAAACGTATTATCAATGAGCCAACAGCAGCAGCGCTTGCTTATGGTTTAGATAAAAAAGGTGGCGATCGCACTATCGCAGTGTACGACTTAGGTGGTGGTACCTTTGATATTTCTATTATCGAAATTGATAACGTTGATGGCGAGCAAACCTTTGAAGTGTTAGCAACCAATGGTGATACACACCTTGGTGGTGAAGATTTCGATACTCGTATGATCAACTACCTTGTTGATGAATTTAAGAAAGATCAAGGTATTGATTTACGCAATGATCCACTTGCAATGCAACGTGTAAAAGAAGCCGCTGAAAAAGCAAAAATTGAGCTTTCTTCTGCACAACAAACAGATGTGAATCTACCTTATGTGACTGCGGACGCTACTGGTCCTAAGCACATGAATATTAAGATCACACGTGCAAAATTGGAATCACTGGTTGATGAGCTAGTACAAGGTACTTTAAGCCCTGTAAAATCAGCACTTAAAGACGCTAACTTGAATGTAAGTGATATCACTGACGTTATCTTAGTGGGTGGTCAAACACGTATGCCACTAGTACAGAAAACCGTTGCTGATTTCTTTGGTAAAGAGCCACGTAAAGATGTAAACCCTGATGAAGCAGTTGCTATGGGCGCTGCAATTCAAGGTGGTGTATTAGCGGGTGATGTGAAAGATGTGCTTCTTCTTGATGTAACACCATTATCCTTTGGTATTGAAACCATGGGTGGTGTGATGACAGCATTGATTAATAAGAACACTACGATCCCAACCAAAGCTGAACAAGTGTTCTCAACGGCGGAAGATAACCAAAGTGCGGTCACCATTCACGTACTACAAGGTGAACGTAAGCAAGCGATGCACAATAAGTCACTTGGTCAATTCAACCTTGAAGGTATTCAAGCAGCACCTCGTGGTATGCCACAAATTGAAGTGACATTCGACTTAGATGCTGATGGTATATTGAATGTATCAGCAACCGATAAGGCGACAGGCAAAGCACAAAAAATCACGATTCAAGCATCAGGTGGTTTAACTGAGGCTGAGATTGAGAAAATGGTTCAAGAAGCTGAAGCGAACAAAGACGCTGATATGCAATTTGAACAACTGGTCACAGCGCGTAACCAAGCTGACCACATGATCCACAGCACACGCAAACAGTTAACTGAAGCAGGCGATAATTTACCAGCAACAGATAAAGAAAGCGTTGAAGCAGCTATCTCTGCACTTGAGAGTGTGAAATCTGGCGATGATAAAGACGCCATTGAAAAACACACTCAAGCATTGATGACTGCAGCACAAAAGCTGATGGAGCATGCCCAAACTCAAGCGAACACTCAGCAACAAGCTGATGCTCAGAGCAATGCAAAAGACGACGATGTTGTAGATGCAGAGTTTGAAGAAGTGAAGTAATTACTCACGATAGTTTGCTATCATTGATAGCAATCAATCGCAACGAATAGAGACGGGCGAAGAGATCAACATCTCTCGCCCTTTTCTACAATAACAACAGACAAAATGTAAATCTAATTTGGCTAACTATCTGTGCCTTTAATCGTTGATTACGCTTAAATCAGCTATCGTTTTTAGGTATGATTAGCAAAGAATATTCCAGATAGTTATCTCAGTTGAGATAAGAGGTGTTACTAATGTCAAAACGTGATTTTTATGAAGTTCTAGGTGTCGCTAAAACGGCATCAGAAAAGGAAATTAAAAAAGCGTACAAAAAGCTCGCAATGAAGTTTCACCCAGACAAAAATCCGGATGATCCAACGGCTGCAGACAAATTTAAAGAAGTAAAAGCAGCTTACGAAATTTTAACCGACAAAGAAAAGCGCACAGCCTACGATCAATTTGGTCATGCTGCGTTTGATAACCCAGGTATGGGCGGTGGACATCATGGTGGCGGTCATCACGGTGGTTTCCAAGGTGGCGGTTACGGTGATTTTGAAGATATTTTTGGTGGCGCATTTGGTGATATGTTCTCAAATGCTCGCGGTGGTCGTGGAGGATTTGGTAGCCGTCATTCCACTCGTCCACAAAAAGGCGAAGATCTTCAATACACCATGGAAATTGATTTAGAAGATGCAATTAGCGGTGCATCTCGTGTTATTGATTTACCCGTATTTGAAGGCACAAGCCAAGTAAATAAAAAGCTGAATATCAAAATCCCTGCAGGCATTGAAGATGGCGGTCGAATTCGCTTAAGTGGTAAAGGTCACCCTGGCATCAACGGTGGCCCGCAAGGTGATGTATTTATTCAAATGAATATTCGCCCTCATCCACGTTACACGCGCGAAGGTAATAATTTACATTGTAAAGCGACTACCGACTTTGTGACTGCTGCATTAGGTGGCAAGATTGAAGTAAATACCTTAAATGGTGCGATTAGCCTTAAGATCCCTGAAGGGACACAAACCGGTCGTAAATTCCGCCTAAAAGGCAAAGGAGTCACAGATCGTAAAGGCAACACTGGCGATTTAATTGTTCAATTAGTCATTGAAACACCACAAAACCTAAGTGAACGTCAAAAAGAACTACTTGCCGAATTTGCTGCTGCATAAACATCATTATCGTTCAGGTTTCCATAATGATTCAGCTGGTAGGATAGAAGTAGACAAGATACGAGGGCTATAACCAATACGGGGAACGCATGACTTGCTGAGAAGGCAGGGCTTAAGCACCATGATTGGTTATAGCTATCAACAGTATTCAGGTCACTCGCTCAGGACATCATTATGGATAATGCGGTCCGTGACCAAAGTCATCGTAAAGCTGAATAGAACGGAAAAGCACTCACCATTGCCGTGGTAGTGATGGATAGACTCAACGGGCAGTAATTACCTGCTGAAGTCAGTATCCAATCTAATCGCTTTTTTATATCGCGCTTTTTGTGAATAACTGTAAATTTAAAACCCTTATGACAACTATTAAACAGCTTTCCTTAGCAGTAGCAATCGCTGCATTATTTTCCTCCAGTACAGTATTTGCCACGCCTAGCAACGATGCGGCGAACACCATGCCTGATAGTGATTACTATGCGGCAACACAATACAAAGAAGCAAAAGCTCCACTCAATAACTTTGGTGCTATCGACGTAAAAGTCAATATCCCAGAAAATGTGCAAGTGCCTCCTGCTCCAGCAGAAGCCGGCGGTGCGAATGGGATCCCACAAACTATGGTACAGAAGTGGGCTCAGACAGGCGTATTCCCACCTAGTCTTAAAGCACGGGCGTTCATTTTAATCGATGCCAACACTGGACAAATTATTGCATCCAACAATGGCAACATGCGTATGGCCCCAGCCAGCACCACGAAGTTAATGCTAATGTACATTGTTGAGCAAAAACTGGCTGACGGTGTAATCTCACTTGACTCAAAAGTACTCGTACCAGAAGTCGCGTGGCGCACTGGTGGTTCAAGAATGTTCTTGAAGCCCGGTTCTTATGTGTCAGTGAAAGATCTTATTCAGGGTGTGATTGTTGAATCGGGGAACGATGCCGCTGTAACACTGGCTAATTACGTCGCGGGATCGCAATCTTCATTCGTTTCGATGATGAACGCGACGGCAGTGAAGTTAGGTATGCACAATACCCACTTCACCACTGTTATGGGTCTGCCAGCACCAGCACATTTCTCAACCGCTTATGATCTTGGTCTTCTCGGAGAGCACATCATGAACGACTACCCTCAATACTTTCATTTTTTCAGTCAGAAGTATTTTGAATACAATCATATCCGCCAACCAAATTTCAATCGCTTATTGTTCACTTATCAATATGCGACGGGTATGAAAACGGGTAGTACAGAAGCCGCTGGGTACTCTCTGGTAAGCTCTGCTCAAATGCCAGATAACCCAATGAAGTTGGTTGCGGTTGTTCTGGGCACGCAATCACTGAATGATGTCGCAGCGCAAAGCAAAGGGCTATTCAATTATGGCTTCCGCTTCTTCAAGCAAGACACTTTATATGCAGCAAACAGCAAACTTTCTGAACAACACGTTTGGGGAGGACAACAAGATAAAGTCTCTTTAGGTCTTGAGAAGCCATTAACCTTGGTTCTTCCTTCAAGTGTTGATGAAAAAGGTCTGAAAACTGATCTCCAATTTGACCATGACATCAAAGCACCGGTTGATAAGGGTGAAAAGTTAGGTGAAATGACTGTCACTTATAATGGCAAAGTTATTAAAACCGAACCACTTGTCGCGCTCAACAGTGTTCAGCAAGGCGGCTGGTTCACCCGAATCTGGGCTAGTATCTCAATGTACACCCATAACTTGCTAGCATCTCACGGGCTGTAGACTCAGAAAATTAGGCGGGGTTTGGATTATAGAACAAACACTCGGTGGTAAATAAAAACGACGTTGTGATAATTGTCTTTTTATTTTCCCATGACGGAAGTACACTCCCGTCTTAATAGCCATCATACTAATAAAGCCAATATTTTAGTCGAAATGAATAAGGTATTGGCTTTTTGTTTGGATAATCATTATGCCTACTTTTAAATCGAAATATCCCTTAGCAAGGCTAGCGAGTATTGTGTTATTAAGCTTATCAACAACAGTATTTGCTAGCATCTCGGACATCAACCGCGCAGTAGAAAACAGCCGTCATTTAGAACCAGGTGAAACTTTTGTACTCGATCAACCTTGTAAATTATTTAATAACTACGAGCATAAAATCTATCACTGTACAGCCATGATTGGCCCATTATCACTGATTAAAGATCAACAATTAGATGCCATTAAGAGTGATAACGAGCTACTTTATCGTGATGTTGCTTTTGTGAGAAAAGAAGATGGTCAACCCGTGTTCCGTCTACTTCCTCGAGCAGCGAAAACGCCAGAACAAACACCGCCAATATCATCAAATGAGTCATCAGAACAATCAGCAAAAAAACAATTATCACACGTTGGTTTTCTTGCTAAGTAGCAATTAACGCAGCACTTACAATAAACATTGTTTCATTGTATTCTTTTTCTTGAGTGATTATGCGTTAAAAGCAACTCATTATTTTAAATCGCAGTTAGATATTTTTTCTAACTGCGTATTTTTAATCCGCTTATAGAAATTAGTTATGTGTTTCACCCTCAACAAATTAAAATGCTCACCTATTATTATGTTCTATAAGAGCTTGATATATTCAACATGATTGAAGCAAAAATTGAAAACTGGGGACTCAAACGTGTTGAGCGTTATTTACCCATAACTCAGGGTCTCTTTAAAACAATAAATGATAAAAAACTGTGTCAGTTATGTGTTGTGCTTTCTTTTTTTATTGGATTCATCACAACCTTTTTTATCGTTTCTTTCGAAATCTATTTAGAGTTACTCGGAGAAAACTGGTTAGCCTTAGATAACCTACTAAGACTCGTTGTTATTAACATTGTCTTTATCAGCTTAGAATTATTTTTACTATTTGAGGTTGGATTTATTACCACCGCAATTCTCATCAATCGTGCGTCAGCTAAATACCAGTTTTGTGACAGAATGAAAGCATCATTAGTGCGTGCGGTTATGGAGCTGTCAGAGCCCGTTGAGAATATTCATGGAATAAAACCTTATAAACAGTTTAGTAAATTTCGCTATATCAAAGTTGCCTTGTATACCGGTAAAGACATACTCAGTAATTTTATTATCAAGGCATTACTACAAAAATCACTATCACGTAGTAGCGTGCGTGTTTACATTCCGTTGGTTTCTACCTTAATTACGGGGTTTTGGGACGCATGGGTACAACAAAAAGCCCTTAGCGAAGTGCGATTACGTATTTCGGCACGCGTGTACGTACTTAACCAGTTAGCAGAACTTGAAGCTAAAGAGATGAGCCAAGCTTACATTATTGCTTTACTCCGTTTAATTGCGGTAAGACAGAGCTATAAACAAGAATGTGATATCAATTTAGAGTTCTTCTATGAGCAACTTCATAAAAAGAAACAATGTGAAATAACAGAGCTTGAGTCTGTTGATTTGTTACTAGCAAGCGTAGATGCGTTAACGGTTAATGAAAAAGCAGAACTGACTGTTATGACCGAGTATTTGTTCTATTTCAGACGCTCACCGAATCGTATTGAAAAACAGTTATTAAGCAAACTTGGGGTACTTAAAGCGACCAAGCGCAACCCTCTACTTTGCTAAACACAGCACAATAAAAGCCGCCTTTCATATATTCCATGATTTAATATATTAAAGGCGGCTTTGCTTTTCATATGTCAACTAGATATCCGCACTCAAAAACAACCTGCAAACCATCAGATTCAAATTCTCAGAAAGCGTTGGGTATTTTCATGGATTAGTGTCGCCATTACATCCCGTGATAATTGATGATGCTCTGCTAATACGTCAATCACTTGATTGATCATATTTGGCTCCCCCTCCACACCATTGTATTTACACGGCGAATCAGACTCCACCAACAGCATATCAAGCGGAATTTTCTTAACAAACTCTAAGTAATAAGGATCGACAAAGATCCAAGGACTTACTGAAATGAAATGCGCTTGTTGATGAAGTAAGGCGAGGTCTTCGTCACTGCCTTCATACCAATGGAACAACGCCCCTTTGATTTGATAGGTATTTAAAATAGGCAGCGCATAATGAATATCATCTTCTACCACATGCAAATTGACAGGTAGTTTTAGCTCTGCTGCAATCTTAACAAAACGGGCTAAGCGTTCACTTCCGCGCTGTTTAATAAGGTGTTTTTCTTGCTTTGTTTTCTCGTCTAAGTAGAAAAAAGGAATGCCGATTTCACCAATACCAGATAATAAATGACGATGTTGGTATATCAGATCAATAACAGCTTGGATCTCTTGTTCACTGACATCTTTCTCAGGGTGAATACCAAGAAAGAGATAAATCTGCTCTGAATATTGTTGTTTTAAGCGTATCAACTCTAACGCACTTGCCTTAGTCATAGATACGGCACCTATTTTGCCGTTTTGCTTAAAAAACCGTTCCCTATCGACCGCTAATACACCTTCTAAATGGCAGTGAATATCAATTAACACAGTAGTATTCCCAATCGAGATAAGACAAACAATAAAAAATAATAACGCTTACTATTCAAAATCTTAACATAATTAAAGTTAGTCTCTAGCTTAATTAATCTTTTATTACGCATACTGCGTATACGATATAAATATAATTATTGGAGTTATATACATGTTTTCTTGGTTTAAAAATAATCCCGCTAAAAAATTAAAGAAACGCCACTCAATGCTACTTGAAGAAGCCATGCATGCTCAAAGGAATGGCGATATCAGAACCTATTCCCGCTTAACAGCAGAAGCTGATGAACTATTCCAGCAAATCAAGCACCTCAATCAATCTGAAACCTGAGCTTTGCATAAACGGCTTGTTAATTTCAGTAAAAAAAAAGCCTCCAATAACCTTTATACTCTATGAGTTAAAGCTATTGGAGGCTTTCTTGCTTAACTAAAAATAAGCTTATTTCGCTGCTGGCTGTACCTGCGCTGGTGTTGCATCTTTTAATTCAATTTTATGATTGGAAGGCGCGGTTGTTTGCTGCGTAAGTTGCTGAAATTGTTTTTGCATTTCCATCATTTGCTGCTGTTGTTTTGCCATTAAGTTAGACATATTCATTTGCATACCCCCCATATCATTCCATGAGTTTGCAAATACATTATTCATTTCAATTTGTTGTTGCTGCAACTGTTTAAAGAATGCTTTATCTACTTTGGCGTTATCACCTTTGGATTGAAATTGAACAATCTCATAATTCATTGGGCCCTGTGGAGTCTGCACTGTCCCTTTAGTAACCGTTTTTTCACCATTATCGGTTTTTACCGTTTTTGTCGTTTGGTTTGGTTGTACATTAGCTGATGCACTATCTACATTCTTCAAATCAACTGTTTGAATCCAACCCGTTTGACCATTACTTGGATCACCGACTTTTGACCAACCCTCATTTTTATAGATAGTGATCAAAGGTACATCTGTTTTTATCGTTTCAATTACCTTAGCTGATACATTAGGCTCTTGATATAGCTTGATAGTTTCAGTGGTATTATTAGCAGCCCACACAGCAGTACTCATACATGCTACAGCGGCAATACCTGCAAATGCTAGAATAGAACGTTTCATAAAATATCCTCTATGCACAGTGACATAATTTAAAAGGTCAAAAATACTGGTTGACCACGCATAACCTGTAACAGATATATTATGTCTCTTAAATTAATCGAAGATGAACAAGACCTCAAATAATTAAATTCATTCAAGGTAAATTATTTTACAATTTTGCTTTCTTATTCTCATACATTTTTTTATCTATAACATTCATTACCTTAATAAGTTCACCTTGATAACTTTCAGTACCATAACTAAATAGTCAGTCACTAAAATCATAACTTATTTTTCATTAATAAAATTAATTATGTATTTAATTCCCAAGGCATTATTTTTTCAGTAATGAAAACAAATTCACTCCACCATAACGGATAGCTGAGCCCTCCGAATAAAAAGTTGAACACAACAATGAAGATGATTTTTTAACTTTTATATCGTTATGATTATAATTCGCACGCCTAAATCTACATAAATCAATGATAATTAAGATTTTTTTGTTAGACAATAGTTATTGATAAATCGCTTATTATATAAACCACTAAATTCACCAATTAATGAGATATGCTGATATTGCTTTTTCTCTCTATAAAGGCAAGTAATATCTTTTCAACTGTATAATAAATAGTTTCTGTGTTTATAATTACGTCAAATTACATGATATCAAAATAGAGAGTATTATCCTTTTATTTTCATTCAGTAATCTTTGCTGTGAATCTTCACTCACATCAGTCGCTAAACTATGATGGTTAAGGTAAGTTATAAAATCGGATGAAAGAATATTATTCGACATCACTTCTTTATACGTCATACCTAATTAATCAACATTAATATGAAAAATCAGCTCATGCTTCAAGTTTTCATTGATAAAAACAATTTGATGTCCTTTATTTCGAACGCATAGAAAACCAGTTAAGACAGAAAAAAGATAATCAATATCGAAATTTACTAATATATTAATTGTGAATTTTTATTTATAAACGTTTGGTATAAATTACGATAGTGTTATTATAATGAATTATTAACATAAATTATCTATGCAATGGATTCGGTATGATAAAGAATGCAACGAATGCATCACAAGGGATGTTACTTTTTAAGCTGTCCACACTACAAAGCTTTGCGATTGGTACGCTTAAAGTCCGTGAAATCGTACCCTATACAAATTTAAGTGTTATCCCAAAATCTCACCCAACCGTACTTGGCACCACTACATTACGTGGCGACACTGTCCCTGTTATTGATATGGCCAAAGCAATTGGTTATCCCGCTATCAGCCTTGAAGAGCGCCAACGTTGCTTTATTATCATTACAGATTGTCGTCGTAAGTTAGTTGGATTTTTAGTCAGAGGTATTGAACGGATCACCGAGTGTAACTGGCAAAATATTGAAGCACCTCCCCAACATTTAGGTAGCGATATTTTTGTCACTGGTGTTATGCGCGATGCCGATAAGTTGATTCAACTACTAGATGTTGAATTGCTTCTCTCTAAAATATTTCCAGATGACCCTTCAACGTTATTGCCTACTCTTACCGATATTGAACGTGAGATTTTACGTCCGTTAAAAATCTTATTAGTTGATGACTCAGCCGTCGCCAGAAAACAATTAACTCAAGCACTTGATAGTATCAGTGTGCCCTACTTTGTTGCCAAAAATGGGCAAGATGCTTTTAATATGATGCAAACGGCTGCGCAAGCAAACGATCCGTTCCATATTTTGGTTAGTGATATCGAAATGCCAGGGTTAGATGGGTATGAGCTGGCATTCAATGTCAAAAACACCGATGCGCTCGTCTCAACCTATATTATTTTACACACCTCCCTTTCAAGTGAAATAAGTGTGTCTCAAGCACACCAAGTTGGTGCTCAAGAAGCACTGACAAAATTTGAAGCAAATGAATTAATACATGCGATGCTTCGGGGGGCGGAGCAGCATTTAGCATTAAGTAGCTAAAATGAAAAAAGCGAGAAATCACCCGTCATATTAGCGGTAATTTCTCGCTTTTATAATGTATTATTACATTAGATTAACGAATAAAACGGTTATAGATAAACAGAATAATAAATGCACCCAAGGTAGCGGTAATAATGCTACCAATGTTTACACCTGTTGCATGACCTAAACCAATAAATTTACCCACAAAACCACCAACAAATGCACCGCCAATACCCAATGCCATTGTTACAATCCAACCACCGCCATCTTTACCAGGCATTAAAAACTTTGCCAATGCACCAGCAATTAAACCAAGAATAATCCAAGATAAAATACCCATTAAGAGCCCCTATACTTTTAAAAATAGTAAATACTTATAATTGGTAAGTGTAGACAGGTATCGGCTAACGAAGTTCAATTCTTTGTCAGGAAGTTTATAAAATCATAAGAAACTTATATACCAAATATGATTAGATTAACTTTGAGGGCATAAGATCGTTTAAATTACTCTCACCTAAAATCACTCTTTTTATTCATTCACTATAGTGTAATATGCGCGCTATTCGATGACTATAGATAGATATTATAAGGCAATAATACATATGAAATACGATTGGATTCTTTTTGATGCTGATGAGACCCTGTTCTATTTTGATGCTTTTAAAGGGCTACAGCTCATGTTTTCTCGTTATGATATCGCCTTTAGTGACGCTGACTTCAAACAATATGAATTAATTAACCGCCCGCTATGGGTGCAATATCAAAATGGCGATATTTCAGCCAGTGAACTTCAGCAAACACGTTTTCGGGAGTGGGCAAAAAAACTAAAAACAACAGAACAACAGCTTAATGATGATTACATGCAAGCAATGGCTGATATTTGCGAAGTATTACCGGGGACAACATCACTGATTCGATCTCTTAATGGTCGAGTTAAATTAGGCATCATTACTAATGGCTTTACTGCACTGCAAAAAATCCGCTTAGAAAAAACAGGACTAGCCGATTATTTTGATCTGCTCGTTATTTCAGAGCAGGTCGGCGTCGCTAAACCCGATCGCCGTATATTTGATTATAGTCTTGAAAAAATGGGCAACCCTGCACCTACTTCTGTACTTATGGTCGGTGATAACCCGCAATCAGATATCTTAGGCGGTATCAATGCAGGTTTAGACACATGCTGGTTTAATCATCAAAATCAATTATTGCCAGATACTATAAAGCCAACCTATCAAGTTTCAACACTGGCTGAACTTGAAAAAATATTAGCTTAAAAACAACAGGTTAAATCTAATAACGGATATGTATCGCGAATTTTTATTCTATATTCGCGATACATACATTATACATTCCGTATTAAATACGAACAATTACCGAATATCACTTTACAATCATCTTAAATAGCTTTAGTTTTAGGTCAATTATTTCATTCGAGCGCATCACTTATGTATTCAGTTAAGCACAACAATTTAGCAGTATCTTCTACTGTATTTGTTATGAATACTATTGCGCTTGTCTCTGTTGTCGTCGTCGTCAAATAACGCTGACGTTTAAGCTTATTCGTCAGTTACTATTGCTGGCGGATATGTTAACTCTCCTTTTTATCTTCCAGCCAAACTGACCATTCATGTAGAAGGTACGCCGTTTGAAGAGAAGAGAACTTGCCGCCATTGGATTTATGACTTTTGCCTTATTTTTAGGGGCAGGAAACCTTATTTTCCCCCCTATGATGGCACAACAAGCCGGTGAAAACTGGTTAATTGCCATAGTAGGCTTCCTACTAACCGCCGTTGGTTTACCCGCCTTAACACTGATCGTTTTAGGTCGACTGTCATCTGCAGATAAACTCACTGCCTCATTACCACATTGGATGGATCGTACTTTCTGGTTTTTAGTATTAACGACTCTGGGGCCAGCCTTTGTTCTACCTCGAGCGGTAACTGTGGCGTATGAAATGGGTGTTAAACCTTTCTACCACGGTAACGGGTTAATGCTGTTTTCAGTGCTATTTTGCTTATTAACCTTAATTTTGGCACTGAAGCCCGGTAAATTAGTTAGCTATATTGGTAAAGTAATGACGCCTGCATTAATCGTGATGCTAGCGGTCTTAGTGATTGCCGCTTTGATTAACCCATTAGGCTCTCCGACAGATGCCATTGCTGTTTATAAAGCAGCACCGACGGTTAACGGTATGATCCAAGGTTATATGACATTAGATGCTATTGCAGCGGTCGCATTTGGTTGGGTGATTATTCAAACCATTCGTAGTACGGGTATTAGCTGTAATAAAGCGATTTCTTACTACACATTACGTATTGCTGGTATCTACGCATTACTGATGTCTTTGTGTTATTTAGCTATGGGTTATTTAGGTGCAACGTCCTCTTCGATTGCTCCCAACTCAACCAATGGCGGTGAAATTCTAACACGCTATGCTGCTGGTGAGTTTGGTACATTTGGACAAATTTTATTAGCAACTATCACTTTAATGGCTTGTTTAACCACAACTATTGGCTTAACCAATGCAAATAGCGAATACTACAAAAATACTTATAACATCCCTTTTAAAATCAGTGCTGTTGTGATCATGAGCTTAACAACCATTATCTCTAATGTTGGCTTAGAAACGATTATTGAAGTCAGCCTACCTGCTATTTTGATTTTATGCCCTATCGCTGTATCACTCATCATCGCCATTATTTTTATGCCGAACACTGTGAGTAACGAAAAGCGTAAATTCTCGATGAGCCAAACACTGATCGTCATTATCGCCACGTTATTTGGCAGTATTGATGCACTAAACATTTTGGGTAAAATACCTTCCGCTATGCATCAAGATCTAACTGCATGGTTACCTTTGTTTAATGCTCATGCGTCATGGCTACTCCCTGTTCTAGTAACCATTTGTATCAGTAAAGTGACCCATATTATTCAACGTAATCGAAATACAGTTGCTACCTACTGATACTAAAATTGAAGCTATGCCATTGGTATAGCTTCAATATCAGCGTTACCACTGCTTTCAATTATTATATCGAAGCATAAAAATACAAAACCTGGCACTAACACTCACATATTTAACTATCAATATGATTTTATTTAGTTAATTGCTTTTACTTAGTCGCAATAAAACGCATACCATAAAAAAATCGTTTACAACTCTATATTTTCTTTATATGTTGTAAGCGTTAATTCAATCACAAAACAGAAGTTGTTAAGTTATGTATTCAGCACTTTGCGAACATAAAACACGAAAAAACTTAGCATCGAGCCAATTTACTAATTGGAGCGAGGCTTCTGTTGTTGATATAAAACATACAACACGAATTATTACCGCTATTATCCTAGTGATTATTCGCTAGGCTGGCGGGCAAGCTTCCGTCAGCCGAGCTGGCGGAGGATACTATCAAGTCAAATATCTTCTTTCAGCAAACCTGCGGAATACGATTTCAATCATGGACGTTTAACGCATTGCGCATTAATCGCGATGGTTGTCTATAACTTCAAAAATGCAGGAACTACATTTGAAAACACAAGACATCTTCGTACTCGGTCTCACAACATTTGCCCTCTTTCTTGGTGCAGGTAACTTGATCTTTCCACCAGCAATGGGATTAGATGCCGGGACTTCTCTGACCTCCGCAATGGCCGGATTTTTAATTACTGCCGTAGGCTTACCCGCATTTACTATTATTGTGCTAGGTCGAATTGGTAATACCACTAATTTAACCAAGGCTTTACCTAAGTGGCTAGGTACAACTTTTTGGGTATTACTTTTTACCGCTATTGGCCCTGCATTTGGTATGCCTCGCGCCGTTACTGTTGCTTATGAAATGGGTATTCAACCATTTTTTACTCATGACCATTTAGTTGCTTTTTCTATCATTTTTTCTGCCGCTACCCTATTTCTTGCATTTAAACCAGGAAACCTTGTGACTTACATTGGTAAGATCATGACGCCTGCACTGATTATTTTACTATGTGGATTAGGCTTAGCAGCATTTCTTAGCCCTCTCGGTACACCTGCTGCTCCATCTGGTGATTACCAAGTCGGTGCTGTTACAAGTGGTTTGATCCAAGGTTACATGACGATGGACGCCATTGCTGCTGTCGGTTTCGGCTGGGTTATCATTCATGCAATAAAAGCTAAGGGTGTTACAACACAACAAGGTATTGCATCAACTTCTATTAAAGTCGCATTAATTTACGCCACGTTAATGGCGTCTTGTTACATCATTATGGGCTACGTAGGCGCAACATCATCAACGATTGCTGAACATGGTGTTAATGGTAGCGTGATCTTAACTCGTTACGTTGCTGGGGAATTTGGTCATTATGGTCAATGGTTATTAGCCGCTATTATCTTAATGGCATGTTTAACCACCACGGTGGGTTTAACCAATGCATGTGCTGAGTATTATCAAGATACGTTTAAAGCTTCGTTTGGTTTCACAGCAACAGTCATTGTTGTGCTAACAGGGGTTATCGCAAACTTTGGTTTAAACGATATTCTGAAAGTAAGTTTACCTGCCATCCTTGTACTTTGTCCGGTTGCCATCGCATTAGTATTAGCATCATTGGCGGCTTCAACATTTACCGTTTCACGCCTTACACACAGTGCGGTTCTGATCACAGCGACGCTTTTCGGTACTATTGATGCGATTAATATCTTAGGTAAGATGCCAAAAGATCTCGGTGACTTTTTCAGCGATACATTACCGCTTTACAACGCACATGCAGGTTGGTTATTACCGTCTTTATTCATGTTAATTACGACGGCGATGATTGGGCGTACAGCAAGTGCAGAGAAAAAATTTGGGCGTGTTGACTACCGATTAAAAACGGCAAATAACGATTAATAAAAAACGGCGATATTGGGGTATCGCCGTTTTTTTACTGTTGTTTTTACTATACAAGCAAAAAGCTAGGCTTCACTTTAAGCGCTAGCAATGAAAGTATTACAATTCATTCCACATTGCGGCACCCGGCGCCCATACTTCCACTCTATTTTTCTCTAAATTACAACGAAAGTTAATATCACCACGATGTGCCGGCTTTATATGATCGACAAACACCCAGCCTCGATTACTTTCAGATTGATTATCAACATCATTAGCAATAATGGTTTCAGCAGTATATTGCGTTTTATTCGTTACCAAAATTTGGCACTGCTCGATATCATTGGTAGAAGGTGGAGTAAAAGGAGTTGCTGTCATATCACAGCCAGAAAGCAGTAGAGCAAGCAGTAAGATTTTAGTTTTCATCGTAGACTATTCATAGCATCAAAATGTGTCACTAATTGCAGGCGAAAAATGAATATCAACGATATGCCATTAGCGAAGTTGCGCGGAATTGTATAGATAAAAAAACAAATTGGTAGTGTTAATTAACCTCCATCATCATTCTTTTGAAGACAGTCACTCTCATAAAGCATTACGTTAATTCCTTGTAAAAATAACGCTTAACGAATACATATGATAATTTAACATTGCTGAAATTAATTATCGAAGCAATATCCTATTAAGAAGCTATTAAGCCACTGATAAAACAATGAAGAGTTGCCAATAAAAAGCCCAAATCATTAGCCATTGTGTCATGTCCTATCGAAAAAAAACAATCTAACGCAACTTGCTTAGTTGCATCAATTAGCAACAGGCTAATGAATATTGCACCTTATTCGAGATACACAATTTAGAGAATGTCTTTATTCATAGGAATGGCGTAAAGAATGATGATATTGGCGCTCAAACGAAAATGAGCAAAGCTTAATCATGCTACTTTTTGCTCTGTCTTTATAAACACTAAAAGTAGATCAAATGAAAAAATACTGGACACCACTAACACTCGTTTGTGCACTACTTGTGCTAACTTCTGGTTCTCTCCTATTTTTAGATATTAATTCGAAAAATATTGTTCTTATGCATGAATGGATTGGTATCTTAATGGTCATTGCCGTTCTCGGGCATGCTTTCTTATATAAGAACTCAATTATCAAGCACTTATCACGTAAGAATAACATTGTCATGATGGCGGCTATTTTATTACTGGGTATCGCAATGATCCAAAGTGATAAAGAAGTCGAACAGTCTAACAATGTCTCTGTCGCCTTGTTTGATTCTATCGATAATGCTCCAATTACGTTGATGTCAGAGCTAACTCATCAACCCATTAATAACTTAGTAGATAAAATAAAATTGGCTGGTTTTACGATTGATGATCCTAAGCAGTCCATTGTACAAATAGCACAATTAAATCATCAGCAACCTGAAGACATCATTTCTGTTATTTATAAAAAGTAAGCAATAATGCCCTGTTTATCAGGGCTTCAATCAAAGCCGATACTTAACCTCACTGTGTTATTTAAAATTTAGAGTCACTATTTATATCATCGATAAAACGATGAAATGTTGCCAAGAAAAAATCCAAATCATTAGAAATAATATCATGTCCTGTTGCTGAAAATGCCAATCTAACGCAACCTTCTTTTTCTGCTTCTTGCTTAGCAACATCAACAATCAACTGACTAACAAACTCTGCGCCATCGCCTAAATAGGTATTATAAAAATTTAATACCGGCTTTTGGTGATAAGAAAAGTCCGTAAATTCCAGTTGAGTTACCTCCAGCAGCTCAGAGTCAACAACGGGATTTATTGGCTTTAAAAGAGAAAGTTCTTGCTGAACAAATTGCTTAATATCTTTTGGAAGGCGCGCTTCAATTTTCTCAAAAATAAAGCTAATTGGCGAATCAACAGCCACCAAGGCTTTAACTAAATCAGGGTATTTATAGTTAAAATATCGACCGTAAAGTCCACCCAAGGACGGACCAAGTAAGATGGCGTTTTTAATATCTAACTCTATAAGTAAACTATGCAACTCCTGAGATACAACCTCTGGTGTCCTTACCTTTGTATTGAGTGGACTTCTGCCATAACCACCTCGATTAAATAAAAGTACACTGTAACGCTTTGCTAACTCATCTTGTAACCATCGGTTATCTTCAATGGTAACGTTAGCTCCCGTATTAATCACTACACAATCTTTAGCACTGTGATGCTTTATATAGCGATACTCAATACCTGTAGCACTTATCATCATCTCACCTCATTTCTTTAACTTGTAAACTATTGATGAAACGATTAGTTATAGCAAAATTAAACACAGAGGATGTGAATTGAGAGGAAGGTAAATAAGGGGCATTACATTTTAATGCATACTTTTGTGCGCATCTTTATAAAAAACCACAGGCACTTTTCATGAACCTGTGGTTTTAAATGTCTACTGAACCGTAATAACTATTGATGTTGTTGAAGTTGCTCAGTCAGCCAATTTAACCACGCATCCATCCCTTCACCCGTTTTAGCTGAAAGTTTTATGACCTGAATATTGGGATTCACTTTTCGTGCATTAGCAATACAATCTTCAATGTTGATATCAACATACGGCAATAGGTCGACCTTGTTGATCAGCATTAAGTCAGCGGCAGCAAACATATTAGGGTATTTAAGCGGCTTATCTTCCCCTTCAGTAACAGACAAAATCGCGACTTTGCATGCCTCACCTAAATCAAAACTCGCAGGGCACACCAAGTTACCGACATTTTCGATAAACAAGAAACCTGGCTCATTCATTGCTAATTGATGATAAGCATCGTGCACCATTTGTGCATCTAAATGGCAGCCTTTTCCTGTATTAACTTGAATAGCGGGCACTTGGGTAGCACGAATACGATCCGCATCGTTAGAGGTTTGCTGATCCCCTTCGATCACCGCACATGGATACTGCTGTTTTAGCTGCATCAGGGTTTCAGTAAGCAAGGTCGTTTTACCAGAGCCTGGGCTTGATACTAGATTCAGCACAAGCTGTTTATTGGCTTTGAAATGCTCGCGATTATGTTCAGCCAGTTTATTGTTGTTACCTAGAATATCCATCTCTAACGTCAGAAGTTGACGTTGAGAAACCCCAGCCACATGCACTTCAGCTTCGCCTTTACCGTAGTGCAAATCACCTTTATCTAAGGTTTCAGGCTGATGATGGTCATGGCTATCATGAGCATGGTTGTGATGTACGTGCGATGCATGGTCATGGTGAGAATGTTGATGATGTGGGTGGCTGTGTTCATGGTGCGATGTTGCAGGTAACGTGTAATGCACATGATGATGAACATCACCTTGATGATAGTAGTGATGATGGATCACAACAGGCTGTTCATTACTCGCTTTATGAACATTGGAGTGCGCGTGATCATGGTGATGGTCATTGTGATCACTATGCCCATGATGATCGTGGTTATGAGAACCATGATGATGGTGATCGACACCTTCTACATGGCTATCTCCGCAGCCGCATACATTACACATTACTCTACCTCAATATTTTTAATCATTAATTCGTCACCGGTTTCAACTTTAAGCTGATAACCTTGGCAATGAGGGCAGCAGACACCACGCTCATCCATTTCGATATAGCGCTGACACTCCATACACCAAACTTGAGCTTGTACAGACTCAATGGCTAACTTCGCGCCTTCTGCAATCGTTCCTCGTGTTGCAAATTCAAATCCTGTTGCCAATGCATGGGGCTCTATACACGATAATGTCCCAATCGATAATGTCACTCGAGTTACACGATGAAAGCCTTGCTTTTTCGCCTGTTCAACCACGGTATCTACCGTATTCATACTCAGTGATAATTCATGCATGACGAGATCTCTTCATTCTTATTTTTGATGTATGGCAAACCACAACTGACCTGCTGAAATAGATGCATCATTAGCAGGGAGTGATTCACCACAAAAAAGGGATAAACTGTGCGTGCTGGCTTTTTCAAACACTTCATCAACTAATACACGGTTTTGAAATACCCCACCGCCTAAAACAATCGGTAATGGCTTATACGTTTGTCCTATGGTGACGATGACGTTCGCAATGGCACTAATAAAACTGTGCGCCAAACAATTTCGCCATGCTGGGCGATAATCATCGGCAACTAAACTTAACAGTGGTAATGCATATTCCAAAAGTGGTTGCCAATCAATCACGCCATTAGCATCAACAGCAAAAGAAATAGGTTGATGGCATCGATCTTTCATTGCCGCTTGTTCGAGTTTCAACCCGCACTCACCTTCATAATCAACGCGATCAACTAAACCTAACAAACTTGCCCACGCATCAATTAAACGTCCCATCGATGAGGTATAAGGCGATTGACTACCTGTTAGCCATAATTGGTATAAATTATTGAAATAAATATCACTCCACGCTTTAAAGGCTGATAACTGCATCGCTTTAATCGCATCGACTGAGTAACATTCCAATAAAAGGGCAAACAACAAACGAGCTGGCTCTTTTATCGCTTTTTCGCCTCCAATTAAGCGAAATTGACGTAAATGTCCGACACGTTGATAACTTTGTGGCATAGAAAGTAAGACTTCACCGCCCCACACGGTGTGATCGTCACCCCACCCAGTACCATCAAAGGTAAAACCTAAAACCTGCTCCGTTAAATTATGCTCAGCCATCACAGCTAATACATGGGCATGGTGGTGCTGCACCTTTAAAAGTGGCGCGGCTAAATTGGCTTTGGCTTGGTATTTTTCAGCAAATTGAGAGGAATGATAGTTAGGGTGTTTATCACACACCACTTGCTGTGGCTTAACATTATAAAGCGTCGTTAAATGGTTAACCGTTTCTTGATAACGTAACTCGGTATCGAGATCGTCTAAATCACCAATATAAGGGGATATTAGCCATTGCTGAGGTAATGCTAACCCTATGGTTGATTTTTGCTCAGCACCTAAAGCAACGGTGATGTTACCTGTACTTTGTTCACTACCTGTACCGAAATGACTCACAGGCGCATAGCCTCTTGCCATACGTAGCACACGGATCTTTCCGCCAGCATAATGTACCAAGCTATCATCGCACGCACTCACAATCGGACGATTATGATCTAAAACACCACTGATTTTCCCTGAAAATTGAGTACAGACTTGAGCTAACTCAGTGGCAATAGGCATACCTGATAAGTTCGCACTGGTCATAACAAGTGTACTTGTCGCATCGATTGCTTTTAATTCATCAAACAACAAATAATGCAATGGCGTATACGGCAGCATGATTCCAAGATACGGTACATTCGGAGCAACATTTTCAGCTAATACGCCATCTGTTCGTGTCACTTCTTCTGCCACAATATCTAACCGCTTATTCATAAGAACAATAGGTCTCGCTTGCGCTGCTAATGCTCTCCATTCCGCATCACAACCTTCAACGAATTGTTGAGCAATGTCATCACTTGCCGCCATGATGGCTAACGGTTTTGACTGCCGATGCTTAAGCTTACGTAAACTCGCCACGGCTTGAGCGTTCGTGGCATCACACACTAAATGAAAACCACCGATGCCTTTAACTGCAACAATTTCGCCGTCTTTAATCTGTTGCGCAAGCTGCTCAATCGCTGTTTGTTTGGTTGCAACAAGTGGTAATTCTGCGCTCGATTTTACTCGCTGCTGTGCATCATAAAGCGTTACCCAAGGGCCGCAGCAGTCACAACTAATGGGCTGAGCATGATAACGACGATCGACTGGATTTTGATATGCCTCGGCACAATCAGAACACAACGAAAAATCCTGCATACTGGTTGCTGCACGATCATAAGGTAGCGCTTTTATAATGCTGTAACGTGGACCGCAATGAGTACAGTTGGTAAATGGGTATTGAAAGTATCGAGAATCTGGATTGGAAATATCCCGCTTACAAGCATCACAAAGCCCTTGATCTGGTGAAATAGATACCGTTGTGCTGTCACCGCACTGACTTTGCTCTATATCAAAAGTATTCGGCTTTTCCAATTCAGACCATAGCGATAAAGTGCGAATTGCCACATCATCAATGCGACTTAAAGGAGGCGCTTGGTCAATTAACTGCGAAGTGAAAATAGCTAATGTATCAAGAGAGCCTTGCACATCAATTTTCACCCCTTCTGAATCATTGATCACCGAACCAACTAGCGTATGTTGTGTCGCTAGTTGGTAGACAAAGGGGCGGAAACCGACCCCCTGTACAATGCCGGTAATATGAATATATTGTCGTGCAATGTTGTCTGTCACGCTAACTGCCCTGAATTAAGACAGCATTAAGATGCCACCAAATGCCGCCATAACGACACCTAGGACATTAGTAACACGGCGATTAGCAGCTGAAGACGCGATAGCTTTACCTAATACCACACCACACGCGTGTAGAATTGCCGTTGCAAGTACGAAACCGATAAAGAACTCAACAGCCGTAGCGCCTAAAGGCATTTCCATACCGTGAGCCATACCGTGGAATAATGCAAATGCCATTACTGCACCTGTCGCTACTTTTGCAGAGATACGACCACCCGCTAATAGCATGCCACCCATCGCAATCACAGACACTGCAATAGCTAGCTCAACACCTGGGATCACAACACCTGATACACCTAATGCAGCACCTACAATCATGATTGAGATGAAAGCAAGAGGTAAACGTGAAATCGCTTTCCCCCCCATCATTGCTGCTAATAGACCCACACCCACCATAACACTTAGGTGATCCATGCCAGTAAATGGGTGAACAAAACCACTCATGAACGCAGAAGCGTGAGGACCAATGTGACCAGGGTGTGCTAAAGCAAGAGGAGAAAAAGAAGTAGTTAGCAAGCCCAACATTAGATGTTTCATTTTCATATTAATATCTTCTTAATAAAAGTAACCGGAAATCCGGAGGGTTATAAAACACTTCACGCGATAACTAAGCGTAAAGTACGATGAAAGCACGAGATCAAATCATGCCAAAAATACGTTCTGGGTGAGCATAAGCATCGGCTCGACCACGGCGACAATGCCCTAATAACGTCATATTTAAACGATCCGCTAAATCGACAGCCATTTTTGTTGCAGAAGATACGGCAAGTAACACTTCAACACCGGCTGAGGCCGCCTTTTGTACCATTTCAAAACTAGCGCGACTGGTAACTAACACAGCACCGCCAGATAAACGCTGTTGATGGATATAACCAATTAATTTATCTAACGCGATGTGGCGACCAACATCTTCAAATGTTGCGAGTAATTGCCCATTGGCATCGATGTATGCTGCCGCGTGTGCTGCACCTGTGAGTTGATTAAGTGCTTGGTGTTGAAGTAATTGCTGTAACGCTTGTTCTAAATGACTTAAATCAAACTCAACTGTCATCGGCAATGGCATTAGCATCCGACATACGGTTTCCAATTTTTCTTCACCACAAATACCACAGCCCGTTAAACCCGCTAATGAACGACGTTTCTGCTTTAAACGCTCAGCACAACGATTTGCAACTGTAATATCAAGATTGATCCCATTGTCATGATGGGTAATCAGTATATCGTGAATATCACGGTGATGATCGATAATTCCCTCAGACAATGAAAAGCCTATCGCAAACGGCTCTAAATCATGAGGAGTACACATCATCACGGTGTACGCAACGCCATTAAACGCAAGAGCAACAGGCGTTTCTTCAATAATGAAATCCATCTCTCTAAAATCGCTTTCTCCTTTGCGATAGCGAATGATCGGACGCTGACAAGCATCACTAACGGCATCGGTTGATTGCACCTCAAGAGTGGTCAAAATAGTGATCCTATAATTAAATAAAAATGTAGGCTGGTATAAAACGCATCAGATACCACCTCGAAAATCTTGGCTATTAATCCCCATTTTCTGCATTCGAGATAACAAGGTTGTCCGTTTCAGTCCTAATTGGTTTGCCGCACCATTCGGCCCTGCGACCACACCATGACAAGCCTTTAATGCTTTAATCACGTCTGCTTTACTAATAATGGGTTTAACTACGTCACCTTTCACTGTTGATTCTGGCGTATTGATAACACCAGTAGCTTCAGGGGTAACCAATCCGACAGAAGGCGCATTCTCGGTTGGTACACAGGCAGAATGAGACGCTGTTTTTAGCTCATGAACAGGAACATTAAGCACATTACCACGCGTTAAAATCACAGAGCGTTCAACAAAGTTACGCAATTCACGAACGTTGCCCGGCCATGGAAATGCGCTCATAACCGCTAAATCTTCTGCTGCAATTACGGTGATCGTTTTGGCCATTTTTTGGGCTAATTCACGGGTAAAATGTTTAACCAATAATGGGATATCTTCGGCACGTTCACGTAATGGCGGAATTTGGATAGGAAAAACATTCAAACGGTAATAAAGATCATTACGAAATTTCTTTTCTTCTACACGGCGTAATAAATCAACATTCGTGGCGACAACAATTCGCACATCAACACTGATTAATGCGTTCTTACCCACACGTTCTATTTCATTTTCTTGTAATGCACGTAATAATTTAGGCTGAAGCTCTAACGGCATATCACCAATTTCATCTAAAAATAACGTACCTTTATGCGCTTGCTCAAAACGACCAACACGCTGGCTAATCGCGCCAGTAAAGGCGCCACGTTCATGACCAAACAATTCACTTTCAAATAAACCAGCAGGAATGGCGGCACAATTCATCTTCACCATATCCGTTTTGCTGCGTAGGCTTAACTTATGAATAGCACGAGCAATTAATTCTTTTCCCGTACCCGACTCGCCTAAAATCAACACCGTACTGTCACAACAAGCAACAAGGGCAACTTGTTCAAGGACTTTATTCATCACTTCACTTTGACTAATAATATCGTCAAAAATAACGTGCTCACCCATTCCTTCATCGATGTTTACAAACTTAGTTATAGGTCGATTTGGAATGCTCGCTTGATGTGTTTTTATACTATGCATTGCTAACGCAACACGCGCAGCTATCTGTTTAAATAACTCAAGATCCGTATTTTGATATGGCGCTTCAATAGGCTTCATAAAACTGATATAACCCACTGCAATGCCTCTAAATATGAGTGGCATAACACAAGCAGTTTTAACACTACGAGGAAAGTACGGGCTATTATTATCAGCCTGCATTTTCTTAATATCTATCGCATTTAAAAATACAGGCTGTTTATTCTTAATTGCATTTTTAATTAGTTTATCATTGGTAAAGAAATGACATTGATAATCAATTTCATTATTAATAAAACAAGCAGAGTGTTGATTGTAATGCCCATCTTGTAATTGAATAATCGATAGATCAGTCATACCAAAATGCTGATATAAAAAGCGTAATAATGAACCTATCAATTCTTTTTTTGTACTTTGACTTATAACAGTATTCGTCACATCAACCAGAACCTGAAAATTGTTTTTTTCAGTTGTTAGTTTTTCAGTAAATGTTGATGCCGTTTGGTGCTCTATAATATGTTCAATCATTGCTGAAATCATATTATTAAATAATTTGAATTGCTTCTCGCTCTCACTATCATCAGGCATAGTTAGATTAATATATTCAATCGCACCTAAAGGTTGATTACAAATAGATAGCGGTATTTTGCAATAATTAAAAACCGAGTCATACGCAGGATGACTTTCTAGCTGAGGAAAAGTTTGATATAGCGTTTCACCATCCATCTGATGGCAATAATCACGCATGGTAGCGCCATGCAATCCAATACTTGAGCCAGTGTAATCAAATTGCTGACATTGTTTATCTTGATCAAGGTAGTAAAGGCTTGGTTGACTATCAAGATCATTTTTTAAAAGTAGATTCACACGTTCAACATTGATAAATAATAGATCTTCATTGTTAAGAAAATCCATTACGCCTGAAATATCATTGATTGATAATAAGGCTTTAGAAAAAGTCATCAAATCACTTTCAAAGCGTTCCATGTTGGCATTAACTCTTGCTGATAATGTCGCTCGAATAGAGAGTAATAATTCAAGCATTTATTATACAATTCTCAACCATTTTAGTAACCAAGTATTGATATCAATCAATAAACAATAAATATAAATGCAAACTAATGATGAAAAACAGAGTAAATGCTAATTATTTGAGCGATATGAATGACTAGTAGCAATATACAGCAAAGCAATGAAATATAAGGTTTCCAAATTTAAAATATACAATATTCTATCTTGGAAACCTTATTTTCATTAATGGTTTATTTGAATAATAAAATAAACAAATACACTCATTTTTTGTTATTAAGCATTAACAACATGGCTCTTCAAGCGTGCTTTCAAATTACTGTACTCTGTTTGTACGTAATTTTCCGCCCATGACTGATCTTCAATATTTTCTACCTTAACGGCACAATATTTAAATTCAGGTGTGCTTGAAATCGGATCCACATGCTCAATGGTTAATTCATTACATGCACCAATCCACCATTGGTAAGTCATGTATACCACGCCTTTATTTACACGCTCATTATAGTTTGCACGTGAAATTACTTTACCGCGACGTGATGAAACCCAAACCAATTGTTGATCGTCAATACCTAACTGACGTGCATCATCCGGGTGCATCTGCACATAACCCGGTTCATCTTCCAATGTCTGTAATGCAGAACAGTTACCCGTCATTGAACGACAAGAGTAATGGCCTACTTCACGCACAGTAGATAATACTAACGGGTATTGGGCATCTGGTTGCTCTAATGGCGCACGCCATTCCGCAGCAATGAACTGACCTTTACCTGATGGTGTACTGAATTTATTACCTTCAAACAAGAAAGGTGTACCCGGATGATCCTCAGTTGGACATGGCCACTGTACAGATTTTAACCCTTCCATCTTCTCGTACGTTGCACCTGTATATAGTGGTGCAAGGTGACGCATCTCATCCCAAATTTCTTGGGTATTTTGATAAGACATTGGGTAACCCATACGGGTTGCTAATAAACTGAAAATTTCCCAGTCAGGTTTCACGTCTCCCGGTGGTGTAATCGCTTTATAGAAGCGTTGGAAACCACGGTCGGCGCTACTGTATACACCTTCATGCTCACCCCAGCTTGTCGCAGGGAAAATCACATCAGCAAATTCTGCTGTTTGTGTCATGAAGATATCTTGAACAATCACCAATTCCATCTTGCGCATGGTTTCACGCATCGCTGCAAGATCGGCTTCAGTTTGTGCTGGATCTTCACCGAAAACATAAAATGCTTTACAGATCCCTTCCTCAACTTTGTGACCAATTTCTGTTAAGCGGTAACCCGGCTTACCAGATAATTGTACACCCCAAGCCGCTTCAAATTTTGCACGAATGTCGGCATCTTCTACTGACTGATAACCTGGGAACTGGTGTGGCAACATACCCATATCACAGGTACCTTGTACGTTGTTTTGTCCACGAACAGGACCACAACCTACACCTTCACGACCAAAGTTACCGGTTAATAATGCAAGACCGGCTAAACCACGCACAACATCAACAGCTTGTCCGTATTGGGTAACACCCATACCCCAAAGGATCATCGCTTCAGGTGCTGCCGCATAAGTACGTGCCGCTAAACGAATATCTTCCGCTTTTAAGCCTGTTGTTGTTTCAACACTTTCAGGTGTATAACGAGATACAAGTTCACGGAACGCATCAAAGCCTTCAGTGTTATTTGCAACGTACTCTTTGTCGTATAAGTTTTCTTCAATAATGACATTCGCTAACGCATTAACCAGTGCCATGTTTGAACCGTTCTTCAACGCTAACCATTGATCAGCGACACGTGCAGATTCGATCTTACGTGGGTCGCAAACAATGATCTTCGCACCATTAGCGCGAGCCTTAAGAATGTGCCTTGCTACAACTGGGTGAGAATCAGCCGCGTTGTAACCGAATATGAGTAAACATTTTGTTTTTTGAATTTCGGGAATGGCGTTACTCATTGCGCCATTACCTACTGTTGTCTCCAGACCGGAGACTGATGGAGCGTGTCACACCCTGGCGCAGTGATCGACGTTATTCGTCCCTATCACCGCACGTGCGAGCTTCTGCATCACATAGTTAGCTTCGTTACCTGGACCGCGCGCAGAACCCGTTGTCATGATCGCGTCAGGGCCATATTGCTTCTTGATTGCCATTAGCTTTTCGCCGGCAAAATCAATAGCTTCTTCCCATGAAACCGCTTCTAACGCGGCATCGCGTGTACGGCGGATCATCGGTTGCTTCAAGCGTGGAGTTAATAAATTGGTGTCGTTAAGGAAATCCCAGCCATAGTAACCTTTTAAACACAGTTGACCTTCGTTGGTACGGCCATCTGCAGGCTCTGCTGCAATTACTTTGTTATTTTCGACAACCAATTTTAGTTTGCACCCAGTACCACAGTAGGGACAAACAACAATTGATTTTTTCATACTAACCTTAGGTTGTAATAATAAACGTCAATAGCATTGTGATTAAACAATCACCTTAGCAACCTGTTGCTACTACAGCGCTCATTGCCGCTGCTTCACGTTTTTGTTGGCTCGTTTCAGTCAACGTCTCAGGCTCAATGATTCGAATCGCACCAGTAGGACAAACTTGAACACAAGAAGGACCCGACTCTTGGTGATGACATAAATCACATTTTAATGCTTGGGTTTGCGGTACTTTGCGCGTAAACAACGCAGCACCTTTTGTCTCTTCAACCATCGTTGTCACCACATTCATTGCACCGTAGGGGCATGCAATAACGCAGGTTTTACAACCGATACAACGAGATTGAATCACTTTGACAAAACCATCTTCTAATACGATGGCGTTATTGGGACAAACCTGAGCACACGGCGCATCATCACATTGACGACACATTACAGGCGTAGTTACATGGGCATTTTTCACGACGGTTAAACGTGGTGAAAAATCCGATGGTGCCATTCCTGCTACCGTATTTTCTGCTTGATGCGATAACGCACAAGCGATTTCACAAGTTCGGCATCCAATACACAAATTTGGATCTGCAAAAACAAATCGGTTCATGGTGTATCCCTTGTTGATGTCGATACATCGCAATACATATCCGCATTGCGATACCTTATAAGCATGAGCTATGCCAGTTTTTACACCTTGAACAGCAAAAACGCAAACTATTAATATTTAAGACAAAAAAATAAAGCCTGATCGAAATCAGGCTTTATTTATAGCAATGAACATGTCTGATATGTATCGATAACCATCATCGACACACTTCGTCACATCTCATCGACACCTTATCGACAGGCCAACGATTAAGCATCGTCACTGTCGCAGTTTACTGCTAACAGTGGGTGAATCCGCCCGAGCCTTGCCAAGTTGGTAATTGTTGATAAATTTGCTCAACACCTTGTTGTACCATTTCCGTTAAAGGGAATGAAAAAGCAACAATCGCAGGCTGTATACCAATGAAGATCACTTCTGGTACAAAGGTCTTTAATTCATCTATTAAGAAATTCAACGGCAAACTGTGGGTCGACACCACATACATATCAACGATAGTCTCAGGATCAATAATTCGTACTTCCCCTGCTTCTTCACCAATATCTGCAGCATCAACCACCAGCACCCGTTTCGGCATTGCTTTACGAATAAGGTGTAAGCAATCCTCAGGCATAGAGCCGCCTTCCAGCACGCTCCAATCCGCAATCGGATTCTCTTTCATCATCTTTGCGAGTAATGGACCAGCACCATCGTCTGCCATCATGCTGTTACCAACCGTCAATACAATATTGCTGACCGACAGATCAACATCGTCATTCGACACCGTTACGCCCATGACAGAAGAGAGGTTAATTTCCTCTAGCACAATTACTGTCCTCCTCGGATCATCATGTACATGGTTGGTTCGCGATGAATATCCCCTAAGGCTTCAATAAATCCATCGGTTAACAGCTTTGACTTCTCGCTTTGAGTCGCACTATCAATACCATCAAACGCCAGTGCCAACATGTTTAAATGCTCGGGATAAATCGTGATTTCACCAAACACTAAAAAGCCTTTCATTTTACGAAATGCTTCACCGCTTTGGTCTAATCCACTGATCCATTCAAGGTACTCATGACCTGAACATTTCAATACCGCATCTAAGCAATCGACCACACCAAGATGGTGACCAATTGCCAAGCTGTAGTACATAATTTGCTTGGCTTCTTCTGGTACATCGTAGCTTTCATCAACAAACTTGCGACCCAAGCTGTAGAAATACACATTCTGCTCAAGGTGACGAGATTGCGTTAACTCTTCAGGTAAATCGGCAATCTTGCTATTAGGCATTTTCGCCTCCACAGCACGCTTTTTGCTCTGCCCCGCACGCAGGTTGTCCCGTTAATGCAGCCATGGTTTTGCTCAGCAGAATATTCACGATTTCGGTTAAACGTGGATCGTCTTTTTCCGCTAAGTAAGCAGCAATCTTGCTATCAACGTTATCCGCACTACAGGTTGCCAATACATCCATCACTTCATCTGCAATACGTTGGCCTTGAACATAACCGGCAAGTAAGCGGGCTTGACGCTCAATCATCACCTTAATATCCAGTGGAATTTCAGTATGTTTAAGGCTCGCTTTTTGCTCATCAGGATTGTGCGTTTTCGCTTTCAGTTTCTGATCAAGTAAACCTAAAGCTACCGCAAAACCATAAATCGTTGCCGCAGGTGTTGGAGGACAGCCCGGAATGTAGACATCAACAGGTACAATCTTGTCAGTACCGCCCCAGACACAATATAAGTCGTGGAAAATACCGCCATCACAACCACACGCGCCGTAAGAAATCACAATCTTAGGATCAGGTGCTGCTTCATAAGCACGAAGCGCGGGTGCACGCATTGCGCGAGTCACAGCCCCCGTAAATAGAAGAATATCGGCATGGCGAGGCGATGCAACAACCTTAATACCAAAACGCTCAGTATCAAATACAGGGGTTGTGGCTGCGAAAATTTCGATTTCACAGGCGTTACAACCACCACAGTCAACACGGTAAACATACGCCGAGCGACGAATCTGCTTAATAAGCGCGTCTTTTAATTTCTGGCTATTAGGCGGTAATGGAACAGGAACAGTTTGGGTATGAGCTGTACCATTTAGCTGTTTAATACCTTTCACATTTCCTCCTCAAGGTAACGTAGATGGCTAACGTTTTCGCTATCTAGCATATTGTTACTGCGACGACATTCAGGACAGGTTTCTAATTGTTGGCGACGTAACTCTAATTGATCCGCTGAAACACCCGTTTGTGCCAAGGTGTCTAGCACATAGTCCAATAGCTTTTTCGCTACAAACGGACGCTCACATTGGCGACAATTCGCCAGTTGGAACACCGCATGTTCATACAGATCTTCTTTACGGGTTACCGCTAACTCAAAGTTCTGCGACAGCTTAATGGCTTTCGTTGGGCAGACTTCTTCACAGCGACCACAGTAAATGCATCGCGCCATCGACAATTCCCAACGGCGTGTACCGGCTTTTTCGTCAGTTTCCATCACTAACGCATTGGCAGGACAAGCACGCATACAGGCAGCACAAGACAGACACTGATCCGCATCTAGCTCTGGCTTACCACGGAAGTCTTCATTCACTTCCAATGGTGCAAATGGGTATTTGGTTGTGACTTCACCGGTTTTTAAGACGGTCTTTAATAACTTAAACACAACGCCTCCTACAGCTTAAACGGTGAATTTTTACGGTCGATGCTGTACTGCTCAATCGCTTTATAAGGAATAGTTTTGCTACGCTTCTTCTTGGTATCAACAATGGTGACACGGTCAGTACATGAGTAACATGGATCTAAACTACCGATAATTAGCGGCGCATCAGCAACGGTGTTACCTCGTAACATGTAGCGTAACGTCGGCCAGTTCGCATACGTTGCTGCACGACAACGCCAGCGGAATAGTTTTTGGTTATCCCCTGTCATGCTCCAGTGCACGTTTTCACCACGCGGCGCTTCAGTAAAGCCCAACGCAAACTTATTCGGTACGTAGTTAAAACCTTCAGTGAGAATTGCACCCGGTGGTAGGTGATCAAGGCCGTATTCAACAATATTTAGTGAATCAAATACTTCACGGATACGAACCATCACACGTGATTGCACATCACCGCCGTCCATGGTTTGTAATTCCATTGGAACATCACCGTAAGACTCTAAAGATTGTCCATGAATAATACGTACATCACGCTTAAAGCCGCTAGCACGAATAAGTGGACCAACAGGGCTGTAATCACGAGCAACTTGCTTCGACAAAATACCTACACCTGCAATACGGCTTTCGATATTAGGTGTTGCTAGAAGCACTTCCACCAGCTCAGAAAAGGTTTTGCGTACTTCTTTGACCATCGCTATACCTTTTAAGCGTTGATCTTTAAGAAAATCTCGACGTACACCACCAATCAAGTTCATACCGTAAGTTTTACGGGCACCTGTTAGTAACTCAGCAAGCTCCATAGTCTTTTCACGGACACGGAAGAACTGCATGAAACCTGAGTCAAAACCAACAAAGTGGCTAGATAAACCAATGTTTAGTAAGTGACTGTGTAGACGTTCAACTTCAAGTAAAACAGTGCGGATCATCTTGGCGCGGAATGGCACATCAACCGATAATGCATTTTCAATCGTGTTGCTGTAACCGACACTATGAGTAAAGCCACAAATACCACAAACACGATCCGTTAACTGCGCAACCTCGTGGTAACCCATGCGTGTTTCTGCCAGTTTTTCCATCCCACGGTGAACGTAGAACATGCGGTAGTCCGCATCAACAATGTCTTCACCATCAACGAATAAACGGAAGTGACCCGGTTCATCAGAGGTAATGTGTAATGGACCAACAGGTACAATACGGTTGCTGTCATCACCTAACTGGTTATCAAAGTTATAGGTTTCTGTTTCGGTTGTTGGCTGTGGACGCTGACGGTAATCCATCGCATCTTTACGTAGTGGGTGGAGATCTTCAGGCCAATCATCAGGAAGGACTAAACGACGTTCATCAGGTAAACCTACTGGACGTAAGCCGTACATATCACGTACTTCACGCTCGCCCCACACGGCAGCAGGAATGGTTGGCGTAATAGAAATAAACTCTTGGCTATTGGCATCAACCAGTACTTTTACCGTTACCCAACTTTTAACTTCCCCTTCCATAGAAAGCGCGTGATAAACCGCAAAGTGACCATTTAAGGTACGCTCGTCATTACCGAATGTAACGGTCAGCCAACCGCCTTGATCGTAATAAAGCCACTTCATCACTTCGACCAAAGAGGTCATTTTTACCGTGATGGTCACTTGATTATCTGTTTGCCACTCTTCATCAATAATGGCTGATGGAAAGAAATGATTCACACCATCGACATACTGTTTGCCAATCCGATTTGATTGCGGTTTAGTGGCATATTGTTCAAATGTATTGTTTGTCATTACTGTTTCTTACCAACCAAAAATTAAAAAGATAAGTGCCAACACGGCCACTAAAAATACAGGGAAAATAGCACGGTGGATTTTCATAAAGCGGAAACGCGCCATGGTGTTTTCCGCAATACCTGCAATGAAGAAAACCACAAAAAGCTTGATGAATAAGATCACGGTTGCTGAAAATAAGCTGCCGAAACCTAATGATTGGGCTTTACCCCAAGGAATGAAAATCGCAAGGAAGAACTGAGCGACAACGAGCTGTTTTAGACCTAGGCCTAATTTCACCATCGCTAAACCAGCACCTGAGTATTCAGTCACAGGGCCTTCTTGTAGCTCTTGCTCTGCTTCTGCACTATCGAACGGTAATTTACCCATCTCAATAAACAGTGCAAATGCACACACAAGACCTGCCAAGATAATCGCTAATGGCGAATGCCAGCTGTCATTTGCCATCGCATGGCTAATATAACCAAGATCGGTTGTACCCATTGCTAATGCAACAACTACAATCGACAGGATCAGCATTGGCTCAACCAAGATACCAAGAGTCAATTCTCGGCTACTACCTAAGCCACCAAACATACTGTTTGAATCAATACCTGATAACGCAAAGAAGAAACGGAAAATAGCCAATAAGTAAATATCGGTAATAATATCGCCCGAAATAGGGAAAGGTGACACTTGCGTCACGGTTGGCAATGCCATACCGATCAACATCATAGTGATCACCATTACCCAAGGCGTGATCCAGAAAATAAAGCCTGCATTTGACGGTGATACCGACTGGCGCTGCAATAACTTATAAATATCTCGGTAGTCTTGGAGTACTCCCGGCCCTTTACGAGAATGAATTTTAGCGCGAATAACACGGGAAAATCCGGTGGCTAAAGGGGCAAGCAGTAGCATCAATAAAGCCTGAACAACAGCTAGCGTGATCCAACTAGCAGAAGGCATTTCAAGTGGGGACATTAGCAACTCACTCCTGAAATGAAAGGAAAGAACAACACCACAAATAGCGCAGCCGCGCAGCACATAATGCAGACTTTTCGACCATCAAGTTGACTACCGTCAGCTACCGCAAATAAATGTGGTAAGACATGACGATCAATCAAAGATTGCTTTGGACGGTTGTCATAAATAAGGCTAAACATATGACGCATTGGACGCGTAATACCTTCGGCAGAAACTGTCATACGCTGCTCATATTGGTAACCACACGCCCAAGGATCACCTTGTTGACGACGTACCAAACGACGTTGACGGAACACATAAAGCAATATCGCTGGAACCAGTGCTAATAGCGCTAGCATAATCGCAATTACAGGGGTAGAGAGGATCGCTTGATCAGCCACTGCTGGATAAACCGCACTGCCTGTTGCAACAGAAACAGGGCCAAGATGAAGAATTGAAGATGCAATATCAGAAAAATAAGGTGCAATCCAAGGCGAGCCCACACCTAATACAATACATAATATCGCTAACATCGTTGTTGCTGTTGTCATGCCAGCGCCCACTTCACGAGTATTCGCCGCTTGTCCTGTTTTCGGTGCACCAGTAAAGCAGATACCGTAAACCTTCACAAAACACATACAAGCTAATGCACCTGTTAGTGCCAGCATTACCATACCGAACGGGCCAAACAACATATTTGCTGCGGTTCCTACTTTACCCATGCTAAATAGTGATTGATAAATAAACCACTCAGACACAAAACCGTTAAACGGTGGCAACGCACAAATCGCTAAGGTACCAATTAAGAACGCAATGGCTGTTTTTGGCATGGTCTTACCCAAACCGCCCATCTTATCCATGTCTTTGGTATGCATACGGTACACAATAGAACCTGAGCCTAAACACAATAAGCCTTTGAAGATCGCATGGTTTAATAAGTGGTATAAACCACCCAGTAAGCCCAATAGCGCAAGTACTGGATGATGGCTTGCGATACCAATCATACTGACACCGACACCAATTAAGATGATGCCAATATTTTCAATCGTGTGGTAAGCCAATAGACGCTTAATATCATGTTCTGCTAACGCATACATTACGCCTAAAACAGACGATACCGCACCGAAGATAAGAACAAGGAAGCCCCACCATAACTGGGTTGCGCCAAGGAAAATAATACTGAATTTTAAGATGCCATAGATACCAATCTTCACCATCACACATGAGATCAAGGTAGAGCAGTACGAAGGCGAAATAGGATAGGCTTTAATTAACCAACCGTGTAAACCAACACCCGCTGATTTAATACCGAAACCAACTAACGCTAATAGGAAGGTTAATGATGCAAAGCCAGCACTTATTGGTGTAGTAGTGAACGCACTAAAGTCATAGCTATGGGCATTTATCGATAGGATCAAAAATGCAGCCATGATCAAAAAGCTAGCAATATGATCGACAATAAAGTAATTCAAACCAGCCTTACGACTTGCCAAACTACCATCGCTGATCACAATCAACCATGATGCGATTGAGACCACTTCCATAAACACCATAAAAGTGATCACATTGGCTGAAATCACTAATACCGTCATTGCCGCAGCAAAGATGTTAAATAGGATATTGATTTTCCAACCCGATTTACCCAGATATTCTTTTAAATAATTAATCGAATAAATAGACGCCGCCATGGTCACTATGGATATTACCACCACCATTAAGGCTGAAAGCATATCCATATTCACCATACAGCGCGTCGCCAGTGCAAAATCGGCTGAGTCATAATGACCCACAATGGTAGACACACCCGCTAAAACACCAAACACGCCACCAAATGCACTAATCACACCCGCCAAACGTAAACTATCACGTTCATCCTTACGACCAAGCCAAGAAATAAGGGCTGCTACACCGTAGCTGATCACAGCAAATAAAACTAAAACTAACGGATTCATTTGTTCATAGCTCCTGATTTCACAGAAACGGCACTGTCAGCCGCGCTTTCACGTTTACTGTGGCGTGCTTTCATCACTTTACTCTCATCAATCAACACAATTGCTTGAGTAGGACAGACTTGTGCACAGGCAGGCCCTTGTTCACGAAAACCACATAAATCACATTTCACTGCGATACTTTTCACGCCCGGTTCCCATGCCAAAATATCTTGACCAAAAGTGCTAGGAATTGACGTTGATGGGTTACTAGAACGAGGAGTAGAAGGGATATAGGTATCGTAACTGTTTGCCATCGCAATTGGTCGACTACCATCAAAAGCGATAGCACCAAACGGACACGCGACTGCACATAATGTACAACCAACACAAAGCGACTCGTTAAGAACAACACGATCTGCTTGTTTAGAAATAGCTTGTACCGGACATACAGCCGCACAAGGCGCGTCTTCACAGTGACGACACATAACAGGTGCCGTAGCATTGTCATGCTTAACCACGGTAAGACGAGGATGGCTTTGCAGTCCGACTTTTTTATGTTCTTCGGAGCACGCTGCCATGCAAGTGCCACAACCGATACATTTGTCGGGATCTGCAACAACAAAGCTTTTCATGATCTTTCCAGTTAATTGCAAAAAGCATCACAAAAAGCAATAATCATACCAATAAGGTATTTTTGTGTTTTATTAGCTAAAGATCATTCACTTATACCTAGCGCGCTCTCCTACTCTTCACTTTTTATTACTACTAAAAGGAAATAAACATAGGATGTTCGCCTATCGACACTGCTGTCGACACCTTATTTCGACAGTAGTGTCGACACAAAACCACAAACAAGAAAAAACTGTTTTATAATTGAGCTTCATGCGATGGACATTTACCACCTAACTTTATGAATATGACTAATGATTAAGAAAAAACACCTTCATTCAACCATGCCCTTCTATCTGCTTTTTATTGCAGGTATTGTTGATGCTATTGGCTTTATCCATCTGAAAAATGGCCTGTTTATCTCTTTTATGAGTGGTAACACAACCCATGTGGGCATACTGTTAACCTCAGGCAATACACCACAAGCGTGGCACTACATTGGGGTTATTGTATTATTTGTTTTAGGTGCTGCCGTCGGCGAAGCTATCGCGATAGCTAACAAACCTTTTTATCGCAGTATGATCATGGCGCTAGTCACATTAGTGCTATCAGCAACATTGTTTGTTGAGCCTATCGCTAAACCAATTGTGACCAATTTCTTCTTAAGCTTTGCTATGGGTATTCAAAATATCGCACTGCGATTAACCATTGAAAAATCAACCGCACTCACTTACGTAACAGGTTTTTTGGTTAATACTGGACGTTCTATTGCCATGCTATTAATGGGTGAAGGCGATCGTAGCACGTTTTTTCGCCATTTCAGCTTATGGTTATCCATCTTTCTTGGCGCAATTGCAGGAACACAAGTGATGGATTACTCCTTCAAATATGCATTACTTCTCCCGATCATCTTAAGCTTAATTGCAACAGGCATTTTATTCTGGACCCATGAAATTGCGGATGATTAATAGTTACAGTAACCAATAAAACGAAAAAGCCGACGTGATGTCGGCTTTTTTGTATCTCAAAACCCTTGACCTGTCTAAAGCTTCATAGTTTATAGTTCGCCTATCAATAAAGGGGAAAGCTGCCATGTACCGTATTTCTGAGTTAGCGCAAAAGGTGGGATTAAGTCGTTCCACATTACTTTATTACGAAAAGCTTAAACTGATCACTGGCACACGCTTAAGCAATGGTTATCGTGGCTATACCGACAAAGATGTGCAACGGGTAAAACTGTTACAGCAACTGCAAGCAGGCGGGCTTTCATTGAAAGAGTGCCAATCCTGTTTAGATGCCCAAATAGATCGAGATCTGCTACTTCAACGGCTAAATATTCTTGATGAAGAAATCGCCCAAAAACAGAAAGCCCGTGATTTGCTTTCTGCCATGCTGGGTATGAATTCGATGAAAGAATGGCATCAATCAATGGAATCAGCAGCACCCTCGGCTCACTTAGAGTGGCTAATGAAGCAAGGTTTCACTGAAAAACAAGCCTTACGATTAAAATGGCTATCAAAAGACATGAACGAACATGAGCAATACATGGCAGACTTTGAAGCGATCTTTGATGATTTAGCACGACTTAGCCCTAGTTGTGATGATGACTCACTAAAAGCACTTGAAACATTGCCCATTAAATCTGGTGAAGTGTTAGATATCGGCTGTGGTAAAGGTGTTGTTACTACCTTATTAGCTAAACATGGCGATTTTCATATCACTGCGTTAGATAACGATGAATATAACTTAAGTTGTTTAAACGAAGCAGCTATTGAAAACGGGCTTGAACATCGCATCACTACTGTTTGCGCAAGTATGACCACAATGCCTTTTGAAGGGCAACGTTTTGATATGCTGTGGGCTGAAGGCAGTGCTTACATCATGGGGGTTGAGCAAGCACTTAAACAATGGAAACCATTTATTAAGGCTCATGGTTATTTGGTTATCAGTGACTTGGTTTGGTTAGCCGATAATCCAAGCCAAGAAGCAGTCGATTTCTGGCTGCAAAACTATCCAGATATGACCACCAGCGAACAGCGAGTCAAACAAATGCAGCAAGCAGGTTTTGAAGTGATTAAACACTTTACCCAAAGTGATCAGTCATGGACAAACTACCTAGCACCATTACAAAACAAGATCGCTCAATTGGATAATCAACATTTCACGTCCAATGCCATTAAAGATATTCAGAACGAAATCCATATTCATGAGCACTATTTAGGTCAATACGGCTATCAATTATTTGTATTAAAGAAAAAAGGTTAAACATGATCATTCGAGTAGAAAAAGATTCAGACATTACTGTGATTGAAACGCTAACTTACAGTGCATTTAAAGATCATCCTCATCATGAACCGGGCTCAGAACCAACCGAGCACTTAATCGTTAACCGCCTACGAGATTCTAACGCCTTAACACTATCGTTAGTCGCAGAAGTAAACAATCAAGTTATTGGTCATATCGCTTTCTCCCCAGTACTGATCAATGGTGAAGCTACAAACTGGTACGGTTTAGCACCTGTATCAGTATTGCCAGAACAACAAGGAAAAGGGATTGGTAAAGCGTTAATTAACGAAGGATTAGCCCAGTTAAAAGAACATGGTGCAGAGGGATTCGTACTATTAGGTGAGCCTGAATATTATGGTCGATTTGGTTTTAAAGCCCAACCAGAATTAACCCTAACAGGTGTGCCAGCTGAATACTTCTTAGCCCTGCCTGTTAAAGATTCAATTCCGACAGGTGAAGTAAGCTATCACCCAGCATTTTTTGAATAATGCATTTAAAAGCCGGCGTAGTGTCGGCTAATTATATATGGTTGAAAAATATCATTACTAATAACCTTGTTTTTTCAAGTTTATTAAAAACCCTTAGCAACCTCATCTTAAAACGAATTTCTACTTTTTAGCAATCCACCTTATCATCCAATTATGAATAATGATAAATGCTATAAAAGTCGATTAATAAGAAAATAAATTCCAGAAAATGCGTTTCTTATTAATGAAACAGACAAAAATATAAAGCATAATTTTTGGTTATGGATTACCTAAAGTTGTGTTTATATATCATTACAATAAAGATCAATAATGTACGCACAACTTAAAGAAAGATACTTTAAAATAGTCAGTTTCTTATCAAATTTTATATTTAATTACTGATAATAATTTTAGATTATCAAATTTTTCTATCATTAATTTAAGTGGCTCACTCTTTTTATATCTTTATTAAAAATGCATATAGAAACAGGATACTCAATGAATAATTCAACACTAATGAAACGCTACGACTATCTGGATAATATCAAGTGGGTTTTGACGATATTAGTGATTTTGCACCATTGTGCATCCACGGCAGGTCTGGATCCTATTGGTTACAATTTGCCCCATGTCAAAGAATCAATGCAATATCAATATGAGATTTTAGGCACATTCCAGGGCATCAACCAGTCATTTTTTATGTCACTGTTTTTCTTTATATCAGCCTACTTCGTGATCCCTTCTTTTGAACGTAAAGGGGCTGGAAAGTTTATGTTGGATAAACTAAAACGCCTCGGGATCCCTACACTAATCACCTTATTTTTGATCGAAACACGTGGATCGATTGAGTCTGCTGTATCAAGCATTAAAGGCTTTTTCCTTACCGGAAATATTGGATTAGGCGTCACCTGGTTCTGTTGGACCTTGATTGTATTTAGCGCGGTATTTGCATTGTTCCAAGTTGTCAGTACTGGGAATCAGAAGGTTGACACTGATAAACCTTTTCCGGCGCTTTGGAAGATCTTGCTGTTTGCCATTATGATAATTCCGGTCAATTTCGTTGGCTTATATCTGATGGAAACACTAGGTAGCAATTTCTTAGGCTTTCACCTTCTTAAATATTTCCCGATGTATATCAGCATGTTTTACTTTGGTATCTTAGCTTATAGGTATCAGTGGCTCGATAAGTTAGAACGTAAACACGCTTTTTTAGGAATTCTAATGTGGGTAGCGGGATTATTCATCTATACGATAGCTTCTAGCTATGGTCTGAATAGTGAGATGCTTAATATGGTTTATGTGGCAATACGTGGATTCACTGTGATAGGGATGTCGATGTTTCTACTCTATAACTTCAAAATGCTATTCAATACCAAGGGACGATGGAGCTCTATGTTGACCCGTATCGCTTTTGCTGCCTATGTGGTGCAGAATATCCCAATGCGGTTTACCGCAGACTTTTATCAGTCTTTTATGACCCAAACACCCTTAATCAACTTTGTGGTCATTGCTATCCCCTCTGTGATCGGTTCTTTTGCTATTGGCTATCTTATCTGCAAGACCCCCGTTCTAAAACGTATTTTCTGATCTAGCTAAACGTGTGACTCTCATCTCGGTGATAGAGTCACAGCTAGTCGAGCTTATTGGATATAGCATTTGGACTGGTAGTAATAGCTACGCACCACTTATCACTACTAGTCTCGATGTGTCGTTTACTGTATACATAACTCATTCTGGTAGACTCAGCGGAATCTCCAGCGAATAGAGGTTGCATATTTCTAGTAACCAAACTCTCCAGATATGACCAATAGAGAACAATACATTTAAAAGCCGGCGTAATACCGGCTATTTATGTATATACTCTCCACCATAAGAAAACGTCTTTATTATTTAATACTTCTGTAAAAATATACTTGGTAAAAAAACATCACCAATAACCTTTGTTTTTTTAAGCTTATTAAATATTTTCACGACCTCATTTAAAAAACCACTAATTAATTTTCTTATCAAGAATAATTAGAAATGTAAAACATAATATTTCGTTATGGGTTATATAAATGCTTGTTTATATATCATGACAATAGATAATAATAAAATACAGCCAACTTAAAAACGATAACCAAATTAAATCAGTCACTTAAAATTGATTTATTAACATTTATTTGCTGATTATCTTTCAAATATATCTATTTACATGACATTTTCCCACATTTTTAAAAAGGTTTTTATATGAAAAAGTTATGCCTATTCGTACTCATTTCAACAATATTAGTGGGTTGTGGCGGTGGCGGCGGTAATGACGATAATAATAGCGGTGGCGGTGGTGGTGGTGGTACAGACAAAGCTACTCCACTTGATCTTGGTAATTTAACATCTGATGTTAAAAAGCAATACGCACAAGTTAACTATGATACTTTTTTAGTTATTACTGAAAGCGCCCTAAACTGTGCAAAAGATCTTAACATTGGCGAAACCGATAATACTTGTGCAGTTATCGATAGTGGCAATCATAATGAAGGGTTGAGTATTGAAGAGATATCAGGGACTTTATCTGTTCAAAAGCAAGCTGATAAGATTCAGATAAGCACGATTAAAGACATACAATTTCATGCACCTTTAATTAATCAAAACACAAATACTTTTAAGCTCAATCAAAATAATATTGCTAACACACAAAAAGAAACAAATTTTATTAAAATACCAGAGGCAACAGATCAAGAAGCCAATATTCAAGAAGTCGAATCCGACCAAGTGTATTTAGGTGGTACTTTTACCTTCTCAAATGATAATGGTATCAAAACCGTTGACGCTTTTGCTCATGAATTCTATGGTTTAATTTATAGTCATAATACCAACACAGATGAAAGTCATTTTGTCAGTAGCATAAGTCGATTAGTGGGTAAAAATAATGCTATGGTCGACTGGAGTACAGATGAAAACGGTGTAATTAGACCAATCTAATTTCATTGAACGGAGAAACTAAGCCAAACTTAAAAAGTTAAGTTTGGCTTTTATTTAAAACTGATTAGCGTTCTTAAATATCTAAACGCCTATTGAGAGTGTATTTAGACAGCATCTTTAAGTTGTATTTTCTTACCTAAACGGCTGCTTTCCAACGCCAACTCTATTAACTTAATATTTAAAAGCGCATCTTCTGCTTTAACTGGACATGTCACACCTTGGCGAATGGCTTTAGCCACTTGGTGATAATATTCCTGATAACACCCTTTCACTGTTGGCACAGGCGTACAACTTTGCTCATCATAAAAGTTGCCATACTGAGACGGTGATTCTGCTAACCAATCTTCATTTACAGGCATAACACCAGAAACTAAGTATTGCTCTTGCGGATCAATACTCAGCTTTTCATAACAGCCACCAGTACCTTTAATAGTAAAACGCTTATTTTCGCCAGCACTTATCATGTCGCCATGAAGCACAACAAGGTGAGTTGAGTAATGTAAAAGTAAGTGGAAGTAATCAACATTATTAGAGCCTTTACGCGTGACTCTACAATCTGCCGTGATCGCGTCTGGTAATCCAAACAAGGTGATCGATTGATCCAGCAGATGTGATCCTAAATCAAATAATATGCCGCCACCATCTGCGGCTTGCTCTTTCCAACGTTCGCGAACCACAGGACGAAAGCGATCGAAGTGAGATTCAAAATGTTTTAACTCTCCAAAACGTTTTTCATCGATCATTTTTTTCACGGTAAGAAAGTCACCATCCCAACGTCGATTGTGGTAAATACTCAGCATTAGCCCCTTTTCTTTTGCTAATGCGATCAGTACTTCTCCATCTTCAACCTTGGTGACAAATGGCTTTTCAATAATGACGTGTTTACCATTCTCTAAGGCTGCTTTCGCTAACTGAAAGTGGACATCATTTGGCGCGGTAATGATCACTAATTCAGCATCGGAGGAGGTTATCAGCGCTTCTGCACTATCAAAATGTTGAATTAATGGCCAATCTTCTTGAAGTTGTTGTTGCTTACTTGTGCTTATCGCCGTTAGCTCAAACTCTTTTAGGCTTGTAATAAATGGAATATGAAAGGTTTGAGCTGAAAAACCATAACCAATAACCGCTGTTTTGATCGCTGAGCACGCCATGTTCATTTCTCCATACCGAATAATTGGCAATTGAATAATATCGTTTCATTTGTACAAACACTGACAAACTCAAATACCAGCCAGTCATCTATCTGTGTGAGAAACTTATCATCATGGAGCAATGTAGGAAATGCAACTTACACATTTTTTGTTGTTTTAAGTGGTAAAAACAGGAAAACATAGAGCTGTATTTCACTTTAATAGTCAAATATTGCTATTTAGCGCATCTGAATAACTGTACCGTTATCAGTTAGGCCATGAGTGACAAAAACGTCACCTTGATTTGAGATCAATACCGCCTCAATCCCTGCCTGACGATTAAGATAAGCAAGCGCATCATCAATGGATGATAAAAAACCAGCAGTGCTCCATATTTCACCATCAACAGAGAGCTTTGAAATAATCGTCACACTCGCGATATTGGTTGAGATAGGCTTGCCCGTTTGCCCATCAAGAAGGTGATGGTATCGCTGCCCATGGTATTCAAAATAACGTTCATTAATGCCAGACGTTACCATTGAATAATCTCTTAAAGGCACAACTCGGCAGATATCGCCACGCGAAGCTGCCAGCGGGTTTTGAATACCGACATTCCATGTTTGTGAAGCATTCTCAGGCGAGTAACCAATGGTCAGTACATTACCACCAAGGTTAATAAAGCCATGCTCGACCCCGTTAGCGGTAAGAAAATCTTTGATCCGATCAGCAAAATATCCCTTAGCGATAGCGCCTAAATCTATCTGCATACCCGTTTGAGAAAGGTATACCGACTGATAGTCATCATCTAGGATAATGTTTGATGGATCGACAAGCTGTAATTTTTCCGCAAGCTCCACATCGGTGGGTAACTTGGCATCTTTAAAACCGATATGCCATGTTTTAACCAGTGGCCCAATCGCCACATTAAACGGATTTTGAGGATCGACACTGATCGCTTTTGATTTCTTAATCAGCGCATAAAGATCCGGCTTTACACGGACAGCTCGAATGCCTGCGTAGTTATTGACGCGCATCAGTTCAGATTGCGTCTGATTAACCGTAAAACGTTGAGTAAATTCTTGAAGTTGCAGATAACATTCTTTGATCAATGCTTCACCACGTTCATGATGAACCACAAGATCAATAAAGGTTCCCATCATAGGAAAACGCGTTTTATAACTTGCCATTAACTCTGTTCTCGTTAAATAGTAAAAAGGGAAGCACATGGCTTCCCTTTGTACCCAAGTAACTTCAAGATGCTTGGGTATATATCTAATTAAACGCGGTTAGATACGCTATCACCCGCTATACGACCATAAGTGAAGATATCAATCAACGCATTACCACCTAAACGGTTACCAGCATGAATACCACCAGTCACCTCACCGGCTGCATATAGCCCAGAGATTGGTGTCCCCGTTTTATCCAATACACACGCTTGAGTATTGATCTTCAAGCCACCCATTGTATGGTGAACTGAAGGCTTACGTGGCGTTGCATAGAACGGTGCTTTTTCCACTTTTAAGCCAAGTGCGCCTTTGTGGAATTCAGGATCACGCCCTTCATCAACGTAGCTGTTATAACGGCGAATCGTTTCTGTTAACGCTTCGGTCGGTACATTAATTTTTTGCGCTAATTCTTCAATGGAATCTGCTTTGATAATAATACCTTCTTCGATCTCACGCTCAATGGTTTCATCTGTGGTGTTCGCTGCTGTTTGACGGATAGCTTCATCAGCAATCATATAAATCACACCACCATTGTCGAAGAAAGAACGAGAAAGCACGTCTCGACTTTCACATTCATCGACAAAGCGCTTGCCTTGGTTGTTAACAAAGACAAAGTTTTCAGGTGGAACAATAAGACCCGTTAATAACGCACCAGATTTAGGATCACCAATCGGCATTAACTGAACATATTCCATGCCCACTAAATCAGCACCGACTTTTTCACCGATTTCAATACCATCACCAATAAGCGCAGGTGAGTTGGTTGTTTTAATATCGTCGGCAATCTCGTTCCAGTAGTTGTTGTATTTTTGCAGCATTTTGGTGTTAGCACCAAAACCACCAGACGCCAGTACAACACCACAATGAGTGGTTAGCACATATTTTGTACCGTCTGAATGCGTTGCTTTAATACCGACCACTTTTCCATCATCAACAATCAATTCCTCAGCTCGCGCATCCGTAATGATATGACCACCTTGGGCAATTACTTGCTTTTGCAGTTTTTCGACAAACTCAACACCTTTAGGGCGATTAGGTTTGTGCGCTCGACGCCATAGCGCACCAACAGCGATATCCACCATGCCACGGTTAAAGTCGATGCCTTTTTCCGTTAACCAATCAATCGATTCCATTGCACGACTTGTTAACGTCTGTACTAAATCGTATTGACCATGAATTGGTTCGCCATCAAGGTTAGTACGTTTACCACCTAGGTATGTCTGAATTAGGTGCAGTTCAACGGAATCAAACAGGTAATTTTTGCCACTTTCAGTATCAAGGAAATAGTTAGCTAGTTGATCTTTCAGTTTACGGAAATCTGCAAGATATTCTTCTGCAATGTCTGATTCAGGTGTATCGGCAATTGCTTTAAGATAATCCACTTCACCAGCAATCGCAGGGAAATCTTTTACCCACTTAGGCTCTGCTGCATTCACCCAACCGCCTGTACGTACAGTGTTACCACCAACAGCAGGGAATTTTTCTAGCAAGATAACAGACTTACCATTATCTAAAGCAGTAAGCGCTGCACTTAAACCTGCACCACCGCCACCGACAACAACAACATCGACAGTTTTTTCGATAACTTCCGTAGACCATTCAACCGCTTCACGTGCTTTACAACGAAGCGCTTCCGAGTTACCACCCGCTAAATCAACAGCATCAGATACACCGTCAATAACCGCTTGGCTACTCACTGTCGCACCAGAAATCACATCAATATTTAGCGTTTGGCCTTCCATAATTTGTTGTGGAATACGTTCAAACGCAGGGTTAGCAATACCGTCTGACTCTTTTGATGAATCAACGATAATATCGAGGATCTTGTCTTCAGAGAACGTCACCGTTACAGGTAATTTGCCATTATGACCGTAGCCATAAGCGGTGTACTCACCAGGCTCAAAGGTGATCTCAACGTTTTGTAATTCTTTAATACGCTGGTGCTTTAATGCCTCAGCTTTACTATCAACAATCATGTAATCCATGATTTCCCAAAGTGGTGTTGGGATCTTCAGTTGATGTTGTTGCTCAATATCAGCGAACTCGGCACATTCTTCACCATTGATCGCTTTAGTCGCCCATGTTGGCTCAACAAGGAAACCTTTACCCACACTCACCATGTCGTAACCTTGTGCTAACGCTTGATCAGCATCTGAACGCTGAGCGATACCACCAACACCTATTACAGGGATTTTGGCAACATTGTCAGATTTAAGCGCATGGTATTTACGAATAAGTAGTTCTTTATCTTCAGGGTTTACAATCGAATTTCGAGTATAGTTACCCATCGAAAAGTGGAAATAATCAAGACCACTCGCAGCCAACTTATCAAGCAAGTACATGGTATCTTCAAAACGAATACCAGGCTCTTCAATTTCTTCAGGAGAGAAACGGTAACCAATAATGAAATCATCGCGTTGGTGATCAGCGACAACTCTTTTCGCTTCATTTAAAACAGCAAGAGGGAATGTCGTACGTTTTTCAATATCACCGCCCCACTTATCATTTCGACGGTTTGAGTGTGGAGAGAAAAACTGTTGAAGGATGTATGTATTAGCGCCATGGATCTCAACACCATCAAAGCCCGCAACAATTGCACGATGAACAGCATTAGCAAAAGCATCAATCATGAAGCCAATCTGCTCTTTCGTCATTTCAAGTGGTGTTTCTGCATTATCGCGAAGCGCAGCGACAGGACTCGCCGATATAGGTTGATGGCCACCATTGTATTCGCCATTTGCCATACGGCCGGCATGGTAGATCTGAAGAATAGCCTTTGAGCCTTTCTCTTTAATTGCCGATGCTAACTTCTTAAGCCCAGCAATCTTACTGTCGGTATTGATACCTAATGCACCGGGAAATGCTCTACCGTAATTTTCAACAAACGCACTTTCAACAATGACTGCGCCAGCATCGCCAGAGCGAGCGGCATAATAGTCGATCATTTCTTGTGTAACACCACCATCAAAAAATGCAGATTGAATGGTCATTGGTGCCATAACAATGCGGTTTTTGAATTTGGCTTGTGATAAGCCTAATTGAATTTCATCTGTTAATTTATTCACTGATTCATATTCCAATAATAATTAATACTTATATTAAAAATCACTAAATAAGCAGTTAAATTTAAGTAGCTTTTAAAATAAGAACTAAGGCAATTAACTAATATTGAATGAAATTACTACAGCGGTAATTCTCAGTAAAATGATACATCTGCATTTAGTCTATGCATAAAGCACATAAAACCATTAACATTTAAATAAATTCTCTTTCTATTAACATTTAAATTTAAACAAGCAAACAAAATAAGAGAAAAATTTACTTAGTATGAGCAGTTATGAAAAAATAAACATCGTTGAAAATGGATAATATAACTACTATCAACAGCTTAATTTTCACGAAATTGACTAATAATAAAAATAATCAAAAAATGATAAAACGGAGAGTGGTTATCCTACTCCTCAGAAAAAATTGCCGTATTAAAATAGAAATCATTCCTATTTTTCTTTAATCTTTATTTGCAAAATTGAATTTCATTATTGGTTGGATTTATGCCTTTGATGACAGTGAATAAAACCAATAATAAAAAAGCTGGCATTAAGTCAGCTTCTATTGAAAACGTTGTATGTTAATCAATGAACTTATTATTCTTAGCCCAACGAGTGATCACCTCTTTTGCTAATGGCGCAGGGCCAAAGAAACGTTCTTGATCGCTAATATCAGCAACAAAACGCCCTTTTTTGAAGAACAAGAACATTTCAAGCATATCATAGCCAAGCTCACTGAATAGTTTGATTGGGCGAACAAGTAATTGGAAAACAAACCATGGCACAGTCCATGTTGATAACTTCTTACCAGTCACTTCACTAATTAATTGCACCAATTCCGCTTGGCTTTTAGCACCATCACTCCAACCTACATCAATCGATTTATTATTGATTTCATCACCTTCAAATGCGGCAGCTTTAGCAAGATAATCAGCTAAATCATCAGTCAAAATGTACGACCACTTGGTCGTTGTATCGCCAATTGCGTAAAAACGACCCGCTTTAAAGCCATCCGCAATGTAATCAGACGTTTGATCTAAAAACGCTGGTGCACGCACAAATACATAAGGAATGCCGACTTGCTTAATCACATCTTCTGCAACTTTTTTAGCATGAAAATGTGGCACGCTTTGCGCTTCATCGCTATTAACAATACTCAAGAAAACAAAGCGTTCAATGTTTGCTCGTGCTGCTGCTTCTGCGAGATTTTTATTGCCTTGGAAATCGGCATCAAGGCTCTCTTTCATATAACCGTTAGCAGAGCTAATCACAACATCCACACCTTGTAATGCAGCATCTAAAGAAGCAGGATCCATCATGTCAGCCTGTACCCACTCTAGCTCTGAAAATTCACCTTTTGGTGCACCACGGCGTGACATCGCTTTAATATCGACGTTTGAATGCTGCATTAAACTACGTAAAATTTTACGACCTAGGAAACCTGTGGCACCAACAACAAGTACTTTCTTCTTTTGAGTTTGCATAATCATTTTCTCGTTAATCTCTGACGTTGAAGCCATGTTATATAATTCTATATTTGGATTAAATACTATAAAATGGAAATGATTGATTCAAAAATGGGATAATTATGAAATCACTCGATGATATGGCGTTATTTGTAGAAGTCGCCAACGTAATGAGCTTTCGCCAAGCCGCAGAGATTACTGGAGTGCCTAATTCCACCCTTTCAAGACGCATCAGTGCATTAGAAAAAGCCATTGGGCTGCGTTTGCTCCACCGTACAACACGAAAAATTGAACTCACAGAGGCCGGTCAACTGTATTACGAGCGTTGTCGTCGTATTGTTGAAGAAGCCAAACTCGCCCATCAACAATTGAGTGATATAGCAGAAAATCCTAGTGGTACGGTTCGCGTGTCTGCCCCTATTGATTTTGCGACCCACTTCATTGCGCCATTACTACCCGAATTTTCAAAACAATATCCCGATATTGAATTGGAATTTGATTTATCTTCACGGCGTGTGGATATGACATCGGAATATTTCGACGTAGCAATTCGAGCAGGTGAAAGTGAAAGCTCAAGCTTAATTGCTCGTAAACTCGCTAACTTCCATCACTATGTTTATGGTTCTCCCGCTTATTTGGCACAATATGGCGAACCACAATCACCAGACGAACTTGCTCAACATCAGTGTTTTAGTATCGTAAAGTCAGCCCATTGGGCATTACATAGCAAAGATAAATCGGCAGATATTAAGGTAAACAGTAAGCTATTTGTAAATAGTATTGGCATGATCAAGCAATTAATAGTGCTCAATATGGGATTGGGATTACTTCCACAAGAAATGATCACAGCTGAGTTAGCGCAAGGAACATTACAACGCATATTACCGGACTGGCAAAGTTCTCCTGTGCCGATATACGCCATAACCGAAACACGGTTACTACCCGCCAAGACTCGCTGTTTTATTAACTTTATTCAAAGTAAACTTGAATAGGTAAACTTAAGCGATTCATCAAGCAATATTAAGCTCAATTACTCTTCTTCCATTAAGATTTTCATCATCTGCTGATGGTGATTCAGGAAGTTTCGAGTGATCTCATAATGCTCGGTATCCTCATACGTTGTTTCATCGATGCCACTATCACTGAACTGATAGATTTTAGCTCTTGGGTAGGCCAATAAAATCGGTGAGTGAGTAGCAATAATAAATTGCGAACCTGCTTCAACTAAGCGATGCATTTCTGAAAGCGCAGCCATTTGTCTAGCAGGTGAGAGAGCAGCTTCGGGCTCATCCATAATGTATAAACCATTACCGCGTAACTTATTAGAGATCGTTGCCATGAAAGATTCACCATGAGATTGATGGTGTAGTGATTGCCCACCATAACCTTGCAACGGTGGCGGCATAAGCTGATCTAAATAAGTGGCAACATTATAAAAACTCTCAGCCCTTAAAAAATAGAAGTCTTTCGGGCGTTTAAAACTTTTCACGGTTTTAATGTAGCGATCTAACTCAGAATGCGTTTGCGCGGTAGCAAAACCGGTATTCTTGTTCCCCCCTTCCGCATTAAGCCCCATCGCGACTGCAATCGCTTCAATTAGCGTAGATTTTCCTGAACCATTTTCACCGACAAAAAAAGTAACATCAGGATGAAATTCAATGACATCTAACGCTTTGAGGGCTGGAATACAAAACGGAAATTGATCGTAATTATCAATTTTTTCGCGCTTTAAAGCGATTTCTCGTAGGTAAGGTTTTTCTTCAAAACTCATAAATCTCAAACAGTGTTATTTATTTCTAAAATAGTTTAACCATGTTATCCATTATCACATTGAAATAAAATGAGCGAGAAAGTTAGTACCCACTCAATTTATATCAACCATGAATAACGGACCTATTCCGCTTGAGATGGTGCTGCTTCTGTTGCAGATGCGGGTGTTGAAGAGGTTGGAGTATCAACTAAGGGTGCTGCCGCATCTTGCTGAATTTGCGTTGCTGTTGGTGAGTCAGCATGCGTTTGTGATTCTACAACTGGCGCTGCATTGGTAGATTCTGGCGTTGAAGATGTTGGAGTATCGATTAAAGGTGCTGCTAAAGGTGTAGCTGAATCTTGTTGGGTTTGTGCCTCTGTAGGCTGTTCCGTTACAACAGGAGCGCTTGATGCGACATCGACGCCAGAGCATGACATCCCTAAGCTGGTTAATTTTTCAGCAAAAGATTTCGCTTTTTCTTCACAGTAACCGACCTCATGTTTCGCATCCCATAATACAGCAGTGCCTTCCGGCTTAGTATAGCGAACTTCACACGGTACTTTGCTATTTGGATTAGCATAAACAACTTCGATGACACGCTCAGAATGATCACTTTTACACACATACCTATCTTGTGCATGTGCTTGAAAAGCGAGAATAGATAGCGCAACCAATAATAGTGATTTCATCATATAACTCCCCAAAATATACGTTATAAAAGAGATAACAATCTTATCTTATTCGCTAAACAATGACTTGAAGCTGAATATTTAACGCGATAGATGATTTAACCTTTACTATTCAAACAGTATAAGGGCTTTGACAATAAACATAGAATTAAATTTATCATTATGTGATTGGGTATTGCATACATTTAAGAGCAATAACCGTAATAGGCAGACAATAAAAAAGGCTCATTACGAGCCTTTAATTTTGATGACAAGAAATGCAATCGCATGAAATTATTGATGCGCTGCTTTCTTCTCAACCACTTTTTCAAAATGGAAAAATGCTTCTTTAATACATTCTTCTAAATTTACGTTATGCGCTTTAGCACTCACTTTATGGAATACTTCAGTATCCATTTTCAAATCAACAGCATAGCCTGTATCTTCTTTGATGATATCCACATGAAGATGTTTAAATTCAGGATCGATAACCATCATCTTTTCAATATAATCAGATACTACTGCTTTGATTGAATCAGTTAGTTCCATATGTTCACATTTGATTTTTAAGCTCATGATACACCTCAGTAATTCTCTTAAATATCTGACACTGAATGTAAGCCTAAAAATAAAAAAAGTCTCATCCTAAAAAAGTAATATTAATACTCAAAAAATGACTTCGCTTCACCTTTATTCTTCAGGTAATACCCAATCAGGACGCGGAAAATGACAGGTATAGCCATTAGGTCGGTGAAGTAAATAATCTTGGTGTTCTGGCTCTGCTTGCCAAAAATCACTTGCTGGCACGACTTCTGTTACTACCGTTCCCGGCCAAATGCCAGAAGCATTGATACGCTTAATCAAATCTTGGGCCGTGTTTTTTTGCGCCTCTGAAGTATAGAAAATCGCAGAGCGATAAGAAGTACCGATATCATTACCTTGGCGATTGGTCGTTGTTGGATCATGAATTTGAAAGAAGTACGCCAAAATATTTTCAAAACTGGTTTGGTCATCATCAAAAGTTATTTCAATCGCTTCAGCATGAGTACCATGATTGGGATAAGTTGCATTTGCCACATCACCGCCCGTATAGCCAACGCGGGTTGTTATCACCCCAGTTTGACGACGAATAAGATCTTGCATCCCCCAGAAACAGCCGCCAGCAAGTATCGCTTTTTGTTGTGCCATCGTTAACTCCTTCGCTTTCTTAAATCCTAATTCAATATATACCCTATCAATAAATCGTCAGGGATGAACAGTATTTGTGATTGAAAAACAGCTAAAAACTTATTTCAACGCCCTCAAGAAAAGTCTTCATTTAGCAATAGATTCTGCCTTCATATACCTAATTGACTGATGATCACGGTAAAGAACAAGTATACCTATTAATATAAAATCAAATAGCGAGTTGATAAAATCAGGGACGATTCATTGGATATTTTAATTTATAGTTTAATTGCCGCAGCATTACTTCCTTACATAGCCAAAATACCTCTCGCCGTCGCAATGCATAAAGTGGGAGGCTACGATAATAACCATCCCCGAGACCAACAAGCAAAATTGCATGGTTTTGGTGCGCGAGCATTAGCAGCACATCAAAATGCCTTTGAATCACTGATTATTTTTTCCATGGCCGTTTTGTTAGCAATCGCAACAGGCACCACAAATGAAAAAATTCAGTTATTGGCACTTCTCCACATTAGCTTTAGAGTTGTCTACCACATACTGTATCTAATAAATCTCGGTGTTTTGCGTTCCATCGCTTGGACGATAGCAATCGGCTGCTCATTTATCATTATGGGACAGTGCCTGTCGAGTTAATCAAAAGTAAGACATAAAAGTAGATTGAAGGTGCAACTTGATAAATGCACTTGATAAAAAGCATTAGCGTAACTATAAATTTATATGCAAGTGTCTAGGTTCATCATAACCATTGCCCCTCATTCCAAATATGTGACTAGAGGGGCTTTTTATATCAATTAAATACAACCCATTTTTATATCTGTGCACCATATCCTATGTGTAATTGGATATATTTTGATATTTTGCATGCGATTTTTTGATATTAATTTAACGATGACAGATTTTATTGAATTTCATTGATAACACATTCTTTGTTATTGATCTGATATCGGTTGGAATGGAGATTTACGATGAATCACTGGACAGACTTTTTCCCTTATGTCGCTATGGCGATTAAAGTTATTGCGTTAATGGTTGCTGGATATTTTGCGATCAAGTGGCACTTCGACCAAGACAGAAAACTGAAGAATAAAGAAAAACAAGAACAACAAATTAAGACGCAAGATTAGAGGATCTTACAGCGTAAATACTGCCAGGTTCCTTTTTACTTTATACATTTATAGATAGCAGTATTTGTATTCTTTTCATTGTAATATCTAGAGAGTCATTAATATGACTCTCCAAATACAATACCTTTTGAATAATCATTTAGTGGAGAAGCCACTCCAAAACATAATTAAAACACTACCTTATTTCTTTAGCGTTTCTTTTAAAAGCGCCGCTCCTGCCAGCCCAACTATCGGCAATGCATCAATAGAGCCACCGCGCCTATCACCTCTATCATCATCTGTTGCATAAGCCCAAAACTCATCACGAGCAGCTTCATGTTCTGATGTTATACACGAGTAAGCATCTAATTGATGAATTTCACTTAACACGTCAAGATCTGGCTCTTCAATGGATGATATGTAATGTTGCTGGAGGAACTCTTCATTCTTATTTTTAGGTGGTACCCAAGTAAAGCCCAAAATCAAACAACCTATAGCCTGATGAAAATAGGCACTATGAGTCCAAGCTGTCATCGTAGAAAGTCGACGAGGACAAAATGCGACTTTATGTTCCTGTTGGAATTGAGCCTCATAACTATCCCATAACTCATAATCTTTATCATGAATATCATACAGCGTTAAATGTGAAGGGAGACTCTGAGACTTTATAATCGCATAGGATATTGGAAATTCTTCATCTTCAATACTCTCTATCGTGACATTTTTTGTTTCAACCCCTGATGCTGGATAAGCAATAACATCTGTTTTATTTACTCTCTGACCATCATTATTAATAGGCCCCTTACCATCAGGATAATAAACGTTTAAGTTTACTGGGCGCCCATCGAAGTAATCAAGATACAGTGAAGTGAAAGATAGCGTTGGCTGTCTATATACTCCTCCTATCACCCCTCTTCCACCACGGGCAACCTCATTACACTCTTGATCCCAATCATCCGCAGTGCCGTAAGCTGGAGAGTAAATGTCATTAAATTTACTTGAGTCCAATACAAATGATCTTGGATTAACATCAATATCCATTTGCTCAAACATTTGTATAAAGTCATCGCAATATTTTACAGCGATGGCGTTGGACGCAAAAAAATAATTGTAAGTATCAGTACGATGTTGACCTACAGGAGGACTGTTTTTTTCCAATTTATCTCTTTGGTTTTTAACCATCAGTTTAAAGTAATCAGAATATTGCTTTTTATAATTTTTCATTTCTGATTTTAACAAGTAATACGTATTTTGAGATAAAATGTCTTTGTGATGCAGTAAAACATCCCTTAAAAAAGTCATATGTAACGAAGCGAAAACACCATATAATGGAAACAAAACATATTCATAGCCTTTTTGTTGAAACTCTGGGCCCTCTCTTATGAAGTCATCATTTATCGCAATAATAAGAGACGTTATCTCCTCAGGAGAAGCGCCTTTGACAAATTTTAAATAATTTTTTAGAGAGAGATTCATACCTGCTACTACTGTACTTAATCTTGAAAAAACCTCTTCATCTAATTTTTCATCAATTAATTCTTCTACTTTGTCTTTTATTTGCCCCCAAACATCTTGTTTCGGTGACGGCCACAATAAACGCACGAGAAATGACACAACACCGCCAACTTCAGGAATAAAATTCAAAGCAAAGCCCAGTGAATTTTTGAAGATTTCAATCACATCTGAACCTGAAAAGTCGGGATAGTTAATAGTGTAACCTTTATCACTACTTAACTCGTTATTGCCGCCTAAACTACGAGCAATGCTATTGCCTGATAACAGAGACATCGCAACTAATGCTGATAATTTTTTTAACGCTAATCTTCTATCATTCATAAATACATCTTAATAATAAATACTATGCCTGATAACTCTGTGGCTAACTGCAATTACTCGTACCTTAAGCCATGAAGTCATAAATACTCGCAACATTCTGCCATTGATAATACCCTGTCAGAAAATTGCAATGTTAACGTTCAGTAAAAAACCATGAAGAAGTAATAAAAAATAAGAACCTAGTATTACTAGGTTGTTGCGACTTATATCAAAAGAAACATTCCCATAACTCTTTTATTACGTATGGGAATAAGAAATAGGGCACTACCTATATAACAGCGAAAGTCACGCATTAAATTACATGTAACTATTGAAATAAATAAAGGGGCTAGTGTTGCAGATTGTGATTATAGATTTACTGAAAGCACTACCTCCTATTAAGAAGAATCAGTTTCAATCTCAGTTATAATTGATGCAATAATTTCCAAATAGGCTGCATCTTGCTGCCTATCTTCCCTTTCTTATTGCATCACCAAACTAATCACAAATAATGCTTATTTATTTCGGCACTATGTCTTGTGTCTTTACATCTAAAATAAAATTGATTACGAGGGAGTATAAATATTACGTTTCGATCTCCAACCAATAAATCATCGTTAAAATATGAAGTTATTCACTTGTAGATATATCTATTTTTAGTAGTGTCATAATGAAACACTTATAAATAACAATTATCAGAGAATTAAATGCATAGAAATGTAGACACAGGAAAATTACTAGAAGTACAATACAGCGAATACCGAAAAAGTAGCGCTATGGTTTGAGCCATCGCGCAGTAAAAAATAATTACAATATATTTTAAAATAGGTAGTAGTCATGAGTAGTCTAGATAAAGCAAAATACGAACATTGGAAAGACACACATAACTTTGATAACTGTAAATTAAACCGTAAAGAATACGGTGTGTTCTTGAGCAATTATCTAGTTGGTGAAACTAATGGCTTTGTACTTAATTTAAACGGATCTTGGGGGGCAGGTAAAACTGAATTTCTAAAGCGGTTTTATACTCATTTATTAGAAGAAAAGCACCCTGTGATCTACATTGATGCTTGGGAAAGTGATTTTTCAAAAGAACCACTAACTGTAATAACTAGTGAGTTATTAACACAGCTTGAATCATTTAATAACGGGATAGGAAGTCAAGAGAATACCAAACGTCTTAAACAATTTCTAAGCAAAGCTATAAAAGCAACCGCTGTCGGAGTTGCTGGTTATGCATCAAAAAAATATTTAGATGATTCTACTGTTGGTTCAAATGCAATGATGAAATATTTTGATGAAAGCCCTACAGACTTTATGAAACAATTAACATCCGAATATTCTCAACAAATAGAAGCAATTCAAAAAATTAGAGAATGTTTATCTCAACTAGCTAAAGTCTTAAAATCTAATTACGGTGCTGAAATTCCAGTCGTAGTATTAGTTGATGAACTAGATCGATGTCGCCCAACATATGCAATTGAGATGCTTGAAGTTATTAAACATTTTTTCAAAACTGAAAATTTCGTGTTTTTAATTGCAACTGATACAGATCAATTATCTCATTCAATCAATGCTGTTTACGGGTATAACTTTGACTCTAAACAGTATTTGAAAAAGTTTTTTGATAGAAAAGCGTCACTACCATCGCCAAATATAGAGCAGTACTTAAATGCCCTAAGCATCAATTATGATGAATATAATAGATTAAATCTTTTCCCTAAAATATATAATAACTCAATTAAAGATACTATTAATAAAATTATTGGTTTATTAGCTACTGGATATGACTTGCATATAAGAGATATTGATCAATTAGTTAATAAGTTCCAATCATGCCTACGCTCCGCAATAAATACATATGATAGAACAAACAACAAACAATATATAAATTTTGTTTCACTACTTGTTGGACTAATTGAATACGAAAAAACACCAGAAATATATAACCAACGAACAAAAAACCTCTCTCCCCCAGCTAAATTATTAGGCTTCGACGTTGAAATATCAGAAAACTTTTCACTTTTAGAGCTTATTGATAAATCAATGCGTTCGATCACTTATACAAAAAGAGTTGAAAATAATCGTTATCAACAACCTACAACAGTCTATACGTTACCTGAAAGAAGTATATATTCTAGTGAAATTGAAACAGCTCAAACATCTGAATACAGAAGCTTTATTATGGAAATAATGGATAATATTCAATATGGATATGGATATATAAATAACACTAAATATTGGATTTGGGACGATATGAAAAAAGTTATAGAATTAGCTGGAACGATTGAATAATTGAATAATTTATTTTTCGCGGCACATTATAGTGCCGCATATTTTTCAATTTAAATATTAACTCAACTATTGATGGTAATTTTTATCAAATATAAAGAAAAATATAAGAATTAAAAATAGTGAACTTATATAGAATTATTAAATTAAAGTAGTTATATATTATTACTAGGTAAATTTTGAACCGCACATGCCATATTTGCTTTAAATATGGTATCACCATTCTTCAGTTCTACTCCACAAAGTGTCGAACGAAACATAAAACAAAATATAAGTATTGTTAAACATACAATTGCGCATAGAGTTACGCTTGTGAATTTTTTCACCATATAGTTGCCTCGTAGTATTACAGAGGCTAATATGTGAATTGACTAGAGACACCCACTAGCCCTGTTAGTTATGGAAATAGCTTTCGGTTTTTTTGTTTATTTAATTCTTGTAATTTTCGCCATTAAAATATTAATTGCATGATTATATGGCTTAACTCTAACACAAAACTCCAATGTAAACATTGAACAAGTTTTCTTATGAGTTCTCATTTAACTCTTACAAATCAAAGCCCCACAAATAGATTTAACTATTTAGATGCGGCTCTCTTCTACTGTTTTTTGATTCACGGTCTTTAACAGATTTAGCTAAATTGAGGATACGAACGAAAAGTATGCCTATTAAATCTATAAAATCCTATCACTCGTACTCTCCCCCAGAGAGTGGTAAAATCCTCGCCCCATTTTGCGATAGATTAAGCCATGTACGATTCCCTTTTTACTCCATTTCGCTCATCGATTGAGGCTATCGCCTTACCTGAACGTTTTACTTATCCTTTTTGTTATAAGCCACATCCACTGAGTGTGTTAGCTGCAAAAGAGTTGCAACAACACCTAGAAACACAAACCGAATGGCAACACGATTTTGGTTTAGATGGCTTAAATGAAGACAGTGATAATCACGCTATTGGTAACATGTTCGGTGTGTTGGTGGTACAAAACGAGCAAGGTGACATCGGCTATCTATCGGCATTTTCAGGCACTATCGCAGGGCAAACACAGTTACCCCAATTTGTGCCGCCTGTGTTTGATGCGCTTAATACCGATCCTGAGATCCAAGCGATTAAACACGCGCTTATAGCACTAGAATCTGACATTGAATCTATTGCGTCTTCGCCTCAGTTCATTGCGCTGCAACAGCAATATACTCAAGCGAAAACGCAAGCTGAACAAGAATCTGAAGCCTTTCGTTTACAGATGATTGAACAGCGAAAACAGCGTAAATTACAACGCAAAGCTGCCGAGCAAAGTGAGGATGAAAACGTTAAAACTGAAGTATTTCATCGCCTAGCCCGTGAAAGTGCTTACGATAAACATCAGCAAAAAGCCTTGCGCCAACAGTGGCAAAAAACGCTGCAATCACTGAGTGAACAGCTTGAAGCTGATACCACTGCGCTTGCTGAACTGAAAGCTAAGCAAGCTAAATTAGCAGCACAGTTAGAACAAAGTATTCATAGCCAATACCGCTTTGTGAACCAATTTGGGGAATATAAAGATCTCAATCAGTTGTTTGATGAGCCATTACAAGGTGCGGGCGATTGCGCTATCGTCAAACTGCTGCAGTATGCGTTTAACCACCAATTAAAACCGTTAACAATGGCAAATTTCTGGTGGGGTAAGTCCCCCGTGCCACAAATGCTAAAACATACTTATTTTTATGAAGCCTCAAAAAACAAATGTGAGTCTATTTTAGCCCATATGTTGTCTGGTATTGAGATAGACGAGAACCCACTAGAGCAAAACCCAGCCGAAGGCAAAGAGCTAAGTATTGTTTATCAAGACGATGCGATGGTGATTGTTAATAAACCTGCAGAGTTCTTATCTGTACCCGGTAAAACCATTACCGATTCAGTATATAGCCGAATGCAAGCCATGTTCCCAGATAGCGATAGCCCGTTGATTGTCCATCGTTTAGATATGTCGACCTCTGGTTTAATGGTGATTGCTTTAACCAAAGATGCTCACAAAGCACTGCAAAAACAGTTTATTGAGCGCACAGTCGAAAAACGTTACGTTGCCCTATTAGAAGGTAACAGTGACAGTGATAGCGGACTGATTGATTTTCCAATCCGGGTGGATTTAGACGATCGCCCTCGTCAAATCGTGTGTTACCAATACGGCAAGCCTGCACAAACCACATGGAACGTGCTTGAGCGTAAAAACGGCAGAACCAAGGTCTATTACTACCCAAAAACAGGTCGTACACACCAGCTTCGTGTCCATTCCGCCCATGTTAAAGGGATGAACATGCCTATTGTCGGTGATGATTTATACGGGCAAAAAGGCGATCGTTTATGCCTACATGCTCAATACTTGGCATTCAACCATCCGATAACTAACGAGCGCGTGGTGTTTGAAGTTGCTGAAGATTTTTAAAGCCTAAATAACACCGCTAAACGACAATGGCTGACGCATTTTTCGTTATGTATCAGCCTACTTTCTTTCTTGATGAGCCCATGTGTTGGCGTGTGCGCCTACAACGTTCAGAGCAATACTTCACTTCATCCCAACATTGTTGCCACTTCTTGCGCCAAGTAAACGGCCGTTGACAAACCGCACACACCTTAGCGGGTAAATTGGATTTTTTGTGCATCACTTGTTCTTATTTAATAAACACAGTGCTAGTACGTTTAAAACCCTTTATTGGCTGTTATTTCCTATAAAAATCATCCTTTCACTTCTTGATGCAACCAATCACGAAACACTTGTACTTTAGCCATCAAGGTACAACGATTTTTGTCAAATTATGGCAAATGCGCGAAACCGAAAAAGACACACTGCATGTTGATACCAACGATCTTACTAATTGGAAAGTGATTGAGGGGCGTGAAACATGCCCGTTATTTCGCAACCCATTTGAATCGGTCCGTTTACAGACAGTCGCTGCGGTTAATGTTGTGTGTGATTTATCACTCGATGCCACAGAGATTTTAGTGGTTATTGGCTCAGTCAAACGTGACGGGATCAATCAAACTTTGTTAATAAAATTGCGTAATGATGTATTACGCTTTTTTAACGAATTTTGCAGTAACCATCATGTCACCAGCACCATCAAGTTTACAGTCTAGTTGGTGGTCTTTACCTTCAGCAATACGTTTAATAACCGCTTTCGTTCCAATTTTTAGCACCAGTGAACTGCCTTTGACTTTCAGATCTTTAATTAGCGTGACCTTATCGCCCTCTTGCAATAATGTGCCGTTAACATCTTTCACTACTATGGTTTCTTCCTCTGCAACTTCAGCAGGGTTCCATTCATAGGCACATTCAGGACACACTAGGTTCGCTTGATCTTGATACACATATTCAGATTGGCAGTTTGGGCACGGCGGTAAAGACATAATCACAACTTCTTTAATCAATTAACAATAATACGCATTATGTTAATAGTTATAGCTAGCTAATACGAGTTTAATAACCCGTAATATCAAGTAAGTTAAAATAGCGACTAACATTGATTGTTACGGGTAACTTCAACACTCACTTTAATCATCGTTAGATTTATTACTGATCCCACGCTTTTAGGATAATACGCTCATCACCATCACGACGCACCCAGCCATCTTTTTCCATTCTATTTGCTAATGGGATTGAGTATTTTCGGCTTAATTCTGTCCGATCTTTAATATCTCCCATCGATATGCGATCTTGGGGTTGATGTTCAGCTATCACGGCTTTAACTAAATCAAGATATAAACCCATATCGAAGTAAATGGTGTCATCCAAAGCGGTAATATATTTTTGATGGCTGAGCTGTCTAAGCCACTTTTTACCACCAGCAACCGTTACTTTATTCAGTTCTAGTCCTGCTTTACCTAGCTCGCGTATTTGTTGCAGAATCTCTTGTGCCACAGGAGGTAATTCATCTTCGTTATCACCTTGCCCTAAGCACCATTTACCATAACTAACATGTACTTTTTCTTGCAGCTTTAATTGCTGCATTAAGATATCAATCACTGCTTCATTAATACGTAGACGTGTTGCTATTTCGGCAGATGACATTGAGATCCCATCAGACAGTAACGTCTGAATTTGCATAACATTGTCAGCTAACCAGCTATCTTCAAAACAATAAGGCGTTAAATAAGTTTGGCCTTGTGCCGATTCAAAACCTGCTTCGGTCGTTTCAAAGTAACCTTGTAGAGCGAGTAACATCTCACGTTGTGATTCAGGCTTTAAAAGTACCGGTAAATTATCTAATGCTTGGTATAAACGGCGTTTTTGATAACCCATAACAGGTGTTGACCACACAATTTCAGCACCGTGTTGTAGCCCACAGCCACCTTTTTGGATCATTGCTAATCGTTGTCCAAAAATCATTGGGATGGGCTTTTCAAAGGTTAGTCGTGCTAATTGAGTATTCGGAATATAACTTAACAATGCTGAGCCATGCCAAGTCCCCATGGCAACTTCAACATGGCGTTGTTTACGTTGCTTGAGTTTGTCTGACGTCTTATTGATACGAACGATGCACTGACTATGTAATGGTGGGGTTATTGTCTCAGATGTTAATAAGTGCCCTCGCCCTACTTCTTTACGGCTGATCCCTTTAACATTCACAGCGACACGGCAGGTGGCAGATAATTGCTGATGTTGTTGATGATAAGCTTGCAGAGAACGAACCGTTCCCATGATGTTACTAGGAAAGCAGCGAACCTTATCGCCAATACTCAATGTTCCCTGTGCCAATGTACCTGTAAGTACGGTGCCCATGCCATTTACGACAAATGAACGATCGATATACATTATTGGGGCTACGACCTGATCATCTGCAATATCCGTCGATGCTTTACGATCAATATTAGCTTTAACCGCCTCAATCAGTCGATCACGTAACGCCGGAATGTTGTCATTTTTTAAGGCTGATACACTGATAATTTCAGGTAATAAGCCCGTCATCTCCATCACATTGTCTAGCGCTTGATCTTCTACCGCACTGAGTTGCTCTGCCGTGACTTTATCGCGCTTGTTAATACACACGACGATATCTTCTATTCCCATCGCATGTGCAACTTGTAAGTGTGAGGTGGTCATCGGCATCCACCCTTCATCTGCCGCTATAACCAGCAATAGCACGTTAAGGTGCCATACACCTGATACCATATTACGTAGATAACGTTCATGTCCCGGGACATCCACAACCCCAATGGTATTATTGTTATCATCTTTAAAATAGGCAAAACCCAAATCTTGTGTCATACCTAATTGTTGTTCATGTGGACGCGCAGTGACGATACCTGTGAGTGCTTCAATTAAAGCGGTTTTACCGTGATCAACATGACCTGCCAAACCGATAACGGCTTGATATTTTTCTACATTATGAGGCTGTGAGACCATTACTACGACCTAATTGAAGTGAATAATATTTGTATTGAGATAAGATATTAATTGTTGCGTATGTTGAGACATGAATACACAGCTATTACTTTATAAACGTTTATCATCAAATTCTTAAGGTGATAGTAATAAACTTTCGGATATTAGTAATTGACTAGTATCAATTTGTATAACAAACAAATATTAGGCTTGTTTTTTAATGAAGTGTTTTTGCTTTTATCTGTATGATATTTATTCATACTCTTTATTATTTTCTATTAACAAGCAATAAAAAGCCCTGCTGATTGCAGGGCTTCGTTATATTTTTAAATTTCTATCTGATCACGTTATTGTCTTTCATATTCGTGATTAATATATCCGTTAATTCATCAATGATATTATTCATGTTACTTGGATCAACAGATTCTGATGATGTTGACCAAATCGGGATATGACTTTGCGTATCAAATAAGGTGAACTCAACGTTTACAAATTCGTAAGAAACAGAGTAACTATCATCGTAAATATAACTATAAGACGTATTGTAGTAGCTGTTAAAACTAATACCTCGGTTATAGCCATAACCGGTATTACCCGGATATCTCACTTCTTTATCTTCAATATTTATCAATTTTGCGACAAAAACGGTTTGGGTATTATGTTTTTTCACATAAGCCGCAATATCACCTTTAGACGGTAATTCATTAGGAAAAATTTGCGAACTCGGGATCGCATCCACCCCATGAGCTTGTAATTGTTTGACCATATCATCTTCAAAGATCCGTCTTACACGTAAGTTGTCAGACATAGCAACAACCATCGTGCTTTTTATTGGAAACTTTGTATATGACGAGTCCACCCAAGATGACGTAATATTACTTGACGCACACGCTGTTAATAGACTGCTTAATAATAAAATAAATAGATAACGCATAATACATCCCTTCACTTATGTTCTAAAATTAAAAATAGTACAGGGAAAGGAGAAATCAATAATGAGGAAGTGTATCGTCATTATTTTATTATTAATGAGTTGCAGCTCTGATAATGATTTAAAAAACAATGAAATTGCAAATAACGAAAAAAACTCTCAAAATGATAATAAAGATTTGCCTTTTGAAAAAGAAACAATAAATAATTTGTCATTTGATAATAATAAAAAATTTACAATTAAAGAGTTTATTTCCATCATTGAACATCCTATTTATAGCAGTCATGATAAACAAGAGGCTATCAATAAGTTAAAAGAGCTCGCCAATAGCGATTCTGATGCCGCATACTATTTAGGTCACCTGTATGAATTTGGAGAATGGGTTGAGTTATCTGAAGAAAAGGCGCGTTTTTACTATAAAATCTCCATTTCAAATGATAATCATACTTTCTCTCAATACTCTTTGGCATTAATGTTAATTGATGGCAGAGGAGGAGATGTTGACTTAAATTATGCAGAAGAGCTACTTCTACAAACAAATGCTAAAGGGCATGCTCCATCAACGTACACATTAGGTTACTTGTATTTTATTAAAAATAACTTTAAACGTTGCATTGAAATCTTCTCAGTTGATGACTTCGAAAGGAATGAATACAGTGACTACCTTCTTGCAATATCTTTGATTAATACTCGTTCTGAAATTGAAAGAGCCATTGATTTAATTGAAAGATCAGCCAAAAAAGGACATGGCTATTCACATTTTACATTAGGCGAAATTTATCAAAGTGGACTTTATAACAAGAAGAAAGACATCGCTAAAAGTCATAAACACTATCAAATAGCAGCAAAACAAAATATACCTAATGCTCACTTTAAATCAATCACCCTAAGTATCGATAATCCTTTTCTAATTAAAAACAATGAATATGATTTAGTTAAAGCACTTGAGAAAGAGGATAATAAAGGCAATCCAGATGCTAGTTTTTATTTGGCTCGTATCTACGACCAAGGCACTATCATTCAACAAAATTATAAAAAAGCTTTATTTTGGTATATTAAATCAGCCAATTTAGGAAATAATACTGCTATGTATAACTTGGCAAGTATGTATGCAAATGGCGATGGTACAAGTGAATCCATTGAAAAAGCCCAATATTGGCTAAATAAAGCCGCCCGAAATGGTAATAAAAAAGCGATTGAAGTAATCAATAGTATTAACTAAGTACACACATAGTTAAAAATTATCAAAGACATAAGATGAAATAAAAAATCCATATTTAGAAAATATGGATTTTTTTATTCGCTTAATATTACGTTAGTTTTTAATCATCAACTCTTATAGCAAACTCCATTACCGCTCTTTCTCCGGGCGCGACGGTTCCTACATTACCAATTATCGCGCCAGTGCTTCCATCACTAATAATATTGATTGAACCTTTGTCTATATTAGGAATTCCCCCAACCACTTTAAACGTTGTAAAAGCTGGCGTCGCGTCAGTTAATACAACTTCGTGTGCATCTTCTATTGCAATATTCTCAGCAGTTAAGCGGTAAAGTATGCACTCACCGGGCGCAACAGAGAACGAATTTAATGAATAAGCACTTCCTGCATCAACTATACCATCGCAGCCGGCATCCTTAGCCTGCTCTTTGATAATTCGCATACTTATGTTGGCAACAGTTGTGGAGTCAACCATTAAAATATCCCCACAGCTTACTGTTGCCGAAATCGACGAGTTATTGACTGTGTTTAATGGGACATTTGAATCAACTGTGACTTTTAAGAAAATAGTGACTTCCGTTAAAGGGGCAAAGTCCACTGTGGAATCAATCTTAGTATCATTACCATCGAACTCACCGTTACCATTGCTATCTAAATATATCATTGATGTAAAACCGGGCTCTGAATCCAATAGAGAGAATGAAACGCCTGTGTATGATTCTGCTGTATTGTTATCAATAATATGTTTATAGATGGTTGCTCGCCCTGGTTGGGTAACGCCAGATTGATTTGGTGTACCGATGACTAAACATTGGTCTCCTCCACCTCCTGGACCAACAATATTAATTAACTCAACGGAAACCGCAGTGAAAACGGTATCTTCAGCACCAGTAGAAGGGGAACTCACCTTAAAATAGAGGTTTTCAGTTGAGATACCTACCGTTTGGTCAATAGAAACTAGCGCTCTGATTTCAATGCTTTCATCAGGTAAGAGAAGAGGAATATTTGTTATTGGTGTGCCATTCGTGTCTGTATACACAACGGTAAAACCACTTGTTAATACCTTTGAAGAGAAAGGAATAACATTACTAAAATCTAATACATATGTATCTGCAACAGTCGAGGTATTGGTAATAAATATCGTAAACGTTGTGGATGTAGACGGGTTAGCTGTATTCGTAACGACAGCAGCCCCCTCGACACCGGCTCCATACCCACAGCCGTCATTCACATTATCACAGTTATTCTGTGTCGTTGATGATGTTTCAGAAGGATAATTTATTGTAATGTCGACAGTGCTTTGAGCAATCGTTGTTAATTGGTTACCCACTGTATCCGACTGAGAAGTATCACTCGAAGAAGTTGCTTGTAGTGCTACAAAATAGGGCCCACCACCAAATGACCCCGGTGGTAATGTCGCTGTAACGATAACTTTAGCACCACATTGGCTACCAGCCGCTGTAATCAAATAAGAAGGACAGGTTGAGCCAGCGGCAGGAATAACACCAGTATCGACTTTACTGTCACCGTCGTTATCGAGTAAAGGTACTACACCGTTACCGGCATAGATCATAAAACTTGTACCCGCAGGGAACGTGGATGAAGGTAAGAGTTCAAGATTAAATGTATCTTCATCATTACCTAAGTTCCAGATATAGCTTGTAAATGACACTCTAGAACCTTGCGCTGCATTGGCAACAGTCATTAGTTCATAGTTAATATTATCGGTTGCATTACAAGCCGTATCATTGGCACCACATCCCCCTGTATTCGCAACAACTGCATGAAGTGGTGTGATAGTAAATGGGACGGTATTGGTTTTATATTTATGTTGCTCGCTTGCTCCCACAATACCGTCATTGTCTTCATCGTAGCCAAACGTTACTTGGTTCGTTAATCTAGAGGCAACTAAGCCAGAATCTATCATTACCTCAAAACTTATCGTCGCCCTTTGATTTGAAGATAAGCCATCTAGAGTAAACGAAACTTTATCTTGCGAAAGACAAGATGGAGCACCTGCTATACATGATGTGAATGATAAATCACTATCCCCTTCGCTGACACTGCCACTAGATATATCACCAATTATGCCGCTGCTCAGGCTCCAAGTTACGTTCCCATTGAATCTCATTCCAACTGGAAGCTCATCACTTAGCATAATGCCGTTTGTCTGAGTCAATGACATATCGGTTAAACCGACATTACTATAAGACAATGTCACCACATATGGACCACTTGGAGAAGCCCCCTCATTTTGATTCATAGATTTAGTCATTTCTATGATCGGTAAATTTGTTACTGTCACTGTATCTATATTAATCGCAGAACTCGCACCACCAGAAAGCACCGTTGTCGCGTTATTAGCAAATGACTGACTTGTTGCAGTAAAAGAAACGGTACCCGTATCTCCATTTGATGCACTCGGTGAAATAGCACCCAAAAGAACAACATGATAGCTTTCACCCGGCGCCAAAGGACCAATAGAAGATATTATTCCTAAGGACTCATCTTCTATACCATCATTATTTTCATCAGGATAAATAGCAATGCTCGTCATTGCTGTGCTAGAAAGAGACGTGGATAATGTAAAAGAATCTTCATCATTACCCGTATTGGTAATAATGTGATTAAATCTTACTGTACCAGAGGGGGCAACAAACTTAGTCTGATCAGCGCTAACCGTTACAGAAACAACGGGCTGAACGAATGTTTCAACTATATTAGAAGCTGTTGAACGAGTAATGTTATTGCTGTCTTTATAGGTCGCACCTACTTGGTTTTTAATAATCGTACCAGACTCGGTCAATGCATAACTAAGAGGACTCACAAAAAGATAAAATATTACAATTAGACCAAAGAAGTACCTTATATAATGCATATGACGTCCTCTGTAAAAATTAGTCAGATTGTTTTACTTCATACATCATTTCAACTGGATTAGAATCAGTGCCAAGTAAAAGAATTTGAACACGCCGATTAACAAAATTGGCATCTCTATCATTCGTTTTCAGGTATTTGTTACTAACCCCTGATGAAGTTACTACTATTCGAGTTCTCATAACGCCACTATCAATTAGATATCTCGCCACCGATAAGGCTCTATTTTGTGATAATTTATTGTTGTAATTTTTACTGCCTTCAGGATCAGCTGATCCAATTAACGCAACTTTCAACTCAATATTACTAAGCAATGTTTGCGCCACTTTATCTAACTTTAACTTATCACCATAATCTAATTGAAAATCATCAAAATCAAAATTAATCACACTGGGCCATTCGTAGTAAACACTATATAAATCTGAATCTAATTGAGATAAATCACCATAGTCGACGAATATCTCTTCTTCCTTAACACAACCGCTTTGAATTAGGAGAAAAGAAGAAAGAACTGATAGAAATAATAACTTCTTCATTCAGGTATTACCTCATTATTCACTTAGCCAACCAAACAGACTCTCATCAAGAGCGAACATAATATCGAAATAAAATCCATCTAAGTTATAACCCTGAGGGTCTAAGTCACTATCAGCAAATCCCATAAAATTATATCCAACGCCAAGACGAATATTTCTATAAATTATATAATTTGCTCCTATACCAACTGAATAACGTCGACTATCAAACCAGTCAGTTCCTAATATTCCGCCATGAACATCGAAATCCCAACGTGTACTAAAGTTATAAATTAATCTCGCATCAAGTATGGTGGATACAGAGTTATAATAATCATCGTAATATGAAAAATCTTCTAATTTAACTCCCAACCTACCAGATAATATCCAATCATTTGACCACTCAAGATTTTGATGAGCAGAAAAGATATGGGCTTCTCTTTTGTTTTCATTATCCTCAACTTTCCATTCATAGGATGTTAGAAGGTGATAATTATTCTTTAATCTTGGTCTGTAAGCAGCAGCGATACTTAAATGGTTATCCCAAGTATTCTTTGTCTCTTTTTTATCTACGTATCGATACTCTTCCCTTACTAAACCGCTCCAATCCTGATTTAAGCGTGTGATCCACGCACCAAGGAAACCGTAATAGTTTTCCTGATCACCACGTCTAAATTCCATTCTCCCTGTTGTTTTAAAATTAGGGTTACGTATATCAGCTACCCCCAAAGAAACGGCAAAACCTGACTCTTTATCCCCTTTTAAAACCTCTACATACTCAACAGATGGGTCAACGCTGATACCTGGAATAACTTCAAACTGTCCACGGTAACCGTTAGCCAGTTCCATCATTTTTCCGTTGCTAACGCCACGTTGCCTAAATTCGTTAAATGTACTGCCTCCATGCAGCCAATCTATATCAATACCAGCTGTAAACTGACTTGTTGTTCCACTACCTAAATTATTAATACCCGTTAGTGAATCAATGTATTCATATTGACTATAAACGCTTGCCTGTTTGTGTAATTGCCAATCTGCTTTTATATTAAAACGCTGTTTGCTCTTATGACCGAAGCTTCGTTCATATTCAGAATCAATACGACCGGGCTTATTAAATAAATCAAATGTTCGACCTAATCCTAAAATAGCCGTTGTATAACTTTCCGTTTGTTCTTCTGTTTTATTTTTTATATATCGACTACCTAATGTCGTTGTCCACTTAGAACCCAAAATTTTTGAATCGATATTTACTGCCACAGACTGTTGATAATCTTTAGTCGATAATTTTTCTGAGTGGCTAGCATTAATATTTAAATTCATTAATCCAGATAATTTTTGTCTATGAAGTAATTTAAACTCCTGCCTTCCAGCTACTACTGGTGCTGCAGAATTAGAGAAATCATCATCTGCATATGAGTATTCTAATTCAGAGAAACTGCCAGGGCTCCAATCGCGTTTTAATTTTAATTTATAAGCCATTGCATTTGAGACTTTTTTAGTCTCATCGATTGATGATATTGAACCAAGCATTTCATCCTCAGACAGCCTATCGTGTGATAAGGATGCGACGGATGCTTTGATCTCAGTTTTATTATTTATATTATAATTTACCCAAATACCTCCTAAGTGATAACCAGTAGAATCACTGCTGTTATATTCATAACTAAAGCCCGAATCAAAGTATGAATTAAACTTATAAAACCCGCGCGTACCAGCGACTTCATACTTTTCCCCGTCACCATCTAAATCATAAGCAATACGAATTTTAACTGGATTAAAATCCTCATCAAACATCGGGATGACCCTATTGAATCTGATAGCACCTGTAAAATAATCAATTGTGTAATCAAAATAACGTTTGAGAGATGTCTCTTTTATTATAAGACCCGGGTTATCTCTACTGTAAGTAATAAGGGAAACAATGTCAGAGTGACGAACTAATCGACCATCAGTTAAGGTATAATCCATTGCTGTACCATTACCGGGTACTTCCTCGACCTTATGCAAATCTTCTGCTTGTGAGGCATATAATTGAAGGCGAACGGGACCTTTATCAAATACGCCACTAAAACCATTAAGTATTTGGCTTGTTCTGGCTAAATCATATTCATATACACCGTCAGATGTACTGAAGTCACCCCACATTGCATAACTGCGATCTCTTTCGAGTTTAACGAATAATTTTGAATCACTTCTTGCATCATAACCCCTGATACTTGCGTCACCGGGAGCAGGATAGTAACTATCAGGTGAAATTTCTCTTTGTAACGCTACATCTTCTTTTGCCGAGTCATAGCTTAATGTTAAGTGTAAATCTCCTTTAATATTACCTTTCATGAAAATAGCGGCTCTTTCATCGTCAGAATAATGTTGATTTTCAAAACCCTCTTTTTGTGAAGACGGTACTAAACCTGAAAATTTACCATATTTACCAGTATAACTAAGTATACCGTTAACAAATAAAGGTCGACTTGCTGCGACTTGATAAATATCTACAACATCTTCAAGCGCATTGAGCTCTGCTTTAACTTTTATTTTTCCTGATTCGTTACTACTACGCAGATAGATCGTTTTTACCCCATTAATTACTCGAACCTGATGACCATTAATAGACGCTTGGATATCTGGTTCTAACCAAGGCAATCCCATATCATTATTTAACGTTACAAAGTAAATACCCCGCGCTAAATTTCCAAACTCATCGGTTAATTTTAATGTTATTGGTATTGCAGATCGTCCACCATCAGCCTGTAATGATGTTTCATCTAAAATTAATTCTATATTTTTCGCTGATTTAGGGTGACGAAATTCCTTTTCTAACAATATCCTTTCATTACCAAAACTATCCATTGTTTTTATTTGGGCAAGGTTTGTTCCATCAGTAAGTTCTACCCCATACCAAGCTAATATTTGGGCCCTTTCCTTTTTATTGATAATACGTTCACCAAGTTGGGTGTCATCAACTAGATCACCATTAATGTATAAGCTAGGGTTAACATCACCTCTAATTACAACAATAAAACGACCATCATAACTATATTCGCCTTTTGGCCAATACCATGTACCTTCTTTTGCTTCAGACTGAGTAATCGTTTTTACTTCTTCCTGAGGTAGAGGTACTTTATCTTCTATAAGATTATCAATGTTTAATTTATCGTCATCTAAAATACGATCATATAATGTTTCTTTTGGTTTATTCTCAATATTATTTTCAATCAACTTTTGGCGTAAATTAATTAAATTTTCTTGATTGTGACTAAAACCAATTCTTACTCCAACAACATCATTAGAGACTGGATAAATATATGATTTCTTTTTTATATTACGTGGCAGTTTATTGATGAAATTTTCAGCTTCTATCTGATTGCCTTCAAATGTTTGCAGGGCATAACCTTTAAATGAAGACAATTTTGATACACTCTCGTTTTTATTATCACCCTTATTTTTAGGCCCACTGACAACACCAGATACTAAATCTGACGTGTTTACCTTTTTCGACGTTGTCTTTTTATTACCATTACTTTTTATTTGTTCTTCAAATAACCAGTCGCCATTAATATTTTCATTTCGCTTCTTAAGTTCCTCATAAATTTCTTCTTGATTATCTGTAGGGCATGGGCTAACAAAATCTGCCTTGTGCATTTCACCCCCCATGAGATCAATGAATTGAGAAAATGGTACTCCAGCATTTCTACTTCCATTTACTGATAGTTCAATATCATCTGGTAATGTTTCTCTATCAACTTTTAGTACGTGATTTCCGGGGTTAATACCAAACATTGAATACTGACCATTTTCATCTGTGATAACATAATCACCCGTTTCTAAATATATTTTTACTCCACCAATCGGCCAGATATCACTTTTCATTAACTTATTACATTTGGCATTAATAAATACACGACCAAAAATGATACCACTGTCGGACATCACGCCTGTTTGAGAAGGGATGATCTGATAATTATCGACATTTGATGTGATTAGTCCTCCACCAGCCATCGAAGAGGCTTCGGCATAGGCGTAATTAATTCCATCAGAATCAATCGCACCTGCAGATAACTGTAAGACGTAATCAAGCGTATATACACCATAAGTAGGCTCAAAGTTTACCCCTTTGAGCTCTCCAATAGAGAATGTGTAAGTGTCTTTATTTTCATTCGCTATTGGATCATCTATCTTAACCTCGTTTAAACGAGCACTGCCTTCTATATATTTAAATCCATAAGGAATCTTATCAATAATTTTAGCATTATAGAGTGAGCCGTCAGGTAAGGTATTATTTACTATTATTGTATATTTAACAAAGCTACCAACTTCAGCTGTTTTTTTATCTGCCGTTTTACTTAACGTTAATTTTCTATCGACAATTCCTGGATCAATCGGAATATCGAATTGATTTACTAATGTACGACCTCTAATTTCAAAGATACCTGAATCAGCAATATTTTCATTACCAAAAGGACCATAAGACTCAGGCTTAACATTAAAAATATTAAATGTATTAATATCTGTATAATTAGAAGGCCACGTAAATCCTGTAGGAGGATCCACAGAAATAAAATAATATTCATTATCGGACTTAGTTAATTTAGGATATAATGCAATACCATTTTCATTCGTCCTCACTGACGCAATAGGAGCCTTATAATTATCAACATTAGGCGCTCTTACTTTAGCATCAGGGGCGGAACCATTTGTTGTTTGATAAAAATGTACATCTACATTTTCTACAGGTTTAAATGTCGTTGTATCAAACACAGTGAACTCTGGGCTTATTTTAGCGGTGGTATCCAAAATAATTTTTGCAGAGCCACGACGCATAACATCTAAGTAAAGTACGTCATCCGTTTCTGATTTAATTTCACAATTTTCCGCCGTAGTCCCCTGAAGAAAATCTGCGTTAAAATTAACCAATGCTGTTATTCCTGACACTAAGTCTGAGAGCGCCGAAAAACCAGAACCAGCTCCTGAAGGAACCACACTACTATTGACATCATCCAGGCAGTGATCTTGTTTAACACGAAGAAAATCTTCATCAATTAACGATGCATGAAGCGGTATAATACTTCTAAATATGCCTGTATTGGCACCTGTTTCAGCAAACATCCAATGAAAAGAATCTTTACCTTTTTCAGTTCTTACCATGATTGGATAGTGAGAACTTTCTGGACCAATAATATCGATAACCGAACGATGCATATTGGCTTCTACTAATTCAATACGCGCACTAATTGCATCAAGCTTTACATGAAATTCTTCCGTTTCTTTAACAAAATAAAAATCGTTATCAATATAGTGATCATCATCAGAGTGTCTCACTAAAACATTTTGACTCGCTGCAAACAATTCAGGGTTAAACAATTGAAATCTAATCACTTGATTATTATCAGGGTCATTCGAAAATGAAGAGCTATCATCAAACAAGGTATTACAAACTTTACTGCTTTGAGTCACAATGTTTTCAGAATCAGAGATCTCAGCTTCTGCTCTAGAGTAAACTTGAAGAGGGCTCAAATCACCACGTGGTAAAATAGTATTCGCTTCTAGATAGTAGCTAAAGTGTCCCGACTGCCCAGGTTTAAGGTGATCTGGTGATACAAGAAAACCTATCTTTTCTACATTACCGTCACCATCCCAAGTACCGTAATCATGCCAGTCTAAGGTTTCATTTTCTTGTTCTAGTAAGAACGTATTATTAATCCCAACAACGACAAGTCCTCCATTAAACACGCCGTTTGAATTAGGCATAGTGAAATTAATAGGTGCATGATCTCTTAGTGGAGTCCCGTCATCATTAAGTTTATCTTGCTTTAACCGAACATTGGCGGGAAGTGTTACCGTAATTAATACACCGGTCACATATGATGAAAGTAATTGACCCGCTTCATTTTTGGTAAAAACGAGATAACCGTCAGAGGATACATCAGGTAATTTATTCCCAATACTATTATAATGAACGATATATTCCATATCGCCAAGTGGACCAACATGTTGAGAACAAATAGGATTATTATGAATAGTTAGATTAATTACTGAACCATCTACAACAACAACCTTTATATTACTAAACTCTGATTTATTATTATTACCAAGTGAAACAATATTACCACTTAAGTTATAAAAATCTCCTTCGACAGCATGACTTGGAATCGATATTACGTAAAGTAACGCTGTTATTTCATCAACACCAAGAATAGACGTTATATAATTGCCATCACTGTCTTTTTTTAATTCATTTTCGCCAGCATCAAGAATACCATTGCCATCAAAGTCATTATATATTTTAACTTCACCTGAATTAAATGAGTATATATCGCCATTATCTCCTGGAGAGTTAATTACATTAACCTTATAACTATCTTTTGTATTACTGGTATTTCTAATCGTAATAGGTATATTAATCGTTGTTCCTGCTGCTGCTAACCTTTGGCTATTTTCATCTTCAACATCACTAAAGTCAGTTATTAATTCGAAATCATAAACACGCGCAACAGTAATTGTCGAAAAATTAGAAATAACCGAAATGTTTGTTCCAGATTCTGGATCAAAATATGTTATCTGCGATTGATGCGTGATTCTTGTCCCTGCAGGAGTAAGAGCAGAGACATAGAAACTATTGCAACATAGAATGAAGATAACTAATAACTTAAAAATAGTTACCACATAATAGGATGCCATTGCGATCTCCAAGGGAAAAAGAAAAGGGCTTATTAAACGAATTAGCAATACGCTTAATAAGCCCCCCTACAATTGTAGGGAGGACTTTATTAATGTGATTTAATCAACGGTTACTGAGAAGTGACTGATAACTTTATCACCAGGCTCAAGTGTTCCGATGGTGTAAGTAACACCAGAACCACTAACTCCTTGAGTTATGGTACCTGCTGTATGGCTTGTAGCATCAGGGTTACATAGAGGACCTAAGTTATCTGACGTTAATGAATATGTACCAGCACCAAATAACACAGGAGTAGTTATTGAGTTACGACATGACTTAAGCTCACCAACATTTGCACCTGTGAGATCGAGGAACGTGGTGTATTCGGTTAACTCGTCCGTTACAACTACATTAAGTGCATCATCTGTACCTTCATTCACTGCAACAAGCTTCCAAATAATACATTGACCAGGCTCGACAAGCGTAGAATGTCTTTGTTGGAATCCACCATCGCTATCTGGAATCGAGTCGCAATTTGCGTCAAGATCTACATATTTGTACAAGCGTAGCTGACCTGCAATAACTTCTGAGTTATCTTCAGCCTGTGCGGTAATAGTTGGAGCAGAAACGACGACAGCAGTAAGTGTTGTCTTATTCACAGTACCCGCAGTTGCATTAGTTGGGGCAAATACCGTATTCAATAGAGGAATACTTTCACCCGGTTCTAACTGGATATTTGGCTGTAAATCAGTACCGTCACTTGCGTCACATTGCACTTCAACAGCGATTGGAGCACCACCATCCATTGGCACAACATTAATGGTTCTATCACCTGTATCACACAAGTTACCAATCTCAATAGGTTGGCCCGTATCGTTATCTAATATAGTTAACGTATTATCAAAGCCATCTGCTGCTTTATCGTTAGCAGAATCTAATGTGATGTATTCTCTTGTGTTACCAGTGTTAGATAGGAAGTGTTCATATGCAATACCACCACCAGCTTCAATTTGGTTTGACAGTGTAGTAGGCGTGTAATCAATGCTCGCAATCGTACGAATATCAATTGCTTCTACTTTAATGTCTGTCGCACCAGAACCTGCTGAGGTTACTTGGATATAAATAATGTAATCATTATCGCCATCACTATTTGCATCTATTGCACTTGCTTGCTCACCAGCAGCAAACGGTAACGCGGAATCATTTGCTTGTGCACGAGCATAGATTGGATCCAGTGGAACGGTTATTTCTGCCGTTAATACTTGTGTGCCATTGGCTGGAATAGGAGGTGTGGTCGTAATGACAGTATTAGTACCAAGAACATCTACAGTACCATCTGAATCGGTATCGATACCTGCATCTTTAAACACAATAGTCCAGTTTGTTGGCATATCCGCAAGCCAAGCTGTACCAGCTACGTCATAACTACCGCCAGTGGTTAGTGTGAATGAATCAGGACTGCCTCCTTCGTTCGTAATATATACTGTCGTTGTCAACGTTTGACCAAGTTCTGCATCATTAAATACAGTGGCGATATCAGCAGGATCTAATGTGCCATCTGTTACATCGACAGGATCCACATTGGTTGTAGGATTTGGCGTAATTTGTTGGTTTGCCACATCAACCGTTGGTGGTGATACCGTAGTCAAACTTTCAGTTTTCGATGCTGAAATTGTTGGATCATTTGTAGACGTAATGGTTGTTGTTGCATTAAATGGTGCAGTTGAATTATGAGCATCTGGTGGTAAGCGAACAACAACACGTATTAGCATTTCATTACAGTTCAACGTTATTCCATCTTCAGTTCTTGCTGCATCGGCAAGTAAACCTGAATTTAAACACGTTGCGGATGGGACAGGTCCAGTATCAGGAATACTATTGCTGTTGTTATCGACTAACTGAGCAGTACCTGTTGCATTCCAATAACTAAACGTTGTGCCAGCAGGGAAACTGTTACCTGGGTCACCTGGTGCTGGTGTGGTAACATCGAACATATCAATTTTGTTACCGTTGTTCGCCACTTTGTTATAAAGGAAGAACTCGCTGCCAGTCGGTGCTGTCGTGATAGTTTGAGTATCATCAACAGTGTTATCGTCATCACCACCTAAACCACTTGTACTTGTTGTCCCCGTATCGGACACATCAACACCTGTGGTTGTTTCTGTGACGACTTCTGTTGGATTTGAAGTACTTGGTGGAGGACTTGTTGGATCAGCACACTCACCTGTATCTACTGTATCACCATCACCGTTTAAATCTGAACAGGCATATGCACTGTTTCGAACGACCACATCACCATCAACTATCGCTGGTGAATAAGCAACATAGAAGGTCATTGACACAGAGGTGAAAGAGGGTAATTCGGCATCGACAGCGTATAAACCCGGAATATTATCATCTATTGCATCACCATCAGAGTTGACATCAGTACCGCCTGCAATAAGGCTCTCACCACTTGCCTCTGTTGAACCATCTTGGTCTAAGTCGACGCCATGACTCGTTTCGTCAACAATATTTGCAGCATAAGTGGTCGTTGTATCACCATATGCAGCAAAGAGACCATCAGATATCGGGTTATATTGTGTCAATGTCGCTTGGCCTTGAATAATGGCAGTATTAGCTGGCTGACCATCAAAAATAGTCACATTATCAGCGTTTGTATTACCATTGTTCGCTACCGTTACAACATACTCAATTAACTCTACTGGATGGTCAGTGGTTGCATCATTATCCAGATCCAAGCCAAATGAACTTTCTGTATAACCTAGACCCGTTAAGTGAGTTGACGCCTTATTGATATCAATTACAGCATTATTAGTTACTGTAATTACATCGGCGTTAGTACCGTTAGCAGAGTCATTATTTGTACCTACATCAGTTACAGAATCTGTAACTGGAGTACTAACTGCACCCCCAGCATTATGCGCTTCAGCCGTTAAGGTAATCCCTAAGGTATCACTCATATTCGCTGTTGCAGGTACACCCACACCAACGATCAAGTTCATTGTTTCACCAGCGAGTAATGTAATGGTATCGCCGCTTGTGAATTCTGTTTCACCTGCATCTGGTGTACCATTTGTGTTAGCGTCATCAAACAGTTTTAATGTCACTGAATCTATGGTGTCGGTACGACCATCTCCTGCAGGTAAACCATCAGCAAAGGTCAATGTATAAACATCTTGACCATTACCGGTGTTAGTCACCACGTGAGGGATGTAAATGGTAGAACCTGGAGCTGCAGATACATCGTTATCTGTTTCGATTGTTGCACTATAGATTTGTTGTACCGTTACAACTGATTCGTTCGAAGAGGCTCTGTATGTATTACCAGCGGCATCTTCATACGTTACGGTTGCTAAGTTTTTAATATCAGTTCCGGCTGCCGTGGCTGCAAGGGCTTGACTAGACAAAGCACCTGCACCTACTGATATTAAACCCGCAGCAAACCACGTCATTATGGGTTTTAGTTGCGTATTCATGTAGTATTTACCTTTTAGGTGTTAATTGATCTTCGTATTACTTAGCTAATCCCTTGCATCCGCACGGGCCTCAACTTTGATTATTTAACCTCGATACGATAGGTGTATATCTGTTGCTCTGATGCTTTAATTGGACTTTCAGGAATCCAACGCACATCGGTATATTTCTCTGGTGGTATAATGACCTCCACTTTTTTACCATCTTTCATTATTTCGCGTTTAACGGGCTCAGTTTCGAAAGTGCTACCACCATCAATACTGACCAAGAATTTAGATGCAATAATGGTTTTACCGGTATTACCTACATATTGAGTATTTTCAGGGATTGGACCGGTAATAACTAAACCAGATAATGATTGATCACTATGATTTTTATAAACCAGTTGATATTCAACTGTATCTTTAGGTGAAACTTCATCAGCAGACTTTAATAACTCTTTACCATTTTTATCAACTTCTATTAAATAGGCATTCATTTGACTTGTTAGCGGTTGATTAGCAGAAGCAGAAAACGCAAGTGCTAAATTAAGTAAAAAAATTAATATTAAGTTTTTCATACTTACTCCATTTAAATATAAAAGACACAATGTCAGGAAAGCATCATGCTAATCGCATGCCAATAAATAAATCATTATTTTTCAGTTAATTAAATTAAAGTTAATATAATGGCTTCGCATATTGAGAATAATTACATTATTTTTATATATAAAATAACCTCCTGAAAAAAATTAATAGCTATATATAAATAATATTAGATAAACTGAATTTATTAATACCATTTTTAAGAAAAAATAATATTATTATTCAATAGAAACTTTGTATTTTAATGTGCCTATTTGTCCTGGTAATAAGTCGCCTGTAAGCGTCCACTGAATTTCACCTTGATATCCAACGGTATTAGTGCCGTGTGTTGTATTTACGACACAACTTAATTCAGAAGAAGAACAATTTACTGGTTCTGAGAGTTTCGTAAATGGTGGTGTATTCTCATAAATTACGATATCTCTTATTGGGCCTGTACCACTATTTCTATAAGTTATCTCATATTCAAGAATATCTCCGGGCTCACCATTATTAATTAATAATGGTGAGTTATCTTTCGATATATTATTAACTGTTAAAGATAAACTTAACTGACCAGAGCCTGCATACGTTATTTTAGTCGTATCTTCTACCACAACTTGTTTAGTTAATTGAGGAGAAACACCTGCTAATTCAACACTTGCATTTATTTTGTATGCATACTGAGTATTAAAATACGCATTCGCAGGAACAAAAACACGACTAATTAAACATACATCAGTCAAACCTGTATAAAGTATTGCTGAATTTAAAATAACTTTATTATCGATATTATTTATATTTCCATCACAATTTGTATCGTAATAAAGAGTAATATTCCAACCACTAGAGTCTGTGTACCTACTGTCTTTCTCAATGGTAAATGTAACATTCGCAGATGTTGCTAATTTAAAACGATGAGGGAATAAAACGGCTTTGTTTGGTTCAGTCTCTTTAAATAGATTTTCAGTCAACGATGGCATTGCGACTTTACCAAAATTTAGCCCTGCTACATCATCACCCGCAAAAGCATTCACTGACATTTGTCCATCTTGATTACTTGTACTAGTAACTTGACTTACACCTGTAATATTGGCTTCACTCACCGCAATCCATCTTGATTGAGGCACCACATTTAAAATTAAATTCTTACCTGAATAATCTACACCCAATACAAAACGGTAATATCCATCTCCGCGAGTCGTTTTGGTTGATATGATGTCACCAGTTGTAATACCTGCAACTCCACTGTCATTAAACGTTACCGTTACATCAAAATCACTGAGGCCACTTTCACCACTATCTTTAATGCCATCATGAGCCGTACCACTTGAAACACCATTATCATCAAATATGAATCCACTTAATACGATACGATTAAGTAATTCAAAGACGTGATCTTCTACTTCGCCATCATTCGCCTCTCCCGTCGGCGTATTACAATTTGATGGTGCAGAGCAGAACCTAATTCGCATCGTCGTTTCACCGCTATACCCATTAGCACTCGCGGCATCAAGATCAATAGAAACAGAATTGGCACCAGCATTAAAATAACTATCATTAACAATCTGCTCATTTGCATCGTCAAAGTCATAATCACGATTTAAGTCAACCCAAACATTCACATAGCCAGCCCCGACAAGAGGAACATCGATATTAGTTGGTGTTTCAACAATAATTGGTGAAGGAATAGAAAGCTCTTCATCATCCAATGCATGATAATTATCCCCCGTTGCCTGAGCGCTTACTTTCGCTTCAAACTCTGGATCGATATTTGTCCCTAATAAGAAGTCTCCAATACCATCAGGCACATTTGAGTTGTCTGTGTTATTTATATTATCAACGTATAAATGAGATGCGGTCGGGTATTGACTATCTCCATCACTGAAATCTTTTGACTGATAACACCCTGCAACATCAGAATTTACTTGGGAACTGGTATTCAATTCTTTTTGGAATGTCACAGCAGCGGTAGGCACATTAATTCTATAAACAGCTGATATATCTGAACTATCTATTGTATTATCATTATTCGTGTCATGATTACCACCATTGGTAAATACATACAAATTGGTCATATTATCCATCACCAACGCTTGTGTTTGTAAGTTACCACTTCCATCCACTGTCGGTGACGCCAATCCATTGAACTGTAATGAGGTTCGACTTACATCTCCTGATGTTGTTATTTGATATAAATACCCTGCCACAATATCTACGGCATAAATATGATGACGAATACTATCAACCGCAATATCATCGCCAGCAGAGATCCCTGTAATACCTCCCGTGAAGTTGAAATCAATGACTGACATCTCTTGTGTTGCAACATCGATCCTTATTATCGAGTGCCAAGCAGGGTTCCATACATATAAGTATTGGTTATCAGAAGACATCGCACCGGCAGTAGGACTAGCAAGAGCAGCTGTACTGAAAGGATTCCCTTTAGAAATAGCAACAGAGTTGCCATCAGATAGCTGAATATCAATATTGCTATCACCGTAAACATAACCTAAATCAACGACATTTGTAGCCGAGCGATCGGTAACAAAAAGATGCAACTCTTGCGTAGTCGTATTCTCAAACACGCCGTAAATGTAGCCATTGCTTGTATCAAAACCTATGGCATTAAGCCCAGAAATATTTGACTGATTAATCACCGTTAATGGTGATTCTATTGCTGTGGTATCTAAAGGATTATTAGCCAAGTTGAGTCGCTCAAAAATGTAATTTGAGCTAACAAAACGCGTTTGAAGTGCTGTGTCACAGGTACTATTACTTGATAAGGCATAAAACAGGAATCTATAGTCCTCTACTTCGCCAATATCCACAGTACTATCGATTCGATCACACGCACTTGAGTCACATACTCGAATCCTAAAGAAGGAATACCCATACGTAACATTGCTAGGAACTGAGACACTAAAGTTATTTATTCCATTATTAGCATTAGTACTGCTTATAACTTTCTCGCCAGAATCATCCCAATCACCATCACGATTAAAGTCAAACCAACCATATAGGTGAATAGGATTTGCTTGCGCCACAGTATCTGCATTGACGGTGACAGTCACATTAATGACTTCGCCAGCTGCGGCAAAAGGTACACCATCAATTTCAGAGACAGAGAAGGTGACGCCATCCTCATCATCCAAATTGGTAGCATCATCAGCAAGTGCTATAGGATTTTGATAACTGCCTAAATCTGTATCCCATTGAGCCCCTAATCGTAAATCAATTTCTCCATTATCGTCATCATCAGACTGAACATGTGCAGCGCCATTATTCGAATAAGTCGTTGTATAGTCACCGACTCCTGTTGATGCAGAAATATCCGGAGCGTCACCAAGATCGGGGCCCAACACAACTGGAGCTTTAGTAAAGCATGCTTTTTGTAGGTTCCATGCCGCTCCCGTACTACCAGAGAATCCGAATCGCACTTTATCTTGATTATTAAAGTGACTGACAAAATCAAAAGTAACGTTTCCTATCTCAACACCATCTAAATAATACCGGAAGTTATTCGTTGCAGGATCCCAATAAAACTGTGTGATGTGGTATCTGCCATCTTCTAGTTCACCGGTTAATGCTCCAGTCGCAGTAGGGCCACCAACCGCAACAGGATCCATCAATGTAATAGCATCATTACCCGAACTTAAATCACCATTTAGATAGACCGCGGTATGATCAATATAATTTGGCGTACCGCCAGCAGTACTCAGATCGTCATTGTAGCCATTACCTGCATTATCATAAGTGTCAAATTCAAAAATAACCGATGGACTTATTGGACCATCACCTCCAGGGCCAACACCTAGTAATCCCCCCCATGAACCGACGGCGTTGAAACCACGGGAATCCGTTGTCATGATAAAAGTCATGCCATCGGCACCGGCTTCTATTGTTCCAGTACCAGCATTACAGCCGCTGTTACATGATCTGTCTCCTAGGTAAACTGCCAATTCAAAATATTGCGGAACACCAAGATCAATGAGGTCGTAACTCCACAGATAACCACGCTGACTTATTGTTTCTTCGGTAATAATGTACTCGTTAGTTGCCGCATCGAGTTTAGCGTCCCCTCTTTCTTCAACCATGGGTGCTACACATATACTAGGCTGTACTGTTGTAACTACTGTTGGAGTTTCTGTGTCGCTATCATTTGAAGAAACAGTATCTTGTATTTTCGCAGAAAGCACCTCGCCCACAAGAGAAGCTGGCGATGTTGTTTTCGTAATAAACCTTAATGTCGCATAGTCATCAAAACCGACACCAACATTACCGAGATTTAATTGTTTAGTTGATTCATCATAAATACCTGGCGCCAATTCAGTTTGGCCATCACCTTGATAAGCTTTTATGAAAATATAATCATCAGGAATTGTCATTTGTAAGATAACATCACGCACAATAAATGAACTGTGGTTTCTGACAGACACAACAAGATTAAAAGGAATACCATTAGTGACTGTTTGACCAGGATCAAGTGCCAACTCTACTTCAATATCCCCTGTAGGCATCAAAGAAATGGCATGATCTTCAACCTCACCTGAAGCAGATAATAAACCTGTTGGCATGTCACAGTCTGAGCTGGTCACACAGGTTCTTAAACGGATGAAACTATCAACAGGCTGAACATGTGCAGGAACAGGGAGCGTTAATTGCACTGAACTTGCTGATGTTGAAATGGTAGAAGTAGATAGGGTTTCGTCAGAGAAGGTACCATCACCGTCAAAATCGATCCAAGCATAGATATGGCCAGAAGACGAAGCAGGCGTAACGGGAATATTAAAGGACAATGCGTTCAATGAACTATCAGCACTAGAAGAATCAAGATACCCATAAAATGTTGGCTTTGTTAACGCATGCTCATCATCTGAACCTGCATTATCATCACCGTCTGCACTCGTCGATGCAGCAGCTTCAGTTTCATGGTCGGAACTTCCACTACCAATTTGCGGTAAACCACCATTTGTTACGTCATGCATTGGCCCACCAGAAGCAAATAATGTGGCGTAACTATCTGGTGCATCAGCAAAGTCAGTTAAGAATTGAGCATTACGGCACATTGCAGCATCACTACCTATATTAGGATTTAATGCCGCGATATTATCTTTAACTAAGTATCCTGTAATCGACGTTGCAGAAGAGCTTGAAACAGGAAAACGCCAGATTTCTTCATTATTGTGGTCATACATATAAAGTACGCCCTGTGCATCAAAGAAAAGGCCTGTGACATTGCTTGGGGTATTTGAAGTAATTAACGACGATGTAACCGTATAATTAGAGAAATTAAAGGTTAAACGGTAAGCATCGTTATTATTACCCACAGCAAAGGCAACGTTACTATTGGTTGGATGAAATGCGATATCTTGGAAATTGATCGCACTCGATAAACTAGTGGTCCCTACCACTGACAAATAATTAGCACTTTTTGAATCAACATTAATGAAGCGAACATTTGACTGATCATCGATTACAACCAATATATCATCGTCACTGATATCACCTGCAACGTAATCCCTTGCAGAATCTAACCCAACATTCACGCTGAATATTTTATAACCAACCGAATCAACCGCAACTACGTGTTGAGTCGCTATATCTATACCAAATATTCTGTTCTGTTGAACACTAAAGCCAAACGCATCGTAATCATTATTACTTGAACTTGTTGCCGTTACAGATGCAGTAACGGGATACAATTTAGCAAAATAGCTATTTGCACCTGAAGAGAAACGATATGGGTTAACAAATGCCTCTGAAGGACAAGTTGAAAAAGCATTACCTAACAATTTATCGCCAAAATTAATCTCTTGATCTGAGGTAACAGTGCCTAATTCAACTTTGTTAGGCGAGGTTGAAATAAAGCCGCTACTGTCTCCTATCTCGCTAGAAGGAGAAGGAGGACAGGCTGACGTACCACTGGATGAGGTTTCATACACATCATAATCATTACCGAATGTAATATCGAAACTGTAAAGCCCATTGGCATCGGTTGATTCGTATTGACACGTATTAGTCGTTTTATCATGTAAGGTAATCAATACATTACTGATACCTGACTCTGCCCCACCACTCGGTGATTGGTCAGAGTTAACATCACTATAAACTTTTCCAGAAACAGTTAGTTGCTCACCAATAGTAATTGGATAATCTTCTACTTCTCCGTCAGTGGCAACAAGGTGACTAGGTGTAATATTGCCTTCTGGATATTGACACTCATCTTCAACAGAGCAAACCCTAAAACGTAAATAACTTGCTCCTAAACTTACAAAACATACGATTAACTGGTCAGTTAAAGTAACTTCTCTCACTCTTGATCCAGAAGAGAAGTCTTCTGTATGACGGAACCAGTTATCACTAGTATTGAATTCACCGTCTCTGTCAAAATCTATCCATGCATTGATATACGCTGTTGATAAAAAGTCATTGTCAGCGGTGACGGTAAACGTTATATCTTGTCTTGTACATTTAGGTAAATAGAAAGGACCGGCATATCCATCATCACTGCTGTCAGTAAATGAAGTCGTTGTACCATTATCGGCGTTCCAAATACTTCCTAATTTGATGTTAACCTGACCATCACCATCACTATCCGCTTTACGGTGCATAGGAACAGGGTCGCCATCTTGTGTCCATATCGAGGCATAATCACCCTGTGTTTTGGTGTAAGTATTAGTATCTGTGGCATCACCAAAGTCATATTCACTACTTTGGATGTTCATCCTTTTATCTTCAACTTCCCCATCATCAAGGTGGCCAGTAGCATTTAAACTACCACCTGATGGACATGAATCGGTTGAACATATTCTTGAACGAATAAATACATCACCCGTCGAATTGTAAAGTGGCACTCTGTAATTAAGAAAATATTTGTTGTAAGTGTCACTTGTTGTAGGTAACGCTCTTTGTTCAGCAAAAAGGACTTCGTCAGTGTCAAATGTCCCACTTTGATCCCAATCAATCCACGTTTTCATGATATAAGCAGTGGCAGGGTGACCGGAGTTAGTATCTATACCAGCAGTAAATGTTAGCTTAATCGCATCCCCTGCATAAACATTGGTAACTTCAGGTAAAGAGTTATCCGCTAATATTTGCTGAATTGAAATGCCATCTTCGTCATCTGTACCATTAGTATCATCCGCTGTTGCTGTAGCATTTTGCAGAGTTCCGCTGTCATCATCCCAATTGGTACCAAGACGAAAATCAACCACTCCATCTACATCAGTATCTGAAATTTTATGTGAAGGGCCACCACTACCGCTTGTTGTTTGATAATTACCTGCGCCAGTACCTGCACTGGTATCAGGAGCATCACCAAAATCTAATTTAGGTCCTTCAATTGAAATTTTATAATCTTCAACCTCACCACTTAATGCTCTGCCTTTCGGTACTTGGCAATCATAGGACTCCTCACCAATAATACCTCCTAAACAATTTCTTACCCTTAAATATGTTTCACCTAATACTGCTGTTTCTGGAACTGAAACAGCAACATTAATTGTTCTAATCGCTCCTTGCCCTGATTCTGTTAGTGAATGAGATATCGTACCGTAGTTAGTTAAGTCACCAGTGAAGTCATTATTGTTATCCCAATCAATAAACAACGCCCAATCAACTTCGCTCGCAGTAAAATAATTTAGCCTGTAAGTAATAGAAACATTAATTGTCTCACCCGCAACAAAAGTTGCTGGTAATGTCACACCATCTTCATCATCATTACCACAGCCACCAAAAGAAATGCCTGTAGCCCCACCGACCACTGCAGAATTATCATCGACATCAGCATTAGCATTACCTGTCATATACTCCTCAGAGTCCCAACAAGAGCCTAAAGTAAGAGCCGGTTCAGAATAATCATTTGACATAGAGGATCTGAAATGGTGCATAGGGCCATTTGACTCATCTGCAAAGTCCGCAACATTGGCATCAAATGGGGCATCACCTAAATCAAATGGTGAGCGTAAACTAATTTTATAATCTTCAATTTCTCCAGCAGGCTGCACGCCCGTCGAAGTTAAAATTTTCTGCCCCAGTGAATCGGTTGTATAAGTACATGATGAGTCGCAAATACGGACTCTCATATAAGTTTGAAGGGTATCTACATTATGTGAGTAAAATGGAATAGTGAATGCCTGAGAAACGGTATGTGGGCTTGAAGCGCTATCTAAGTCAGCAACGAGAACCGTTGTAAAATCACCTGTTTTTGTAAAATCGATACCAACTTCTAAGTGTTTATCTGTATCGGTATTTTCAAAGTGTACATCAACATAAAAAGTATAAGTATCACCTATCCATAAAGTTTGAGACACCCCAGGGTTATCCAAAACAAGAGTGTCTCCAGTACTATGTCTGTGTATTCGAATACTGCCTTCATTTTCATCACTTGTTGTACAATTATTGAGATAGCCTAAACTCATGTCATCTGAATTAGCTAAACTATTTGGAGAAGATTCATCTTCTGCATCCCAACATGGACCAATACGTATATCCTGAACACCGTCATTATTTTCATCTTTAAATTGGTGGGCAGGACCATTTGAGGACAACATCGTTGCATAAGATGGCCATACAGTGGAATTATATTGTTGATCTGGCGCATCCCCCAAATCAACAGGCTCATACCCATCTAAAACATCAAAGACAGTGATAAACATATGATAAGGATCATCTATGTCACCTTTTCCATCACCATGATAACTGTTTCCCGTATCTTCGGCTCGTGGGTAATCGTCACCCTCATCATAAGCGGTATAGTTTGGCCAGTATTTGATGGTACTTCGATTAATATTACTTTCAGTATTATTTTGACTATCAAGCATTGAATGGTCATCGTAAAACTCTATCGGATTCCCAGCGTTAGCACAGTTATTTTCCCATTTAGTGAAATCATGCCACCATTCATTATGGGAACCTTCCCCATTAAAGCTCCACCCCACATGACGACCAGCAACAAGTGCGCGAACAGAACCGTTTACATTTATCTCATGAGAAATACGATTATTTGAACATTTCACCGTTCCCCTTGGTATTGGCCCTTCTATGTCGTGACCGCCTCCCATTGTGCTATCCCAAGACCAATTAAGATTTGCCATCGTACAATAATCAGTATCCATTGCTTGGTATTCAAAAATATAGAACGACCACGGTATCGTTTCACCCGCGGGTATATCACGCCCTTCGTTAAAAAAACAAAACTTCCAGCGCATATCACCGTGATTTGAATGTCCTGCCATTGATGGCAAGACGCCACCAAAAAGCAAAAACATTAATGAAACAATACGTAGACAATTCTTCAGCATGTTTAAATATCCATAATAAAGTTATGCACGTGATGCTGTGTTATAACAAAGTTGACTTTTTTATTTTTATTTTTATTTCTCTATCTTTAATATAACTGAGTAGATAAAAATAAAAGAATCAAATTTAAGAAAAAAGGCGTTAATGAAAACAACAAAAAAGAACAAAAAAATAAACAATTATTAAATTTGATAAAATTATTAAATTTAATAATTAAAAATAGTTTTCAATAAAGAGTCTTAATATTAATCTTCAATTTTAACGCGATATGATATTTCTCCACGTTGGCCTGGAAGTAGTTGCCCTGTTAATATCCAAGATATATCACCTTGATAACCGGTTTGATTAGCACCATGGACTGTATCAACATTACAAGGTAAAAGGGTACTGCATGTAATCGGCTCACTTAATTCAGTAAATGGCGGTGTTGTTTCAAAAATAACAATGTCACTAATTGGCCCCGTCCCTACATTAGAATACGTAACAACATATTCTAAAATATCATTCGGTGTACCTTGATTACTTAATACGTTTTGATTATCTGTTGTTATATTATTTACGGTTAAAGATAGCTTTAATTCACCAGATCCCGAATAAGTAACTTTAATCGTGTCAGATACAACTGCTTGCTTTATCAACTGTGTCATAAAGGGAGAATTTTGAGCATAATCCACATCAGCCGTTATTTGATATTGATACTGTTGATCATTGGTTGCTGTCGATGGAATATTTACTCGACTAATTATACATATTTCTGTTGTTCCCGATACTGATTGAGCCCCACCTAAATTTATTTTTGGATCGGTCTCATCAATATTTAGATCACAGTCTTGATCATGATAAAGTAATACAACCCAGCCACTGGTAGCACTGTAGCGATTATCAGGTATAACGTTAAATGTTATATCTGCTTCTGTATTTAAATTAAATTTATGAGGAATTAATAACGGCTTTCCAGGTTCTGAAGTCTTGGTATGGCTTTCAGTTAAACGTGGCACTGTGACTTTACCAAAGTTTAGCCCTGTAATGTCATCACCTGCACTCGCGTTGATTGCCATTTCATTGTCAAACACACTCGAGCTTGAAACCTGTGAAATAGCACTAACGTCAGCCTCACTAATATCCACCCATTTAGATTGAGATTTAATATTTAGCAGTAAATCTTTATCGGCGTAATCAACACCTAGTATAAATTTATAGTATCCGTCACCACGTGTTGATTTCGCAGATATGACATCGCCGGCACTCACACCTGTAACACCAGAATCATTAAATGTGACTGTGACATCAAAGTCTTTAAGTCCTATTTCTGAGCTTGCTTTAATACCATCATGTGCAGTTGCTATATTTACACCGTTATCTTCAAACACATAACCACTAAGTACTATTCTGTTTAAGAGCTCAAATAAGTGATCCTCAACCTCTCCATCTAAGGCCTCTCCGTGTGGAGTATCACAGTTATTTGCTGTCGAGCAGAAGCGAATACGCATGGTTGTATCACCACTGTATCCAAATGCGCTTGCCGCATCGAGCTCTAACTGTAATGAATGTGTACCTGTCGTTAAGAAGGTGTCATCGTGTAAATGCTCATTAGGATCATCGAAATCAAAATCATTATTTAGATCAACCCAGATATTAATGTAGCCATTACCAACAACAGGGATACTCACCGCGGTCGGTGTTTCGACAATAATTGGTGAAGGAATGGCTAAGTCTTCATCATCATACCCATGGGTGTCATCCCCTGTTGCTAAAGCATGCACTTTCGCATTAAGTTCAGGATCCAATGATGTACCCAGTAAGAAGTCGCCTACCCCATCAGGTGTCACCGTTCCATCATTATTATTTTTGCTATCGATATAAAGGTGCGATGCTTGAGTATATTGACTATCGCCATCACTAAAGTCTTTTGATTGATAGCAACCTGCAATATCTGCTTTTTCAATACTTGTTGCTGTTGTCTGTTTTAAGAAACTGACTTCTTTGGTTGGTATATTAATGCGATACAATGCTGACTGACCCATCACATCAATGATGTTGTCATTATTTGAGTCATGATTGCCACCACTTGTCATGACATATAAATTGGTTGTCGTGTCCATTAGGAGACCCTCAACCTTCAAATTGCCATTACCATCTACTTGTGGGCCTGCAAGCCCATTAAACGTTAACGAATACGAAGTAACTAATCCGTTTGTTGGGTGAATCTCGTAGAACTTGCCGGCTTCTATATCCACAAAATAAATATTATGGTTAGTATCATCAACAGCTAAATCTCCGCCTCCCGAAAGCGCTGTGACGCCATTCGGTAATTGAAGTGGCATAACGCTAAATGATTGTGTCGATGTATCTATTTTAATGATCGAAGTAAGATCTTGATGCCAAACAAAGAGATATTGATTATCAGAAGAAATATCTCCAGCAGATGGCGCGGGAATAGATAGTGATGTGTTTAATATTTGTCCTTCATCCAGCGATACAGTAGACCCATCACTTTTATTGATATCAACATTACTCTCAGCATATATATAACCAAGATCAACCACACTTGTTGCGTCACGGTCAGTCACAAATAGATGAATATTATTTGTATCTGCATTAACAAATGTACCGTAAATAAAGCCTGTGACAGCATCAAATCCGATCGCATCAATATTCGATACGTTTGTTTGGTTGATAATAGTTATAGGATCAACAATGCCATTCATACTTATCGGCGTATTTGCCAAATCAATATTTTCTAACCGTTTCGACGCCGATACCTCTTGGGTATGAATCGTCAAATTACACGTCGCATTCTCATTCAGCTCATAAAATAGGAAACGATAATCCTCGACTTCACCTTTATTCGCAGTCCCGTATGTTTTATTACAAACGGTACTGTCACACAGCCTTACACGAAGAAAACTATAACCAAATGTCACATCAGACGGGATAGTAACAGGGAAAACATTCGTCCCATTTACTGCTGAAGATGTACTTATTACTTGCTCATTCGCATCATCCCAGTCACCATCTCTATTAAAGTCTAACCAACCATAGAGGTGGATAGGTTGGCCTGCTGCGGCAGTATCTGCTTGAACATCAATACTGATATTAAGAGTGTCACCACCTTTCGCATGCATTAATGAGAAGGTAACACCATCTTCATCATCATAGTTATTTTCATCATCCGCCGTTGCTGTTGGGTTTTGTCCATCACCTAAATCTGTGTCCCACATGTTTCCTAAACGTAAATCAATTTGTCCATTATCATCATCATCAGACTGTACATGAATCGCGCCATTGTTTTCATAAGTCGTTGTATAGTCTCCGACTCCAGTGCCAGAGGTAAGATCAGGAGCATCACCAAGATCAGGCCCGAGTACATCTGGCGGCTCTGTAAAACAAGCTTTTTGTAAATTCCATGCCGCCCCCGTACTACCCGAGAAACCAAAACGTACCATGTTAGTATTAAAATGTGAGCGCAGATCATAGTTAATATCACCAATGACCTCACCATCAACATAGTATTTTAAGTTATTCGTACTTGGCTCCCAATAGAACTGTGTTAGATGATAACGTCCATCTTCGAGTTCACCGCTAGGCGCCGTTGCTGTTGGTCCACCGACAGCTTTTGGCGCCATCAATGTCGACGCCGTTGAAGGTGTTCTCAAATCACCATCTAAATATACTGCAGTGTGATCGATAAATTGTCGCCCGGTACTACTGTTACTGAGTTCATCAGTAAAGCCATTCCCTAAATTATCATAGGTATCAAATTCAACGACGACTGATGGAGATATAGGCCCAGTTCCTCCACCGCTCGCACCAACACCAACACCCAGTAATCCCCCCCAAGAGCCCGACGCATTAAAGCCTCTATCATCTGAAGTGATAATAAATGTCATACCATCAGCACCTGCTTCTATCGAGCCAGTTCCTTGATTACAGTTTTGGTTACAGGAACGATCCCCTAAATAAACAGCAAGTTCGAAATAAAGGCTTTTATTTAAATCCATCAGGTCGTAACTCCACAAATAACCTCGCTGGCTAGTCTGTGGTAACGTAATAATATATTCGTTAGTGGTCTCATCTAAGAAAGAAGCGTCTTTTTCATAGACTCTTGGAGCGATACAAATATCAGGCGCAACGGAAGTTACAACTGAAGGAGTAACGCTGAAAGTATCATCTTCACCGTTACCAAACCCATTATTGAAAGTAGCATCACTGTCTCTTACGTCTGATGACTCTATTTCACTATTGATTATTGATGGTGAGAGATTTTTAGATGCAAGTCTTATTGTCGCGTAGTCACTAAAACCAAGCCCAACAGCACCTAAGTCCAACATCCCCGTAGCATGATCATAACGACCATCCGCTAGAGGTGTTTCACCATCTCCTTCATACGCCCGAACAAATATATAGTCATCAGGAATGTCCAATAACACATTCGTGTTGAAGGCTATTGCAGGTCCATAATTTCTTGCTTGGACAACAACATTAAATGGAATACCTTCTGTAACTGTACTACCTGGGTCTAAATCTAAGGTTAACTCTAAATCCGCCACAGGTTTGAGTGAAATAAGATGATCTTCTACTTCTCCATCAGGCGCACCACCATTAGGCTGATTACAATCTCTAAAGTTAGTACATACCCTTAAACGAAGATAAGTATCAATGGGTTGAACATCACTCGGTACTGAGAAATCTAAATCAACATTACCACTTTGTGAAAAGTTGAATGACTCTCTTTCATCAGAGTCGAAACTACCGCTTCCATCAAAATCAATCCAACCATAGATATACCCAGCCCCTGCAGACATTACAGGGACTTGCAGTGTTAACGTATCGGTATCGGATAGATAAGCAACGATCTCTGGCTGTGTGAAACCATCTTCATCATTGGTGTCTGTTGTATCATCAATATCGGCATTATCATTGGTGATTGCATCTAATTCAGGATCCACCAGCGAGCCAATCTTAGGTAAACCTGCGCTCATCTCATGCCTTGGACCATTTTGTTGCATGCGTGTCGAATAACGATTCTGCGGTGCATCGCCAAAATCAATATCAAAATTAGCATAACGACATAAAGCACTATCACCATTACCAGTACCCGTTGCTATCGTACTGACTTTTCCACCCACGACGTTAGGTGAAGCTGGTGTGCTGATATCAAACCGATAGTACTCGCCTGAGCTTTCAATATAGGCAAACATAATTCCATCACGATCAAAATAAATACCGTCAGCTCCAGCTGAGATATTCGTCTGACCATGATCAGTGACTGTAAACGTTGCATTGACGGTATTTAAGGTAAATTCTAATAAACGACCATTCTGTATTTGTTCAATTGCCCAATATGTTGAGGACGTTGGGTGAAGAGCAATATCGCCTAAGTTATAGCCTGAGTTATTTGACACACCCACGTAATTTAGAAAATCTAATGTGGAAGAATTTATATTAATGAAATGGAAGGCACCGTTACTGTCCGTTAATACCAAAATATCATCGTCACTGACATCTCCCCCTGTAATAGATACTCCGCTTATCTCTGGTATCGTAAAACGAGATGCGATATATCCACTGGCGTTGATCATCATTAATTGTTGCCCATTACCTTCAACTCCCCATAGAAAACTCTGGTAGGGGCTATAAGCCAAACTAACGATAGGATCAACGCCTGACTGATATTTAATAGAGGCTTCAGCCGCAACAATATCGACTTCATATAAATCAGAAATTGCTTTCGTCATCAGATAGCCAACTTTAGGACATTGTTCAAATGGAAAAAGTGTCACACGATCGGCAAAATTAGAGTTGGGTAAATTACCGTAGGCAAAACCTAAATCAATAACATTTGGGCTAGTTGAATAATGGTCGACTGGGTCTACGATTTGTTTATTTTCAACCGCCCCCGTTGAAGTATTAATTTGTCCATTACTTGGGCCATTGGCATTATCACAGGAGATAGAGGTAAACATTGCTGTTTCATATATTTTATACTCTTTGCCAAATAATAAATCGAATTGATAATAGCCAAGAGGATCATTAACAGTATCGCCTGTCACATCGGTATTTCCATCCGATGTCATCATAGTTTCACAGGTTCCATCTGTTTGGTTATAGAGCGTAACATTGACTGCACCAATACCTAGTTCATCATCATGTTTTACTCCATCATCTGTTGTACCGTTATTATTACCATCATCATTAAAGACAAATCCAGAAACACGTTGAACGGCTGGTATATCTGCATATCGACAGACAGCGCCATCTGAAAGACTACCATCACCGGTACCACTCTGATCTCCTTCACCAATAAATCCACCTAATGGCGTATTTGGGTCGCTAATATCAAAACGCCATAATTGCGGTGTGTGTGAATTGGTATTTGCGTATAAATAGCCATTTTTATCAAAATATAAGGCCTGAGGTGCTTCACCTTCCCCAGGGAAGTTTGTGTTACCAAATTCTGTAATCGTCGCTGAGCCTGACAATGTATTTATGTTTAGACGAACTAACTTATTTGGTGAACCATCACTCAATGCCCAGATTTCCCCCGTCGTTGGATGAACAGCAATGTCACCAATAATTGTGCCAATATCACCAGAGGAAGTACCTAGTTGTTGAAGGTAGGTTAATGAAGAAGGGTTTAAATCGAACAGTGAAACAATAGCGTTTTTAACGACAACTAAAACATCATCATTGGTAACAGTAGCAATACTTGCTGTTGGTAAGTTTAATGCAAGTTGCATTATCCTATCGCCATTAGCATCAATTGCGACCAAATCACCTGAAATCTGGGTATCGACAGCGAAAATCATTTGCTGTCGCACACTATAACCCATAGATGCCATAGCTGTAGTGCCGTCAATAAATGTTGTCAACTCGCCAGTGGAAAGATCGAGAGTAAATACATCTGTTTCTGTAGACGTATTGTCTGAATAATATGCGGTTGTTGAACATACTGAATGAGGAGCAGGTATCACTCTATCACCAAAGTTTTGGTTAAGAGAGTTACCATAAGCCTGACCTAAATCGATGACATTGGCTGTTGTAGATAAATGGTTTGGAGGATCGGCTATTTCGCTATTTTCTAATGCGCCCAGTGTGGTATTAATACTGCCGCTTGATGGTGGACCCGTTGCGCAGTTTAATGTGGTAACACCATAGGTTTCATATATCTGGTATTCTTTTTGATATTCTAATGCAAATTCATAGTAACCAATATCTTGTGAATCTATACTGCCATCACCATTAGCATCCGTGTCGCCTACAGCCGTTTCAACAACAGTACACAGATTGTCTGTCACATTATATAACGTTACCCCAACTCCGCTAATACCTTGCTCGGTACTATCCATAGACCCATTTTGAATTTCGAAACCACTGACTAATGTCGTATTATCATCATGGAAAACATAACCCGATACTTTTTGTACCTTTGGTACTTCCGCATAACGACACAAGGTACCATCATTATAATCAGTCGAGGCGCTAGGTACGGCAAAAGTTCCTATAAAGCCACCTTTTAAATCTGGGTTTAATGAATCTGAAAGATCGTATCGCCAAACTTGATATTCCCAAGGTGTGGTGGTTTCAGCTCCAGAAACGATAAACAAAGCCCCTGTTTTATCAATAAACTGTGCATCAGGCGCATTAATGTTGTTGGGGAAGTCAATCTCTCCTAGATCGGTTATCGATGTTTGTCCTATCGTAGCTGTTGATGTGAGATCAGTAGCAATATTTAGTTTTAATAAATGGCGATTAGTATCTACCGCAAAAATGGTACCGTCAGGGTGAATAACCAGATCATTGATATCATATCCAATATCATTTTGCGCACCGCTACCATTGTTATCGATGCGTGTTAAATAACTTTCTCGGGCTGGATTAACGTCATATAACATCACTTTTCTGACCGAATTGATGCCAGAACTTAAATGATTACGCGTTACTGCGATCAAAATATCATCGTTCGTCACCGCCAAAGCAGAAACAATTGGTGCATCAACATCAAAGCGCAATACAGGCTCACCGGCGCTGTTTAAAGCAACGATATCGTTATTTCCGTTTTGCAATATAGAGAAGAGTAAGTTTTGTCTTACGCTATATCCAATTGCTCGGTAGATAAAAGAACCAGAGGTATTAACATCGCTCAGCTGGCCATTAGCATAATTAATATTATGTAAGTTAGTATCGAAACCGTAACCTGTTGCAAAATACAACGTTTCATCACATGTGAGAGCGTTAGAAAAACTAATATCAGCAAAGTTCATACCTTCGATACTAGAAGTTAGTGATGGTATATGAAGTATATTAGTCGAGCTTGATAAGTAACCTGTTGGATCTTTGATTTGCACATTACTTAATGCACCAGTCACCGTATCTACACTACCACCAGATGGTGCTGACGCACTACAATCAATGGTGCCAACACCTGCTGTTTCATACAGTTTATATTCCTTATTAGGCTCAGCTTTAAAGAAATAGTAACCAGCACTATCTATATTACCGTCATTATCAATATCTTGCGTACCATCAGAAGTATCTATCTGAGAACAAGAATTGCCAGCAACATCAAATAACGTCACCGTTATATTTCCAATCCCTACTTCTGCGGTATCTTTCACGGCATTGTGTTTCAACATACCATTCGGATCAGTTGTTAACGTATCTTCAAATACGAAACCCGATATTTTATTGAGTTTAGGCACTTCGACAAATCGACATAAGGCCCCGTCGTGGTAACTCGCTGTTGGTGATATTTTTTGAAAGCGCCCTATAAACTCACCGTTCAAATTCGGGGCATTGGAGTCTGAAATATCATAACGCCAAATTTGATAGTAATAAGGACTCTGAGATACCACTCCTGACACGACATAAAGCGAGCCACTACTATCCATGAAATGTGCATCTGGCGCTTCAATCGTCGCTGGATAATTCGTCGTACCGACTTCCGTGACTGTCGTCTGCCCTAAAGAGCTCGAACTTAAATCAAGGTTTATATTTAATTTCAGCAGCTTAAGCGAATCGTCAATAGCAAAAACACTACCATCAGGATGAATAGCAATATCGCCAATAGTGTAGCCGATATCATTTGTTGCTCCGTCACCATTAGTATCAATACGAGACAGATATGTGCTTCTTGCCGGATTTAAATCATACAGCAATATTTTACGTACAGAATTGATACCTGAACTTAAAAAATCTCTAGTAATGGCAATGAGTATATCGTCATTTGTAATCGCTATTGCCGACAAAGAAGGTGCATCCACACCAAACCTAAGAACGGGCTCACCTAGGCTGTTAATCGCGATAATATCATTCGAACCTTGCTGCATGATCGAGAACAACATATTTTGTCTAGTGCTGTAGCCAAGTCCACGATACATAGCGACTTCTGATAGCGTTACATCTGTAAAATTACCCGTGGTTAAATTCACATTGTGTAAATCAGTATCCGTGCCTGAGCCAATTGCAAAATATGGTGTATTGTCACATGTTAACCCTTGTGTGAAAGGAACATCTGCGAAGTTTTGATTATCAATATTTGTCGTTATCAGTGGAATATGAATAACATTCGGGGAACTAGAAAGGTAACCTGTAGGATCGGCTATTTCAGCACCAGACACAACTCCTGTTGCAGCATCTTGAATACCTGCAGATGGCTCACCTAAACTACAATCGATAGAACTCGCATTCGCTGTTTCAAATATTTTATATTCTTTGCCGTGCTTACCATCAAAGTAATAGTAACCAAGAGGGTCTGTAATACCATCACCATTAATATCGCTTGAACCATCTGACGTATTTACCTGATAACATATATTTTCCGCAACATCTAACAATGTGATGGTCACACCGCCAATACCAACTTCTCCTCCATCCATTTGTCCATTATGTTTTTGGAATCCATTGACACCTGCGGTCTTTGTATCGGTAAAAACATAACCCGATATTTCTTTATTTGGCTCGACACCATTATAACGACAAGAGGCTCCATCTATATTGTCATTGGCTGAAAATGTATCAGTGCCCATTAACTCTGCACTTAATGATGGGCTATTCAAGTTAGTAATATCTAACCGGAAAGTTTGATGCGCACTAGCCCCCTCCATGACAACAAATAGATAACCAAACTTATCAAAATATAAGGCCCCCGGATTAGTACCATCACTACCATTCGGTAAGTCCGTTTCACCAACATCGATAATAGACTGTGCATTAACCCCCGTGCTATCTAATACCAGCTTATAAAGGTGTGGACGGTCATCATAAGAAAGCATCCACAACGACCCATCTGTCGGATGAACAGCAATATCACCAACATTAATGCCGATATTACCGGAGCGTATACCGACTTCGGTTAGATAAGATGATGAATTAGGGTTCACGTCGAAAAAGCGTAATTGCCGACCTAGCGCATTATTAGTAACAAGCACCAAAATATCGTCATCAGTCACCGTCGCGACTGTAGTTTGAGTCGGTACATCAGCATTAGATATTCTTGCCACCGTATCACCTTGTGAATTGATAGCAATGAGATCATTGTAATTGGCAGCCACCCCCCATATTCTTTGTTGTCGCACACTGTATCCCATGGCGTGAACGGTCGCAGCTGAAGAGCTGTTTATGTTGGTACGCTCACCAGAAATTAAATCTATTTGACTGTAATTTGTCGCTGTTGGGGAATTATTTGAAAGATAAGCGGTAATACTACAGGTATCAAATGGTTGACTTGCAGCAAAGTTACCAAAATTATTGTTAGTGCTATCGTTATCGACTGTTCCAAGAACAATTTTATTCGGCGTTATTGAACCATAACCAGAAGGATCAGCGACATCATTATTCACCACTGAACCCGTCGATTTATCCACACTTCCAAATGATGGCGGTCCCGTTGAGCAATCTATTGTTCCAGCATCCGCTGTTTCATAAATTTCATATTCGTGACCTTTACCTACAGTGAACTGATAATAACCTGAACCGTCAGTTGTTGTTTGTTGACAGACTTCATCAGTTAAATCATAGAGAGTGATAGTCACACCCGATATGCCGGGCTCACCAGCATCTTTTGACCCATTCTGCCTTGAAACGCCATCAATATCTTGGGTCAATTGGTCTTCATAAACATAACCAGAAATTTGTCTAGGTGGAGGTACACTCGCATAACGACATAATGCGCCATCGGTAGAAACATCATCTATCGATACCGTTGATGTCCCCACTAAAACTGCCGTCGACGATGGGTTGCTGGCTTGGAAACACACCATATCCATGGTTGACGTTCCATTACCATTACCACCATTTACAGCCCCACTTAATCCATATAAATTATCGTCGACATCGATAAACAAAGAATCAAAATCTCGATTAAAGCTGTTAGAGAGGCTACCCACGCTTGATGTGGTAAAAGTCCCCGTCGTAAAGTTAATCGTTATTCTATTGACTTGTCCATTAACAAAAACAGCATAAATTTCCCCCGTGCGAGAAATCGCTATATCATGAAATATATTTGATGAACTAGAGTTCTGGCTACCAATACGTTGTAAATAATTTTCAGAGGCTGGATTAACATCGTATAGGTAAATCGTTGTTGACGTATTGTCACTTACCGTGAGTATTAATACATCATCATTGGTGACATCCCCCCCAGTTATTTCACCAGAAGCAATTGAAACACTGCTGAGGTTTGCGATGACCGTTCCGCTAGCGTCTAAAGCCTGAATCGTATTTGTCGTATTGTTTACGCCCCAAATCACCTGTTGACGCATACTAAAGCCTAAGGCAGAAAAAGGGTCGTCAATCGGTGATGGCGATATCAATCCCGTTTGCATACCTAATAGCCCCCATTGATTATTCGGAGCATTATTAAGGGCTGTATATGCTTTAACTGGGCATGATGAGAATAGGTTTGATACTATTTTGTCAGCAAAATTGACATTCGATTGTTCACTTGTCACGGTGCCAAGAGAAATTGTATTTGTTGATGTAGAAATATATCCGCTTAGATCAGAAATAGAATTATTACTTACAGAGCCATCAAGCGTACTAACAGTACCAAATGTTGGTGGCCCACTACTACAATCAGGCGCGGAGGTGAGTTGTCCGGCCTCAAAAACAGTGTATTCATGCCCATTAGTTACTGTTTTACTCCAGTAACCGATATCGACATCAAAAGAGCCATCGCTTGTTGACACCGTATAACAACTTCTATTTCCGTTACTCGGATCATATTCATAGATGAGAACATTTACGCCAGCTATACCGTTTTCATTACTCTCTTTTGTACCATTGTCAGCAACACCACCACCATTGCCATCATCCTCAAAAACATAACCAGAAAGCTGACTATATGTATCAGTAGTGACTATGGCAGAAGTTTCTGCATATCGGCACCGAGCACCATCGTTAACCGTTGCAGTTACACCGTTTCCAACTAGCTGTGCATTTAAGTTTGGTGAAGCGGGTGAGGAAATGTCAATCCTCCACAATTCCCCTGTACCATTAATACTCGCATATAGTGATCCATTATCATCAAAATAAAGCGCCCCCGGACCATCACTATTTCCTCCTCGAGGAATATTATCTATTGAGCCCATCGGGGTTTTTGATGCCGTATAATTATTCAGATTAACGTCGATCCTAAAGAGCGTCATGTTATACCATCGAATAGTCCAAATTGATTTATCTATTGGATTTATAGCAATATCACCAAGATCAATAGGACCAAGTGTGTCGCTCATACCTAGCTGAGTTTTATAGGTTGGAGAGTTTGGGTTTACATCAAAGAAATGAACACGACGGCCATTATGTTGAGAATCCATCATGATCAATATATCATCGTCAGTTACATCACCCGCTAAATATTGAATTTGATTATTAGGGTTGTTTGCTGCCCAGAAAATACCAGGTACGTCAAACCTAAAGATTTCACTTCCTGAACGATCAATTGCAATAATATCGCCAGCATTCATACCCCATAAAATATTCTGCCTAACACTGTGACCGACACCAGTAATAACTATATCCTGAGTATTATTTACTACAGTTTCGGTACCATTTAATAGGCTAATTTCATACATATCTGATGGGGCATTTTTAAACAGATACGCTTCTGAAGAACAGACTCCAAATGTAAATTGATATGCCTTATCGGCAAAATTTTGATTCGATAAATCATCATTGACCGTACCTAATTCAATCACATTAGGTGACGTCGATATATAGCCAGAGGGATCTCTTATTTGAGCATTTGTGATAGTTGTTCCATCAATAACCGTGCCTTGAGAAGGAGGGCCAGCCCCACAATTGGGTGCGACAGTCAGAGGTGCTGTCTCATAAAGAAAATAGGCATCGCCCGGGGTAATTTCAAATTCAAAGTACCCTTTATCTAAATCATCAACAACGCCATCATTATTTTGATCGGTATTGCCATTAGACGTTTGAACAAACAAACAACTATTCTGAGTTTGATTATAAAGTGTTACGCCAATACCACTGATACCAGCTTCAAAACCGTCTTTTATGGTATTGTTTTCAATACCACCACCGAATCCATCATCGTTAAAAACATACCCAGAAATGCTGGTTGGCTCTACTGTAATTAAATAATCTTCAACCTCACCGTCACTGACACTGCCAGTATCTATCATCGTATTTTGGCAGCCTGCAGTTTGAGAACATACCCTTACACGCATATACGTGTTTCCACTAAGGGCATTATTGGGGACGTTGACAGAAAAAGTATTGGTACCTATTAGGCTAGAGGCGTTACCTGTATCACCCGCTGAAAAAATCACTTCTGAGCTGTTATCAAACACGCCATTTTGATTCCAATCTACCCAACCTTTAACATAAACGCCTGATAAATTCGTTTGGGGATCACGAGATACTTTCACATCAACAGACATCGTTTGCCCTGCCTTGAATATCGCAGGGAAGGTCACGCCATCTTCATCATCAGCGCCATCTTCATCATCGGCGTTGGCTGTCGCACTTTGTAATGTACCTAAATCGTTATCCCAAATATCCCCTAAGATTAAATCAACCTGCCCATCATTATCATAGTCATACTTTCTATGAGCAGGACCACCATTTGCCGCGGTCGTCTGATAATTCCCCGTACCTGTTCCACTATTTGGATCAGGCGCATCACCAAGGTCATTTTCAAACGCGTGAACAACGGCTTCACCCAGTGTTGAGAAGAGCATTCTAACATTGTGCTCCTCACACATATTAACGGCGCCAAAGTTCCACTGAACAGCAATACCATTATCGGTATTTACATTCGTATTCAACTCATTGTTTAATGTATAAGGACTACTCTTCAACAAATTTTTAGGACTGCCATAATGTCCTGAGAAGTAATTGACCCAAGACGTATCTAATTTCAGATACCCCATAAATTGGTCACTATTAGAATAATTTTTTGTTACACCAACAACATTATATTGACCGGAACCATCAGGTTGATAGTTGGCTGCATTATAAGGGACAGCAAACGCACCCCCATTATCTCCACCACTTAAATACGTATCAAAGCCAACAGAGACTAAAATATTATTTGTATTAGAACCGTTAGCTGACTCAAGCAAAAATTTCGTATCATAGAAAAGCTCACCAGCAACATAACTAATACGTGTTGTTACACGAATATCATTGCCATCGTAATTATTATTACTATTTCTATCCCAGTACCGAGTAGACCATACAGTGAAAGGATCTAGTGCTGCCCCTGAACCTGTCACGTCGGTTATAGTAAAGCCTCTCATTTTACTCGCCCCACAGCTAACTCCTGATGATGAGACCCCATCAGATAACCACAAGAAAGGAGCTGTAGAGCCACAACTTATATTGTTGTAAGCATAGCTTTGCCTCTGTCCGTCTTTTTGTAATGCAACTCCCCCTGTCACCAGATGTTTTAAGACTAATGGCGAGCTTGAGATAACAGTATTGGTAATTGGACTGCCATGACTAGCGTTTGGTGTTGCATCAGAAAGCGGTGAGAGATCACAAGAATAGATGGAAAGTACTTGAATTTTTTGGTCTTCAACCTCACCATCATCAGCACTACCGGTTGGGGAGTTACATGAAGTGTCACTAGAACAGGTTCTAACACGGATGAATGTATTTCCAACCATTGCTCCCGTTGGTATTGTAAAAGCGTATGCTTGACTATTTGCAACAGCTGAGGGTCTATCGACTATTTTTTCACTATTTTCCCAAACACCATTTTGATTCCAATCAGCCCAAGCATAAACTTGTAAACCGTTTAACCCTGAATCGAAGTCTTTCGTCGTTGTAATCGTAATATATTCAGTTTGCCCTGCTCGTACTGAACTATTTAAAGCAATACCGTCTTCATCATCAGAGCCATTATTATCGTCTGCTGTTGCATCGGCATTTTGTAACGTCCCATTATCAGTATCCCAACTGGTACCCAACATTAAATCTACTGTACCATCATTATCAATATCCTTTTTAAGATGAGAAGCTCCTGAATTTGCAGATAAAGTTTGGTAATCGTTAGTTCCTGTGCCTGATGTCGTATCGGGTGCATCACCATAATCAGCACTCTCTACAATAGTAATTTTGTAATCTTCAACCTCACCAGAAAGGTAGGGAGCGTTTGGAGACATTAATGGCTGAGTACACTGACTAGCAGCATCTTCAATACAAATTCTTACTCGGAGATAAACATCACCTGTTAGCGCAGATTCAGGAATTGCAAGTGAGTGGAGCCCTGTGTTGTTAGAAGGATAAACATCAAATCTCGGGTAACTTAATAAAACCATCTCATCGGAAAAATCGTTATCTTTATCGTAATCGATCCAAACAGCGGCGATACCATAGTCTGTATTCACACCAGGGGCATCACTGTCGTAAGACCAATTAACGATGAACTCTATATTGCCTCCTTTTTCAAAGGTTGTACCGGATGGGAAAGTAACACCATCATCTGTATCATTACCAGAACAGGTCCCATTAAGAGTATAACCAACTTGATTATCATCGGAGGTCGCCGAACTATTTAAGGTTACGCCATCGCTTATCCAATCATCACCATCCCAACACGACCCTAATCGTAAATCAGTAACACCATCGTTATCTTGATCATACAATTTGTGAGAGGGACCACCATTATTTGGATCTGTCACATAAGGAGATGGCGCATCAGATAAGTCCCAAAGCTCATACCCTGACAATGTATCAAAAACAGTGATGAACATATGATAAGGATCATCTATGTCGTCTTTTCCATCACCGTGATAATTGTTTCCGGTATCTTCGGCTCGTGGGTAATCGTCACCCTCATCATAAGCGGTATAGTTTGGCCAGTATTTGATGGTATTTCGATTAATATTAGCCTCAGAGTAATCTTGACTATCAATCATCGAATGATCATCGAAAAACTCAATCGGATTCCCAGCGTTAGCACAGTTGTTTTCCCATTTAGTGAAATCATGCCACCATTCATTATGGGAACCTTCCCCATTAAAGCTCCACCCCACATGACGACCAGCAACAAGTGCGCGAACAGAACCGTTTACATTTATCTCATGAGAAATACGATTATTTGAACATTTCACCGTTCCCCTTGGTATTGGCCCTTCTATGTCGTGACCGCCTCCCATTGTGCTATCCCAAGACCAATTAAGATTTGCCATCGTACAATAATCAGTATCCATTGCTTGGTATTCAAAAATATAGAACGACCACGGTATCGTTTCACCCGCGGGAATATCACGCCCTTCGTTAAAAAAACAAAACTTCCAGCGCATATCACCGTGATTTGAATGCCCAGCTTCAACTGGAGACGAAAAAATCAAAGCAAAAAGAGAAAAAAGCAATAGTATTGTTGGTAATAATTTTACCGACATCGATTTCTCCTCTAAATATGAGACCAATAAATAACTTATATTTAGTACGCAAAAAAAATGCCAGCAATTAACTATTTGAAATTAAATGAAAATAAAAAAAGATTATTCTCAATTTTAGTAAGATTCTTATTTCGCAAATTTGTTGTAGAATTTTTTGATGTGAACAAAATTTTAATAGAGCATTAAAACCTGAGGAAAGTATGAATAGAATGGATTGCTATTGTAAAACTTAAAGCTATTAACAATAAATATAAAAAGGAGACTAGATTAGATTTATACGCCTTCAAAAAAATCACCTGAAGGCATATTAATAAGAACATTCACAATGTATATATCATGCTTCGTGGGCACGAATTTCACGCAAATAGCGATAAATAGTATGGATAGAGATATCTAATCCTTTCGCTGCAATTTGGGCACTATCTTTTAGATCAAAAATGCCTAATTCATGCAAACGAGTCACTATCTCGCGGCTTTTTTTCGATGGTGGAATATTGCTATCATTCACCACTTGCTCTCGCACATTCTCAATTGAACTGTGCATCATTTCATCATTATTTCTTGCGAACGTTTCAGATGTTACTCCAAACTCAAAATGCGAATGGATATTCGGTAACAAACTTTGCATCATCGACTGAAACGGTGCGTCTAAATTAGAATTTACGCATAACATACCAATTGCTTTATTTTGTTTATTTCGAATAATGGTTGTTAACGAGCGTAATGTTTTACCATCAGGACTTTTGGTAATGTAAGCATCAGAAACATCTTTACCTTCATTCAGCTTCACTAACGCAATATTCGTGATTGGTGCACCAACTTCACGCCCTGTAATATGACCATTCGCAATTTTAATGATTGATGGATTATTTGCATCCAAACAATGTAGTAGCACTTCTGTATGCTCTCCCCACATTGCCGCAATACCATCAACGATATTCTCCATCGCACGGAGGATATCGTAATCGCTTTCGGTTAATTCATTCACGCTTGATCCCCTATTTGAACATAACGTTCCCAATGACTTCATTGCTATTATTGTATCAATAATAATACATTCAGAGTATCTACGTTTTTCTTTTTAAATGAAAATAAAGAAGCATTCAGAAAAACAGTACGGCTTTCCACAAATAGAAAAAGCCATTGCGTAATCATGTTGCGATAAACATGATTACTCGCAATGGCGCTTATAATTCTTGTTACTTATGCCGACATAATATCAATGATTGTTGCATCAGTATTTACCATACCAAATCGAACCATCTTACCGACATTACGAATAGTTGTTTCAACATCTTCAGCAACAATGCCTTGAGATTGTGCTTCATGATTTTCAATCGCCATTAAAAAGCTCATTACCGCAGAGTTTGTTGAGCTTTTAACTTTCATAGCACACGTGGATTTCGCGCCATCACAATACATACCTGTAGTATCACTTAGGGTATTTTGAATCGCTGAACACATTTGCTCAAAATTACCACCGGCTAAATAAACCATGCCCATTGCAGCTGCTGAGCTTGTTACCGCATTACCACAGAACGGTGATAGTGGCGGATAGAATGATTTCATATAAATAGCGCCAAGGTGGCTCATGATTAACGCGCGCGCTAGTTGCTCTTCAGAAGAGCCATAATGTTTAGCGATTCCAACTATCGGCATCGTTGCCGCAATACCTTGGTTACCACTACCATAATTACTCATTGCTGGCAGAGTTGCGCCACCCATACGAGCATCAGATGCCGCAGCGGTACGCATGACGACATTGTTAATTAAACCATCGCCAAATAGACCTTTCGCAATACTTTTTTGAATCGTTCTGCCTACCTGTAATCCATAGGCATGTTTTAAACCTTCATCTGATAACGCACTATTTAAATCACGCGCTTCGAGAATAAATTTAATCTCTTCAAAATCAACGCTGGTAGCAAACTCATAAATACCTTTGATTGAGATATCGACACCTTCACACACAGACGCCGTTGATTTTGGTTTCTCACTCGTATTGACATCAGAAGACGCATCAAACACAACTTTGCCGTTCAGCATTTTTTTCACAACTTGTGTATGACCGCCGCTAATTTCAACTATCGCAACATCGTCACCCACTTTTGCTTCAACACAACAGTAAATAAATTCTTCAACGTCTTTACGACCTGCTTTAATTTTACCGTTATCAATCAGCTGCTGTGCTTTCTCGACATCTTCTGCCTTAATATTTACAAGTACTTCTAAACCACCATTAGGGTTACCACCAATAGCACCAGCAGCAGAAGCAATAGGTAAACCAATACGGCCAGTACCAGGAACAAAAACACCCATAGAGTTTTTAAACAGGTTATCAGAAACCTTAACGTCTAGTTCTTCAGGCTCTCGTCCAAGCAATTCAGCGGCAACAGCTGATGCATATGCGGCTGAGATCGGCTCTGTACAACCAAACGCAGGTTTAACAACTGTATTAATGATATCTTTGTATTGCTGCCATTGTGTATTCATAAGTAACCCCTAACGGTTTTATTTTTATTGTTTAATGCAGATCTAATTATTTACGGTGTGCAATCGCTTCAATTTCTACAAGTGCACCCATTGGTAAATCTTTCACTGCAAAACAGCTACGTGCAGGGCACTCTGTTTTAAAGAAATCAGCATAAACCGCATTAAAAGCAGCAAAGTCTTCAATATTTGCTAAGTAACATGTTGTTTTTAAAACTGTATCCATGTCACCACCGCCCGCTTCAAGAACTGAACGTAAGTTAACTAATGACTGGCGAGATTGTTCTGCAATACCACCATCTACAATGCCACCTTTCTCTTTACATACTGGAAGCTGACCCGATGTAAAGATCAAATCGCCAAATGCATTACCGTGTGAATATGGACCAATTGCGTCTGGTGCTGATTTAGATGTGATTACTTTTGTCATGATTTTTATCTCGCTATCGAAAATTCAAATTTAGTTTAACCTTTAAAAATCAAAACTTGCAATTTTTTTTGCACCTAATATCAAGATCAATACTTCCAAAAATGAAACAACCTACACAACACACTGTTTCAAAAGAGATAAACGAAAAATAGTATCAAAAAACCGCCACTATATGAAAATATATTAATAGCTTGATAGTAAAAATGATTGAATAAAATATTGCATTAAAATATATTTGCAGACAAATAAGGCAGCAAAAAAAGATAATCACTCAGCTTAATTGCAAATTTTTTTTCATTTAACGACACAGAACAAATAGGCGCCGCATGAAAAAACAACTTATACAAGCAGGTTTAAAGGCAATCTTCCCGCTCTGCGTAGGGGCATTCCCATTTTCATTTATTGTGGGGGCAATCAGTATTAACGCAGGTATGGACGTTCTACAAAGTACGTTATGGTCACTGACTGTTTTTGCAGGCTCAGCACAGATGGTTGCGCTTGGTCTGGTGCAATCCTCTACTGAATTAATAGTGATTGCGTTAACCACCTTTGTTATCAACTTACGCCACATTCTCTATAGCGCGTCACTGTCTGAATATGTAAAAGAATACTCCATGCCAACACGCGCACTAATGGCATACGGCTTAACCGATGAGGTATACGCAGCAACCGTGGGTGAGATGAAACATGAAAAACCAGGGCGTCATTGGTTTTATTTAGCAGCAATGTTTGGTTTTTGGGTGAACTGGGTTGTTGCTGATTTCTCTGGTGCCATGATTGGTTCGTATTTTCCTCACATCGCCGATTACGGTTTAGATTTTGCAATGGTTGCCGCCTTCATTGCCATCGTTATCCCACAAGTTAAAAATCGTGAATGTATTGTTGCCGCAGTGGTCGCAACAGTCACAGGGATCTTACTTTCAGGCCTTCCTTACTCACTCGGTTTAGTTATAGCAGCAGTCGTTGGTGTGTACGCAGGCTACAAAATGGATTTATCAACTGAGCATATGGAAGCCGAGCTGAAAGAAGAAGTTCGTCACGAAATGGAAAAAGAAGATAAAAAGCAAATAAATATTCAACCAATTAACGCAACTGCTGAATAATAAGGGCTACTATTATGGATTCTCATACACATATCGTTTTAAGTAATGAATTTGTAATTTACTTATCATTAGTCATGGCGGTAGCCACTTTTGTTATCCGTTTCGCGGTTATTGGTATGGCAGGACGCTTCAATATGTCTGAGCGTTTTAAAAAGACATTACGCTTTGTTCCTGTAACAGTATTGCCAGCAATCATTGCAGTAGAAATTCTAGGTAAAGGTTCAAACTTTGCCTTTAACCTTGAAAACCCGAAAGTACTCGCAGCGATTGTTTGTACCATCGTAAGCCTACGCTTTGGACTTATCTGGGTCGTAATTAGTGGCTTAATCTCATTAGTGATATTCCAAAATTACCTAGAGCCAATTACCCAGTTTTTAACGCATTTCATGGCGTAACCATTAAAACTGATACACAAAAAAATCCCGAGTTTAACTCGGGATTTTTTTTAACTGACGTTCATCCAATAACAATTTTTTGATTCGGTTGCCTGTTTACATCAGTTCAACATGTAGCACAGTAGAAAAAATATGATATTAAAGACAATTCTTTATCATCCTTTCAAAACTAAATATCACCAGTGAACGTAAGCACCTTGAGATAACTGATTTATATAAAAGTAGAGAAGCATAAACTTATCTATTCTAAATGTATTTATATAAAGAAATCATTAATAGTAATGAACAGTTAATTTTTAATACCATAAAACAAAACAGCCCAAGATATAATAGTTATATTATTTCTTAGGCTGAATGTTATTCTCATAATCTATAGAAAGTATGAGTTATAATTTATCGTTTTTAGATGAAACGAATTTTTACTGCTTTTAGCTTATTGCTTGAATCGTCTAGAGAAAACTCAACCATACTACCAGATGAAGGCTGTGAATGACTGCATACTTGAGATGCGTCAAAACGAATATCGCCACCAAGATCGCTTGTAATTAAGCCAATCTTTTCTACTGGGTTGAAGCTACGAATAATACCTGTTTGTGAAGTCATAGTTATATTTCCTTTCAGCCCAAACAGCGCTTTAAATTAGCGGTTTTGTTTGTGGCTATCAATTTGAGTTCGAATAGTTAAAACCACCAATTAATAATAATTGCGGTAATTATCGTTTTACTCATTGACCTACTACTTCTGAGCTAAAAGATCACCCTTCTTTTAGCCGATCATTGCGCCTATCGTTTGCAACAATAACGAATAACAATGTTAGAAATGACGTTTTGACACATGAGGTCCGAGTAACAGACGAGACAGACATTAAACGCTAAATTTTATTCTGTAAATATTTTTATGTCTTTTTTTTGTAAAAAACTGTGGGTAACCACTGAATAAAAACCTTACTCATTGTTTTTTAAATAAAAAAATATCGTTTTTTATTTATTATAAAAACCATAAAACGGTCAAAAAACAAACGACAACAGAGGAAAAAACCTATAATAAAACAATCTTCAATTATAAATAACACACTCTCATCTAAAATAAGTCGATAATAATATAAATAATCGTCTATTTTTTAATCTGCATAAATGAAAGGAATAATTACGATATAAAATGACTAGGTTTCTTATATAAGCAAGGGTAAAGTATGCTTAAAGAGACCGAAGGTTATAAGGAACTTCGATGAAAGGTATTCTATCTATTCAATCACATGTAGTGTATGGTCACGCAGGAAATAGCTCTGCTGTTTTTCCTATGCAACGTATGGGATTTGAAGTATGGCCGCTTAATACTGTGCAATTTTCTAATCACACCCAATATAAAGAAGGTTGGACGGGCAAAGCTTTCTCTGGTGATGATATTAGTGAGCTTGTTGCAGGTATTGAAAGCATTGATCAATTAAAGAACTGCGAAGCTGTATTGACAGGCTATCAAGGTAGTGCAGCGCAATGTCTTGCTATTATCGATACTGTGAAAAAAGTTAAACAGCAAAATCCTAATGCGATTTATATCTGTGATCCTGTAATGGGTGACCCAGAAAAAGGCTGTATTGTTGCCGATGGTATTGCTGAATACCTAATTAATGATGTAATGCCTATTGCTGATGCTATCGTACCGAATCAATTTGAACTAAGCCAATTTGTCGGTATGGAAATCCATAACCTTGCTGATGCTGTTACTGCATGTCAAAAAGCCTTAACAATGGGCCCAAAAATGGTACTGGTTAAGCACTTACACAGTATATCTGATGATAAGTTTACGATGATGTTAGCAACGCAAAAGGGTTGTTTCCTTGCACAGCGTCCGCATCTTAAGTTTGATAAACAGCCAGTAGGTGTCGGTGATTTGATCTCATCATTATTTACTGCAGGGCTATTGAAAGACTGGACACCAGAACAGGCTTTTGAACATGCGCACAATGCCTGCTACGCAGTGTTAAAAGAAACACATAAACGTGGCGAATGGGAATTACAAACCATTGCAGCACAAGATGAAATTGTATCACCAAGTGAAATTTTTCCGATTAGCGAAATTAACTAAGTGAACACTAACAATCTTAATTAAAAAAGCAGCTTAATTGCTGCTTTTTTATTGTCGGAAATAGTACTTATTGCACCTCACCATAAGCATTGAATGTTACCCGCCTAACAATGCTCAAGGTAGTCGCTACCGAAATTACGCCAGAAATAAAAATCGCTACCATAATCACTAGTTGGTATTTCACTGCCACCAGCGGTGCCGCTCCACCTAAAATTTGTCCCGTCATCATTCCAGGTAAACTGACAATCCCTAATGTCATCATCGCGGCTAATTGGGGAGTTAATGCTGCTTTTACTGCTGTCTGTATAAACGGCAAGGCAGGATCAGGAGCGCCTAATGACAAGTAATACTGATATTCATGATGGTTATCTTTTAATAGGCTCCCCCAGCGAGATAAGGCTAATACATTTGCCATTAAGCTATTACCAAGCAGCATTCCCGCAATTGGGATCATATACTGTGCTTGCCACCAAGGGTCGACTTGAATCACCCCTATCAGCATGACAGGCAAAGCAACCAATAATGCAGCACACTGCCCTGTTATTACCGCAGGCAACACACGCTTTACATTCACCTCTGCCCGTTTACAAATCGTATAGCTTGCCACTAATGCCATGATTGTTAGCCACAGCATATTTATTGCCACACTCTGCAAACCAAACAAGGTATGAAGATAAATACCCACAACAGATAACTGAAGTGTCATGCGTAATACGCCATTAATTAAAGTGCGATTTAACCCTAATTGCCAACGCTGAAACAAGAACATGGGGATAAGTAATAACAGGTAGAAGCCCGCCATCGCTAACCAATGAATATCCAAAGTACTATTGATTGATTCAGACATTACACTCATCCTTACTTAACGACATAGCATGCACATGTGTTGCACTTGCTAACCAAACAGGATCATGTGATACAGAAACACAAATAATTGTTAGCTCAGAAAGCAATTGAATAATTCGATCTCGCCCTGAAGGATCAAGGGCGGATGTGGGCTCATCCATCAACCACACATTGCGCTGCATTAATATGCTTCTAGCGATGGCTACACGCTGCTTTTCGCCCCCAGAAAGGGTATCAATAGGCTTGTCTAATAACACCGTAATACCCGCTTGTGATAAAGCAGATAAACACAACTCATCGCTAGGTACAGGAAAATGAGTAATGGCTTTTAAACGCCAAGGAAGATGTAAGACATCACGTACACATTCTCCGCCCATAACGGCTTGTTGTGGCAAGTAACAAATGTTTTGACGCCAAAAGTTGAATGCTTTTACATCAATCAATTGTTTATTGAAGGTAACAGTACCTAACTGAGGAGCTTTAAGCCCAGCAATCACTTGTAGCAAGCTGCTCTTACCACAACCAGAAACGCCAGATATTGCAAGGTGTTGCCCTTGTTTTATACAAGCAGAAAGCGAGCAATCACTATGCGATTCAAAGCCTGAACGCAATTGATTAAAGGCTAATATATCAATGTGATTTTGAGATGATTCTGATTGCATCCATTGCACCCAAAATACTAAAAACGAACGTTAAGTGTATTGAAGCAAGATAGCTGACTCAAACAGTTTCGTTCAAAATAAAATAACGAAAGACGAAATAGTGGTAAGTAGAGAGATATAGTAGAGATTCTTAGATACGTAATGTTGAATAACAGATACAAAAATGCCGACATAATGTCGGCATTTTTTAAACTTTTAACGTAGAAAAGAATTAAGCTTTTTCAACGTTAGCAGCTTGAGGGCCTTTTTGACCTTGTTCGATATCAAAAGCAACCTTTTGACCTTCAGCAAGAGTCTTGAAACCTTCGCCTGTGATAGCACGGAAGTGAACGAATACGTCAGCGCCGCCGTTGTCTTGAGTGATGAAACCGAAACCTTTTTCTTCGTTAAACCACTTAACGATACCAGTTGATTTAGACATGAGAGTCTCCAATATTTTTTAAATAATTCGCAAAAATGCGTATGTAGCCAGAAAAGAATTATTTACGTTATAGCTTATGAGTGGAAAGCTTCATGACACTGGTATAGCGTTACAGCGAAGATTTTCTAAAACATAATGTTACATATAAATAGGTCTGACTTACAGGCCGAGGACTATAGTAATGATATTTAGGGAATTGTATAGCTTTATTTTTTAAATAATTTATTTTTTAATATTATGGGTAATAAAAACAATAGATATCATTAGGTTAAACACGAATAAACCAGTTAATATTCTATTAATATTTCGTGAAAACCGCATTTTCATTGTCTTTTTTAGACGATTCCAAAAAATAAAAAGCACCCTACCGCTTTTATTAATCACCTGTAGGGCGCCTACTTTATTTACCTAAAACCGCAAAGGTTTATTTTTGTACGCGATCTAGCGTAACAACTTCATAACTTAACGGTACAAGGTTAGGACGACTTTGCTGGATATAATCAATCACAGCTTGAGCATCTGTATTACAGCGCATATTGGCGGCTTTACAGTTTGGCGCAGCTCCTTGGTAATTCACTTGGTACTTGTCGCCTACTTTTTCAATGTTCTTAACCTTAAAGCCTGTTAACTTGCCATCAACATAGGCTAAATCGACACGTCCAGAGTGATCCTTTTGCGCTTGATAAACAGGTGTCCAACCATCATTACCCGTTGCGTTATAATTATTTACTGCAACATTGTAGGTTTTATTATCTTGAATTGGCGTCCAAATTGGGTTCTTTTCTGTGCCAGTCATCACCTCAACATTATTAAGCTTGCCTGCTTTATTTGCTGCTGTTTCGGTAAAGCTATAACGAATATGACCGCCATAAGGGAATTTACCCGCATGAGCGCCTTCAGGCAGCGTTGCAGAAACCGTTTGTTGTAATAACTGTTTAATCACAGCACCTTTAAGTGGTACTACAGACATAAAGTTTGAGAACGGTAAAAGCTCTAATGACACATTACCTTCACGGTATTCACCCGCCTCAATATTGGTACGAATGCCGCCCGCTCCGATCAAGGCAAAGTCCACTTTCATGCCCGTTACTTTTTGAACTTGAGGCTCATTCGCCCAGTAATATTGGCCTTCAGCTATAATAGGCGCGACATCTGAGCCATGCTTATCTGTGCCACGATCGCCAGGACGTCGTTCATGTTTAATTTCTACCGGCACTTGAGCAATAGTTTTACCGTACGCTTTATCTACTGCTGGTTTGTATTTAGTATCAATACGTTGGCGTAATAAAACATCTTCATCTGTGATCGTGATTTTTTCATGATTGTCGATGAATTTTTCAACGATTGCCGTTTGTACAGGGGTAAACATATCGCTTTGTTTACGATCGGCATGATGGTAGAACTCATCGTTACTCAATAAGGTATTGTGACCTGCACACTTCACCACGTCACCGTTCGCATCAAAGCTTACATTTACTCGGCCAATCGCTTGAGCATACTCACCCGCCTGAACAACACATGTTTCCGTTGTACCATTTGGGTTCTTCACCATTTGGGCATATATACCATTATTGTTTAAACCCAAGTCAGCAAAGTCACCTAATAACGTATGTGAGTGACCGCCAACAATAAGATCAATACCGTTAACTTTTGACGCAACATCAAGATCTACTGCATTACCGATATGCGTGAGCGCAATAATATTATCAATCCCCTTGCTCTTTAGCATATCGACGGTGGCTTGTGCCGTTTTCACCATATCGTAAAATTTCACATCACCCGTATTAGGTGCAATATTTGCCATGTTATCTAAGGCAATACCAAATACCGCAACAAGATTTTTATCTTTAGGTAAGTGGTTAATATCTTTAACGACTGTCTTGTTATTGCCATCAAAAGCAAAAATTTGGTAAGGGCGTAAGTTAGTTTGATCTTTCAAATCAGCATCTTGGCTAGCATCTACGTTAGCTGCAAGCACAGGGAAATTAACACTACCGATAAAAGCATTTAATTTTTTATTATTTAAATCAAATTCATGGTTACCTAATGCCATTGCATCTAAGCCCATTTTGCTTAGCATGTCAGCATTCATTGCCCCATGGTTTAGCTTAAAGTAAGCACTACCTTGCCAAGCATCTCCACCGTGTAAGAATAGTAAGCTTTGATTATCTTTTTTAGCTTCAGCTTTATATTCTTTCGCCATCGTTTGCAGGCGAGGATAGCCACCAAACTCGTTATAAACTTTGGTATCGTCAGCTTTAAAACTCGATTTTACGGGGTCAAAATTAGAGTGGGTATCATTAATATGTGCGACCGTTAGCGTAAAAGGTTGGTGTTGAACGATAGGCGTTGTTGCACACCCTGAAATAGCTAAAGTGATAGAAAGTGCGATAAGAGGTTTGCTAAACATACGAGATCCTTACTCTATTGTAATCGTTTGCGCGAGCAGCATACTCCACATTTAAAACCTTTTCAGCAATAGAACTCAAAATAATATTCTTTCAAACCAACTTTTTATTTTGAATATATAAAAAATGGCTTCTATGCTTACCTTCCAGTTGAAAGTACATAAGAAGCCATCTAAATAACAAAGTTATTGCAATTGTTGACCTTTGTATTCACCCGTCAACGTTTTAAGGTAAGCGATGATTTATCAATATCACCTTGACTTATAATCATCGACATCGCCTCCTAAATTACCTGTAGCTCACTATTTAATGATTTCTAGATCACTTCTAGGCACACAGCAACATGCTAGCACTTTTCCTTCAGCACGCTCTTGCGATGAAAGTGCTGGAACCTCTGGTTGTTCTACCTCTCCAGATTTCACTGTGACCTTACAAACCCCACAAAAACCAGCACGACAGCTATAATCCATCTTAATACCAGCCGTTTCTGCTTGCTCTAATAACGTCGCTTGGTTATTCCCTTGGAAAAGCTGTCCATCAATTGATAATTCGACCGTCTTTTTTTCTTCGAGTGCATGACGTACAGGCCCAAACGCTTCTTGGTGATAACGAGAAGCTGCCATGCCCATATTGAGCAATAACTTTTTCGCCGACGACATAAAGGCATCAGGACCACAAACAAATACCTGACGTTTATCTAAATCACTCATCATGGCTAAATGACCAATGCTTAGTCGTCCAGATTCACCTTGCCAGTCGCGTTTGGGTTGCGTTAATACGATACGTAAATCAAGAGAAGGATGCTTCTCTTCTATTGCGCGTAATTCCTCTAAATAAGGAATATCAGCTTCAGTACGGCATTGATGATAAAACACTACATCACGCACTAAATCATGATCGGATAAATATCGTAGCATCGACATCATTGGCGTTACACCACTCCCCCCCGAGAGCAATAATAATTTATCCGTATGTACCCCTAGGTGAAAATCACCACTCGGCGATTCAGACACCAATGTATCACCGACTTGAAAATGCTCATGTAACCAATTAGAGATGCGACCGTCATTAACTCGTTTTACTGATATTGCATAACGCCCAGGACGTGATGGGCTAGAAGATAATGTATAGCGACGAGAAATATATTCACCATTCACTTCTAACTGAATCGGTAAATGTTGCCCCGGTAAATAAGTCGGTAACGCTTGGTTTTCTTGATGAGATTCTAGCCAAAATGTAGTGAAATCTTGCGCGATATCTTCACGCTCGACACACGTAAGCTGTAATTTTTGTTCACTATTATCTGGATATATTTCTTTCGGTTTCGTTTCTAATATTTCAATGGTGTCACCAACAGAAATAATACCTTCATTAAGTGCCACAAGATTTTGTCCGAAATAGACATTACCCGTTTCATCTGCGCGGAATTTTGCCATCGTAACCAACGGCTCTTTACTTTCGCTAAACGTTGCTGATTTAGGATTGACCGTAGTTAAAATGCATCGAGCACAAGGTTTGACCGCTTCAAACTCTACTTCACCAATCCGAATACGTTTCCAACCGTCTTCTGCGAACGCTTCCGTATTACTCACCACTAAATTGGTTCTAAACTGATCCATGGTGTGGTGTTCACTACTACGCGCATTAAGCGCTTGGAGCGAGGCTTCACTAATCACTAATAACGGATAACCATCAGCAAAACTCACATTTTGACTAATTTTAGGACGAAGACGATTTGATTGCTCACCCGTAAACAACAACTGAACGGGTTGCCCTAGCACATCACTAAACCATGAATTCGCTTGCTCCGTCGTGGTATAGGCGATGAATGTATCTCCCCACACAGTTGAGGACGCTTCAGCCATATCAAATTGAGCATACATCAATACTAAACAGGCTTTATCTTCGTAACTCAATACAATGCCATCGGCAATTAGTGCCGCTTTCACTTTTACCATCTTGGGAGATTTACGTGCCGTGATCATATCGCCTGATAGGGTCGCAACCATGAAACGACGATCAAAACTGATCCCCTGTTTTTCGACCCAAACTTTGGATTGGCTGATGCCTGCTATTGATTTTACGGGAAAGACATTTAATTGGGATAATTGTGGTGTATCTGAAAGTGTGCTCACTACTCTCTCCATGACAATATGTATTGGCAGCAATAGTGTAACACTGTATTAACAGGGCTAAAAAAGAAATCTATCGAACATTTTTGGCTATTTACGCATTAAAAATGAATATTTACTTTACAAGTTTTAATCTACTTTCTATCTGCTTATTTTATTCCTTTATGCTAAATTTCCTATATCTATCATATCATTCTTATACCACTGATTAAGGTTCACTATGCCGCTACTTCATTCTTTTTGGCGCTACATCAAACATTACTTTCCCAATACGGGGCTGCGCCATATTCATACTTCATTAGCCGCTTTAGTGATCTTACAGATCTTAAATAGTAATTTAGTGCACATGACCCATGCCGGTGAAATCGAAAGTGGCGTTTTCTCTACCCTCTTCTTATGGGTACATATTATTCTTGGCATATTGACCGTTGTCGTCACACTCGCAATGATTAGCTACATGTTAGTTAAACAATCATTTCGTCAATTTTTCCCTTACCTTTTTGGTGACAATGCCGTTTTATTCGATGACTTAAGACAACTACGCCACGGTAAATTACCCGAGCCAAGAGAAAAAGGCTTAGGGAATATTATTCAAGGATTAGGTATTGGCGCGTTGATCTTAATTGAAGCCGCAGCACTGATATGGCTGGCGCTGTGGTTAAGTCACTCACCTTATGCTAACGATGTGAGAGAGATCCATAAATCTCTGACAGGTTTAATTGAAGCATACTTAATTGGTCATGGTGGTATGGCACTGCTTCACTTCTTTATTGAACGTAAAAAATTCGCTTAATTTTAAACCCACTTTATAAATAAAAAGCATAGCCCAGTAATGTTTGCATCCCATGATAGGGCAAATATTACTAGGCTATGATATTTAGCAGCACCGATACAAAATATCATGTTAGTCAATAACTCAAACCACTGCGCTATTTAAAATCAGATACTTGTTAAACCCTATCAACAATCTAATTACGTCAGTGATGTCACTAACGCCTTACCAACACCGTGAGCACTAGTCGGGTTTTGGCCAGTAATCACTCGTTTATCAACGATAACCAGTTCTTGCCAAGGCTGTACTTTACTAAAGCGCGCCGCCTTTCTTGAAAGCGCTTCTTCCAGTAAGAATGGAATATGCGTAATCGTACCGAAATCGATTTCTTCTTCACGTGTAAAGCCCGTTACCGATATAGATGCAAGTAGGCTGTCACCATTACTTAATGTAATAGGAAGCAATGCCGCTGGGCCATGACATACCGCCGCTATAACGCCACCGTTTTCGTAATGTTTTGCAGCTAATTGCGCAAAATCAGTATTGGTGGAAAGATCAGATAAAAGACCAAAGCCACCTGGATAAAATACCGCATCGTACTCATCAATATTCACTTGCGAGACGGGGATCGTATTATTGATTCGGTTCTGAAAATTATCATCCGCCAACACAATGCGGTTTACCTCATCACCTTCGATATCCGTACCATAAAGTGGCGCTTTACCCCCTTTAATCGATGCGATGTCATAGTCAAAACCAGCGGCAGTCAGCTCATGAATAACGTGCGTTATCTCTGGTGAGTAAGTGCCATTCGCTTGGTCAGTATCGCCCAGAGTTGCATGATTCGTTACAGGGATCAGGATCCTTTTCATTGTCTTTTCCTTCAATGATTGAGTTCAAAAACATGTTAATTCAATTCAATATGGCTGATAATATAGAAAATTGGCAAATCATTGTTGTTAAATAGCAAAGATAAAGGTCTATGAATAGTTTCGATGGGATCATTGAATTCGTTGCAGTCGCTGAAAGCCATGGCTTTTCCTCTGCGGCTAAACAGCTCGGTTGCAGCACAAGCCACGTTAGCCGACAAGTCTCAAGGTTAGAAGAGAGATTAGGTGTCGCCTTATTAGCTCGCTCAACCCGACAGGTCAATGTAACCGATGCTGGACAATTGTATTATCAACAATGCAGAGGACTGGTAAATGGGTTACAACAAGCCAGCGAAAGCGTAAACACACAGCAAATTACACTGAGTGGAACATTACGTGTCAGCGCTGCCGGTGCATTTGCCGAAGAGCATGTCGCTCCAGCGCTAATGGCATTCGCGAAGTCTTACCCTGATCTTACTATCGAGATGGATTTTAACTCTCGTATGGTGAATTTTATCGAAGATGGTATCGACTTTGCGATCCGTTATGGGGCACTAAAAGATTCAGGTTTAGTCGCGAGAAAACTCGTTGATCGCCCTATGGCTGCGGTTGCCAGCCAAGACTATTTAGCCCGTTATGGAGAGCCTACTCACCCTAGCCAATTGAAACAACATAGCTGTATTATTGCCAATAATGACCACTGGCTCTTTGAAAAAGATGGCAACACAATTAATACCCGTGTTCACGGTCGATGGAAAAGCAATAACTCTAATGCTGTTATCTCGGCATGCGAAGAAGGGCTAGGCATCGCGTACATGCCTAAAAGTAGCCTAGCGAAAGGGTTAGATTCAGGTTCGCTTATTCCGATACTGCAAGATTTTTGGGGTAAAGGTAATAGCAGTTGGATCGTATATCAAAACCAACGTTTTCTTCCTGTCCGTGCTCGCTTAGCAATAGACTATTTAATTCATTATTTCTCTGATTGGGATTCACTACATAAATAAACCCTTAGCCATTGCTTTCATCTTTTGGGTAGATTGGCTCTATTTTCTTGGGAATTACTTACTCAATAACAATCTAAATCAGTAAGTAAACATAACGTTTTTATTTCAAATAACTCTATAGCACGTTGAGAGACAACATGACTGAATTCGAAAAAATGCTTGCCGGTGAAGACTTTGACGGCGGCGCAGACTGTATTAACCAGATTCGTCAAAATGCTTCGAACTTATTACAGACCATTAACCAAAGTACAGATGACTGTCAGCGTCATGAACTATTTCAACAGCTAATGGGAAAGATTTCTGCATCGAGTCACATCCGCTCCCCCTTTTATTGTGAGTTCGGTAAAACGATCTCGATTGGGGAAAAGACCTTCATCAATATGAACGTAACAATGTTGGATGGCGCTAAAATTATTATTGGCAATAACGTAATGATTGGCCCGAACACCCAGCTTTACTGTGCTAGCCATGATCTAAACTATCTCAATCGCCGTAACTGGGAAACCATTTGTGATCCTATTACGATTGAGGACGATGTATGGATTGGGGGCAATGTTGTGATCAATAAAGGTGTGACCATTGGTGCGCGTTCTGTAATTGCAGCTAACTCAGTGGTTAATACCGATGTACCACCTGACTCTCTATATGGTGGAACACCTGCTAAATTAATCAGAATTATTCATGAGAACCAATAGGCGATCAGGGTTTAGCAATAATCTTATGCATGCTGCATAGCCACATAACATAACGAGTTTGTCTAATATGTGAGTTAGCCTAATAGCTAACTCACATATGGACAGAAACTGCTTAGATTAATTGCTCTACTTTCGTCAGTAGATATTAGAAAAAGTATGGATAGAAGCAGGTTGCAGCGCTTTGTTAGGTTTTCTATGATAGTGAGTAAGTTTCTTCATAACCATTTTCTCGCCCACTGTGTTTCACAATTAAAGAAGACGACTCAAGTCCTTTGTTAATGAGTAGTTGAGTAATTTTCTTACTGCTAACCCCTCTCAATAGTGGCCGTAACCGCTTATTCTCCCGTCCATTTTTCGAAACTGCTTCGAATAAATCTTTGAAAACCCATGAATCTTTGAGATCATCTTCAAATAAGTCCCTTAGAATTTGTGCATAATGAGACTTAAACGAAAGATCTTCTAAGAATTCTTCTAGTTCTTCTTCTATTCTTCGTATTTTTTGATTAATTATAAACGCCCCAAATCCAGCATAAATACCTATTCCAAAGGTCAGCAAATACCACATTAATGTGAACTGTTTAGATTTAGCCTTTTGCTGCTCATATTGATAAGCCAACCCCTTATATCTGAGATATTCTTTCATTTTGGACTCATATTTTTTTAGAGCCGCTGATTCCTCTGCTGTCAGTGTAGGTTTGTCTTTCTTTTCACTATCTTTTGAGACCTTTAACTGCGCATTCTTCACAAGGTCACTTTCTATAGGCTGAGATACAGAAACAGGAGTTTCCCCCACTTCAGGTGTAAAGCTTGAGGTTAATTCTTTTGGTAGATCTTTACCCAAGAAAATAGCTCCTGTAGAAATTGCCGCTAGAATTAAAGCTATATTTTTATATGATTTCAGCTTATTTGTTGCACTGTAGAGAATTTCCTTCTCTGACTTTTCCACTTTCTTTTCTAATACTCTTTGCTCTCTAGCAACAGCATTCATTTCTTTGATGCTTAGCTCAAATTGTTTAATTACTGCTGGAAGGTTTCTTAAAGAGGCTTGTTCTTGCAAAACATCTCTAGCTTTATTTATACGAGCCATATCATCGGTATCTCCACCTTTATCAGGGTGAAGCTTCGATGCTAATTTTTTAAATGCTTCGTCAACTTTATCACCAGTGATATCTCCTTCGATATCAAGTAAAAGCGTTGCTTCTTGAATATCCATTCAATCCTCGTTTTGAGCCTAACAATGTATTAATAATCATTTTTGCTTTCACATAGCATGGTGACTAAAAATTTAGACAATTTTACTTTGATTGCGCATATGATGTCATTATGTTAGTGATATTTTTTTGCTTACAAAACAAGGTTACAAAGACAAAGGTTAAAGGTACAAATAAAACTAATCCAAAATATCGTTAATACGATATGAATGAGTATTAGGTCTAACTGATAAAGGGGCAAAAATAAGTTAGGACACTAAAATTTAAGCCTGTGATGACTCATATTATTCGAGTGAAAAGACTTTCGTTTAGTTAAATATAACAATGCAATTTGGTTACAAACCAACAGTAATAAATAAACGATGAAGGTTTTATACTGCAAAAATAAAAAAGCAGAGCACATAGGCTCTGCTTTTATATTATCTGTCGAATACGCGGTTATTTTACTTTAACTGCCCAGCCACATTGCTGTGGGTAGATACGACGGATAATTGTCTTATTTCGCTTTTTCAATAGGATGTGGCAGGTTTCAATTAATAAACCAAATGCCATCGCAAAATACACATATCCTTTATTCAAATGAATCGCAAAACCTTCAGCCATTAACATACCACCTAACATTACTAAGAATAGTAGTGCTAATGTTTTCAAGCCCGGATAGCGCAATACATAATCGTTGATCTTCTCAGCACACAGTACCATCACAACTGCTGACGCTAAAATCGCAGCAACCATCAGTGGGACTTCACTTGTCATACCTACCGCTGTGATCACAGAGTCCATAGAGAACACCGCATCCACCGCTACGATTTGCAGCAAGACTAAAGCAATACCTGCTCGCACTTTGCTGGCTTCTTGGTGATGAGCACCAGAGAAACACATCCACAATTCTTTTAAGCTTTTCGCTAATAAGAATGCACCACCACCAATCATGATCAAATCACGACCAGAGAACGGAGAATCAGCAATAGAGAATAATGGTTGAGTTAATGACATTACCCAACTGATTGAGAACACAAGACCAATACGCGCAGCAACTGCTAGTGCAATACCTAGGTTACGGGCTAATTTGCGTTGATGTTCTGGTAATCGCTCACATAGTACTGAAATAAATACAATATTATCGACACCTAATACCACTTCTAAGGCAAATAAGGTCGCAAATATCATCATTGCTTCAGGTTGAAGGAAAAGATCTAGCATTGAATAGACTCCTTAACAAAGGAGTTTAGGAAAAGAGAACAACTCGTGGGGTCGTCCATATGTATTTTATACCTCTTAAAATTAAAGTCGCGCTATTCAACCACAACCATTGCGAATAACAATTGAGATATTGTAACAACATGTAAGCGACGCCTACCGTATGACTCATCCAGGGTGGCGATTAATGGTAGTAGTAAAATACACGGTAAAAATAATCTTGAATTCTTCCTCTCAAAATGGAAACTCTATATTTTACTTTTTGTTAAATATAGAGCGATAATGAAACATAATTTCTGGTTATTAATTGCATTTGTAAGCATTTTTTCAACATCTACTCAGGCCAAGTTCTCGTCGACACGCTACATTCAGTGAGTAATGGCTTACAAAAGCTGCAAAACAGCATTCAACAGTCGAAACGTCAGCTCACAGAAAGAAAAGAAAACCGAGAGTGCCTCGAAAAGGGATGGAACAACATCAAAGATGATGACGATGAAGAAAACTACTGGAATAACTATCTCGCTCAACAAGCACGTGAACGTAAACAACGTGCAGAACAACATAAATTTGTCGATAATTTAACGTCTGATCTTAATAAAGCTATCCGTGATGCCGCCAATACCCATTAATCACGGAAATATGTGGTAAGGATAACCATGAAAAAAGCATTGCTCATTATTACAACCTGTTTACTTGCCGCTGGGTGTTCATCAAACCAAGTTGAATGTCTCTATAACTGCAAGCCCACTTATCCCAATCATAGCGGGAATATAAGCACTGGTAATGTGAATAATGAGCAAGCCATGCAGGCCTTATTGGCTTATCTTGGTGTACAAGTGAAAAAGCAATGGGGCGATGACGAATACCTGCAAGCAGGAAAACACCGTTATGTGAAATACTTTGATGGTTATCGTACACGTGCGCACATTGATTTTGATAACGGGAAAATTTACGTTTCAACGGTTGCTCAATACGCCCCCGAAGCCACACTGAAAAAAGCGATTGAAGAAACCTTGCTGATGCCAGCCGATCCTTCTCAAGTGGATTTATTCAGTGACAAATCGATTCCACTTAACGGTAAGCCTTTCTTACTGGGGCAAGTTAAAGATCATGATAACCAAGATATTCAATGGCCTTGGCGCGCTGGGCGTTTTGCTGATTATCTGATTGAAAATAAGCTGCACACCAAGCCACTCAAACGAGGCACAGCTTACTATGTTGAAATAGATATGGTGAGTGATCACCTTGAGCAACGTGAATACCAATATGCGGATTTAATTAAGCGAGCTTCTCGCCAATACGGTATTTCAGAAGATCTTATCTATGCGGTGGTAAAAACTGAAAGTAGTTTTAACCCGTTTGCTGTCAGCCACGCAGGGGCTTACGGTTTAATGCAAGTGATCCCGAAAACAGCGGGGGCGGATGTATTTAAACTGGTGAAGAACAAACCGGGGATACCAACCAAAGACTACCTGTTTGATCCGGCTAACAACATTGATACGGGGACCGCTTATTTGCACATTTTACAAACCCGCTATTTAAGGGATGTGCGAAATCCTACCACTAAGCATTACAGTATGATTTCCGCTTATAACAGTGGTGCAGGTGGCGTGTTATCAACCTTTGATTCCGATAGACAGCGAGCCATGGATAAGCTCAATCAATTGCAACCCAATCAAGCCTATTGGGCGCTCACAAATAAGCACCCAAAACTTGAAGCGCGCCGATACTTAGAAAAAGTGCTGAACTTCCAAAAAGAATTTCAAAATTTATAACCGCCTATAGCACTAACAAAGCCCTATCATCGACCATCGAGATAGGGCTTTGTGTTTTGTATCGTTAGGCTTGGATGGCTTGGCGAGTAAATCCGTTATTTTTCGCTAATAAGTCTGCGGCTGTTTGAGCATCAACACCAGCTAAGATCATCACAATCGCGGTTTTACAATGATCATTACAGGCAGTTAATGCGCGTTCTGCTTCTTCACGGCTACATTCGGTTGCTTGCATCACAATGTTTTTCTGGCGTTCAACCAGCTTAGCGTTGGTTGCTTCCACATCCACCATTAAATTGCCATACACTTTACCAACCCGGATCATCGCCCCTGTTGTCAGCATATTTAACACTAACTTTTGTGCTGTGCCTGCTTTCATACGTGATGATCCCGTTACAACCTCTGCCCCAACCACTGGCGTGATAGCGACATCGGCAACAACAGCCATTGGGCTTTGTGGGTTACAACTAATAGACGCGACCATCGCATTTTGTGCTTTGGCATATTCCATCGCACCTATCACATAAGGAGTACGTCCACTGGCTGCAATGCCCACTAACACATCTTTTGAATTAAAGTTCAGATCAATCAGATCTTGTGCGCCCATTTCACGATTGTCTTCTGCGTTTTCTACCGCTTTTAAAATCGCTTTATGGCCACCAGCTATTAAGCCAACAACCTGCTCTGGCTTGCTACCATAGGTTGGCGGGCACTCACTGGCATCTAAAATACCTAATCGACCTGATGTACCTGCACCTACGTAAATTAAACGTCCACCTTGTTGAAAAGCCGCTGCAATAGCATCAACGACAATGGCGATTTCAGGTAATACTTGTTCAACCGCTAACGCGACTTTTTTATCTTCATTGTTGATCACCTTTAGCATCTCAACCGTGGATAACATATCGATATTTTGGCTTGCCGTATTGCGACTTTCTGTGACGAGTTGGGTCAGATCAATCTTCAAGGTTTTCATCCTAGTTTTATTCGTTCTTTATTCATCATATTCAACAAGCGTATCAGGCTCTAGATTCTTGTTCGCGATTAACATAACGCTGTAAATATCACGGTAACTCAGTGTTTTTCAGGCTATTATCAAGATAAATGCTCGAACTGTTATGACTATGACTGCACTTGATAAAATCGCCAACCTACAATCACAATTCTCCCCTAATGGTCAAAAGATTGCGACCTTGGTTTTAGCACAACCTGAATTAGTGGTTTCACTGTCATCACAAGAGCTTGCGAAAGCGGCCAATGTTAGTCAATCGAGTATTGTAAAATTTACTCAGCGTATTGGTTTTAAAGGATTTCCTGCCTTTAAAATGGCGATCAGTGAAGAATTAGCAAGGCACAATACCATCGGCGGTAATGTGCTAAATCAATTATCGACTCAACCAGAGCCCAATAACACGCTTGCGAGTAGCTTAAGTAAAATGGCGCAACAAAAAGCCAATGCCATTATTGATACAACCAAAGCGATTGATACTCAATTACTGACCGATATTGCAGCAAGATTAAGCCAAGCCCAACGGATTCAACTCGTCGGACTGGGAGCAAATGCCATTATTACCCGTGATTTTAATGATAAATTGCTAGCCTTAGGTTTACCTGTTATTCACAGTAAAGATCATGCATTGCAAAGTACCATCGCCAACACACTAACAGAGCAAGACGTGCTTTTTGTGATCAGCAATAATAGTGAACAACCTATTTTACAACTTACAGCCCATGCCGCTAAGCTTCATGGCGCTGCCATTATTGTCATAAGCACACCCGACGATTTACTGCTTAATTCCCTTGCTGACATGAAGCTCAATATAATTTGTGAGCCACCACTGCATAGCATTGCGAATCAGCATTTCAATTTACACCTTGCAGCACAACAAACGCTGACCGACATCATTTGCATTGCCTTACAACAAGAGCTAAATCGCTGAATTTATTTTTTGTTACCTCTAACGGCGTAATATAAGGGAACCCTATTTTTGCTATACTGTCTGACTATATTATTTGGGCAGTATATCTTTGCCAGCAATCTGCAATGCCGATTAATCATCGCTTTTTCGCAAGATGCCAGCATGCTGCACGCCTTCATTAGAGAAAATCTGACCAATTATGACGCAATCACACATTCCAGCTGAGACGGACTCATCCTCTGAAAAACAGGATAATCCGGTTCAGCCACCAAAGAAAAACAAACTAAAACAAGTGGCGAAGTGGACTTCTATTGCCATACTCACCCCTATCATTGCCGCAACTGGGGTACTCGCTTATGGGGTTAAGATCGATTTAGCTGACCACCGGCATGATATCAACCAATGGTTAAGTTCTACTTTAGATCGTGAAACAACCATTGGTGGTGACATGTCACTGACCCTATCATTTAGCCCTGAAATTGAGTTAAGCGATGTCACCGTTGCCAATACTAAAGCAATGAAATGGGAGCCGATGCTGAAATCAGGCTACATTGGTGCAAAAATTTCTGTTTTGCCTCTTTTATCTCATACCCTAAAGATTGACTATCTGGATCTCAAAGATATTTCATTACACCTATCAAAAGATAATCAAGGCAAAGCGAACTGGGTGTTTGCCGAGCAAACCAGTGAAAAACCGAAAGAAACCACTCAATCAACACCGTTTAAACTGGCACTGAGCAATAATATTCGAGCGGAAAAAGTATCGGTTGATTATTTAGATCAACATACCGGACAGTATGCCAACGTATATTTAGATCAATTATCGTTAACCAAACCGGATAAATGGCTATTACAAGCGAAAGGTAATGCCATGGGCAATGAATATGATGTTTCACTGGCCGGTGATTTAGAATCCCTGATCAATGAGCAGCAAGGTAAATTAGACGCAACAGGCAGCTTTGCTGGGGCGAAACTCAATATTGATGCAGATATTCATCCATTCCACAGTAGTACGCCGTCAACAGCCAACGTAAAACTTGATTGGGTTGATACCGCGCAGCTTGAATCCCTGCTTGATATTGATTTGCGTCATGCCGCACCAATGTCACTAACAACCCAAATTACGGCGTCTAGCAAAGGCATTTCACTGGCTGATATCGCGCTAACGAGCCCTATCACGTCTGCTAAAGGTTTCCTTGATATTTCATTGGCTCAAAACGCCAAAGATCTTAATCATATTAACGGTAAGCTAAATATTCCGTTAATCGATCTGCGTCCATGGTTACAACCCCAGCCTCCGGTTATGTACGGTGTCGGTTATGCAGCGGCAGCCCCTCAACAATCGCCCCTACAAAAAGCGCTAGATCAATGGCTGGTTAAAACAGAAACCCACCTTGATCTATCCGTTGATGAGATCAAAGGCTTAGGTACACCTGTTAATAATATCTCGCTTAAAGTGGAAGGCGATAAAGGTAAACTTCACGCCCCAATGACTGCCAATATTGCCGATGTGCCATTTCGTGGCACGGCTGATATTGATGCTACCCAATGGACATCAACCGTTGATGTGAAATTAGGCGCTAAAGACTCCCAATTAGGTGAAATGGCAGGTTGGATCTCAGGGATCCCACATGCCAAAGGGCATCTTGATAAGGCTCAACTACAACTGACGACTCAAGGCACTAAACTTCAAGACTGGATTGATAATAGCCAGCTCGCGCTGAATATTGATAAAGCGCATATTGATTGGGGTGCCAAAGCCTCTTTTGCCATTGATAAAGCCGCACTAACCTCTGGTATGGAGCAACCCTTTAGCTCTGACATCCAAGGTAAGATCATGGATATCCCTGTTAAGATCACAGCTAAAGCAGGCACACTATCCGATATTATTAACCACCATAATTGGATGCCATCACTGCACTTTTCCAGCCCTGTTGTTGACATAAAAGCACAAGGCGAATTTGTAAAAACTAATTGGCAAAAAGGCAGTTGGTTAAACCTAACCGTACACAGCAAGGATGTAGGCAAACTAAGCCCATGGCTGGGTACACGTGCATCGATGCATGGCAAAATCGATTTCAAAGGAAAACTCACCAATACCGGTGATTGGCTAACATTAAATATCCCCACGATGGCGTTAATGCAAAGCCAAGGTAAGGTCGATTTTAAATGGAAGCAAAATACTAAAACGCCATTTTTAACCCTTAATGCGCAATTTAATACCCTAAATTTCAATCAGCTAGGGCAATTTGTTGATCGCAAAAAAGTACCAACCGTTGAGCAAACAGTGCCAACTCAAGGTGTCAATCTTGATATGCCGTTACTTAGCAATAAAGTCGTGATTGCCGATGCTGATGTCAAACTTGGCATCAATAAAATGCTGTGGGCAAATCAACAAATTGATGACACCCAATTTAGTGGTCAATTACGTGACGGTAAATTAAAACCCGCCCCTTTTAGTGCTCGCTATGCGGGAAGTTTGTATCAAGGTGATATTTCACTGGATATCAATAATAACGCTATCCAATCTCAACTCCATCTAGGGGTGGATAAGCCGAATGTTGGTCAAATATTAAAACAGTTCAATGTAACCAATGATCTTGGTATGACACTCGACAGCGCTAAATTATCTTTGTCGTTATCAGGTCGTACTGTGCTTGAGTTAATGGAACAGGCTAAAGTCGAGGCACAATTAAACGGCGGTAAACTGCGTGTTGCAGATACTTACACAGGCAAAGCCTTTAATGTCGCACTTCGTCAGGGTAAGTTTATTACAGGTCCTGATACCGCAACTCACTTAACTATTTCAGGCCAAGCTGCAAATAAGCCCGTTAACATTGAGATTGATTCTGTATCACTGAAACAAGCCAATGATGGACGTAAATCGGTGCCTGTTACCTTAACGGCTAATGTGGGTGATATTGCACTTAATGCAGAATCGAATGTATCGCTACCGATTAATCCACAAAAGTTAAATTTAACCTTTAAGGCAACAACGCCTAACTTAGATCGCTTTAATGCGTTTACCGGTCTTGAGCTACCACCGTATGGCCCTGTGACGGTTGCTGCATCCCTTTCAACCGATAAAGTCGGCTACCATTTACGTAATATGCTGGTTCAGGTTGGGAGCAGTAAATTACAAGGTAAAGGTGATTTCTTACCACCAATGAAAGGCCAAGATCGCCCTACCGTATCATTAGATCTTCGCGCGCCGTTCATTCAAATTAACGATTTTAAAGTTAAAAATTGGCAAGCATGGCTACCTAAAGACAGCAAAGAGAAAACAACACCAGCAAAAACAGTCGATAAACCCGTACCTGTTCTTAGCCCTGAAGGTTTAAATAAACTAAATGCTAATTTCAAACTCAATGTCGGTGAAGTACGCTCAGGTAAAGACTGGTTAGGTGCCGGAAAATTAGACTGGACATTACATAATGGTTTACTGAGTTTAAACCCGCTGCACATTAAATTACCAGGCGGAAATATTGATATTAAAGGCTCGGTTAAAGCACAAAAAGCGCTGTTTGATATCCATCTTAATGGATTAGTGAAGAACTTTGACTACGGTATTATTGCTCGTCGAATCGATCCAAAAACCGATATGAACGGTAAGATCAGCTTTGAATTTAATCTTAATAGTCTAGCCAATACTCCAGATAGCCTAATGAATAACGCTAACGGTTTTATCGGTTTTGCGGCTTGGCCTAAAGCTTTCCAAGCTAACTTAATAGATTTATGGGCGGTAAGTTTAGCCGATGCTGTATTACCTAAATTTGTGACTAAAGATCATTCCGTATTAAATTGCGTAGCCGGTGGCTTTAATGTCAAAAATGGCAACATGACGCAACGTGATTTATTACTTGATACTTCCCGTATTCAAGTCCATGGTGCTTTTAATGCAAGTTATAAAAATCGTGATTTTAATCTGTATTTATCGCCAAAATCGAAAAAAGCTCAGATTTTCAGCTTACAAACACCGGTTGATGTTCATGGTACCTTTAATAAATTCCATTTTGATGTACCACTGTCCGCTATTATAAAAACATCAGTGCGCTTTACGACTAGCCCTGTAGTAGCACCATTGCAATGGCTATTTGAAAAGCCCATCGCAGCCAATGGTTCTGCTGAATGTGAACGCATTTGGCAAGGTAAGTAATCATCAAAACTAAAAAGACCCAGATAACTGGGTCTTTTTTTACTCACTACGCCATCATTTTATTTATCGCCTAAATATTTGCTTTTATAGGTTGAGGCTTTAGCAAAGATAAAAAGAGGAAACAGAATCAAGACCAATCCTAGCGAGTATTCAATCTTACTATTTTCGAGTAATTGATAAGTGCATAAAATAATAATTGAAAAGACAAATAAAATGTTAACTTTATGTATCAATGGATACTTTTTAGATAAGTAAGCATAAGCGCGGATCATGAAAAACTCGATAATATTTGTCGTCAGTAAGATAATTTGATTATAAAAAATTGCTTTTTTAAAAATAAGTACCAAATAGATTTTATTCCTACTAACAATCCAAACTATGATTTCCATTCAAAATTAGCGTCACAAATCAATCACTACAGATGATAGTTCGTTATTTTTTTGGCGTTTTTTTTCATGTAAATAGTAACTAAAAAAACTTTTGCCCTATCGACAATTCCGTTCAAAAAATAAACATTTATATAAAATACATCTTATGAGCTAATTTGTTGTTCTAGATTAAGCCTTAACGATCTCTATTTTGTTGTAATAAAGACAACAGATAATCAAAACGACATATAGATATTCTATTTATGCAATCAAATATCGACGCTGCACTGCTAAATATTGCCCTTAACCTCAGTACTCGACTGGCCAGTGATCATCATTACCAATCTTTAATTGATGGTGTAGAACAAGTCTTTCCTTGTGATGCTTGCGCTCTATTTGTTCTTGATCAACACGGTTTTCTTACCCCTGTCGCCGTTAAAGGGTTATCGTCTGCCGTATTAGGGCGACGTTTTTTACCAAGCTCTCACCCTCGCTTAGCTAAAATTATGGCGAGTAAAACACCTGTACGCTTTGACGCTGACTCGCCCCTTCCCGATCCGTTTGATGGCTTATTAATTAATGTTGATACAGAAATAAACGTTCACGACTGCTTAGGGTGTAGTTTGTATGTTGATGAACAATTAGTGGGGGTTTTGAGCTTAGATTCTTTGGCGGTGGGTGCATTTGATGATATCGATAACCTTGCGATAGAAACATTTGCTGCTCTTGCTGCTGCTACTGTCCGTAATATTGCCCAATTCAATGCACTGAAATTACAGAATAAAAAACAAAAGTCACTCAATGAAACCTTGATCCAACAAGCACGATCTCAACACAACGAGATGATTGGATTTAGCTCCGAGATGGATGCACTCAAAACCAATATATCAACGGTTGCCCAATCCAATTATGCTGTGTTGATCAGTGGTGAAACAGGTACGGGTAAAGAGCTTGTCGCACACGCTATTCATGCTCAGTCCCATCGTGCAGATAAAGCTATGATCTATGTAAATTGTGCCGCACTACCAGAAAACCTCGCAGAGAGTGAGTTATTTGGACATGTCAAAGGCGCATTTACAGGCGCGAATAGCCATCGAGCCGGCAAATTTGAACTTGCTGACAGTGGTACCCTTTTTTTAGATGAAATAGGTGAATTACCACTGTCGCTACAAGCAAAATTACTTCGCGTATTACAGCAAGGTGACGTACAACGTGTCGGGAGTGATCGTCATCATCATGTTGATGTTCGCATTATTGCCGCTACTAATCGTCATTTAGAGCAGGAAATAGAAAACGGTAATTTTAGAGCCGATTTGTACCATCGTCTTAATGTCTTCCCAATATTTGTCCCACCACTGCGCCAGCGACTGAGCGACATTCCTGTGCTTGCAGGCTATTTATTAGAAAAAGTACGCCAACAATTTAATGTACCCAATCTCCATATTCACCCTAAAACACTTGCTCTACTTGAGAAGCAATTATGGCCGGGTAATATTCGAGAATTAGAACACAGCTTAACGCGTGCGGCATTACGAGCAATTCAACATGGTGAGCAAACAATCACAGAGCACTATTTTGATAACGCCGCCACAATCGATGATGTAAAAAACACATCATCACTTTTCCCACAACAATCACAACCGATGCGTGAATTGGTTGAAGATTATCAAAAGCATTTGATCAGCCATAGTTATAACAAAATGGATAAAAACTGGTCAAAAACCGCGCAATTCTTGCAAATGGATCGTGGCAATCTTTACCGGATGGGTAAAAAATTTAATATCCATTAATCAGACCTAATGTTTTCTGATGTAATAATAACAACAGTGATCGATGTTTTTATTACATCAACATCTAAATAATATTTAATTTTTCATTAAAATTCAATAATTTAAACATGGCACGGTTAGTGCTATCAGTATTAGTAATACGACAACCTTGTCATTTATAACTATATAAACTAATGCTGGAGATTTTCCATGTTCTGTATTCAATGTGAACAAACGATTCAAACCTCACAGGTAAAAGGCTGCGCATTTGCTGCTGGTATGTGTGGTAAAACAGCAGAAGTTTCAGATCTACAAGATGTACTTGTTTATACCCTACAGGGGGTATCTTATTGGGCAGAGTTGGCTAAACGTTTTGACATTATTAATGATGAAATTAATCAATGGGCACCACGTGCATTTTTCGCCACACTAACGAATGTTAACTTTGATCCTGCCCGTGTCATTGAACTTGCAGAGCAAGCGCAAAGTTATAAGGCTCAATTAAAAGATCTTGTTATCACAGCTTCAACATTACAAGCAGAAGCTTTACCTGTATTACCCGCTGTTGCTCAATTTGAATTACCACTATCAGCGGCTGAAATTCTGGCTATTGCTCCGCAAGTTGCCGTTAACCGGGGTCACGATACCCTACATGAAGATGTGATTGGTCTACGTTTATTATGCTTGTATGGCTTAAAAGGTGCAGCGGCATATTTAGAGCATGCACGTGTTTTAGGGCAAACCAATGATAATGTTTACGCAGAATACCATCAAATCATGGCGTGGTTAGGTACAGATCCTACCGATCTTAATCAATTATTAGATTGTTCAATGCGTATTGGCTTGATGAATTACACCATAATGGAAATGCTCGATACCGGCGAGACAACAACTTTTGGTCACCCTGAGCCAACGCAAGTAAACGTAAAACCTGTACAAGGTAAATGCATTTTAGTTTCTGGTCATGATTTACATGATTTAGAAAAAATCCTTCAGCAAACAGAAGGTAAAGGTATTAACGTTTATACAAACGGCGAAATGCTACCTGCTCATAGTTACCCAGAACTAAAAAAGTATCCGCATTTAGTCGGTAACTTCGGTAGTGCTTGGCAAAATCAACAAAAAGAGTTTGCCAACTTCCCTGGTGCTATTGTGATGACGTCAAACTGCTTACTTAACCCTAATGTCGGTCAATATGCTGATCGTTTATTTACCCGTAGTATTGTTGGCTGGCCTGGCGTTGAACATATTGACGGTGATGATTTTAGCCAAGCGATTGATTGTGCACTCGCATTAGAAGGTTTCAAACATAATGAAATCGAACATATGATCACGATTGGTTTTGGCCGCAATGCGCTTATGAGTGCAGCACCTGCTGTAATTGATGAAGTAAAAAAAGGTAATATTAGTCACTTTTTCCTTGTTGGTGGTTGTGACGGCGATAAGTCGGAACGCAGTTACTACACCGATTTTACTGCTCAAGCGCCTGAAGACTCGGTAATTCTAACGCTTGCATGTGGCAAATACCGCTTTAATAAAAACCAATTTGGTAACATTAATGGTATTCCTCGCCTACTTGATGTTGGCCAATGCAATGATGCGTATTCTGCTATTCAACTTGCTTTGGCATTGGCTAAAGAGTTTGACTGTGGCATCAATGAGCTACCACTCACTCTGGTATTGTCTTGGTTTGAACAAAAAGCCATTGTGATTTTACTAACGCTATTTGCGCTAGGTGTTAAAGGCATTTATACCGGCCCAACCGCCCCTGCCTTTTTGACCGATAACCTACTTGCAATTATCCAAGATAAATTTGACATGCGCCCAATCACAACCGTTGAAAACGATCTAAAAACAATCCTTAACGCGTAACATTTTTACCTCCCCCTCATTGATATAGATATCAATGAGGGGGCGTTTTTTATCTTATAAGAGCTTATATATGTTAGCTAACTGGACAAACACCCATCCCATTAATTTGTATTGATAGATGGCAGGAAACAGACGATGCCGTCAGCATAAAATGAGCCACTAACAAAAGAAGAAATCGAACAAGGCTATATTCTTGCTTGTTCTTCTACAATTATTGCGAATGCTGAAGTTAGTTTTACATAAAAAATGTCTGTGGAAATAAACCACAGGCATACCTTTAAATTAGCGGAATAAATTTAATGTCTATTAAAACAATCGTTTTTAGTTATAGTTTTAATAACTAAAATAATGGTATCAATAAATTCAACCTTATTCGTTTATTTATACTCAATGCTACAGATAAATAATCGATTATAATAACGATGAATAATTTTCAATCATCACCCCCTTCACCTTAAACCTATACACATTTATACATACTTTTATAAAATCTTACACAAAATAGTTCACTTTATAACCAAAATGGGGTTATTTATTTGTATAACACATTTTTTACCCGTATTTTATTTAGCAGAGCAATCTTCATGTTTTATTTGGAATGAAGCACTTTATTACAGTGTCTATACGGGTTAGTCAGATTCTAAAACTATGAAATAATTATTTCTGAGCTATCTAAATAAAACAAAAAATAAATGTACTTGTACTCCTAACACCCAAACCAATTAATTGGCTGGCTTTACAGGTAAAGCAATACAGGAAATTCAATGTTTACTTATTATGTCGTTCTCGCGATCTATTTTTGCATTATTTTTGCTATAGGTATTTTCGCAGCAAGAAAGACGGAAGGTAATTCAGATTATGTTCTTGGTGGTCGTAGTTTAAGCCCTGGTGTGACTGCACTCGGGGCTGGTGCATCTGATATGAGTGGTTGGCTATTACTCGGCCTTCCCGGTGCAGTTTTTGTTTCAGGCTTAGATCAAATTTGGTTACCTATTGGTTTAACCATTGGTGCATGGTTAAACTGGCGCTTTGTAGCAAAAAAGTTACGTATTTATACCGAAAACGTCGGCGATGCGATAACTATTCCCTCTTATTTTGATACGCGATTTGGTAGTGGTAACCGCACCCTTCGCTTTATGACTGCTGTCGTTATACTCACGTTCTTTACTCTTTATGCTGCTGCGGGTTTTGTTAGTGGTGCTTTCTTAATTCAAACTTTATTTGATATTCCTTACACTACCGCAGTTTGGATTGGAGCCATATTCTTAATGGTTTATACCGCGATAGGTGGATTCTTAGCCGTTAACTGGGTCGATTTTTTCCAAGGTTCATTGATGTTCTTTGCACTCATCATTACGCCAGTCGTAACTTGGTATAACCTGGATCCAGCCATTGCACCTGATGTATTACCGACCCATTATTTTTCCGTTATTAGTGAAAATACGAGCGCTATTGGCGTGTTCTCATTACTGGCATGGGGATTAGGTTACTTTGGGCAACCACACATTCTGGTTCGCTTTATGGCAATTGGGGATGTCAAAGGTATGAGTATTGCTCGTAAAATTTGTATGAGTTGGATGATTGTCTCTTTAGTTGGCGCATTTGCAGTTGGTATTACTGGCGCAATGTACTACTCTGGCGCCGCTCATCACTTTGATAATGAAATGATATTCTTAGAGCTTGCGAAAGGCTTATTCCCAACATGGATCGCTGCAATCCTTATTGCCGCTGTATTGTCTGCCGTAATGAGTTCTGTTGCGGCTCAGTTATTAGCCTCATCGAGTGCGATAACAGAAGATATCACTCACTTTTTCAGCATCAAACTGAGCGAGAAATCACAAGTTGTCCTTGGACGTTTATCTGTTGTTGCTGTTTCGTTAGTCGCGATGATTTTTGCTAGTAACCCACAAAGCACGATTTTATCTATTGTTGGACACGCTTGGGCTGGCATGGGTGCTGCGTTTGGACCTGTTGTATTATTCTCGCTATTTTGGCGTCGTTGTAGCGCCCACGGTGCTATCGCATGTATGGTTGTTGGTGCAGGAGTCGTTATTGCTTGGATAGCTGCACATGCTGCTTGGCCGAACTCAACCTTATTTAGCGTCTATGAAATCATACCCGCCTTTATTTTATCATCAGCAGCACTGGTTATTGTCAGCCTTAAAGGTGAACAACCGAGTGAAAAGACACTACGTCATTTCGATGAAGTGAATGAACATTGTGAAAAACTCAAATTGGAGCCGCAAAAATAATCAAACGTGATTTATCACGATAAAAAAGCCGCATATGTTCAACTCAACAGAGTCAATATATGCGGCTTTTATTTTACATTGATAAGCGGCAACAAGAGATAAAGTAATTATCGCCTTAATGCATTTAGCTTAGTTTGCGCAATACCAAAGACAGTATCATTTGGATATATGCCTTGCTCTGCATCCGTCCCCGTTTGTTTACCGGTGAAGATCTCAATGGCTTGAGAAACATGGTCAATCGCCCAAATATGGAACTCACCTTTTTCTACTGCTTCTACAATATCTTTGCGTAACATTAAGTTATGTACGTTAGATTGTGGAATGATCACCCCTTGATTAGCGGTTCTTCCTTTGATCGCACATACATCAAAGAAACCTTCAATCTTCTCATTCACCCCGCCAATCGGCTGCGCTTCACCAAATTGGTTCATCGAACCTGTGATGGCGATATCCTGACGTAGCGGTAAACCAGAGAAAGCCGAAACAATCGCACATACTTCAGCCATTGATGCACTGTCCCCATCTACACCACCGTAAGATTGCTCAAAGGTAAGATGTGTTGTTAATGGGATCTTCGCTGTTTTACCAAATACTGATGCTAGATATGCCGAGAGAATCATCACACCTTTCGAGTGAATACTTCCGCCCAGTTCAGCACTACGTTCAATATCAAATACTTCACCACTACCGTACGCTGTAGTTGCAGTTATTCGGCTTGGTGCCCCAAATCGATAATCAGACGTTGCTATCACAGATAATGCATTAACCTGTCCGATGGCTTGATGATCAACATCGATGAGAGTCGTCCCTGTAACAAAGCTTTGCATCACATGATCTTTTAAGCGACTCACACGCTGCTCTTGATTTTGTAATGCCTGCTCAACATGGCTACTGCGGATCATGGTCGCGTTAGATGATTTCGCAACGTAATTAGTCTCACGTAGTAAGTTCGCAATATCAGCAGAATGTAATGACAGCTTATGCTGATCATCCGCTTGGCGAGAGCTGTATTCAATGATCCTTGCTATCGCTTTTCGATCACAATGGAGCATATCGCCATCATGAACGATACTGGCAATAAAGCGAGCATATTGCTCTTCAGAGGTATCTGTTCGCGGCATATCATCTTCAAAATCTGCTGTGACACGAAATAGCTCTTTAAACTCTGGATCGTAATGTTGTAGTAACTGATAGGTTTGATAATCACCAAACAAAATCAATTTTACATTCAATGGGATCGGCTCTGGCTCTAATGAAATGGTGCCAGACAATGTCACTTCTCGCTCAAGTGAACTTAAATTCAACTTTTGCGCACGCAGTGCACGTTTTAAACCATCCCAAACATAAGGGCGCTCTAAAACTTTTACCGCATCCATCATTAACACGCCACCATTAGCGCGGTGTAAACTACCTGCACGGATCAAAGAGAAATCAGTAAAGACGGTTCCTTTGAACGTCGCATTTTCAACATAGCCAAAAATAGAGTGGTAGTTTGGGCTCTCTTCAACCTCGATAGGAAACTTACGATCAACATCTTGATGAACAAGTACATTGATTTGGTAACGTCGCGGCATTTTCTTGTCTAACGATGCATAAGCTAATGCGACTTGCTCTTCACTTTCTTCTAAGAAAATATCAATATTTTCTAGAATATCGTTATACATTGCTGATAAGTAAGCTTTAATCTCAGGCAGCTTACTGTATTTCGCTTTCAGATCTTTAATGCAATGCGCAGTCACATCTTTGGCAATATCCTCATCAAGCTTTTGCTGCTTATCCGAGTACTTTTCTTCCCATTCCGTTAACTGACGAACAATACCACGCAGCTCAACTTCAAGATCATTGATCGTCTCTTCAAACGTTTGTTGTTCTTTATCACTTAATTCAGCAAATGAATCTTCGGTATGCGGCTCTTCACCATTCATCGCCACCAGCTGATAATCACCTTGGGTAGTAATGGTTAAGCCAACACCTCGCTCTTCTGCGCCCTTTTTCATTGTCATTAACGCATTTTCTTGTTTCTGCGCTAATTGTGTTTTTAACTTTTCAGCTCGGCTAATATAAAGCTCATTATCAAATGCCATTGGAAACGCTTTTACTAAGCGCTTCATGAGCTGTTCAATATCTTTTTTAAATGCACTACCTTGACCTGCAGGTAGCTTTAGCACCTTAGGGCAACGGGTATCATCAAAGTTTGAAACATAACACCAGTCATACAATGTATTGGCGTTACCATTAGGATCGTGACGATTTAAGTAGCGCATCACCATGGTGCGTTTACCTAATCCATTACGACCTATCGCATAGATATTGTAACCTTTTTCCTTAATCGACATCGCAAACTCAACCGCTTGTTGTGCTCGCTCTTGTCCTACTATTTCATCTAATGGTGTAAGGTGTTTGGTTGACTTACACTCATCACTCAATCCGTTTAGCGCTGATACGCGATACAGCTTGTCACTGGTTAGAGGTTTAACTGACATAATCGATCCCTCTCGTTACGACGTCTACCTTCAGTCTACTAATAAAATATTGATTTTTTAGAGACTTAAGCTATAAAAAGTGGCGTTAGTCTCATTTTTTAATGTTTAGCGCTGAAAAATTAGGCACAAAAAAAGCCTAACATTGCTAGTATCACTTTTAATATAGTAATACTCAGTAAGTTAGGCTTTTTTATTGCGTAATGTAACGCGATTACAAGGTTGCCATGGCTCCTTTACCTACCCCTTCGTAGGCAACAACATCAAGGCAATCAGCAGCAGATAAACTTGGTTTAACCTTTTCAGCAATATAACTGGCAAGTAATTCAACAGTGGTATCGGTGGCTAACATTTCTGTTTCTGAACGAGCAATCGCCAGTTCAAACTCACCTTGTGGTGCGGTGTAGCGGAAACCATAGTGGGTTTCATCCGATACCGATTTGGCACACTCACTTAAATTCAGTTCGTTGACACTGCATACATCTTCTTCTGAGCCTAAGTAAATATCTTGCCAACGCTTCGCCCATTGCTTCTCTAGTTCAGCATTGCGCTCGCCATTAACAATAAGCTCAATCGGAGAACGGTGACCGTGTGCAATGCGTTGACAGTTACCATCATGTTTTTTCAAACCGTGACTGTAATGATAAAAAGCACCTTGAATGGCTTCGTGACGAAGTGTTATTTCAAGACCTTGTACATTCTTAGGTAGATTGTCTTTTAGCACGTGGTAAACATGCTCAGTCACGCTTTCAATCGTTACTGTCTCTGCATCAATAAAGCAGAAAGCCTGCTCAGGACAATGTAAGTGAATACTTTTATCTTCTCGCAGAAGATCGACTGTCGCATAGCCCGTTTTAGTCGCGGCAGTGTGAATTGCTGGAGATTTAGCAGGCACAATTAAACGGTGATCAACATATTGATCAACTAATTGTTTGATCTGTTTCTTAACACGACTGAAATCAAGCACCATGCTCATTTCATTTAACTCGCCCGACATCACCACATCAAGAATCCAACTTTCGCCAACCATACCGCGATCGGTACATAGGTATGACGCATCAATTACAGTGAGATCTCTGACAAATAGCTTCAAAGTGAAGTCCTTATTGATAATGGTTGTCGTTTCTAGGGGAATGCATTATACGCTGCTGACGCAATGAGTAAACAAGCAAAATCAGTAAATACAAGATATAAAAAAGCAGCGATGATTATCATCACTGCTCTCATTAATACCCGTCTTTTAAGAAGAACTAGAAACGGTAGTTCGCTGAGATGTAGAACGTCGTAATACTCTTTAGATCAGATTGAGTATTTGGATATACGATTTCTGTAGGATCAACTTTTGAACCAGACCAATAATTCTGATCTTTACGTTGACTCGCGGTGTGACGGGCACCAATTTCTGTCGTGAAATGGTCAGAAATTCGCCAAGCAACACCCGCTTGAATACCAAGCACAGGGTTTGATTGCTTATAAGAACCATATTTTTCGCTGGTTGTTTCAGCAATCATATAACCCACATGCGCACCCACAAATGGGTTAATCGCTTTATCTGCTCGGAAGATATAATCTGCACTTAATAAATGAAGAGTGACGTCAGTATCGGCGATCTTTTTATTATCAAACTCAGATTCACCACTCATTTTCTGGTAACTATAGTAAATTCTTCCATTACCACCAGCAGTATAAAAACCGATATCAGCGCCAGCAAAACCGCTTGCGTCAGGTGAAGGTGCAGACACCTTATCTGAAGAAGACGTTGCATGAACAAGAGAAAAGCTCATATCAGCCATTCCACCTGTTAACCCTACGAAATAGTGCATTGTGTCATCAAATTTTGGCACTTCATCTTCAATTGGTGATAAGCCATTTTCAGGTGTGGCAACCACAGGCTCTAAAACTAGCGGCTCACTCGGGGTATAAGCTGAATTTTCTGTTGATAATTCTTCTGCGGCAAAAGTTGTTGAAGAAAAAAGAGCACTAAGTAATACGCTCGCAAGCAATGTCTTATTCATAAACCGATCTGTTTCATCCTGTTTCATTGTATTTAAGCGTTAAGCCTACGAAGGGCTAAAACTTATCATCATTCCAATAGTGATGTGATTATATACTGAAACGAAAACAAAACTCGATCTTGTTATGAAATTAACACCGTAATAAGTGGTGGCAATATTCTACGCACCACTTACAATATTTTGCTGCAACTATTCTTCTTTTAACCAATTTAATGCATCGATTGAGTTATCAAAATAACGCACTTCACCGGATAAAAACCAATTCCCTACTTTTGCGCCAACTTCTTGCCAATGTTTATTGCCATATAACGCTACTTTACGAAATTGCTTACCATGTTTTAAGCCTAGCTTTAGATCATCCCAAGCTGCATGTATATCCCAACCATCACACTCAGTACCATCAAAATACACATCAACAATGGGTTTATCGACATCGGCTAATGCATCATCAATTTCAGGTGTAATTAGCTGATAATCTTGATGGGTTAATTTACCAGTCGCTTTTAATTCAACAAAAAACTCATCACCGTTGTTATCAATTTCGATTTTAATTCCATGAGACTTTGTCATTTCATTATCTCCTCGATCAGTATTTAACATTATTGGTATGTTGATAAGACTTTATAACAGAACCAATTTTACGATAGTGGCAATGGTGCAAGATTACTCTGCATGCTTACAGGTTGACATAATTTGAGAGATTTTCATCCCAATACGGCGTTTCACCAATATAATGCTTAAAAAAACTAATAGCAGCGACGATCTTTTTAGGCAGATGCTTACGGCTTGGGTACACCGCATAAAAGTGCATGCCCTGATTGGCTTCCCAATCATTAAGTAATTGAATCAGCTTTCCGGTTTTGAATTCATCCGTTAAAAGATACGTTGCAAGATAGGCAATCCCCCAACCAGACACACATGCATCACGAACCGCTTCCGCTAAATCAACCCGATAATTTCCTGATACTGTGACACATAAGCCTTCTTGATCGCGTAAAAATGACCAGGTGCCGTGATTTATTTGTCTATTTTGATAAACCAGACAGTTGTGATCCTGCAAATCACTAGGATGATTAGGTGCTGGGTGGTGAATAAGATATTCAGGAGATGCCGCAACAATAAAACGGGTATCCGCTAATCGTTGCGCTACGTAACCTTCAGGAATATTTTCGATATTGGTGATCCATAAATCCAGCCCTTCATCGACCATATTTGCACGATGATCAAATAAGCTGACTTCAACATGAAGATCAGGAAATTGTCGGCGAAGATGCTCTATTGCAGGGATAATATGCATTGTGCCAAAAGATTGAGATAAGCCTAAGCGTAAAGTACCTGATACCTCATCACGAATATTTGCCATCATCGCATCAGCATCTAACACCGCTGAGACTAACTGCTCACAATATTTCGCGTATTCAATACCTTCATCGGTCAAAGTAAAGCTACGTGTTGTTCGCTGCACTAATTTCACCTGCAGCTCTGCTTCTAATAAACCCAGCTGTTTACTTACATGCGATGTTGATACCCCGAGTTTTTGCGCAGCAATAGTGAAATTGCCACTTTTTACAAGAGTATGAAATATTGTCATTTGTCCGGCGCGATCTTGAAGCACTACAATTACCTATCTGTTTTAAGTCCTTAATAGTTTACTGCAGAACCTAGCTATACCGTCAGCATTCCTGTTTGGAATAACAATTATTACCCACTGGTAAAAGTAATTTTCATTACTGTGCAATTATCATTATTTCAGAAACAATTATAATACAGCCTCATTTACGAATTAGATTGGAGTGTGGTTGTGAGTTGGTTATTTCTTCTATTAGGTGTTTTGGCTGAGGCTACATCACATGTCGCATTAAAAGCGACAGACAGTTTTACCAATCCACTACCAAGTGCCGTTGTTATTCTCGGCCATATCACTGCCTTTCTCTTTCTAGCTCAAGCAATGAAAAATATTCCAGTAGGTGTTGTCCATGCTTCGTGGACAGGTCTTGCTATTGCACTTGTTACAGTAATTTCAAGTGTTATTTATAAACAACACATCGATATTAAAGTATGGATTGGGATGGCAATTATTGCAGTAGGTGTTGCTGTAATTAATTTAGCAGGTGTTTCGCACCACCACTAAATATCCTTATGTAGCCATTATGAGAGGTTATAATGAACCAACAACGTGCTGAAAACTTATACTACTACTTACGTAATCAAAATAGTTCTCAAAAAGAGATCAATGTTGTTATTAAACAATTAAATCAAAACTATGGTATTAATTTATCAGAGCTTGATCGCCGTTATCGTTCGCGTATTGGTTACTCACCAAATCGATACGACATTAATACCTATGGTACCGCAGGTTCTCGTACCATGAATCAAACTCGTGGTATGCAAAAAACACATTAATCCTTACTTTCCTCAAATCGTCACTAATAACAATATTAGTGACGATGTACTCATAGCGACTTTATATACCCATGATCATTGAAGGTGTTGTTTTCGTTAAGATAGGGAACATGCTCAGCAGCCATGAAAATCACACTAACTCTTCAACAGAAACGATGCATATTTCAAAACTAAACGAGACTTCAAAGCAGTAATAGAGCTGTTTTACTGTGACTCTTCTAGAGATCACAGGCTCATTGGCAGCTCGAATAAATGATAACTTTCAGCTTCTAAAACAAACACTTTGAAGCTTTTCAAGCATATACCACTATTAATGATTTCTATTTTTGCATCGCGAAATGTTTACCTGGCATTTTATTGACTATACTGTTCAGTAAATGATCACTAATAGGTTAAAAATAATGAATAGTCAAATGAAACAGCTACTCTACTCGATACCGCTATTTGTAGCGTATAATGTACATGCAGTAACTACGGAGAATAACTCTTTAGCTCAACCACAGTCTGTCTCGCAACCTAGTGTACAAGAGGATGCTACAAGTACATCAGGTAGTAATGTTATTATAAATAAGACAGAATCACAGCTACCAAATGATCAATATAATAATACTGTTGTTGGCTCATCCCCTGTTATTACAGGTTCACATAACGTTGGACTTGGCACTAATGTCAACGTTGGTAATTATTCTCTTGCTGTTGGCGATTACAGTCACGCTAAAGATAATTCAGAGTCTATTGGTACTAGCACGAACTCACTTAATAATGGCGTTGCTATTGGTACTCAGGCTTATGCTAATGATGGGCTTGCTATCGGTACTAAGGCGTATGCGACAAATAACAGTATTGCTATTGGTAATAACAGCAAAGCAGAAGAAAAGAATACGGTGAGCTTTGGTGGTGAAGTCGTCAACCGAAAAATCGTTAACGGGAAAATACAAGTAACAAATACAGATCTAACGCGTCGTCTTACTAATGTTAGCGCAGGTATTAATGCTACTGACGCAGTCAATGTTAGCCAATTAACTAAGGCAAAGGATGCCTTACAAGGTGAAATAAGCCACAATAGTGAAAATATTAGCAATAACACTAATAACATTAAAAACAATACCAGTGATATAAAAAACAATGCTGGTGATATAAAAAACAATACGGCTAATATCCACCAAAACACACAAGCTATTGATGTTAATAAAAATTCAATTGCCAATAATGAGACGAATATTCGTTCAAATACGCAATCAATTACAAATAACAAAACGAGCATTAGTAATAATGCCAATAATATCACTAACAATAGCCAAGCCATTACGACCAATAAAACGGAAATAGCAGATAACAGCAGTGGCATAAAACAAAATACTGTCGGTGTTAACAACAACAAAATAGCTATAGGTAACAATAGCCAAACCATTACAACAAACAGTACAGAAATTCATACAAATGCAAATAATATTAGTCAGTTACATCAAGAGTCTGTGAACTACACCAACAGCCATGTGCTCGAATATTACAACCGTTCGAAACAGTATACGGATGAAAAGTCGCAGCAAACATTGCAGAGTGCTAATAACTATACAGATCAACGTATAAATCAACTCTCAAATACTTTTAATGAGAAATTAGAAGGTTTACAACATAGAGAAGATGCGGGAGTTGCATCTGCTATGGCAATGGCAGCTATCACAGTTAAACCAAACCGCAAATATAATATTGGTATGGGACTTGGTTACTATGGCGATCAAGATGCTATTGCATTAGCCGCTAAAATTAATACCTCGCCTGATACTATTATGACGTTAGATACATCATATAACTCTAATCATAATGTGGGCGTTGCTGCTGGTATGACATTTGGTTTTAACTAATTGAAGAAATTACCTTATCACAAACTTAGTTAATCAAATGCTACAGATAAAAAAAAACCGACATTCGTGTCGGTTTTTTTATAAATTTTCTAAAAAATCACTTCAGACGTTCAATAACCCATGGCATTAATTGGTCATAGGCATACCAGCAACCCGCCGCAATAATTGCAGTCCAAATCAATCGCGATACCCATTTAGAGCGCTGCATATGACGAGAAGGATCAGGCTCACCACAGTGAGGACAAAAATGTGCACGACGAGACACAATACCTTCACAAGCAGGACAATCCGTTAAACGTTTAGGTCTCGTTGCTACCCCTGCTTGACTCGATGATTTTGCAGTTAACGACGACTTTTTTGTAGATTGAGATCGCTGCTCTGCACGCATTGAAAGCATAACATCACCGTTATCATCATCTACTGCCGAAAAATCTGTTGTTTTCACGTTGTTCACCATTAAATCAATTACTACGATAATGATACTAAATAACTATCCAATAAGCATTCTTACTCGATAGATAATGTTCTAAGTTTCATTTTATCGTCATATATAATGTTTTTTTGTAATTAATGTGTTGTTTAATATCGATTAATTGTGATATTTGTATAACTTAATTCATTACTATTCGACAATATCCATACATACTTGCAATACTGTAACTACACCTTTACTACCCTATAACCAAGAAGAATAGGTAAATACAGCAACTACTCGTTTCATTGATTACTGATCGTATTTTCATCAATATAATGGACTATAATATGAAAAAATCGCTTATCAAAACAACGTTATTTGTTATTTAAGCATTATTTAATAACAAAAATAATCGAAAGAGATGACTCACCACCATTAACTCTATCTACCAAAGAATCTCGCTTTGATTTTCTCGAACAAAAAGTGCGCTTCGTTCAAAGAACGCACTGCTATATTCAACGGCTTAGTTAAGCTCAAAAAATGCTGTATATCCGGAATATCATTGCAAGGTTGCCGAGAACAGCCAAGGAAAGCCAATTGCTGATGATTTAGTCCCGATAAAAAGCTTGATTCTATCAACAAACGTTGAAAGCGCCCCCACTGCGTGAAATTATTTGACAACACCACAGAAGGAGAAAAAAAGTGATAAAACAGCGCATTTCTTGCTGTCAAATTTGGATAACTTTGTTGATGTAAACACTCTGGATCAAACAAAAAGAGCGTTCCAGCCTTACCAATTACTCTTGTTAATTCATAATCTTCAGTTTTTTGATGGTGCAACTCCCCTACTTGCCCCTGATACTGATGCCGATGAGAACCAGCAACAAACGCAAATGCTCCTGACTCTACATCATCAAGATAACAAGCTAATTTTAATGATCTTGGAATAGACTTAGATTGATAATATTCAGTGCAATACCATTCATCACGATGTAGTGGATGAAAATTGTCTTTAAACGGAAGACTTTGCCAGCCTTTCGCTTCTTGCAAACAAACATCTTTCCCTAGATATTCAACAATAAGACTATTAATTAATGGCATTAAGGGCAATTGGCAAAAATAAGAATCTAATGTTAATAGTTGTTCGACCATTAATCGTTTTCTATCCGTTTGCGCATACCCTGTCCATGAGTTAAAAGCAGGGCGCTCCAATTGAGATTGAAAGATCCTTTGCATTTTAACTAATTCATCTTTTGTAATACATTCCGGTAGTACAACAGCACCGTTATGTTTTAACTCGCTCAGTAAAGCTAGAAGTTGTGACATCTGTTAATACCTGAATAAAGTCAGACGCTAATTTTTCACAACCATACTGGTAGTAAAAATCAGAAGACGGTTTTTTTACGCTTAATTTATTACGCTCAAACAATTGATATAAATGTCTTAGTTGATCTAAATAGATCGCTGGCTCTTCTATTGACACTTCATAAAGTTGTGTGGCGTGTCGTCTTAAAAAATCTGATGTTTCACCATCGGGTAATTCAGCTAAAATCGGCTTGCCACTTGCCACATAATCTATCGCTTTAGTCGCTAAATGCGTATCCGCTATACCTTTATCTGGTTTACCTTTTTGAATAAATAACACATCACATTGCGATAAAATATCGTGTAACTTTTCTTTTGGTTGAGCACCTATCATTACAACCTTATCGGTTAATTTATACTCGCGTATCAACTGCATCATTTCATCTTGAACATCACCTACATTGATAAGGCGAATAGGAAAATCACACTGCGCTAATTGCTTAAATAGGCCTTTTGCGCTGCGCCTAAAACCATCCCATGTCCCGCTATAACCAAGGGTCAACACCTTATGATTATCGGAAACATGATCAAGGATTTGATCATAACTATTAGGGATATAACGAACACTATGTTGGGGGTATAAAGATTGATAAGTGTGATAATCAGCCATCGACGTCACTATTAAAGCACTCGCTTGCTGCATTATTTTTTGTTCAGATTTAACGTCATTTTCATCGGAAAAATAACTCGCTTGCGACCACGCATCACGAAAATCTAACACCAAAGGAACATTGAGCCATTTTGAGAGCAGCCTACCAATTAAAGCGCTACTAAAAGGAGGGCAAGAAACAACAATCACATCCGGTTTAATCGATTTACTTTTTTGCCATGCTTTATAAAGAGCAGGGAATATCCAGCCCCAATGCATATCAATCAACCAATACTTTTTAGCAATATCACCATCTCTTTCTGGTGAGCGCCAATGTCTTAAACGATAACATTGTTTGTGAATAATTGTTGGCCATTTCCAACACCAATCAATATTCCATGAAGATACAGGAACGATATCTGCGAGAAGTTCTATCTTATTTTTATTATCAACATTAGCAAACCGATGATCTCGGGCTTCACGAAAGACCACCACTAGATGTCCTAAACGCGTTAAAGACTCACTAAATCGTCGACTTCTGTTTGCACCAACATTTAATAACGGTGGGGAAAAGTAACTAAAATAAAATATATTCATTCATTCCCCCTTAACATCCTAATGACTTTGCCAGGATTACCTGCAAACAATACATTTGGCGGCACATCTTTAGTGACGACACATCCAGAAGCAACAACTGAGCCACGTCCAATAGTGACAGGCTTTACAATATTGACACCAGTACAGATCCATACATCGTCTTCAATCACTAAATCAGCCATTACTGGCGGTTCATACCTGTCTAAACCCGGGCTATGACCGCTATGAGCATTAATGCTCGTTCTTCCTGCAATCATAACGTTATCGCCGATAAGTACTTTCCTTCCAACTGAAATTCCGGTTTGCCAACCAATATAGCAATTTTCACCTATTCTTATTTCGCAACAACCACTATCAGGATGGCCGTGAATACTCAGGGCTCCGTTTAGACAAGTATTATTACCAATATAAATTTTTATCGGCCCTTGAATTAAAGGGAAGCCATTTTCTAAACTCAACCCAGGGCTGTAATGTTCTAACCGTGCCTGTAACATAGGAAGATATAGAAAAATGTTCAATAAGCGTTGGAAAGTGAAACTCGCTAATCGATAAAGAACATAAATAGGCCGATATATCCATGCTAAATCAGGCAGTTGACCATAAACGAACCATTTTGAAACTCGGTATAACAATCGGCTTAATGGCGTGTTTTGTTGTTTGATATAAGCACGAATTCGATGCGTTATTAACATTAATCACCACCTTTACGACTTATTTAAAGCACTTTATTGTCCAATCAAAGATGAATACAATGCGTGATTTTGGGCGATTTGTATTGCGATATCATATTTTTGTTCTACCTTTCTTCTCGCAGCTAAACCAACACATTCAAGCAATTTATTTTGGCTATAAAGAAACTGAAGCAATTTTTGTACCTGATCTCTTTGTTCAAAACACACATACCAACCCTGCTGTTTATCGGTAAAAATCTCGGCAAGCCCACCGATAGGTTCAGCGATAACTGGTCGCCCTACTGCCATTGCTTCAACGGCGACATATCCGAAAGCTTCCTGCCAACAAGATGGCATTAATACAATATGTGCGTGTTGTAAATCCTGCTCAATTTTTGCTGAACGCCCATGGTAATAAATCGAATTTTCTCGATAGGCTGTGAGCTTCACCTGCTCAGACAGTTCTCCATCCCCATAAATATCTAATTGTGCAATCGTTGCTAATTCTGGTTGAGAAAAGAGATCTAATAAGTAGTGGATTCCTTTTTCTGCACTCAAACTTCCGATATAAAAACAACGTAATTTATTCGTAATTGGCGGTAATTTTTTATAGTTAAATCGCGATAAATTTATACCATTATTAATCAGCACTATTTTTTCAGAGGGCATAAACGCTTCTAACCATCGCTGAATAAAAGGTGAAATCGCACAAAGACGAGTAATTGGCATACCAAGAACCCATTGCTTCCATCGACGCCATCCTGTTATCTCAACGTGTTTTGGTGGTGAATTATGCATGGTAAGCACAATTTTCGAACAAAAAATGCGGGCAATAAATGTATAAAGGTGACCAATACCATAAAAATGGAAATGGATAAGATGAGGACGATAACGTAGTAGTAAAGCAAATAATTGGGCGGAATTTGCAAAAGCGGAATAGGTATAGTTTTTTGATTTTAAGACAGAATAAGCGTCATCTGAAATAGATCGTGCGAATAAAATGAAGTGTTTGTTTGAATCCGGTAGCTGAATTAAAAAATCCAAAAAACTACTACCTTTTTTTAAATCAATATCACAAATTAAGACTATGTTTTTCATCTTTTGTCTCACGATAAAAAGGTAGTCTTTAAAGCATATCTGAGAATATATTATTCTTTTCTTAAAAAGGAGAATTTTCGCGAAAGGTAAACAAACGGCTACCATTGCAGTAGCCAAATTCCGATAAAAGTAATGCTGAACCGTTAATTAACACCCATTTGATGTTTATATTTGGTCACTGATTTCTCACAGAAATCTCGCTCATCATCATCGTCAATATTGTTAATAAGTTCAGCAAATGCCTCATAGCCAACCTTACCGTTTTTTACTTTCCATACGGTATAAGCTGCCTGCTTATCTAATTCAATACGTGTTCTTTCACCATCAGACAGTAACGTAAGGTTATACATCAATTATGCTCGCTTTAATTATATTGATTCATTTTACCTAAAAACAAAAGTGATCAAAATAGCCATGCATCATAATCATTTGGGTTTTCTTACGGCAAAATTTGCGTAATCAACTATCAAAAAAGAAGTCCACCCTCTCTTTTTCAACAGAATTAGTAAACAACTTACTATTTTATCTAAAACAGCCTAAATTATGTGATATTGATCGCGAGAATAATCATCCTGCTCTCATAAACTGCTTCCATTGAAACGCAACAATAACCTTTGTTAATTATTAAAATCTAGGAGCAATATATGGCTACCCCACATATTAACGCAGAGCTTGGCGATTTTGCAGAAACAGTACTAATGCCTGGTGATCCTCTACGTGCTCAGTATATTGCTGAAACTTACCTAGATGATGTTAAGCGTGTTTGTGACGTACGTAGTATGTATGGCTACACTGGTACCTATAAAGGTCAACGTATTTCAGTTATGGGGCATGGTATGGGTATCCCTTCATGCTCTATTTATGTCCACGAATTAATTAAAGACTTTGGTGTTAAAAATATTATCCGTATTGGTAGCTGTGGCGCTGTCCATGATGATGTAAAACTGATGGATGTGATCATCGGTATGGGCGCCTCAACAGATTCGAAAGTTAACCGTATTCGCTTCTCAGATCATGACTTTGCAGCAATTGCGGATTATCACTTATTAGAAACTGCTGTCAATCAAGCACGAGCACAGAAAGTACCTGTTCGTGTCGGTAATGTTTTCTCTGCTGATTTATTCTACAGTCCAGAAAGCGATCTTTTCGATAAAATGGAAAAGCTCGGTATCCTTGGCGTAGATATGGAGGCCGCTGGTATTTACGGCGTTGCTGCAGAGTTAGGTGCAAAAGCACTGACTATTTTAACGGTTTCTGATCATATCAAACGTGGTGAAAAGCTCAGTGCAGAAGATCGTCAAACGTCATTTAATGAAATGATGAATATCGCACTAGAAACAGCAATTTCGTTATAAATACTCCATAAGCGGGAGGCATTCTTCCCCGATATGTTGACCGCTTATTTCTATACAAAGATAAAAACTAAAGGGATGTTAGTTTAATCAATACCTTCAATTAATAGAAACCAGCTCGATAATGTAAAATGTGGCGTCTTACACAATCATAGGTAACATATTATTGAAACGTATTGTTCTCTGACAGTGCTGAGTACTATTTACTCAGCCCCTTCTCACAAATCCCACGCCTGCTTAGTAACAACCTTGATAATATATTTATACTCATTGTTAAGACCCCTCAAAAATAAGGTTTGATTATGTCGACATCTCTTACAACAGCAAACCCCATTGAGCAGTTACCTTTGGCTTTTAATGGCCATCAGTTTAATCACTGTAAGACATTGAGTTGTAAGAACTTTGGTTCACATAATCCAAATGACTATGTGCTACAACAGGCAAACAAAAATCGTCCGATATTGGTATGCCGTGAATGTGGTGCTTTTCCTCCTTTATTGAATAACCAAGATATTGTAGAAGAAGCGCTACGTTACCAAACCCAACAAAGCGGCGATCTTCCTAAATGCACAAATAACGCCTGTGAAAATAACGTTTTTTCAGCATTAACACATAGACATTTATATCACGCATTTGGCTTTAGTGGTGACAGGCAACGTTATCGTTGTAAAGCATGCGACCAAACATTTGTTGATCGTTGGTCTGGTAGTAATAATAAACATCTTATACAACAAAAACTCTTAGGGTTATTATTTACTGGTTATCCCGTGCGAGATATTTGTCGTCGCTTAGAGATAAATCCAAAAACATTTTATGATCAATTAAACCACATCGCAGCAAGGTGTCGCCGCCAACTTGCTCTATTTGATGAACGCTTGTTTAAGCACCAACATAAAGTACAACTGGCTTCCAATATAAAAGCGTTGCAAGAGAAAAGTATGAACGGTGTACTATGGGTTGCCAGTGCAGAAGCGCAGTCAGGGTATGTTGTTGCTCAGCATATTAATTATCAACAAGAAACCGTGGAATCAACACAAGAGCACCATGATGCTTATCAAGATAACGCTCGCTATATGGCGCTCTCTACACCACATCAAACGCTGACAGAAACATTTATCCCACAAGGAATATTAGCGCGAGTAGATACAACCTATAGGAAAATTTTTAGTCGCTCCAATATGGAAAATCCATTGACTGATGGCAGGCTCATTAATTACCCAACAAAAGGAACATTGATCCACCCTCAATACACCGTATATAGCCACTACCTTTATTTAAAGCAAATGTTCCAACATAGCGACTATCTTGCGGTTTTTATGCCTCAAGAAACACTACTTCGCTCTGCCTGTATTTCAGTTTTTATTGAGCATATTAAAAAGAAACGAATTGATCCTGTTTATGTTCTTGAAGATGAACAATGGCTACACGGCGATAAGCCAGACAATGTCGATATTGTTCTACTAGGTTGGTGGCAAGATAGGTGGGCTTTTACTCATTTAGAGAACGCAAGTAAAGGGATCTGCCATCTTGGTGGAGAAACCTCGAAAGATAAACAATGGCTAGAACACGCAACATACCGTGCTATTTCATCTTATCAAAACCGTTTTCAAGACCAATTTAGCCAACTGATCAACGAGCCAAGACGTAAACTTCGCCCTGCAGGATTATTGCCCTTGCTTGATATTTATCGCGCTTGGCATAACCTTTGTCGCCAAGATAAATACAGATTAACTCCTGCGCAACGATTAGGGCTTGCCTCTTCACCCATAACATTAGAACAGTTACTGAGCTAGCAGCAGACATAAAAAAGGCTCAATATTGCCATCACTGATGCCATTTTATTGAGCCTAATTAGGATGTTTATAATCTTATTTTTCAGCTGCAACTACTGATATTTCAACCAATAAAGCATCACGTGCCATGCTGGCTTCCACACAAGCACGCGCAGGTGCATGACCTTCAGGAACCCAGTTATCCCACACTGCATTCATTTCTGCGAACATACTCATATCTTTAATGTAAATCGTTGCAGAAAGCATATGCTCTTTATCACTTCCCGCTTGTAGTAATAACGCTTCAACTTTATCTAACATTGTCTGTGTTTGCTCTGTAATATCTTTTGTTGCATCAGCACAAACTTGACCACACAGATAAATAGTTCCGTTATGTTTTACAATACGGCTCATTCGAGCACCCGTTTCCAAACGTTCAATCATGATATTTCCTGTTCACTAGAAAGTAAGAGGTCATTGTAACTTTTTTTGCATAAAAGTCGTCATAGTTCGGTAAGAAAATAAAATTATTTGCACATAATGCAGTTTACACCGTAAATTTCAGCTATTTGCCTAACGAATCTTCAATTCTCGCTTTCCAAATCGCCATTGCTAATGCTGGCTTGCGTAGCACTTCAGGTGTTGGGATCCAGCCATGCTTGATCTTAGCAAACACATCAAAACGCTCTGCTGTGCCAGACATTGCTTCTGCTATGACTTTACCTGCAATATTGGTTAAACCAACGCCATGACCGGTGTATCCATGAGCAACATAAATATCATTCCCCAAGTGATCAATTTGAGGCATGTAAGAACGAGTGACCGCAAATAAGCCGCCCCAGTGGTACTCCATTTTCACATCTTTTAGCTGTGGGAATACCGTGATCATACGTTGACGTAGACGCTCCGCTGAATCACTGTATTCACCATTAAATGGGTGATTTACACCGCCAAATAAAATACGACCATCAGGTGTCGGACGGTAATAATCAAGACTGTTATTTAAGTCTGACATTGCCATCATATTGGAAATAGGCTGACGATCACCTAATTGCTCTGTTACTGCAATATAAGAAGCAACGGGCAAAACGACACTTTGTGCTTTACGGTTTAACCCGTCTAAATATGCATTACACGCCAATAACACTTGTTTCGCTTTTACACGACCTTTTGGGGTATGAATAATATGTGGATTGCCTTTTTCAATTTTAGTCGCAGGGGTATTTTCAAATACCGAAGCACCTAATGACATTGCAGCACTGGCTAAACCTAAGGTGTAATTTAATGGGTGCATATGTGCACTGTTTGAATCAAACAACCCACCAAGGTAACGATCGGTATGCGCTACTTGCTGAATTTGTTCTTTTTCCCACCAGCTTGCACTTGGGTAATCATAACGAGTCTGCTTTAAGTCATACCAAGATTTTAATTCTTCTTCTTGGCTCTTTTTCAATGCCAGCTCGATATAGCCTTGTTGAAAATCACAGTCGATGTTGAATGTTTCAATACGCTCGCGTGCAATATCAACTGCCTCACAAGAGAGATCCCATAATTGTTTTCCCCATTCAGGGCCATAGGTCTCATCGACTTCACGCAGCCCCAAACAGTAACCAACGAGACACTGCCCACCATTACGGCCAGATCCCCCCCATGCTAAACGCTGAGATTCAAGAACGACAACCGAAAAACCTTTCTGACGTAATTCGATGGCAGCATTCAAACCTGTCATACCCCCACCAATAATACACACATCAGCTTCTATCTGTTGTTCGAGTGCTGGTTGCTCAGGTAATGCATTAATTGTTGCTTGGTAATAACTATCAATATATTGACTACGCATGGACATTCCAATTGCCTATAGATAAGAACAGAGAAAAAATCGCGCGGATAATGTCACGCTATTAATGCAACAACAAGGGATTTATTACTGTGATAGTGGTCATATATCACGCCGATTAACTTTGACATGCTTAATGTTAACTCTATTATCCGCTACTCACTGACTTACCTGGTCATTTAGGGAAATAGAAATGAAAAAAGTTTTTAAAGGGGTGACAACACTAGCATTCGCACTTTCAGCATTTAATGTTTCGGCAAATGATGCTGTGCTTAATATTTACAACTGGGCTGAATATATGCCAACAGATGTAATTCAAGCATTTGAGAAAGAATACAATGTCACCGTCAACTATTCGACTTTCGATAATAACGAAGCGATGTATACCAAATTAAAACTGCTGGATAACAAAGGTTATGATGTGGTTTTTGCTTCAACCTATTTTATTGAAAAGATGGCGCGTGAAGGCATGTTAGCCAAAATAGACAAATCCAAAATGCATCACTTAAAAGATGTTTATCCTGGTTTGTTAGGCCAACAATTTGATCCTAAAAACGATTACTCACTTCCGTATGTTTGGGGTGTGACAGGGATCTCTTATAACTCAGATAGTATTAAAAACGATCAGGTAACGGGCTGGAATGATTTATGGAATACTGATTTCCAACGCCAAGTCATGCTATTAGACGATGTTCGTGATGTATTTGGTATGGCATTAAAAGCACAGGGCCATAGCATTAACAGCACAAACGAAGCTGAAATTAAACAAGCATACGAGAAACTGCGCGACTTACGTCCTAACGTTGTTGTCTATAACTCAGACGCACCACATGTCCCTTATGTGACGGGTGAAGCGATGCTCGGGATGCAATGGAACGGTAATGCTTATTTAGCAAAACAAGAAATGCCAGAGCTAAAATTTGTTTATCCTAAAGAAGGATCGATTCTGTGGATGGATAACTTTATTGTGCCAGAAGGCAGCGTAAATAAAGATTTAGCCTTTAAGTTTATTGATTTCTTTATGCGTCCAGAAAACCAAGCAAAATTGGTTGAAGAGCTAGGTTTCCCTGCGCCAAATAAGCAAGCAAAGTCATTCTTACCTAAAGAATTACAAAACGATCCAATGATCTTCCCAACAGATGAGGAAGTAAATAAAGGTGAGTTTACTAATGATGTTGGTAGTGCTGTCAATATTTACCAAAAATACTGGCAGATGCTGAAGAGCTAAAATAAAAAAGAGCAACACACTGTGTTGCTCTTTTAGTTCAAATAATATTAATTAAATTCTATTCCAGTACTTGTTACAAAATAACTAAGTTCACCAAAATCATTAATTGTCAGCTCCTTAGAATACAGAGAAACAATATCCTCACCACTAGAATTTATTGATACATAAATATCAGTTAACGTAATAATCTTTCTCTGACTATCAGCAATTGCTTCGAGTTGAAGAGCTCCCAAATCATTAATATGCCAAGAGAACTCTTGACCTAATGAATTAACGGCAATTTGATTTTTAGAAAAACTATAATCCTCACCGCCAATATTAAGTGACTTATCGTTCAAGTATGATTCATGGAATACTAGTTCAGAAACTAAATTAGGATCGGTACATGACACAACAGCATTGTGGTAAAGATCTTCGCTAGCAATTGAGCCATTACCAATAGAACAATAGTTCGCCATAGAATCTGACAATTTAGCTATTGCTGACCATACATCATAACTGTATGTACCATCCGCTAATTTCACTTGCGAATAAACAACTATGTTATAAGTACCATCTCTACCTAAATCAGTAACTTGATATTCAAACACTGAATCTACGGCTTGTCCGATTGGGGCAACATAAGCGCCATTCTGACTATAAGTTGCAATAGAGTCTGCCGAGATAACATGAATATCACCGCGCGGAGACACAACCTTCAGAACTTTTCCATAATTAGAAGCGAATAAATCAAACTCATCACTTAAATTATTACACTGCTGAATTACTTCAGAGTAAGCACTTGGGTAGTTAGCTGAAATAGCGTCAACTGATGACGTAATACTATCGCCACATGCTGTAGCGGTATCATTAACATCAGAAATTGCCATTACACGCTCAATATCATTACTCGCTATTTCATTAAAGAAGACAGTATCTTCAACATTTGCAGGTGAACGTTTCACTTTAACAAGCTTACCATCCAATTCGGTAACAAGCGTTTTATTGATATTTTCAATGGTGTATTGATTAACCCAACCATATTTAGCGTTTTCATCTTCTAACTTAATATTCAATGAAATCATGCTTTCATTGTTTGTATATTGCCAAGCTGAATCAGCTGATAACGGTATTTCATTTAAAGTATAAGTACTAGTTTCACTATCATAAGCTTGATCAAATAATTTAACTAAACCAACTTCATTAATCTGAACTAATAGCCCCTGTATATCAAATCCATAATCAAGCGAGTTGTTTGATTCAATTTGATCACCACTTTGACTGAAATCAGCAACGATTAAATCAGATAAAACATACTGTTGTTCCTGATAACTAATGATAGAATTACACGCTATAACACCATTAACTGTTGCATTATCATAACAATGTTCAGATTCTAAATAGTAATATTCGCTGACAGCTAGCTCTGATATTAAAGCTTTAGCACCTGGTGAGAATTGCTCTGTGTAGTCCCACATTTCAGGTATGTACAACTTTTGACTTCTTAAGAAATAAGTAATATTTGTTCTTGATAAGTCAACTTCTTTACCAGAAATCACATCACTATATAGCTGATTCTCTTGCTCATAAGTAACAGAGCCATCACCATTATCAACAATATTTGCGCTGTTTGAATCGACTGAAATAGTGCCATCTGCTGATAATATATATGTCGGATTAAAATCTCGTTCAGCAAAATAATTTAGGCTACTTTGATTCGTTAACTCAGCCTTATTTACTGATAACTTTGAACCATCAAATAAATACGTTAATTTTTCAGAAGAATTATATCCATCTATTCCATACTCAATAAAAGTTGAATTTTCTTGCAAGAAATCACTTGCATTATTTCCTGTCTCTATAGGTGTCTGAGTTAACTCTTCATACTCTTTTAAACGTAGTTCTACATCAGCTTTGAAAGATGAAATATCGCTACCAAATGACTCATTATTACTTGTATAGCCCAGTAATGATTTCGTCTGCTCTTTAAAGCCCCAAACAGGATTACCTTCTAAATCGTATTCAGTATAATTGCCGACAGTTTTAATCAACAGCTCACCGTAACCGATATAATGTGTACCTGAATCTTTAATATTCCGATCGGCACGTCCCGGATCGCCAGATTTATTAATATAGGTTAGATCATAATTATAAGACTGAACACATACTTCCTGTAGCCCCTGAGGCCCCTGAATAATATCTTTACCTACATAAGTAATTTCTTCAGATACTTGTTGTGGGTCATCTTTTAATGGAGCCCATGGCGTAACGCGAATACTCTCAACTTGTTGTGGTTCATTTAGCTTAGCTAATTTACTAAAACCATCCGTTGATAGATTCAAACCATACCATTGATTATTTATCTCTTGGAAACCATAGTATTTTCCTTTCTCATCACCGACGCCAAGATACTCATACTCTTCAGCAACTAAAGGATTTGAGAAATCATCCAACTGACTCATATCATACAATTGAACCAGTGATTGATTTACACTTAGGCCTTCTGTTTCCTGCCAATTATCAACAACCTTTTGATCTGTTATTAACTGATGAAAATAACTCGGGTACTCAGAATCAAGTCCTGTTCGGATAACCTGATAAAGCTTACTATTCTTCAAATCAGTATTACTATCGCTCTGATCTTGAGGAAGCGACGCTAAACATTGACCATATGTATCTGGAGTCACTAACGCTATCAATGGTTCGTTATCAACAATATCGTCATACCCATCGTTATCATCATCGGGATCAACATTGTTAGCTAAACCATCTTTATCGGTATCAACAGATTCAAATGGATTATCAGGGTATTCATCCAAACGATCTGGTATGCCATCACCATCTGTATCTTTATTATATTCAAGATATTCTTCCCTTAATAAATCCATTTCAGATTTAAATACGACAGGGCTTTGACCTATAGTTTCAACACCTTTGGTATAACCTTGTAAAGTCTTGGTTTGTTCTGTGTAACCGTCAATATAACTACCATCTACGTTGGCTTCGGTATATTCACCGACAGTTTTAACTAAGACCTCACCATTGCCAATATAATTAACCCCAGAAGCTGTAATATGTAGGTCTTTACGTGATTCATCTTCTGATTTATTAATATAAGTCAGATCATACGCGTAAGATTGGACACACACTTCTTGCGGGCCATCAGGACCTTCAATAATTTCTTTTCCGGTATAAGTAATATCTTGTGATATTTCTTGCGGATCATCAATTGATGGAGCCCATGGCGTAACACGGGTACTAATAACTGTTTGTGTTTCATTTAATGCAGAAGATTTATTAAACCCAGCATTCGTTAAGTTCAAACCATACCAACGATTTTCAATATCTTGGAATCCAAAATATCGACCTTCATTATCACCAGTACCCATATACTCATATTCTTGTGCAAGTAATGGATCGACTTCAAGAGATGAGTTATCTGCACGATAAGAGTCAACGGTAGATTGGATAACGGTTAGTCCTGGAATGCCTTGCCAGTCATTCAACTCACCAACTTCAGAAATCAACTGCAGTGTATTGAGAGGAATTTCGCTATCTAAAGGCATTTCTGAAACGTGGTACAACGAGCTGTCTTTCAGATCAGATGATGTACCTGCAAATGCTTGCGGAAGAGAGCTTAAACACTCACCAAATGTAGAAGGTGTTGTTAAGGCGACTAATGGATCAGTATCAACAGCATCTTCGTAACCATCGTTGTCATCATCCAGATCAGCATTATTACCAATACCGTCACCATCGGTATCTACCGATTCATTATTATCTAATGGGAAAGCATCATCAGAGTCAGCGACACCATCGCCGTCGTCATCGGTATCTTTGTTGTTACCAATACCATCGCTATCGGTATCAACTGTTTCTGAGTTATCAGCAGGGAACGCATCAGCGTTATCACCGACACCGTCACCATCAGTATCTGCTGTTTCTGATTTATCTTCAGGGAACGCATCAGCGTTATCACCAACACCGTCACCGTCGGTATCAACTGTTTCTGAGTCATCAGCAGGGAACGCATCAGCGTTATCGCCTACACCATCACCATCGGTATCTACTGTTTCTGATTTATCTTCAGGGAACGCATCAGCGTTATCACCAACACCGTCACCGTCGGTATCAACTGTTTCTGAGTCATCAGCAGGGAACGCATCAGCGTTATCGCCTACACCGTCACCATCGGTATCTACTGTTTCTGATTTATCTTCAGGGAACGCATCAGCGTTATCACCGACGCCATCACCATCGGTATCTGTTGTTTCTGATTTATCTTTAGGGAACGCATCAGCGTTATCGCCTACACCGTCACCATCGGTATCTACTGTTTCTGATTTATCTTCAGGGAACGCATCAGCGTTATCACCAACACCGTCACCATCGGTATCTACCGTCTCTGACTTATCTTCAGGGAACGCATCAGCGTTATCACCGACACCATCACCATCGGTATCTGTTGTTTCTGATTTATCTTTAGGGAACGCATCAGCGTTATCGCCTACACCGTCACCATCGGTATCTACTGTTTCTGAGTCATCAGCAGGGAACGCATCAGCGTTATCACCAACACCGTCACCATCGGTATCAAGTGTTTCTGATTTATCTTCAGGGAACGCATCAGCGTTATCACCGACGCCATCACCATCGGTATCTGTTGTTTCTGATTTATCTTTAGGGAACGCATCAGCGTTATCGCCTACACCGTCACCATCGGTATCTACTGTTTCTGAGTCATCAGCAGGGAACGCATCAGCGTTATCACCAACACCGTCACCATCGGTATCAAGTGTTTCTGATTTATCTTCAGGGAAGGCATCTGCGTTATCACCAACACCGTCACCATCGGTATCTGTTGTTTCTGATTTATCTTCAGGGAAGGCATCTGCGTTATCACCAACACCGTCACCATCGGTATCTACCGTCTCTGACTTATCTTCAGGGAACGCATCAGCGTTATCACCAACACCGTCACCATCGGTATCTGTTGTTTCTGAGTCATCAGCAGGGAACGCATCAGCGTTATCGCCTACACCGTCACCATCGGTATCTACTGTTTCTGATTTATCTTCAGGGAACGCATCAGCGTTATCACCGACGCCATCACCATCGGTATCAAGTGTTTCTAATTCATCTTCAGGGAACGCATCAGCGTTATCGCCTACACCGTCACCATCGGTATCTAGTGTTTCTGATTTATCAGCTGGGAACGCATCAGCGTTATCACCGACACCATCACCATCGGTATCAAGTGTTTCTGATTTATCTTCAGGGAAGGCATCTGCGTTATCGCCTACACCGTCACCATCGGTATCAAGTGTTTCTGATTTATCTTCAGGGAAGGCATCAGCATTGTCACCAACACCATCACCATCGGTATCTACCGTCTCTGACTTATCGTCTGGGAACACATCAGCGTTATCACCGACACCGTCGCCATCGGTATCAAGTGTTTCTGATTTATCTTCAGGGAAGGCATCTGCGTTATCACCAACACCGTCACCATCGGTATCAAGTGTTTCTGATTTATCTTCAGGGAAGGCATCTGCGTTATCACCAACACCGTCACCATCGGTATCTGTTGTTTCTGATTTATCTTCAGGGAAGGCATCTGCGTTATCACCAACACCGTCACCATCGGTATCTGTCGTTTCTGACTTATCAGCTGGGAACGCATCGGCGTTATCGCCTACACCGTCACCATCGGTATCAAGTGTTTCTGATTTATCTTCAGGGAACGCATCAGCGTTATCACCAACACCATCACCATCGGTATCAAGTGTTTCTGACTTATCGGCTGGGAACGCATCAGCGTTATCACCGACGCCATCACCATCGGTATCTACCGTCTCTGATTTATCATCTGGGAAGGCATCTGCGTTATCACCAACACCGTCACCATCGGTATCTACTGTTTCTGACTTATCAGCTGGAAACGCATCAGCGTTATCACCAACACCATCACCATCGGTATCAAGTGTTTCTGATTTATCTTCTGGGAACGCATCATTGCTATCTAAGACACCGTCATTATCATCATCAGTATCTTCGTTATTACCAATACCATCGCTATCGGTATCTACTGATTCTGTGCTATCGAGCGGGAACACATCATCAGCATCAGCGATACCATCATTATCGTCATCAGTATCTTTGTTGTTACCAATGCTATCGCCATCAG
>NZ_PYNW01000029.1 GCF_003026105.1 Photobacterium sp. GB-56 | reverse complement strand
GCTGCCTCTAATTTAAATTCAGCACTAAATAATCGTCTTGTTCGTTTTGTCATGATGTCACCTATCCATGTTAAGAGGTGATGATATCACCTCTGAGTAGGTGGCCAAATTTAATGTACCACTACAGAAAGCCCGCTAAGTCAGTAACCTAGCGGGCTCTCTGGACGTCCTAGGACGTCTTCGTATACGAATTTGGTGGGCTGGCGTAAGTTGAATTCATGGTGTAAGCCTTTGTTTATAAATTAATATGATTGGTTCAAGTTTTTTATGGAATACCTTTTGGAATACAAAAGATTATTACTCTTAAGAGAAGTGAATAGAAATGGCTGTTTAATGTTTTGTAAGCTTTGATGAAGCTCAAAAGTTATGTGCATAGTGATCGGGTACATAGAATCTCGTTTTATTATCAAAAGGCATGATTGAGCCTACATTTACTACACCATTATCAAGCTTTATCACTTTAGGCATATATATTCTCTTTCTTTAGACTCTAGCGTCAATCTTGTCAAAATACGAGTTGCCTTTAGATACTTATTTGTGTGGATCAATAATTGTTAACGTAACAATGAACTCTTGATATGACTTTATAAGTATCAGGAGTTAATTTTCAGGTACTAATTGAAATTAATATAGATATATATCATATCCTGAATTTAAAATGAGGATATTTATCATGTTACGTTACTTAGCATTAATTCCGTTAGTTAATAATATTAAAGATAGTTTTATTGATAATGTTTTTAAAGATAAAGTAAAACCAGTAAAAGGTTCGATTGTATATTGCGATTTGTGTTTAGGTTATGTTGAGCATTCAGGAATTTATATAGGGAATGATAAAATAGTTCATAAAAATCGACAAGGTATTATTGAAGCTGTCTCATCTAAAGATTTTATAGAAAGTACCACTGCAATATCAATATATGTAAGTTCTTATAAAGGGAATGCTTCTGGTTCTATAGTTGCCGCATGGAGAGCTGAGTCCCAAATTGGAATTCATGATGAGTATTCAATTTATCACTATAATTGTCATCAATTTTGTAGTTATTGCTTATCTGGTGACTTTGATAATTATGATATTTCATCAATGCAATTAAAGCTTAATACTAGAAATTATATTGATATTGATGATTGGTTGGTGTGGGATAGATAATATAAATATAGAGCTACTATATAGTAGCTCTATATATCTCATTTTTTTAGTTTTAAATATTCCTCGTTTATTAATTCTTCGACAATATAGTTTTTACTTCTGTTTGAGTATGCGGAAAGGATATCAAGTTTTTTAGCTATATCAACACTCATGTTAAAGCTATATGATTTCTTACCATTATTATCATCTCTATATTTTTTTTGAGACCAAGCATTTTTTAAGCTAGTGAACTTGTCATTTTTTTCATACGTGTTAACTATCCCGTCAAAATAACAGATGACGATATTATAATAATCATTTTTATTGTTAATTTTGAAATATTCACGATCAAATCTTGGTTTGAAAGTTTTTATTATATAATCATAAGCCCATCTTGCTTGTTCTATGTTTTTTTCATCAATAAGATCAGTAACCTTTCGGTAAGTTATAATTTTATCTGACCAAATAGATTTCAAATTATTAATGAATAGTATTTTATCTTCCTTTTTATAATTTGACTTTTTAAAACCATTAATTAGACTTATATATCTTTCATCATGTGTATTATCATTATTATCTAATTTTATATCATTAATAGTATTTCTTCTTATCATTTCTTTATAAGATTCTGAATATAATAAGTACCATATCCAATTACATAATCTTATATCTTTTTTATTTATCCATATTAAATCTTCATCTGTTAATCTGTGTTTTATTATGTAATTTCTTAAATTTGTTTTTATTTCTTTTTCTTCTTTTTCTGTGTTTGAATATTCATATAAAACATCGTCAATTTCTTTTTCATATTTGTTCAGTATTACTTTATCACCGTCTGAAGATAATAAGTCATTTATGATTTCTGTAGTAGAGCGTGTGTCTTCATTATCTAATTCAATGTCTTCAATGTCTTCAATGTCTTCAATGTCTTCAATATCTGTAAATTTATTTATATATGAAAAGGCAAGTTTTGCTTCATATCTATTTATTAAAAAATCAATCATATTATATTCTTACTTAGTAATTAAATAGTCTTTTTTTAGTAATAATACAGTAGTTAATGCATAATCAATTAGTATTATCTTAGTAAAATTATAGTTAAATTTAAGTATGTGATTTTAAGTGTTTTTTTGCTTTGTTTATGTGATCTAAGTAGATTTTGTGGAAGGTTTGTAGCTGATTAACTACAGAGTGCTTAGTCTATCATAACCAGTCGTTCAACCTATACCTGTCAACGATTGTTAGTTATTCCATTATGTCGGATATAATTAATATTATAAATGAAAGATACTTATTATATTAATACTCTAATATGTATCAGTAATATAACTGGTAATAAATAACCGATATCCCTATACCTATGAGATTTAAATTACATAGGTGTAATCGATGAATTATATAAGTAAGAAAAGATGGAATGAATCTAAGGTTGTTAGTGAAGAGTGTAATGAAAATTATTTAACAATAATAGAAAGAGTTATCAATGATTCATTAGATGATTATCCAAGAATATTAGCAGTAAGGTTTGATTTAAGATTACCTGAAAGCAATCAGGATGATTATCTTGATAGAGATCTTCCTGATTTTTTTAATAGAGATAACTTAATATCAAAGTTTATTGAATCTTTGAAATCGAAAATAAAGTATGACCTTAAGCGTAAGAATAAAAAATGGGATAGAAATTTTAAGTGTCAATTACGTTATGTATGGTGTCGAGAAAAAGAAAGTTCTAATAACGAACACTATCATATAATGATCATTGTTAACAAAGATGTATATAGAAGTATTGGTGAATATCACCATGACGGTAGTTTAGCATCAATGATTGTTTCTGCTTGGGAAAGTTCTTTAAGTTTAGATTATAACCAAGTTAAAAGGCTCGTTTATTTTCCTGCTAATTGTTCTTATGTAGTTAACTATCGTGATAGTAAATATGAAGAACAATATGATGATTTATTTTATCGGGTGAGTTATTTAGCTAAAATAAGAACGAAAAATATTAATAGGTATTATCGCTCTTTTGGGTGCAGTACTCGATAACTGTTTTATTTTACAAAGATCTTAAATCTTGTGTACGAATAAGAGGAAATCGTCATGAGATTAATTAGATTAAAAGAAGTAATGAGTTTAACAGGCTTAGGACGTTCGAGTATTTACAAGTTTATGGAAGAGTCTCGATTTCCTAAAAGTGTTTCATTAGGAGATAGAGCCGTTGCTTGGATTGAATCAGAAATAGAAGATTGGATTGTTGAGAAAATAGCAGAAAGAGATATAAATTAATAAATAGTAGAGGGTGAAAATACCCTCTATCTTTATTTTATTATTTAAATATATTAGTTGTTCACTTCTATTTTATCGTAAGATTCTATATCAATATATGCTAAGAAGTTACTTTCCCATATCTGATATAACTCTTTTGCATCTTGCTGATGGTCTTTAAACGATAACCAACCACTATGAGAAGTGAACCAGCAATTATTACTAATATCGAAATCCATACTTCTTTCTAACTCAGGGTAGTAATTTCCGAAGTAAGCAAATTCAGTAATATATTCAATACTCCATTTAGATGATGATTGTTGATAAATAGCTATTTCAATCGGACGGAATCCGCCATTTTCAGCATCATAGCTAGTGTCTCTAAAATTGAATGTATAGCGATCTGCTGATTGTCCATTGAGTTTATTACTTGAGTGTGATAGTTGCATGGTGTTTGACTCAGTAATGATTTCAGCTTATTTGAAATAGGCAGTAAGGTTGGTGTAAATGAAATTACAGACATGATGAAGCCTCCTGTGGTGACAAGATATTTATTGTTAGGTATGTATTAAAGCGGAATAATAATTAGTGCAGAACGATTAGGCTAATATCATCGAATTGTTGCTGTTGAATGTGGTGCCGAAAAGTGGCTATCCAAGTATGAAATAGATCAATAACGGAAGGGTGAAGTAAGTCACAACGACCATCAGAGCCAAGTTGATAGCACCAGTGGTTAATTAAGTGAAAATACAATTCAACATCGACTGATTTATGATGTGTGTCGATAAATGAAAAACTAGCAATAAAAACGATTCGCCAGCGTTCATCACTTTTCTTGAGTTGTATTTCTACAGGGTGGATACCTTGTTTGGTTTGATAATAATCTAATGCCCTATAATTTATTACTAAGCGTGTTGCTTGATCTGGGATCGTATAACAACTTAATAGCTTTTCAAGGTGATGATGTAGTGCGAGTGGTAATTGTAATTCACCATAGTGTTGTTCAATCATAAATACCCCCGCTCAGCAAAAGAGATACATGTGTCTCCCACCACAAAATGATCAAGTACTCGAATATCAATCAGTGCTAAGGCATCTTTGAGCTTTTGCGTGATTTGTTTATCAGCATTAGATGGTTCAGCAATTCCAGATGGATGGTTATGAGCAAAGATAACCGCAGCAGCATTGCAGTTAAATGCCACTTTTACTACTTCCCTTGGATATACATTTGCCGCATCAATGGTGCCAAAGAACAGTTCTTGGTATTCAATTAACCGATGTTGGTTATCTAACAGTAATACCGCAAACACTTCACGTTCATAGCCTGTCATTTTGTATTGCAGGAACTCTTTCGTTGCCTGTGGATTGGTAAACACGCTGCCGCGTAAATATCGATTAGCAACAATTTCTGCTGCTTTTTCTAATACTTGATTTGCTGTCATTGGAGTATGAACAACATAGTCGTTTGGTTTGTGCATAGCCTTAATTCCTCATATTAAATGGGCTTCTACACAAAGATTATATATATCTGAGATTTGTTTGATTGCATGATTAGGTTTGAGTGGATTAGCTAGTTATAATAACTCTTAAAATGATAGTCATCCCATATTCTGTAGAGATCATTCAATGACAAGTACTGAACAACGTAAGGCACTACAAAATCAAATCTGGAAAATCGCTAACGATGTACGCGGTTCAGTCGACGGCTGGGACTTTAAGCAATACATACTTGGCACCTTGTTCTATCGTTTTATCAGTGAAAACTTTGCCAACTACATTGAAGGCGGCGACGATAGTGTGAATTACGCTAAGTTGAGCGACGATATCATCACTGCTGAAATCGTAGAGGATGCGGTAAAAACGAAGGGCTACTTTATCTATCCAAGCGAGTTGTTTGTAAATATCTCCGCTAATGCCAATAAGAATGAGAACCTAAATACCGATTTGGCTAACATTTTTAAAGCGATTGAAAACTCCGCTAATGGTTATCCATCAGAAGCTGACATTAAAGGCTTGTTTGCGGATTTTGATACTACTAGTAATCGCTTAGGTAATACGGTAAAAGATAAGAACAGTCGCCTTGCGTCGGTACTTAAAGGGGTTGCTGGGCTCAACATTCATCAATTTGAAGATAATGAAAATGACCTCTTTGGTGATGCCTACGAATTCTTAATCTCCAACTATGCCGCTAATGCTGGTAAGTCTGGTGGTGAGTTTTTTACACCACAAAATGTGTCTAAGCTGATTGCTCAACTAGCTATGCACAAACAAACCAGCGTGAATAAGATCTATGATCCAGCCGCAGGTTCTGGCTCTTTGCTACTGCAGGCGAAAAAACACTTTGATAATCACATCATCGAAGACGGATTCTTTGGTCAAGAGATCAACCACACCACTTTTAACCTTGCGCGTATGAACATGTTTTTACATAACATCAACTACGACAAGTTCAATATACAGTTAGGTAACACGCTGACCGAACCGCACTTTATTGATGATAAGCCCTTCGATGCCATTGTGTCTAACCCACCTTATTCAGTTAAATGGATGGGCAGTGATGATCCAACTCTTATCAATGATGATCGCTTTGCGCCAGCAGGCGTATTAGCGCCAAAATCCAAAGCTGATTTTGCCTTTGTGCTTCATGCGCTAAACTACCTATCTAGCAAAGGCCGAGCTGCCATTGTTTGCTTCCCTGGTATTTTCTACCGTGGTGGTGCAGAAAAGAAAATCCGTCAATACCTAGTTGATAACAACTACGTAGAAACTGTAATTTCACTTGCTCCCAATTTGTTCTTTGGTACGACTATTGCGGTAAATATCATGGTGCTGTCTAAAAGCAAGACAGATACAAGCATTCAGTTTATTGATGCTAGCGGTGAAGAGTTCTTTAAGAAAGGAACAAACAATAATGTGCTAACAGATAAGCATATCGATCAGATTATGGAGATGTTCGATAGTAAAGTCGATATTGATCACGTAGCTCAGTCCGTTCCTTACGAAGTAATTTCAAATAAAGATAATGACTATAACCTCTCTGTAAACGCTTATGTTGAAGCTAAAGATACTCGTGAGCAAGTTGATATTACTCAACTCAATCAAGAAATTACAGACACGGTTACTAAAATCACTCAGCTGCGTACCGATATCGATGCGATTATAGCGGAGATTGAAGCATGATTACTCTGAGCTTTATTGATAAGTTGCTTGATGGTGCCGAAGTTGAGTGGAAGGCGCTTGGGGAAGTCGCTGAGTATTCAAAAACAAGGGTCGATACAACTACGCTTGATGCTACTTCGTTTGTGGGAGTCGACAACCTTGTCGCTAACAAAGGTGGTCGAGTTGATGCAGATTATAGCCCCAATACATCTCGAATAACTGCATACCAGCAGGGTGATATTCTTCTCGGTAACATTCGTCCATATTTGAAAAAGATATGGAAAGCGACCAGTTCGGGGGGCTGTAGCGGTGATGTCCTCGCAATACGAATTTTGGACGAATGTAAACCGCACATAAGTTCAGATTTTCTATATTACCTGCTGTCATCTGACGGGTTCTTCTCATATAACATGCAGCACGTAAAGGGCGCGAAGATGCCGCGTGGAAATAAAACTGCGATTATGATGTACCCGATACCAATTCCATGCCCAGAAAACCCAGAAAAGTCGCTAGAGATCCAAGCGGAAATCGTACGGATTCTGGACACCTTTACCGAGCTGACAACCGAGCTGACAACCGAGCTGACAACCGAACTTAACGCACGCAAAAAACAATACAACTACTATCGCGATCAGTTACTGAGTTTTGATGAAGGTGAAGTTGAGTGGAAGACTCTGGGAAAAATAGCTCTGATCAATACAGGTCAAAAACCATCTGAAATTCTGAGTGACGCAACTGATTTTGATTACATCAATGCAGGCACAACTCGCTCTGGTTATGCTGCTGGTAGTAACTGTGAAGGTGATACCGTTACGACGCCATCTAGAGGCCAGGGTGGAATTGGTTATGTGGGATATCAGCAAGAAGCGTTTTGGCTGGGCCCCTTGTGCTACAAAATGAGATCGCTGGATGAATCTCTTTTAGTAAATAAGTACCTTTTTTACTTTCTTCAATCGAGAAAGAAATTGTTACTAGGCTTGAAAAAAGAAGGTGGGGTTCCTGCGGTGAATAAGACTGATTTGGCCAAGTTAGAAATCCCTGTTCCGTCGCTTAGTAGACAGAAGCATATAGTCGCCATCCTTGATAACTTTTACACGCTCACAAATTCAATCAGCGAAGGTCTGCCTCGTGAGATTGAACTTCGCCAAAAACAGTACGAATACTATCGTGACTTGCTGCTTAGCTTCTCCCAGTCTGAAGTAATGGAGGGCGTGTAACGTGGGCAAATCACTCAATGAAATAGCACAAGACCTCAAGGCATCAACTAAGAAAGTGCAGTTGATCTATGCATTCAACGGTACTGGTAAGACTCGCCTTTCTAGAGAGTTTAAAGAGCTATTAGCCGCAGATATCGATACAGGTGACGGCGATGATGCGGAAGCATCAGAGTTATCCAGTAAGAACATTCTTTACTATAACGCCTTCACCGAAGACCTGTTTTACTGGGATAATGATTTAAATGGTGATGAAGACAGAAAACTGAAAATTCACCCGAACGCTTTCACCAAATGGGTACTGGAAGACCAAGGGCAAGATCAAAATATCATTGAGCACTTTCAGCGTCTTACTAATAGCTCTGTAATGCCTGCATTTAATACAGAATACACAACCAAAGATCATAATGGGCAAGATATTGTGGTTGATGCATTCTCTGAGATTAGCTTCTCGCAGGGAAGTGATGAGCAAACTATTACCAATATCAAAATTTCCAAGGGTGAGGAGAGTAACCTGATTTGGAGTGTGTTCTACAGCTTGCTTGCACAAGTGATAGAAGAGCTAAATATTCCAGATCCTACCGATAGAAGTATTGATTCCTTTGATAATCTGAAATATGTCTTTATTGATGATCCAGTTAGTTCATTAGACGAAAACCATCTTATTCAGCTAGCTGTGGATTTAGCTGAGCTAATTAAGTCAAGTGAGTACTCGGGAGGGCGAGGTCTTAAGTTTATCATTACCACGCATAACCCTCTTTTTTATAATGTGCTGCATAACGCGCTTGGTCTCAATAAGGGTAATAAAAAGGATGGCTGTTACCTACTAGAGCGTTTTGAAGATGGTACCTTTGACCTGAATGTTAAGTTTGGTGATTCAAATAAGAGCTTTTCTTACCACCTTCATCTGAAGCGTTTGCTAGAGCACGCTACAGCAAATAACCAGGTGGAGCGTTATCACTTCATGTTGTTGCGTAATTTATACGAGAAGACAGCGAGCTTCTTAGGCTTTCCAGAGTGGGGAGACTTACTAGAATCTGCTCCAGGCGATAAGCAGGGCTATTTAAACCGTATTATTCAATTTACTAGCCACAGCACGATTTCAAACGAAGCTATTGCAGAGCCAAACCCTCAAGAAAAGCAGATGGTTAAATTATTACTTGATAATTTAGTCAATAACTATAGCTACTGGCAGCAGGAAGCCCAAAATGACTGATTACAAAACCATAGCTGAATCAAACAACTTTATTGTCCTAGATAAGTACAACAAAGAGTGGCAAGTCAAAGAAAGCTACCAGAGCGAAGCTGATCTTGAGCGTGAGCTGGTTGAAGATCTTCAAAACCAGGGGTACGAATATGCAGCAGGCTTAAATAACCCTGAGAAAATGCTGGCTAATGTGCGTAAGCAGCTGCAAGCACTGAACAACGTGAGCTTTCTTGATGAAGAATGGCAACGCTTTGTTGAGCAATATTTAGATAATCCCAGTGATAACATCGTCGATAAAACCCGCAAAATTCATGATGATTACATCTTCGATTTTGTATTTGATGATGGGCATATTGAAAACATCTATCTAGTGGATAAGCAGAATATAGCTCGCAATAAAGTGCAAGTGATAAAGCAGTTTGAACAAACAGGTAGTGCAGCTAACCGTTATGACGTGACCATTCTGGTTAATGGCTTACCATTGGTGCAAGTTGAGCTTAAAAAACGTGGTGTCGCGATTAGAGAAGCCTTTAATCAAGTACATCGCTACAGCAAAGAGAGCTTTAACGCTGAAAACTCACTGTTTAAATACCTTCAGTTATTTGTGATCTCTAACGGTACAGATACCCGTTACTTTGCCAATACCACTAAGCGTAACAAAAATAGTTTTGATTTCACCATGAACTGGGCGAAGTCAGACAATACTTTAATTAAAGATCTCAAAGACTTTACGGCTACGTTCTTTCAAAAAAACACGTTGCTTAATGTATTGCTGAATTATTGCGTATTCGATGTGAGTAATACATTGTTGGTTATGCGCCCATATCAGATTGCGGCAACTGAGCGTATCATGCGGAAGATCAATAGTTCTTATCAGACTAAAGGTTGGGCTAATACTGAGAGCGGCGGATACATTTGGCATACGACAGGCTCAGGTAAAACGCTCACTAGCTTTAAAGCTGCACGGCTAGCTACGGAGCTGGATTTCATCGATAAGGTATTCTTTGTTGTCGACCGTAAAGATCTCGACTATCAAACGATGAAAGAGTATCAACGCTTCTCACCAGACAGCGTGAATGGTTCTGATAGTACTGCTGGTTTAAAGCGCAACTTGGATAAAGACGATAACAAAATTATCGTGACTACCATTCAAAAGCTCAACAATCTGATTAAGAGCGAAAGCGGTCTATCTATCTTCAATAAGCAAGTGGTGTTTATTTTTGATGAGTGCCACCGCAGCCAGTTTGGCGAAGCGCAGAAGAACATTAAGAAGAAGTTTAAAAAATACTACCAGTTTGGTTTTACTGGAACGCCAATTTTCCCTGAGAATGCATTAGGTGCTGAGACAACTGGTGATGTGTTTGGTCGTCAATTGCACTCCTACGTCATTACCGATGCTATCCGTGATGAGAAAGTGCTGAAGTTTAAGGTCGACTACAACGATGTTCGCCCTCAGTTTAAAGCGATTGAAACTGAGACCGACGAGAGCAAGCTAACTGCGCTTGATAAAAAGAAAGCCTTTCTACATAAAGATCGTATTCGTCAGATTTCTCAGTACATTTTAAACAACTATCACCAAAAGACGCATCGGTTACAGGCGGGGGGGGAAGGCTTCAATGCTATGTTCGCTGTAAGTAGTGTCGATGCTGCAAAAGCTTATTACGAGTGCTTTAACACGCTACAAAGTGAAAGCGAAGCGGGTAAAGTCAGCAAACATCCACTTAAGGTTGCGACCATCTTCTCTTTTGCAGCTAATGAAGAGCAAGATGCTATTGGCGATATTGCAGACGAAAGCTTCGATGTGTCAGCGATGAACACTAGTGCTAAGGAGTTTTTGATCGCAGCTATTGCGGACTATAACACTCACTTTAAAACCAATTTTGGTGTGGATAGTAAAGGGTTCCAAAACTACTACCGTGATTTAGCACAACGCGTTAAGAATCAAGAAGTAGACCTATTGATTGTGGTAGGTATGTTCCTTACCGGTTTTGATGCGCCTACACTGAACACCTTATTCGTTGATAAGAACTTGCGTTACCACGGTTTGATGCAGGCGTATTCACGTACTAATAGAATTTATGATGCCACTAAGTCTTTTGGCAACATTGTTACCTTTCGTAATTTAGAGCAACCAACAATTGACGCAATAAAGACTTTTTGTGAAAGTAAAAGTGAAGGTAATGAAAATATTAGAAATATTGTACTTGAAAAAAGTTATCAAGAGTACATGGCTGGCTTTAAAGACATCGCTACAGGCGAAGCTCGACGAGGTTATAATCAGGTTGTTGCTGAGTTAAAAGAGCATTTTCCTAATCCTGATGACATTGTGAAAGAAGCAGATAAAAAAGCTTTTGTTAAGCTGTTTGGAGAATATCTTCGTATTGAAAACGTTTTGCTAAATTATGATGAATTTGTGGGTTTAAAAGCCTTTCAAAGTGTCGATATGGAAAATGAGGAAGCTGTAGAGGAATTTAAAGCGAAGTATTACATTGATGATAACGGTATCAAAGCGATGCAAGCGATTGATGTTCCCTCTGAACGTATGATTCAGGACTATCGCTCAACCTATAACGATACGCGTGATTGGCTTCGCCGTGAAAAAGAAGCAAACAAAAAAAATGAGTCGGATATTGATTGGGATGATGTAGTGTTTGAGGTTGATCTGCTTAAGTCACAAGAGATCAATTTAGATTATATCCTTGAGCTGATTTTTAAGCATAACAAAAAGCATAAAGGTAAAGCTGAGTTAATCGAAGAAGTACGTCGTTTGATTCGTGCTAGCCTTGGCAACCGTGCTAAAGAGAGTCTAATTGTTGATTTCATTAATCAAACTAACTTAGATGACATCGGTGATAAAGCCAGCATCATTGATGCTTTCTTTAAGTTTGCTCAAGCTGAACAAAAGTGTGAAGCTAAGAAACTGATCAGCACTGAAAACCTGAACGAAGAAGCCGCTAAGCGTTATATTACAGCATCGTTAAAACGTGAGTATGCGAGTGAAAACGGTACGGAGCTAAACTCTACTTTGCCTAAGATGAGTCCTTTGAACCCACAATACAAAACCAAGAAGCAAAGCGTATTCGAAAAGATAGTTGCCTTTGTTGAGAAGTTTAAAGGTGTAGGTGGAAAGATTTAGTTGAGATGTTGAAATCTAAGAGCGGTAAGTATTCTATTCACCGCCCTTATAATTGATAATTATATCACTTTAAATTGTTTATTTCCCGTCACTGAGAGGCTGCCTTGTGCAGCCTCGTCTATATGTCCGCTCCACCAACTCATCATTGGAATGCGCCTTTCCAGATAATCAGTGCGGTTATAAGCACTCCTTACTTGGTTATCATCAACGTGTGCCAATGCTGCTTCAATCAAATCCGCTTCAAAACCTTGCTCATTTAGTGTGGTGCTGGCAAGTGACCGCAAACCATGACTCACCAATCTTCCTGCAAACCCCATACGTTTCAGAGCCATATTAGCCGTTTGGCTATTACAAGGCTTTTTAGGATCTCTGTCTGAAGGGAAGACAAACTCTCGATGTCCACTAATCGGCTGCATAGTTTCAAGTAACGCTATTGCTTGCTCTGTTAGTGGAATACGATGTTCTCTGCGTTTCTTCATGCGTTCAGGCGGGATTGTCCAGATCTTAGTTTCTAAATCTATCTCTTCCCATCGTGTACTAGAAGCTTCTGCTGGGCGTGTCATAGTGTGAAGTTGCCACTCTATTAAATAACGTGTAGTTCGCTTAATAGAAGCGTTAGCAATTGCATTGATGAGCTCTGGAAGCTCATCAGGTTTTAGTGATGCCATGTTTTCTTTTTTCGGTTTCTTAAAAGCGGCTTTAATACCACTTAAAGGATTAGAAATTACTAATCCGCAGTTAACCGAATAGTTCATGATTTCGTTAAGACGTTGAGTTAAACGCTTTACGGTCTCTAAACTGCCTTTTGATTCAATAGGACGCAAAATAGTAATGATCATTGGGGCTGTGATTTGAGAGATAGGGTAGTTAGCAATTTGTGGAAATATGTGTCGTTCTAGCGAGCGCCAAATATCTTCTGCGTAGTCTGGAGTAATAGTCTCTTTCTTTAATTCAAACCATTGAGTTGATACATTGATAAGTGTGTGCTTACTTACTTTTTGTTCTTCAATTTTTTGTTGCTCACGGTAGTCTTTAGGGTCAATACCTTGAGTAACAAGAGATCGAGCATCCATTGTGAGTTTTCGAGCTTGAGCTAAAGAGAGTTCAGGAAAGGCACCTAACCCCATATTGACTCGTTTTTTAGTAACAGGGTGGCGGTAGTTGAAGTTCCACAGGCGAGAGCCGTTAGTACGGATTCTGAGTTGTAAGCCGTCACCATCAGAGAGTACATAATCTTTCTCTTTTGGTTTGGCGTGTTCAATTTGCTTTTGGTTGAGTCGTACTGCCTTAGTACCCATGATTACTAGCCTCCGTTGCTAATGGTATTCCAAAATTGTACTCCAAAAAGCTTGGAATACCACGTGGAATACCAAAAGGTGTGGATGCTGGTGGACAGTAATGGACACTACAGACACAAGAAAGCCCACTAAAACAATGTCTTAGTGGGCTCTCTGGACGTCCTTGGACGTCTTCGTATACGAATTTGGTGGAGCTGGCGGGATTTGAACCCGCGTCCAAAATCAGTCTAACAGATGGCGCTACATGTTTAGTCAATCTTTATTCTCGTATCCACACTGCGAATTGACACGCTATGCTAATACATACCAGAATTCTATTTCGCGGTTCATCTCTCTAGTCAAAGAATCCCTCGCTATCTCGTTTGGGTTTGAACCCCTGTTATTCCCCGTCTTACAAGCGGAAGCTAGGGCAGGAGCGCTCTTAGCAGGGTATTAAGCTGCTAGTGCGTAGTTTTCGTCGTTTGCGACTATTTTTTTGCGGCTGTTTAACGAGGCAAACCGCACCTCGACATGCTCCACAAGCCTTCGTGATCCTGTCGAATCCTGAATCAGCCCCAGATGCGTTTGATGTTAGCAGAATAATTAACTAGGTCAACAGGTATATTATAATTCAATGACCAAGTGATTGATTACTATTCAAATGCTAACATCATGTTGTACTAAGTAACTTAACGGTTATTACCCTTCAAGATTCTTGCTTTGTCGCGCTGCCAATCTTTCGCTTTACTATCAGCACGTTTGTCATGCAATTTCTTACCACGAGCAGTACCAATTTTGATTTTTACAAAAGAGGTGCTCCAGTACATGTTTAGGGCAACGATAGTATCACCTTCACGGTTTACTGAATCCGCTAACTTTCGAAGTTCGCGGCGGTTAAGCAATAGCTTACGTACGCGTGTTGGATCGGCAACCACGTGGGTCGATGCTGCATTTAATGGAGAAATGGTTAAGCCAGAAATAAAGGCTTCACCGTTACGTAAGAAAACATAACTTTCTGTCATGTTTACTTTACCGTCACGGATAGCTTTTACTTCCCATCCTTGTAGAACCATACCGGCTTCGTATTCATCACCGATGGCAAATTCGAATCGAGCGCTTTTATTTTTGGCAATCGTATTGCTACTTTTTTTTGGTTTTTTAGCCATGTTGACCTCATCGAGTCATTGTTGCTGTCCCAGAACAAAATCTAATATAGGTGATTTTTCTGGTCGAATAAGCTATTGAAGTTACCATATTTAAAGCTTGTAACAATAGCTATTTTGGCAGATCGCTGAGTAATGGTATTATAGTGCCGTCTCTTTAAGCGCAATGGCTTTGAGCCTAAAGAGCTGTCTGTTCGATGAAGGAGAAACTATGCCGCAGATTAGTCGCTCTGCACTAGTTCCGTTTAGTGCCCAGCAAATGTTTGAACTTGTAAATGATGTAGAATCTTATCCAGCTTTCTTACCCGGGTGTGCTGGCAGTAAAGTTATTGAAAGTTCGACAAGTCATATGATGGCATCGGTTGATGTTGCGAAGGCGGGTATTCGAAAAACATTTGTTACGCATAATAAATTGGTCGATTTTAATCAAATTAATATGCAGTTAGTCGATGGCCCTTTCCGTAAGTTAGTGGGTGGGTGGACGTTTACAGAATTAGATTCAACGGCATGTAAAATTGAGCTTAACCTTGAATTTGAATTTACTAGCAGTTTGATAGATGCGGCTTTTGGTAAAATTTTCCGCGATCTAACCGGTAGTATGGTACAGGCCTTTACTCAGCGAGCAAAAGAAGTTTATGCATTCTGATCAACCATTAATCCATGTTGAGGTTGTTTACGCATTACCCAATATGCAGCGCGTGTTAAAACTAGCAGTTGTTGCTGATACGCCCATTCAAGAAATAATCGAACAATCTGGCATTTTAGCCATGTATCCTGATATTGACTTAAAGAAGAATAAAATTGGGATTTATAGCCGAAATGTGAAGCTAGATAGTACAGCAAGGGAAGGGGATAGAATTGAAATTTATCGCCCATTAGTTGCAGATCCCCGTGAGATCCGCCGTAAGCGCGCAGAGCAGGCTAAATTAGAAGCGGATAAAAACAAATAAACCTTAATATAGCCATTTTTTAGATATAAAAAAGCTCGCATCAGCGAGCTTTTTTGTTATGCGTATAACAAGGCTATTGATTCATAGGATCCATGAAGTTAGCACCTTGTTTGAAATCTCCTTTCATACTAACAAGCTGGGCTTGTGGGTTGAAAGTTAAAATCAGATTCTTCTGGATCGGCTTATCATGGCCGTTCTTTTCATAGAAGATATAGTTCCATCTGTCTGGGTAACTTGGGTCTACCAACATAGGTGTGCCCAGAACATATTGAACTTGTGCTTTTGTCATACCGACACGAAGCATATCAACGCTTTTTTGTTCTACGTAGTTGCCTTGGTCTATATCAATACGATAGACCAAACGTTCAGCGATTGAACAGCCACTAAGTAAGCCCAACGCTAGGGTTAGGGCTGCAATGTTTTTCCAAGTCATAGCATCCTGGCTTTTTAGCTTTAACTGCTGCGATGATAAACAAGGTCTATGCAGAAGTAAAAAGCGGTAAAGAAAAAAAGTAAATAATTTTGATATTCGACTATTACTTCTCGTAATAGTTGCATCTGTGTCTTAGTTTATTTCATAACCGCAAAATAAGCGAAACTTAATCAAGCTGCAATGAGTAACTCTTTTGCATTGGCTAATGTTCGTTCTGTAATTTCGCTGCCACCAAGCAGGCGCGCTAATTCAGCAATACGATCTTCTTCTGTTAGTGGGCGCATATTCGTTTCTGTCTGTCCTTCCGCTGTTTTTTTCGCCACAAACATGTGTTGATGCCCACAACCTGCAACTTGCGGTAAGTGTGTGACACACATGACTTGGGTTGATTCACCTAAGGTTCTTAGCATTTTTCCGACAATCGCAGCGGTTGGTCCACTGATACCCACATCGACTTCATCGAAAATTAGACTTGGTGTTTCTACTTTTTGCGCTGTGATCACTTGAATTGCAAGTGATATACGTGAAAGCTCACCCCCTGATGCGACTTTACCTAGCGGCTGTAAAGGCTGACCTGGGTTGGTTGAAACTAAAAAGCTAATACTGTCATAACCAATAGGGCTTAGCATACGTTCAGGATCGCTGGCGATATTAATCGAGAATTCACCGTGTTCCATGCTAAGCGTATGCATACTTTCAGAGATCTTTTGATCTAGCTCTTTCGCATAACGTTGGCGGCTTTTGCTTAGCTTTTCGGCAGCCAGAAGGCACTTTTGGCGTAATGCTTCTACGTTTTCTGCCATTTCTTCTAAACGTTCATCACTACAATCAAGGTTATCTAACTCTTTAAGTAGATCTTGATGCTTTTGGTATAATTCGTTTGGCATCACGTAGTGTTTACGCGCCATCGACATGATTTTAGCTAAGCGCTCTTCTAAATAGATCAAGCGATGTGGATCCATATCCAAATTATCAAGATAGCTGCGGAGTTCTTGGCTTGCTTCTTGTACTTGAATAATGGCCTCTTCAAGCATTTGTGGGATCACATTTAGGTTATTGTCATATTCACCTAAATTGCACACTTGTTGAGATGCCATTTGAAGCAGTTGCAGCGCGTTACCATCGTCATTGTCATAAAGCATTGATAATGCCGTTTGGCTTGCAACCGCTAATTCACCACTATTTGATAAGCGTTTGTGCTCTTCTTCTATCTCGTTGAATTCTTCTTCACCGAGTGCGAGCTCATCTAATTCTTTTACTTGATACTGTAATAGTTGTTTTTGTGCTTCGTTTTCTTCGCGGCTTTGGGTTAAGCGTTTTAATTCATTATGCGCTTGACGCCAGCGTTGATACGTTTTATGGGTTTTATCAAGTAACGAATGGTGGCCTGCATATTGATCTAGCATGTGCTGCTGATATTCAGGACGCATTAATTGCTGGTGGGCATGTTGTCCGTGAATGTTGATCAGCAATTGCCCTAATGCTTTTTGCTGTGAAGCAGGGACTGGGCTGCCATTAATAAAGCCACGAGAGCGACCTTCTTTGGTGATCACACGACGTAAGATACATTCTTCGCCATCCATTAAATCGTTATCTTCTAGCCAACGTCGAGCGGCTTGGTTATTGGCCAGTAAAAAAGCGGCAGATATTTCTGCTTTATCTTCATTAGGACGAACCATAGTTGCTTCTGCACGATCACCAAGGCATAAGCCAAGTGCATCGATCGCGATGGATTTACCTGCCCCCGTTTCACCTGTAATGGTGGTCATACCGGGTTTAAGTTCAAATTGAAGCGTTTTAACAATGGCAAAGTTAGAGATAGTCATGTGTGCCAGCATGTGTTCACCTGTTTAAATCAACACCTGTTTTTACATACAGTATATACTGTATCTATAACCAGTAAAGTGTTGGGTGAAAAAATATGCTGAAAAATTTGATTTAGGTTAAGTTTATGAAATGCAGATAGAAATAAAGCCAGTACGAGACTGGCTTTATGAAAGTTTTTATTCTACTGAAGGATAATTCAGGATCAGAAAAGACGGCTTGACCAACCTAGCTTTCCTCTTAGCACGTTGTAGTAGCTGTAATCTTTGGGGTGGATCAGTTGTAACCTGTCTTTACTTTGGTAAATGTGGATTTCATCACCAGGGCTAACAGGTAAAGAGACTTGCCCATCACAGCTGACTTCAAGCGTACTACCATTGTTAGGTGAAACCAGCAGCTTAATACAGCGATCGCCATCAACCACTAAGGGGCGGCAAGAAAGCGTATGTGGGAACATTGGCACCAGGGCTATCGCATTTAAACTCGGTGACAAGATTGGACCACCGCCTGATAATGAATAAGCCGTCGAGCCTGTTGGTGTCGCAATAATCAACCCATCAGAACGCTGTGAGAAAGCAAAGCAATCATCAATGTAGACTTCAAATTCGATCATATGAGCGATTTTATCTGGGTGAAGTACGGCTTCATTTAATGCGGCATTTCGACTTTTAACTTGTCCATGACGATGCACTTCTGCTTCAAGCAAGAAGCGATCTTCTTTTATAAATTCGCCTTTGAGTACTCGACTAAGCGGTTCTTCAAAATCATCTGGGTCAAGATCGGTAAGAAAACCAAGGTTACCGCGGTTCACACCAATGACGGAAATATCAAAACGAGAGAGAACACGTGCTGCGCCCAGCATATTACCGTCACCACCCACAACAATGGCAAGATCGGCTTTTTCACCTAAGGTGAGCAAATCACAAAAACACTGTTCAGGGATCTCAAGATCATCTGATAGACGATGATCGAGTAACACGGTGTAGTTTTGTGCCACTAACCATTGATATAGGCTCATGTGAGTCTGTAATGCATCAGGGTTACGTGGTTTACCTATTAACGCAATGGTGTCAAAAATTCGCGTCATCTCTTTGTTCCAACATCTAATAGTGAGGGCAGTATAGCCTTAGAAAAAATAACTTGTCGCTGTTTGTTATCAATATTGGGTTGAATCATTGAACTTCATCCCCATAATATGCCCAAGACTGTTGAAAAGTAGTGGCGTAGAATAGCCTACTGCTGATTATACATACCCAATTATCTTGGCGGAGAACCAACGCATGACTAACAAAAACCACAATGTACAGGATGAGCAGCTAAATGATGCAGTTGACGCTGTTGAAGTAGAAGCTGTAGAGGGTGAGTTTGTTGAATCAGAACAAGAACTATACGAATCTCGCATTGCTGAGCTAGAAGCGGCGTTACTGTCAAGTGAAGCACAAGCTAATGAAGCGAAAGATGCAGCATTACGTGCACGCGCAGAAGGCGAAAATATTCGTCGTCGTTCAGAGCAAGAAATTGATAAAGCACGTAAGTACGCATTAAACAAATTTGCAGAAGAATTATTACCTGTTATTGATAACCTTGAGCGTGCACTTGAGATGGCAGACAAGACTGATGAATCATCAAAAGCGATGATGGAAGGTGTTGAGCTAACGCTTAAAACAATGACAGATACCGTTGCTAAATTTGGTTTAACGCAAATTAACCCACAAGGTGAAGCGTTTAACCCTGAATTCCACCAAGCGATGGCTATTCAAGAAAGCACTGATTTTGCACCAAATACTGTAATGATGGTGATGCAAAAAGGTTATGAGCTAAATGGCCGTGTGATCCGTCCTGCAATGGTGATGGTATCTAAAGCTGCGGCAGGTAACGTAAATACTCAAGCGTAATAACTGTTATCTTTTAGCGTATAAAAGCCCACTTAGGTGGGTTTTTTTATTTTTTTTGAAAATATTTTTGTTTTACCCTTGAAAAGCATTCTGGCGGCCTTATTTAGTAGTCATAAGACATTAAACATATTTGTCACGGGTAAAGCCCGAACCGCTAACCTTAGAATCCGTTCTAGGTGTAGCAAATAAATATAACGAATTTCGGAGATAGTCTGATGGGTAAAATCATTGGTATTGACTTAGGTACTACAAACTCTTGTGTAGCAGTACTTGACGGCGACAAACCACGTGTAATCGAAAACGCAGAAGGCGAGCGTACAACAGCATCAGTTGTTGCCTACACTCAAGATGGTGAAACGCTAGTTGGTCAACCAGCAAAACGTCAGGCAGTAACAAACCCTGAAAACACACTATTCGCAATCAAGCGTCTAATCGGTCGTCGTTTTGAAGACGAAGAAGTTCAGCGCGATATCGAAATTATGCCTTACAAAATTGTTAAGGCTGACAACGGTGATGCATGGGTAGAAGCAAAAGGCCAAAAAATGGCTGCTCCTCAAGTATCTGCTGAAATTCTTAAGAAAATGAAGAAAACAGCTGAAGATTACCTTGGCGAACCAGTTACTGGCGCAGTAATCACAGTTCCTGCTTACTTCAACGATGCACAGCGTCAAGCAACAAAAGATGCTGGCCGTATTGCAGGTTTAGATGTTAAACGTATCATTAACGAACCAACAGCTGCTGCACTAGCTTACGGCTTAGACAAGCAAGGTGGTGATCGCACTATCGCTGTTTACGACCTTGGTGGTGGTACATTTGATATTTCAATCATCGAGATCGATGAAGTTGAAGGTGAGAAAACATTTGAAGTTCTAGCAACTAACGGTGATACACACCTAGGTGGTGAAGACTTCGATACTCGTCTAATCAACTACTTAGTAGAAGAGTTCAAGAAAGATCAAGGCATCGACCTTAAGAACGATCCTCTTGCGATGCAGCGTCTAAAAGAAGCAGCAGAAAAAGCGAAAATCGAACTATCATCTGCACAACAAACTGATGTAAACCTACCTTACATTACAGCAGATGCAACTGGTCCTAAGCACATGAACATCAAAGTGACTCGTGCAAAACTAGAATCTCTAGTTGAAGACCTAGTTCAACGTTCTCTAGACCCACTAAAAGTTGCGCTAGCTGATGCTGACCTAACTGTTGGTGACATCACTGATGTTATCCTAGTTGGTGGTCAAACTCGTATGCCTATGGTTCAAGCTAAAGTAACTGAGTTCTTTGGTAAAGAGCCACGTAAAGACGTTAACCCTGATGAAGCGGTTGCTGTAGGTGCTGCTGTTCAAGGTGGTGTACTTGCTGGTGATGTTAAAGACGTTCTACTTCTAGACGTTACTCCACTATCTCTTGGTATTGAAACCATGGGTGGCGTGATGACTAAGCTTATCGAGAAGAACACAACTATCCCAACAAAAGCGAACCAAGTGTTCTCTACTGCTGAAGATAACCAAAGCGCGGTAACTATCCACGTAATTCAAGGTGAGCGTAAGCAAGCAAGCTTCAACAAGTCTCTAGGTCAATTCAACCTAGAAGGTATTCAGCCTGCACCTCGTGGTATGCCACAAATCGAAGTAACATTCGACCTTGATGCTGATGGTATCCTAAACGTATCTGCAAAAGATAAGACTACGGGTAAAGAGCAGAAGATCACTATCCAAGCGTCTGGTGGTCTAAGCGATGCTGATATCGAGAAAATGGTTCAAGAAGCTGAAGCTAACAAAGAAAACGACAAAAAGTTTGAAGAGTTAGTAACTGCTCGTAACCAAGCTGACCAGCTAATTCACGGTACTCGTAAGCAAATCGAAGAAGCGGGTGACGCACTTCCTGCTGATGAGAAAGCAAAAATCGAAGCTGCTGTTGCTGAACTAGAAGAAGCACGTAAAGGCGAAGATAAAGAAGCAATTGATGCGAAAGTTCAAGCTGTAGTTGCTGCTTCTCAAAAGCTAATGGAAATCGCTCAACAGAAAGCACAAGCTCAACAAGCTGATGGCGCTGGTGAGCAACAAGCTAAGCAAGACGACGATGTTGTTGATGCTGAGTTTGAAGAAGTTAAAGACAACAAATAAGAACGTTATTAATATCTATTAATTAACATCTTATTTAAATTACGGGCGTTTGAGGTTACTCTAACGCCCGTAACTATATCTAGCCAGGTGACAATCAAGTTATGTCTAAACGTGATTTATATGAAGTGCTAGGCGTAGCCCGTGACGCAGGTGAGCGTGACATTAAAAAGGCTTATAAGCGCTTAGCAATGAAGTTCCACCCCGACCGTAACCAGGGTGACGACGAGTCAGCAGAGAAATTCAAAGAAGTTAAATATGCTTATGAAATTCTAACTGATGGCCAAAAACGCGCAGCTTACGATCAGTACGGCCATGCAGCCTTTGAACAAGGTGGAATGGGCGGCGGTGGCGGCGGCTTCGGCGGCGGTGCAGACTTTAGCGACATCTTTGGTGATGTGTTCGGCGATATCTTTGGTGGTGGCGGTGGTCGTCGTCAACAACGCGCACAGCGTGGCTCAGATCTTCGTTACAACATGGAACTGACGTTAGAAGAAGCTGTTCGCGGTTGTTCAAAAGAAATCCGTGTACCTACCTTAGTAGGTTGTGACTCTTGTGATGGTTCTGGTGCAAAAAAAGGTTCATCAGCAACAACATGTGGTACTTGTCACGGTGCTGGCCAAGTACAAATGCGTCAAGGTTTCTTTGCGGTTCAACAAACTTGTCCACACTGTCATGGTCGTGGTCAAATTATCAAAGATCCATGTAATAAGTGTCATGGCGAAGGCCGTGTAGAAGAAACCAAAACGTTATCCGTTAAAATTCCTGCAGGTGTTGATACTGGCGACCGTATTCGTCTTACTGGCGAAGGGGAAGCGGGTGAATTTGGCGCTCCAGCAGGTGACTTGTACGTACAAGTACATGTAAAAGAACACAACATTTTCCAACGTGATGGCAATAACCTACATTGTGAAGTACCTGTAAGCTTTACAATGGCGGCATTAGGTGGGGAAGTTGAAGTTCCAACCCTTGATGGCCGTGTCAGCTTGAAAGTACCCGCTGAAATGCAAACTGGTCGTATGTTCCGTATGCGTGGTAAAGGTGTTGATTCTGTTCGTGGCGGTATGACGGGCGATCTTATTTGTAAGTTAGTGGTGGAAACGCCTGTTAACTTAAGCTCACGCCAAAAAGAATTGCTTCAAGAACTTGAAGAAACGTTTGGTGGTAAAGCTGCAAGTAAGCACAAACCAAAATCAGAAGGTTTCTTCAAAGGTGTGAAGAAGTTTTTTGATGATTTAACTCACTAAAAGTAGTTAAACAGTGAATTTTAAAAGCCGACGTGATGTCGGCTTTTTTATTTCCAGCAATCAGCTTGATCTGTAGTAGTAGATGTTTCGCCATTACTTTTTAATATTAGATTTGAGCATATATCTGCAGATTGCAAACTAGTTTTTGACGCAGTTAAACTGTAGTTAGTTGATGTGCTTGTAATCGTATAATTATAACGCTCACCAGAATTATCACACTGGCTGCAGATACTTGCAGATAATGATCCTGATGAAGGATACGCAATACCTTTCGTTTTATTTTCTTCAATATTGAGTTGAATCATTACTAAGTCAGCCATTGCTTTATTGCGATGGCTCTTTAGAACATGGCTTTGATAAGAAGGGTAGGCGATAGCTGTTACTATACCTATGATCGCTACTACAATTAACATTTCGATCAGAGTCACGCCTTTTTGTGTAGTCATCATCCTTAATCTCTTTATTTTACGAGTTCCCTCGATATCTGATTTTTATCTTGTCCTTGCTATTTTGCGTTGATGTTAATCTATGAATCAAGGTGTTCTTAAGGATCAAGGACAGCATTAAAAAGGATTTGAGGAATGGCTCGCGAAAAGGATTCTTATTTACATAGTATACATTGTAGTGAATTTCGATTTAATGGCTTTACTCTGTTAGAACTGATGATCACTCTTAGTATATTATCAATCCTATTAATGACTGCTGCACCTTCATTCACGCAATTATTAGAAAAAAATAAAGTTAAAAATATTAGCGCTGATATAGAGGGTTTTTTATTACAAGCAAAATCCGAATCTGTAATGAGAAATGAGCCTCTCAAAGTTAAATATATTAGAGATTCAGGAGATATAACTGAATATCATAATGATGGACAGTGGGTATTAGCATTACTACCAGCCTCTTCAGTTGCATCAACAATATCAAATGCAAAATCTGATGCTATTCAAATTATTTTAGGTAACAAATATAAAGGTATAAATTTTAAAGTATCTATGTCTTCCTATTTAACGATGGACTCGTCTAGAGGAACGCCAAATACTACTGGACAGTTTTATTTCTACATAACTGATAGCTCTAAAGAAGTACAAGTTATTTTAAATAGATTGACAGGTAGAATTCGAAGCTGTTCTGTTACTAGCGGAGGTGCTTATGAATTTAAACCATGCTAATAAATATAAACAACAAGGTATTTCTCTAATAGAGCTAATTGTTGCATCATCAATTAGTTTAATCGCTATTGCTACTGTTGGGAGTATATATATAGCTGGGAATAAGATGGCTGTAGCGAGAACATCTCAGTTACTGATTAAACAAGATGTAAATGACACATTAAAGCATATTGCAACTGAAATACGTAGAGCGGGATATACCACTACGCTTGATGAGCCTGTAACGCTATCAGGTTCATCTTCAACGATCGACTCATCTGCTACTAATATTGGTTTTGTATATGAAGATGAAAATGGGAAATGGCGAGGAATAAAGTTCCAACAAAAAAACACATCAGCTGGAACTAAAACAATACAAATATGCCAAAAAATATCTTCCTCTTCTGCACTCTCAACTATGACAGATTTTACATTTAGTAATTTATGTAGTGGTGCAGAAGTAGCATCATTGATTGATTATAAAAATATCAACATTAATAATTTTAATGTGTCGACTTCTGTTATATCTACCGCTCAATCAACAGCAATGAAAGTGGATGTTTTTTTAGATGCAACCTTGATTGGTACAACATATACGCATGCAGGGAAAGTTTCTGTTGTATTAAGGAATATACAATGATTACAAAGCAGCATGGAATGGTGAGTTTATCTATTGTTAGTGTTTTATTAATAGCATCTTTGCTATTTTCATTAGCTTCATCAAAACAAGTTTATTATCAAATCAAGCGTGCTCAAAATACTATATTAGAACGTCAAGCATTCTGGAATGCTGAAGGTGGTTTAGAGTGTGCTTTTACTGAATTAAAGCAAAAAAATATAAAACCTACGGAATCAGCATTTAGTCATGTATGTAATGATTTGGCACCTTCGCCTGCATTAATGATTAACTCTTATCCAGCTGTGGGTGAGCATACTGAATATCAATTGATAAGTCGTTATAGCTCTGATGGATCAATACAAGAGATTAATAAAAGTATTGGTTATGGAGGTGGTGGTGTTCTTAGTACTATTGAAACAAGCGCTTCTATTGAATTAACAGGCTCTCAGCACTTTGTTCCAAATAAAACAGAGGATAAAGCTTCTGATGGAAAATATAAGTGTAAGTCTGTTGTATCTGGTGGCACGGTAAATTACGTCGCATCAATATCAGGGACTGACGAACACTTTTTCACAGTCGATTCAACAACTAGCGCACATGGAGGTGGAGGATTAGGGGCTCCTTCTTTTGAATGTAATAGTGCCTATCTTTCTAATTTATTCGATCCTGCTAAACCGCCAAGTGCTTTTTCAATCACTCCTGTTAAAGGAGGGGATATTTTAGAGAATGAGACAGTTGATGTTTTTAAGGCGCTATTTAACAAAGATATATCAGAACATGCCTCGGTTAGGGAAGATATAAAAAACGATACTGTCGGTATTGTTATCGGTGATAATGCTTTAGATAAAACATCAGGAGGCTGGATTAAAAATTGTCATACGAAGGTTGATAATGCTTATAAAAACGGAAAAAGACGTATTTGGATTGATGGTAACTGTGCATTAACAGGAGCTATTTTTGGAACAGCTATTGAATCAAATAATGAAGAAGCAGTTCAGTTGATTGTATTTAATGGTGTTTTATTTACAAAGGCAGTTACTTATTTTAATGGAATTCTCTATCAGTACGTGAGTACTTCATTAGATGTACTGACAGCTTGGGAAAATTTATTTAATGAAAGTACCGATATAGGTGTGCTTCCAGGTAGTTTTTTACAAAGTCATCTGACAGCCGATTATGATCAGATGCCCTTTTTAGCTGAAGGTTCCGTATATATTGATGGTGGCGTTGGAATTGATGCGATAGGAAGGACAATAAAGATTAATGGCTCAATTATTCCTTCTTATAATAAAGGAAAAGTTACAAAACATAGCACCCAGTTAAAATGGGAAAAGGGATCTTGGCATGATTTCTAATCAAAAAGGATTTAGCCTTCTAGAAAGTTTAATTGCTCTTGTTGTACTTTCAGTCGGTGTTCTAGGACTTGTGAAATTACAAATATATATAGATAGAAAGGCTGATTTTGCATTGAACTCTTTGGAGGCATTACAACTTGCAGAGGATAAGCTTGAGTTTTTTAGAGCAAGAGCAAATATCAGTGGTGGTACAAATACCTTATATTTTGATGACCCTGTTTTAGCTGATGGAAGTTATCCGATAGAAAACATTGTTGTCTCTGGCTCTTCATATACATTTAAGAGAAGTTGGGAGATAGAGGATAAAATGAAACCGGCAGGATCAACAAATGCTGATGCAAAAGTTATTGCTGTTGACGTCCAATGGGTTGATCGATGGGGTAACACTTCTAATGTAGCGTTAAAAACATTATTTTCTCGTTACAGTGAGTTTGATTAACCTGCCTAAATTTTTGTCAATAAATACTTTTAAAAGTCGTTTTGAATAAAAAATATTCAAACGATTTTTTTTTATCAAAAAAATATTGTCAGCAAAGAAAATACTCCTATAATGCGACCTCACTGACACGGAGCAAGCCATTGGCTGGCAACCAAATCAGTATTGTTCTTTAACAATTTGACCATGCAATCTGTGTGGGCACTCGTTGAAAAGTTAAGTCGAAAGATTTATCAATGATACTAGTGACCAATTGATACGTAAGTATCAGCACAGT
>NZ_PYNW01000028.1 GCF_003026105.1 Photobacterium sp. GB-56 | reverse complement strand
GCTTGTTGCTGTTACACCGATTTAGTGCGCGCGTAGCTCAGCTGGATAGAGTACCTGGCTACGAACCAGGCGGTCGGAGGTTCGAATCCTCCCGCGCGCACCATTTTTAAAAGTGATAAGCCTTAACGCTTGTTGCTGTTACACCGATTTAGTGCGCGCGTAGCTCAGCTGGATAGAGTACCTGGCTACGAACCAGGCGGTCGGAGGTTCGAATCCTCCCGCGCGCACCATTATTTAAAAGTGATAAGCCTAACGCTTGTTGCTGTTACACCGATTTAGTGCGCGCGTAGCTCAGCTGGATAGAGTACCTGGCTACGAACCAGGCGGTCGGAGGTTCGAATCCTCCCGCGCGCACCATCATTTAAAGCCCAGCTTTTGCTGGGCTTTTTTGTATCTGTTGTTTTCTGATTTCTAAGTATTACTAAGCCTTTATAATATTATTGTTAATAAGTAATAATAATGATTTTATTTGCTTAGTATCAATAAGGGTATCTAACTGCTTATTTGATACGATAACTTCTCTTTTTTAGCTGAATGCTATCCTTTCTAGATATTTTTAAAATTCCTTTTTTTATTACATTTCAGTATGTTGATTCTATATATGCAATCTTTATGTATTTGTATTCATATTGTGTCTGCATGTAATGAAATCTTGCAATTAAGGCTGATAAATATGCTTTAATTTGAGTAAAAATCAGACTGATGTTGCAAAAACAACCAATTTTTGTGAATCAATTTGACTTGTTTTCAATTGTCGTGATAATCGTTAACACTACGGTCACAACTAGAAGGAATTTATGATGACTGATCTGGGAGATGCGCTGTGGCAAGCAGCGGTAATTATGGCGACAGGAATGGTCGTTGTATTTGTCTTTCTGTCAATCCTTATTTTTTTGGTTCATTTGTTGGCAAAATTTGCGCCAGCTGACCAAATTGAAGCGCCTAAAGCTGCCAAGCCGGCAGTGACCCAAAATCAAAACGGTATTAAGCCTGATGTCATTGCAGCTATTTCTGCTGCTGTTCATCAATATCGTCAAGCTAAAAGCACTAGCTAATTTCACAGCACACAGTTTTGATTTAAGGACACTTATTCTTACAAGGAGTTTTGAACATGTCCAAGCCTCTAGCTATCACCGATGTTGTATTGCGTGATGCACACCAATCTTTATTTGCTACCCGTCTTCGTTTAGAAGATATGCTTCCTATTGCCGCGCAACTTGATGATGTTGGTTATTGGTCGTTAGAAACATGGGGTGGTGCAACATTTGATTCGTGCATTCGCTATCTTGGTGAAGATCCTTGGGAGCGTCTGCGCGCATTAAAGCAAGTGATGCCAAAAACACCGATGCAGATGTTACTTCGTGGACAAAATTTACTTGGCTATCGCCATTATGGTGATGATGTTGTAGAGAAGTTTGTTGAGCGCGCACACGCGAATGGTATGGATGTTTTCCGTATTTTTGATGCCATGAATGATGTGCGTAATTTTGAAAAAGCCGTAAAGTCGACGATTGATGTTGGTGCTCATGCGCAAGGTACTATTTCTTACACAACAAGTCCGGTTCATACTTTAGATACATGGACCGATCTTGCTAAGCGTTTAGAAGATCTCGGTTGTCACTCGCTATGTATCAAAGATATGTCAGGTTTATTGAAGCCTTATGAAGCGGAAGAGTTAATTAAGCGTATCAAAGCATCATGTGATATTCCGCTAGCTTTACACAGCCATGCTACAACCGGTTTATCTACAGCGACAGCAGTGAAAGCCGTAGAAGCGGGACTCGATATTCTTGATACATCGATTTCATCAATGAGCCAAACTTACGGTCATACACCAACTGAAACAGTGGTAGCTATGCTCCAAGGTACAGGACGTGATACCAACCTTGATTTAGAAAAGTTCGCACCTATTGCTAGCTATTTCCGAGATGTTCGTAAGAAGTACGCGAAATTTGAAGGTAGTTTACGCGGTGTTGATGCTCGAATTTTATTAGCACAAGTTCCTGGCGGCATGCTAACTAACATGGAAAGTCAGCTAAAAGAGCAAGGTGCTGCTGATCGTTTTGATGAAGTGTTAGAAGAGATCCCACGTGTACGTGAAGATCTTGGCTTTATTCCACTGGTCACCCCAACATCACAAATTGTCGGTACTCAGGCTGTATTGAATGTACTGACTGGTGAGCGCTATAAGAGCATCAGTAAAGAAACGGCGGGTATTCTAAAAGGTGAATATGGCGCAGCACCAGCGGCTGTAAATAGTGATCTTCAAGCGAAAGTACTTGAGGGTGCTGAGCCTATTACTTGTCGTCCAGCTGATTTAATTGATGATGAGTTAGCTATCTTAACTGATGATCTTGTCGCAAAAGCTAAAGCTGAGGGTATTGCGTTAGCCGATCAACAAGTTGATGATGTATTAACGTATGCATTGTTCCCGCAAGTTGGACTTAACTTCCTTAAAAATCGTAATAATCCTGATGCCTTTGAACCTGCACCAACAGGTGAAGAAGTAGTAACCACTGCCGCTGAAACGAAAACGGCATCTGAGGTTGAAAGCTATAGTGTACGTGTTAATGGTCAGGTTTATAACGTTGATGTTGCTGAAGGCGGTGAATTGTCTTCTGTGGAAGTGGCACAGCAACCAGCAGCTCCTGTTGCTGCCGCATCAGCTCCAAGTGCAACTGCTGAAGCTGTTGGTGCGCCATTAGCAGGGAATATCTTTAAGATCAATGTTCAGCCAGGTCATCAAGTAACAGAAGGTGATGTTCTTGTGATCTTAGAAGCGATGAAGATGGAAACCGAAGTACGTGCCGCACGTAGTGGTGTGGTTGATCAGCTACATGTTAAAGAAGGTGATTCCGTCACTGTCGGTTCGCCGATCATTAGTTTGTCATAAGAGGTAACCATGGAAGGTTTATTAAAACTCTGGTCCGAAACTGGGATTGCAAACTTTGAATTCGGTCAGATCGTGATGATCGTGGTTGGTTGTGGTTTGTTGTTCTTGGCCATTCGTAAAGGCTTTGAGCCATTATTATTACTGCCTATGGGCTTTGGTGCCATTCTTGCCAATATCCCGAATGCTGGGTTTACTGATCCTGGTGGTTTGCTTTATTACATCTATTACGTAGGGATTGAAACGGGTATTTTCCCGCTATTAATCTTTATGGGTGTAGGTGCAATGACCGACTTTGGCGCGCTGATTGCAAACCCTAAAACCTTGTTATTAGGAGCAGCGGCGCAGTTTGGTATTTTCTTTACCTTATTTGGCGCTATTTTACTTAACGTTGTACCGGGAATGGAATTTTCGCTAGCAGATGCTTCGTCAATTGCGATTATTGGTGGTGCTGATGGCCCAACGGCTATTTTCTTAGCAAGCCGATTGTCCCCTGATTTACTTGGTGCGATTGCGGTGGCAGCTTACAGTTACATGGCTTTAGTACCAATTATTCAGCCACCAATTATGAAAGCACTGACGACACCTGAAGAGCGTCAAATTCAGATGCAGCAGCTTCGTCACGTGACGAAGATGGAAAAAGTATTGTTCCCATTAGCTGTACTGTTGATGACGATTTTGTTCTTACCATCAGCAACCCCATTAGTCGGTATGTTCTGTTTAGGTAACTTAATGCGTGAATCTGGTGTTGTGGATCGCTTATCAAATACAGTACAAAACGAGTTGATCAACATCGTGACAATTATGCTAGGTTTAGGTGTTGGTTCGAAGCTTGAAGCTGCAACATTCCTACAAATCGAAACATTAGGTATTTTGGTACTGGGCGCGGTTGCATTTAGTGTTGGTACTGGTGGTGGTGTATTAATGGCAAAAGCGCTTAACCGTTTTAGTAAAGAGCCAATTAACCCATTAATTGGTGCAGCAGGTGTATCTGCCGTTCCAATGGCGGCACGTGTGGTGAATAAGGTGGGTTTAGAGTCAAACCCTCAAAACTTCTTATTAATGCATGCAATGGGACCAAACGTAGCTGGTGTATTGGGCTCTGCTGTAGCTGCAGGCATCTTGTTAGCATTGGTGGGTGGAAGTTAAGGTATTTCTTTCACTACCTAGTTAAAAAGGCAGCGTTTCGCTGCCTTTTTTATTTAATGACAATATAAAAATATGTTCAGTTATCGCTTCAAATGGCACACTTTGCCTTCCTAATAAAAAGGTGACAGACATGACTGATTTATTTACCGGGGATACGGGCTTATGGGTTCTATTTGCGACCGGATTTCTTAGTGCCACATTGTTACCAGGCGGATCTGAAGCGAATCTTATCGCTGCTGTCAAATTAGGGGATAACCCGATATGGCAAATAGTAGCGGTCGTTGCGATAGGTAATACCTTAGGTGGATTAACTAATTATTGGTTAGGTCTTTTACTACCAGATAAAACTTCAGAGCAAAAACAGAGTCATAAAGCGTTATTGTGGCTAAAAAAATACGGCTACTGGAGTTTGTTACTTAGTTGGATGCCAATTATTGGTGATCCCTTATGTTTAGCGGCAGGTTGGCTACGGATGCGATTTTGGTGGTGTGCAGTAGTCATTTTAATTGGTAAAACATTACGTTATATCGCATTAGCTGCAATCGTATTGGGACTTTTCCCTGCATTATCGTTTTAAGGAATTCGAGCGTGAAAAAATGGATCCTGAGTGCAGCCGTCGTGTCATTGACAGGTTGTACTCAATTTACTGAACAGCAGACTACCCAAGTGTTACCAAAAGGGGTAACGTTTATTGAGCAAGTTAAAGCGGTACAAGGGAAAGCTGTGATCCCTTATAGTAAATACCGTTTGGCTAATGGGTTGACTGTTATTTTATCGCCGGATCACTCTGATCCGTTAGTGAATGTGGATGTGACTTACCATGTGGGCTCTGCGCGAGAGCAACAAGGTAAATCAGGTTTTGCGCACTTTTTTGAGCACATGATGTTTCAAGGCTCTAAGCATGTTGGTGATCAACAGCATTTCAAATTGATCACAGAAGCGGGCGGTAATTTAAATGGCAGTACTAACCGTGATCGCACGAATTATTTTGAAACAGTCCCAGCCAATCAATTAGAGAAAGCCTTGTGGCTTGAGTCTGACCGTATGGGCTTTTTACTTGATGCGGTATCTCAGCGTAAGTTTGAAATTCAGCGTGATACAGTGAAAAATGAGCGTGCACAAAACTTTGAAAACCGTCCGTATGGTTTGATTTATGAAAAAATGGCGGAAGCATTATACCCTCGTAGCCACCCATATTCATGGCAAACCATTGGCTATGTAGAAGATTTAGATCGTGTTGATGTTAACGATCTTAAAGCTTTCTTCCTGCGTTGGTACGGGCCAAACAATGCGACGTTAACCATTGGTGGTGATATTAATAAAGCGCAGACATTGGAATGGGTGAATAAATACTTTGGCTCTATTCCACGAGGTCCTGAAGTAAAGGATGCACCGAAGCAGCCTGTGACATTGCCGTCTGATCGTTACATTACACTGCAAGATAATATTAAGCAGCCCATGTTAATGATGGCCTGGCCGACAGCGTATTTAGGTGCAGCAGAACAACCATCATTGGATATGTTAGGCCAAGTGATTGGAAGTGGCACGAATAGCTTACTTTATCAAAAGCTGGTGAAAACAGGTAAAGCTGTTGATGCAGGCGCATTTCAAGATTGTGCAGAGCTTGCTTGTAGCATGTATGTGTATGCGATAGCACCAAGTGGTGATAAAGGTCACCTAGACACATTACGTAAAGAAGTGATGTCTGTCGTTAACGGCATTGAGCTACAAGGGATCAAGAAAGCCCAACTGGATGAAATTAAAGGCTCGGTTGAAGCGAGTGCGATTTATGGCTTACAAAGTGTCAGTGGTAAAGTGTCGCAACTTGCGGCTTATCAGACTTTCTTTGGTAATCCTAACTACATTGCAACGGAACTAGCGAATATTGATAAAGTAAATACGCAAAGCGTAATGCGTGCGTATAACCAGTATATTTATCAACACCCGAGTGTTACGCTCAGTGTTGTTCCACATGGTGAATTACAACTGCAGGCAGCGAAACCCAATTATGCGCCTGCGCCACGTGTGTTACCTAAAAATACCAAGATCAATGATCAAGATTTAGCTTACCGTACGGTTAAAGATAATTTTGATCGTTCAGTGATGCCAAAGGCTTCAAAACCAGTGAAAGTCGTCATGCCCACACTGTATGAGTTTAGCCTTGCGAATGGGATCAAAGTGGTTGGTACCCAGTCCCAAGAAACTCCAACGATCAGCTTACAGTTAACCGTACCTGCAGGGCGTCGTTTAGATCCTGCAAGTAAAGAAGGTTTAGCTGAGCTGACGGCTGCGATGATGAATGAAGGCTCTGAGAAATATACCGCAGAGCAAATGGCATCTAAGTTAGATACTCTTGGCAGTAATATTTCAGTACATGCTGGATTATATGGCACCACGATTTCACTCAGTACGCTAACGAAGAACTTACCTGAAACGATGGCGTTATTAGAGCAACGTCTTTTCCATCCCGCCTTTAAAGAAAGTGATTTTAAGCGTCTTAAAAAGCAGATGATTGAAGGTATTGTTTATGAGCATCAAAGTGCGGATTGGTTAGCGGGGCAAGCAACACGAGAAGTCTTATTTAAAGGTACTGTGTTTGGGCGTCCAACGGATGGTACTAAGCAAACGTTGAGCCATATTACCCTGCAAGATGTAAAAGACTTCTATCATCGTTATTACACTCCTAACAGTGCTGATGCGGTAGTGGTGGGCGATATAACACAAGCGAAACTAGTACAAGCGTTAGCGCCTATCGGACAATGGAAAGGAGAACCTGCGCCAAGTATTGCACCACAAGTTCTACCTGTATTAAAGCAGCAAGCAATTTGGTTAGTGAATAAGCCTGATGCTCCACAAACGGTGATCCGTTTAGTACGTCAAGGGATGCCGTTTGATGCCACCGGTGAGCTATTTAAAACCCAATTGGCTAACTTTAATTTAGCGGGTAACTTTAATAGCCGTATCAACATGAATCTACGTGAAGATAAAGGCTTTACCTATGGCGCGGGAGGCTATTTCAGTGGCGGAAAAGAAGTGGGTGTGGGAGTTTATTATGCTCAAGTTAGAGCCGATGCGACGGTTGCCTCTATAAAAGAGTTTCTCGCCGAACTAAAGAAAATGAGCACATCAGGATTAACCGATAAAGAGGTTAACTTTATGCGCTTAGCTGTGGGTCAGAAAGATGCTCTTAGTTATGAGACGCCAAGTCAAAAAGCATCATTGTTAGGTAATATCTTAGCTTATGATTTACCAAAAGATTTTGTCGCTCAGCGAAACCATATTGTCGATACTATTACTAAAACGACAATGGATAAATTAGCGCAGAAATGGTTTAACCCGAAAGATTATCAAATTATTGTGGTGGGTGATGCGAAGACATTGGAGCCACAATTGAAAGCGTTAGACTTACCTGTTCATTTGCTTACATTAACGAAGTAACAGGTACTCAGTAACAGCTAGTACCGAGTGCTAGTTGTTACTGCTTAGTAAAAGTCTTTCGCAAGTTTTGCTGATATAAATGATGGTAATCAGATGCAATAATGATTACTCTGTTTTCCTTAAATTAGATTAAAACGAGAATAGCCTTGATGGATTTTTCACAGAGGTTACAGCAGCTTTCTACTCATGCTGATGCATTAACCCAGTTTGGGCGTGGACTTGAACGAGAGTCACTTCGAATTACTGCTGACAGGCATTTATCCCAACAACCTCATCCCGTGGCATTAGGCTCTGCGCTAACCAATAAGTGGATCACAACTGATTTTGCCGAATCATTGTTGGAATTTATTACACCAGTATCAACCGACGTTGATCAGTTGTTATGGCAACTTGAAGATATCCATAAATTTGCCTTAAGTAAAATGGATGGTGAGCGTTTATGGCCAATGTCGATGCCATGCTTTGTTGGCTCACAAGATGACATTACCTTAGCGCAATACGGTTCATCGAATACCGGACGAATGAAAACGCTTTACCGCGAAGGTTTAAAGCATCGCTATGGTAGCGTAATGCAGATCATCTCCGGTGTTCACTTTAACTTCTCATTTTCAGATAGTTTTTGGGATGGTTTATTGGGTGGGCAAACACTAGAGCAACGTCAAGCATCGGTGTCGGATGCATACTTTGGTTTGATCCGTAATTACTATCGTTTCGGTTGGTTAATTCCTTATTTATTTGGGGCGTCTCCTGCACTTTGTGGCTCTTTTATTAAAGACGACAAAGTGAAGGAATCATTTAGCAAAGTGGGTACAGGTACCTATTACTTAGAGAATGCAACAGCATTACGTTTAAGTGATTTAGGCTACACCAATAATGCGCAAAGCTCACTGAAAATTGGTTTTAATAGCCTTGAACAGTACCTAGAAGGCTTAAATAAAGCGATTCATACTCCGTCAAAAGAGTTTGCTGACATTGGTGTGGTTGTTAATGGTGAACGTCGTCAGCTAAACAGCAATGTACTACAAATTGAAAATGAGCTTTATGCGCCAATTCGCGCTAAACGAGTAACGAAAAGTGGTGAAAAGCCGTCAGAAGCACTAAAGCGTGGTGGTGTTGAGTATATCGAAGTTCGTTCGTTAGATGTAAACCCATTTAGCCCGATTGGTATCAGTGAAGATCAGGTACGTTTCCTTGATTTATTCCTAACGTGGGCGGTATTAACACCATCTGCTGATATGGATGATAGTGAGCTTGCTTGTTGGCGTGATAACTGGAACCGTGTTGTGGTTGACGGTCGTAACCCAGAATTGATGCTTAAGATCGGCTGTGCTGGTGAGCGTTTAAGCTTGCAAGATTGGGGGGCGCGTGTCTTTGCTGAATTGGAGCAAGTCGCGAAAACTATTGATGAGCTAAACGGTAATACTCTTTACCAACAAACATGCGAGCGTTTATTAGGTTGGATCCATCATCCTGAACGTACACTATCAGCGCAATTGCTTGAGCAAATTAAAGCGGAACAAGGTATTGGTAATCTTGGCTATAAGTTAGCAGCGCAACATGCAGAAAGCTTAAAAGCACAAAAATTCCGTTTTTATGATGCCAATACATTTGAACAAGAAGTACATCATTCGGTAGAAAAACAGCAACAGATCGAACATGATGACACCGTATCATTTGATGATTATCTCGATAATTACTTTGCCGATATTCATGTTGGCATGTAAAGAGTAACAACAAAAGAGTGTCTTCTTTCAAACAAATAAAAGCTGGGAGCCGGATGGTTCCAGCTTATTATTTTTAGTTTTTATTGATAGATACATTTTACATGGATGATGAAACCTCTTCTTTAGCTACTGTTAATCTCTATCCCTATATAATGTATTACTTGGTAAACGTCTTTAATGGAATGTGAGTGATATATGCAGCGATCTCTTCGTTTATTTTTGTTGTTCGGAATAACCCTCATTGTTTCAGGGTGTGCTTCTGCACCACCACGAGACCAATCGAATATTTGTAATATTTTTCGTCAATATCCGAGTTGGTATGATGATGCCGTTGATATGCAAAAAGAGTGGGGGACGCCCATCAATGTGGCGATGGCGATCATTAAACAAGAAAGCAGCTTCCGTCATGATGCTGAGCCACCGAAAAATTATGTACTCGGCTTTATTCCATGGGGACGTGTAAGCAGTGCTTATGGTTACGCACAAGCGCAAGATCCTGCATGGGAGGATTTTCAAAAGCACACAGGTCATGGCGGCTCACGTACTGATTTCGGCGATTCATTACAATTTGTTGGTTGGTATACCCATGAAACACAACGTCAGTTAGGGATTTCTAAATGGGATGCTTATCGTCAGTACTTGGCTTATCACGAAGGTCGAGGTGGGTTTAAGCGTGGAACATATTGGAAAAAGCCATGGCTAACCAAGGTTGCGCGTAAAGTAGAGCAGCAATCAAAGAACTATGGTTGGCAGTTAAAGCAGTGCCGTAAAGAATTAGAAAGTAATAGAAGCTGGTGGTTTTAGACTGTAACAAGTTGCGAATACAGAAAAAGTACCAATAATTGAATAAGTCAGGATTGACGTGCAAGGAGAAGCAAATAATGCCATTACTCGATAGTTTTACTGTTGATCATACTAAAATGAATGCGCCAGCAGTACGTGTTGCAAAGACCATGCAAACACCAAAAGGCGATACCATTACGGTGTTTGATTTACGTTTTTGTCGTCCAAACGTTGATATTTTAAGTGAGCGTGGAATTCATACTCTTGAGCATCTTTATGCTGGTTTTATGCGTGCGCACCTTAATTCAAATAATGTCGAAATCATCGATATCTCGCCGATGGGATGTCGCACTGGTTTCTACATGAGCTTAATCGGCACACCGACTGAAGAAGTAGTTGCTGCAAGCTGGCAAGCGGCAATGGAAGATGTGTTGAAAGTGGAATCACAAAATCAAATTCCAGAGCTGAATGAATACCAGTGTGGAACCTATGACATGCACTCATTAGATGAAGCGAAGCAAATTGCTCAAACGATCTTAGCGCAAGGGATCTCTGTTAACTTAAATAATGAGTTGGCACTCCCAGAAACGATGCTACAAGAGCTAACAGTAAAATAAGTCTATGGGTAAACAACTGAGAATAAAAAGCCGACATCATGTCGGCTTTTTTATGTATTATTACGGATTGTCGGGTAATACCTTGATCAACTTGATCATATTGTCGGATACTTCCACTATTTCCATTTTATGATCAGCAATAATTATACTGACCTGATTTTCTGGAATGTATTCTAAGTGTTCTAAGATCAAACCATTTAAGGTTCTAGGGCCATCAGTTGGCAGTTTCCAATTTAGGCTCTTATTCAAATCGCGAATGTTGGCACTGCCTTCAATCATCAAGCTACCGTCACTTTGCGCAGTGATCTCTTCTGCTAATGTTGGTGTGATAGACGTTGTAAATTCTCCTACGATTTCTTCAAGAATATCTTCTACCGTGATTAAGCCTTGGATATCACCGTACTCATCGACGATCAAACCAATACGCTCTTTATTTCGTTGGAATTTCAAAAGCTGGGTGTTCAGTGGGGTACCTTCTGGAATGAAATAGACTTCATCAGCTGCACGTAATAGGTTTTCTTTACTGAAATCGTTTTTGTCCATCATCAGGCGGTAGGCTTCACGTACACGTAACATACCAACCACTTCATCAATATTGTCACGGTAAAGTACGATACGACCATGCGCTGAATGGCTTAGTTGGCGGACTATTGATTTCCAATCATCATTAACGTTAATGGCTGCGATCTCACTGCGCGGTACCATTAAGTCTTCCACTGTGACATTTTCTAAATCAAGAATCGATAACAGCATATCTTGGTGACGACGAGGGATTAAGCCGCCGGCTTCGTTAACAACGGTACGCAATTCTTCTGAGCTCAATTTAGATGAACTGTTATTACTGCTCTTTAATCCTAAAATGAAAAGAAACGCACTGGTGATCCCATTAACAAACCACACTAATGGGTAAAGCACTTTCATTAAAATGTTTAAGATGATGCTGCTGGCATAAGAGACACGTTCAGGATAGAGCGCAGCTACCGTCTTAGGAGTTACTTCTGCAAAGACAAGGATTAAAATAGTCAGTGCACCTGTTGCAATCGCCACACCAGCATCGCCATAAAGGCGCATACCAAGAATAGTCGCAATCGCTGATGCTAAAATATTAACTAAATTATTACCGATCAGAATTAGGCCAATTAAGCGATCTGTACGAGACAGTAGTTTCTCGACACGTTTAGCTCCTTTATGGCCTTGGTTGGCCATGTGGCGTAGTTTGTAGCGATTTAGTGCCATCATGCCTGTTTCTGAGCTGGAGAAATAAGCTGATAGAACGATCATTAAAATAAGTAGAGAGAATAGTACACCTGTGGAGATCTCGTCCAAAAGTCGTAACCCTTAATGTTTTATGCAAGCTAAAACCCTCGTATAGAGGGCAAAATTATAAGTATTGTAATTATAGAAATATTCTATATTAAGATATGATGGGTAATAGTAATTACATGCCAATGATGATTTCTTTCACGAATCGGCTCCCAAAGTAAGCTAGGGTGAGTAGAAATGCACCAACGAGACTGAACCAAATTACCCTGCGTCCACGCCAACCTTTTTGGTAATGTCCCCATAGTAAGACACTGTAAACACCCCAAGCTAATAATGATAGTATCGCTTTATGGGTTTTACCTTGAGCTATGATATCGTTAATAAATAGATAGCCTGTGAGCAAGGTTACGGTTAATAACGCATATCCAACAATAATGATCTTGAAAAGTTGGCGTTCAACCATCATTAATGGAGGAATATTAGGGTTCATTGCTAAGCTCTTTTTATGTTTAAGCTTATGATCAAGCCATGCTAATTGAATAGCATATAGGCTCGCAATTGTAAGGGTTGAATATGAGAACAAAGCAAGAGAAATATGCAGTAATACTTGCGGATGTGCTTCTAAATGGGTAATAAAAGCACCGGGCAATAAAGCTGAAGCCGCTAAATTAATAGCAGCAAAACTGTATATGACGGGCAATAAAAACCAAATCCGCATTTTTAACATTGCTACTGTAGTCAAGCAGGCAATAATTACGCTGATTAACGAAGCAACGTTAAGAATACTGAGGTTTTGTCCTGCACCTGCAAAGATAAGATCTTTAAGCAGTAGGATATGAAAAATAATTGCCATACAGGCTGCGGCAAAAACAGGGGTAACTTTTATGCCGTTATTGTTAGCAAGTCCTGGAATAACCAGCAACAGTGCAATGAGATAAAAGCCAACTGCTGGAATAGCAAGTAACATATCCATAATAAATGAGATAGCTCCGTAGTAACTAATGGCTATTTTATAAGGTTTTAGAGATGCAATTATACCTTGCTCAAACCTTCACCGCCAACGTAATACCTAAAAGTGACAGAGGATTACATGAAAACGAAGGTTTTTTTACGGTATACTTGTACCAATTTTAGTGATTTTGCAATTTTAATTGAGTTGCGTAACGAGCGAGTAGCACCACATGTTCGAAAATTTAACCGAGCGTTTATCGCGAACGCTTAAAAATGTCAGCGGCCGTGGTCGCCTTACGGATGACAACATCAAGGATACTTTGCGTGAAGTGCGCATGGCATTACTCGAGGCTGATGTTGCGCTGCCCGTTGTTCGTGAATTCGTTAAGCGTGTAAAAGAGCGCGCTGTTGGTACTGAAGTATCAAAAAGTTTAACGCCAGGTCAAGAATTCATCAAAATCGTTCAAGCTGAACTTGAAGCGGTGATGGGTGAAGAAAACGAAGGCTTGGATTTAAGTTGCCAACCGCCAGCAGTTATTTTAATGGCAGGTTTACAAGGTGCAGGTAAAACAACTAGCGTCGGTAAATTAGGTAAGCTATTAAAAGAGCGTGATAGTAAAAAAGTATTGGTTGTTTCTGCCGACGTATACCGTCCTGCGGCAATCAAGCAGCTTGAGACGCTAGCGGGTGATGTTGGTATTGATTTCTTCCCATCAAACGTAGAGCAGAAACCTGTCGAGATCGCAAAAGCGGCGCTTGAGCACGGAAAGCTTAAATTTTACGATGTGGTGATTGTCGATACAGCGGGTCGTCTTCACGTTGATGAAGAGATGATGGATGAGATTAAAGACGTCCATAAAACATTAAACCCTGTTGAGACACTGTTCGTGGTTGATGCCATGACAGGTCAAGATGCGGCAAACACAGCTAAAGCCTTTAATGATGCATTACCACTAACAGGTGTGATCTTAACCAAGGTGGATGGTGATGCCCGTGGCGGTGCTGCGTTATCAGTACGTCATATTACCGGTAAGCCAATTAAATTTTTAGGTGTTGGTGAAAAAACTGATGCGCTAGAGCCGTTCCATCCAAACCGTGTTGCTTCTCGTATCTTAGGTATGGGTGACGTTCTTTCTTTAATCGAAGATTTAGAACGTAACGTTGATAAGCAAGAAGCGGAAAAACTGGCGAAGAAATTCAAAGACAAAAAAGGCTTCGATTTAGAAGACTTCCGTAGCCAGCTTCAACAAATGAAAAACATGGGCGGTATGATGGGAATGCTTGATAAGCTTCCGGGTATGTCACAACTACCGTCTGATGTGAAAGATAAAGTGGACGATAAAGTGTTCGTTCAAATGGAAGCTATCATTAATTCAATGACCAAAGGTGAGCGCGCACATCCTGAACTTATCAAAGGTTCACGTAAAAAGCGTATTGCTGCAGGTTCAGGTACACAAGTACAAGATGTGAACCGTTTATTGAAGCAATTTACCCAAATGCAGAAGATGATGAAGAAAATGCAAAAGGGTGGAATGAAGAATATGATGCGCCAAATGAAGGGTATGATGCCTGGTGGCGGAATGTTCCCTGGGCGCTAATCCCATAATTTTAAAAGATTTTAAAGTCGATTGGTTATTTTACTGGCGAAAAAGTAACTAAAGCAGTTGCATTCGTCGTTCTAAAGAGTAAAATTCCGAGGCTTTATTTTGGCACGGGCCCCGTTTTTTAAGCGGGGCCAATTTAATTTACAGTAATGCAAAGAGGACGATATGGTAACCATTCGTTTGGCACGTCACGGCGCTAAGAAGCGTCCATTCTATCAAATCGTTGTTGCTGACTCACGTTGTTCACGTGACGGTCGTAACATCGAGCAAATCGGTTTCTTCAACCCACTAGCTAAGGGTCAAGAAGAGCGTCTACGTTTAGACCTAGATCGCGTAAACCACTGGGTAGGTCAAGGCGCTTCTGTGACTGACCGCGCAGCAAAACTAATCAAAGATGCAGCGAAAGCAGCTTAATTTGATTATTAAGGTAGAAGAGAAACGATGAGCAATAAAAACCAAGACCACATTATTGTCGGTAAACTGGGTGCCACCTACGGTATCAAGGGTTGGCTCAAAGTTTTTTCCTACACCGAACAATCTGAAAGCATTTTCTCTTACACCCCTTGGCTTATTAAAGTTAAAGGTGAGTGGAAAGAGATCCATGTTGAATCATGGAAACGCCATGGCCAAGGTCTGGTGGCTAAGCTAGAAGGTATGGATATCCGCGAGGATGCCCAAGTTTTCACTAACGCTGAAGTCGCTGTATTGGCTGAGCAATTACCAGCATTGTCAGATGAAGAATTCTACTGGCGTGAGTTGTTTGGTATGTCTGTATTCACTACCGAAGGTTACGACCTAGGTAAGGTGACAGACATCCTGGAAACAGGTTCAAACGACGTGTTAGTTGTTAAGGCGAATTTAAAAGATGCTTTCGGGCAGAAGGAACGATTAATTCCGTTCCTCGATGAGCAGGTCATCAAGTTGATTGATCGCACTGCTCAGCGGATCGAAGTTGACTGGGATCCTGAGTTTTAACCTCCGGTAATAAGGTGAGTAACATGTGGGTTGGTGTAATCAGCCTTTTTCCTGAAATGTTCTCTTCCATTACCAATTTTGGGGTAACAGGCCAGGCGGTAAAAAAAGGCCTTTTGACTGTTGATACGTGGAATCCTCGTGATTTTACGCTCGACAAACATCGTACGGTAGATGATCGACCATACGGTGGTGGACCGGGTATGTTGATGATGGTACAGCCTTTGCGCGATGCCATTCACACTGCCAAACAGTCTGCAAAAGGTAAGGCTAAAGTAATCTACCTTTCCCCTCAGGGCCGTAAGCTGGATCAGGCTGGTGTTGAGGAGTTAGCGCAAAATGAGAATCTGATTCTTATTTGTGGTCGCTATGAAGGGGTTGATGAGCGCATTATCCAACAAGAGGTAGACGAAGAATGGTCTATCGGCGATTTTGTGTTAACGGGTGGTGAACTACCTGCTATGACGTTGGTGGATGCAGTTGTTCGGTTTGTTCCGGGCGTACTGGGAGACTTTGCGTCAGCAGAAGAAGATTCTTTTGCAAATGGCTTGCTAGATTGTCCTCATTACACAAGACCAGAATTGTTGGACGGGCAGGAAGTACCTTCGGTATTAATGTCTGGCAATCATAAAGAGATTAGTCGCTGGCGATTAAAACAATCGCTAGGCCGTACATGGCTAAGAAGACCAGAGCTCCTGGAAAACCTAGCTCTGACTGACGATCAGGAATTCTTGCTAGCGGAATTTATCCGTGAACATAAAGCAAGTATTTAATTAATTTAGTATCAGTTTATTCTAGGGTATATACCAAATGAGTAACATCATTAAAGCTCTTGAGCAAGAGCAACTAAAAACAGACCTACCGACTTTCGCACCAGGTGACACTGTTGTTGTTCAAGTTAAGGTAAAAGAAGGTGACCGTGAGCGTCTACAGGCTTTTGAAGGCGTTGTAATCGCAATCCGTAACCGTGGTCTACATTCTGCATTTACTGTTCGTAAAATTTCGAACGGTGAAGGTGTTGAGCGTGCGTTCCAAACTCACTCTCCAGTAGTTGACAGCATTACTGTTAAACGTCGTGGTGCAGTACGTCGTGCCAAGTTGTACTACCTACGTGAGCGTTCTGGTAAATCAGCACGTATCCGTGAGAAGCTATCTAAGTAATAGCTTTAAACGCTTGACGTTTAATCGAAAAGCCCACCGAAAGGTGGGCTTTTTTATATCTGTAAATTATCAATTGGGTAGCTTTAGGGTGAATGAGTATTTAAACAGATGAAAAGCGCTGTATATTTACTGAACAGACTCTAATTAAGTACAATGTTTGCACTATTATGCTAGGTTAGATTGAGAACATATTGTATAAAATTCATAGCGAGTTAGAGGCTGAATAACACTACGTTTTTTTGCTTCTCAAAACTCCTCGATTTGATAACCAAGGAAAAGTTATGAAAGTACTTCCTCTTTTGACTCTCTCTTCTGTTGTGCTTCTATCTGGCTGTGTCACACAGTCCTCTTTAATCAGCAAAGGAAACTTTGAACAGCTCGGTTTCTATGACGGTGCTGGTGGTCGAATTGCGCTAACAACTACACAACTTGATAAAATCTCAGATAAATATGACGCGATGGAAACACCTAATCATCAAGAGTATCTGCAAGGTTATAATAAAGGTCGTGATAATTACTGCTCTATTGAACATGTATTGCAGCTAGGTGAGCAAGGAAAAGTGAATTGGGGAATTTGTGAATATCGTCGTGAGGTCCCACTTTTTAAAGCTAAATGGCAGCAAGGGTTTGAACGCTATGGGACAATGGAGCCACGCTTTTAAGTAAATACGCTCATTTAAAGCAACTATTATTATTTTAAATAACGTTTAAGCTAGCGATAAAAGTGTTTTTCTTATACAAAACACCACCTGTAAATATTTATTTACAGGTGGTGTTTTTTATTTACACCACTATTGCAATAGGTCATCAAGACTTGTTATGTTTGTTGGCACAATGTTACTAATGGATATAGTGATAACGAAACAGGGATTGTGTTTCGCGCTAACGAATCAATGACAAGGATGCCACTATGCAAAAAGACCAACTCAATAACGTTCATATCGAAGATGAATCTGTTCTCATTACGCCAGCAAAGTTGAAACAAGACTTATCTGCCTCTAAACAAGCGTTGTCTTTTGTGGAGCAATCACGTCAAACCATCGCCGATATTATTCATAAGCGCGATCATCGTTTATTGGTCGTGTGTGGACCTTGTTCGATTCATGATGTTGAGCAAGCAAAAGCTTATGGGCAGAAGTTAAAGCAGTTGGCAGAAGAGCTTAGCGATCAACTCTATATTGTGATGCGAGTCTATTTTGAAAAACCACGCACTACAGTTGGATGGAAAGGCTTAATTAACGACCCGTACATTAATGGTTCATTTGCTGTTGAAGAAGGTTTGCATATTGGCCGTCAGCTATTAATTGACTTAGTTGAAGAGGGCATTCCTTTAGCGACCGAAGCACTTGATCCGATTAGTCCGCAATATTTAGGTGATTTATTTAGTTGGGCAGCCATTGGTGCACGTACGACGGAATCACAAACCCACCGTGAAATGGCAAGTGGGCTATCAATGCCAGTAGGCTTTAAAAATGGTACTGATGGTAGCCTGGCAACAGCGATTAATGCGATGCAAGCGGCAGCGTCAGGTCATAAATTTATGGGAATTAACCCTGATGGACAAGTTGCACTGCTAAATACGGAAGGTAACCCTGACGGTCATGTTATTTTACGTGGTGGTAAGCAAACTAATTACGATTCAGTGTCAGTTAGAGAGTGTGAAAACGAGATGGTCGGATCAGGTCTTTCACCAGCCTTAATGGTAGACTGTAGCCATGCTAATTCTCGTAAAGATTATCGTCGCCAACCTTTGGTAGCTGAAGATGTAATTCATCAGATCCGAGAAGGAAATCAGTCTATTATAGGGTTGATGATCGAAAGCCATCTTGATGAAGGGAACCAGAGTGCCGATCTTCCTCGAGATGAAATGAAGTACGGCGTATCGATAACTGATGCATGTATTAGTTGGGACACCACCGAGAAATTATTGCGTCAGGCACATAAGGAATTGGTGCCGTTCTTACAAGATCGAATTAAATAATTACGGATAAAAAGAAATCATGGTTGCTGAGTTAAGCAAATTAAGAGATCAAATTGATGATGTAGATCGTCAAATGGTTGAGTTATTGGCTCAACGACTCGCGTTAGTTGAGCAGGTCGGCGTCGTTAAAAGTCAGCATGGCTTACCGATCTATGCCCCAGATCGTGAAGCGGCAATGTTGGCATCTCGTCGCGAAGAGGCGGAACGTCAAGGGGTCCCTGCGGATCTTATCGAAGATGTACTTCGTCGAACGATGCGTGAATCTTATTCGAGTGAAAACGATTCTGGTTTTAAATGTTTAAATCCACAATTGCGACCAATTGTTATTGTTGGTGGCCATGGACAGTTAGGTAAATTGTTTTGTCGTCTGTTTGAACTGTCGGGTTACCAAGTTAAAACATTAGGTAGCCAAGATTGGGATCGTGCCGATGAAATATTGCATGATGCAGGTATGGTCGTTGTTTCTGTTCCTATCCATTTAACAGAGATGGTGATTGCGAAACTCGATAATTTACCTAAAGACTGTTTACTTGCTGACTTAACATCGATTAAAAGTGGTCCATTACAAGCGATGTTAGAAGTGCATAAAGGCCCTGTAGTTGGGTTACACCCAATGTTTGGTCCTGATATTCCAAGTCTGGCAAAGCAGGTGATTGTGTACTGTGATGGGCGAAATCCAGAAAGCTACCAATGGCTGTTGGAGCAGTTTCAAATTTGGGGCGCAACGCTAAATCGTATTAGTGCGATTGAGCACGATCAGGGGATGACTTTGATCCAAGCATTACGTCACTTTACGTCGTTTGTTTACGGTGTTCATCTTGCAGAAGAAGATCCTAAGCTAGAGCAGTTAATGTCGTTAAGCTCACCAATCTATCGCTTAGAACTCGCGATGGTTGGGCGTCTATTTGCTCAAGATGCGCAATTGTACGGTGACATTATTATGTCGGCACCACAGAATATTGCGATGATCAAACGTTTCCATCAGCGCTTTGGTGAAGCGATTGAAATGCTAGATGCTCAAGACAAAGATGCGTTTAAACAAGCCTTTGGTCAGGTATCAGGATGGTTTGGCGATTACGCTGAACATTTTTTAGCAGAGAGCCAGGGACTGCTTAGGCAGGCGAACGATTCAACTCACCGTAAATCGTAGTTAATTTTCTGATAGTTCAAAATAAAAGAGCCCGTTATGTCATTATTACTCGAAAGAGAATGTCATAACGGGCTTTTTGTTATTCGTACTTTTTTTAGTCGAGGAGCTCAACTTCTGTTGGCGCGACATTTTCACTTGGATAACAGCCTAATACTTTAATAAAGCGAGTTAGGCGGGTGAGTTCTTCTAGCGCTTGTTGCATCACGTCTGATTTAAGATTGACCTCAACATCCACATAGAACATTTCTTCCCATGGGTTGCCAATAACAGGGCGTGATTCCAGCTTACTCATATTGATATTAAGATTTCTCAGCACCAGTAAACATTCAACCAATGAACCTGCTTTTTGTGCTGTCGACATAATTAAAGTGGTTTTTGCTGGGATCAAGGATGTTACATCAACAGGTTTACGTGCTACGACAATAAAGCGGGTGAAGTTTTCTTGCTGATTGGCAATATCTGATTTAATGGAGGTTAAACCATACAATTCGCCGCTAGATGCATTACCAATAGCTGCAACATTCGGTTGTTTTAGCTCTGCAACTTGCTCCATCGCTTCAGCGGTACTTGAACAATATTCTTGTTTTATGCTCCCCATACTATGAAGGAACTCGCTACATTGTTGGTGTGGCTGTGGATGAGAATACAAGGTATCAATATGTTCAAGTTTCGTATCGACAGCTGTAAGTAGGCAATGTTCGATAGGTTGGGTTATCTCGCCCACAATAGAAAGACTTGTGTGTTGTAATAAATCATACACTTCATTGATTGAGCCTGAGCTGGTATTTTCAATTGGTAAGACACCATAATCAGCATTACCTGTTTCTACAGTATTGAAAATATCGCGAAAAGTAGAACAACTCAGCTCAACTAGATCGGTTTGTTTACGGCTAAAATAATTTCGGCTAGCTAAGTAAGAGTATGAGCCTTTAGCACCAAGAAAAGCGACACGAGCAGTTGGATTCGCACTATCTGGGTTGGCGAGTTTTTGTAGGTAAGCCTGTTGAAATAATACGGAGTCTTCAATTATGGTATGGAAGATCTGCGTAACATATTGAGCATCTAATTGATGACGCTTGCCACTTTCTATCAGTTTTAAAAGTAATTCGTGTTCACGTGTTTGATCGCGTACAGGTTTTGCGGTGCTAATTTTACTTTTAGCCACCTCTAAACTAAGCGCTCTTCGCTCTGCCAGTAGTTCAAGTAAAGCGTTATCAATACGACTGACATTTTGACGAATGTCATCGAGAGAATAGCGAGTATCGGTCATTGGCGTCCCTATCTGATTTCCGAGTATAGCGATAGCTTATATCGTTGTTTACCTTTCATATCATGCTAATGTGAACTGATATGAAAGAGTTGATGAATAGATAAGCTTTGATGATATAAGCGAATTGGTCATTTTTTATCTTTAGCCACATTATGCAGCACACTATTTATTGTCAAGTAGATTAGTGGCTAGTGCTAAGAATGGAAATAATAAGGGAAGATCCCTATTGTTATGTTGAGATAATCAGAACAGTATTGCTTAAAACAAACAGCCCCGCATAAGCGGGGCTGTTTTAAAAATCCTTATGATATTCTAGTATGCGTCGTCTAACTCAACTTCATCTAGCTCTACTTCGTCTTCAGCCACTTCTGGCTTTTCACTATGGCTCGCACGACGAGCATTAGGTTTGTGAGCTTGTTTTTTCAACTGTCGGTCAAGCTTTTGGTAAAGCTCTGTAATCGCACCAAACAGGTCGTCATGCTCTGCAGAAGCAACGAGTTGTCCTCCAGCAATGTTTACTGCAGCCTCGACTTTAAATTGCTTGCTTGGCTCTTTGCTAATCACAACGTGTTTTTTGATTAGCGGCACCTGAAGTTTTTCTAACTTATTGAACTTAAATTCAAAACGCTCACGGATAGCCGGGGTGATATCGATGTTTTTACCAGTGATTTCTAATGTCATAATTATCTTCCTCGTTTGCTACCCTTCGTTGGGTTGAATTCAGATTACTAAATCTAGAACTTAATAATGTGACCTGTGTCACACTATAGCCTTTAATAATTATCAGCAAAAAAATCTGTGATCATCTTGGATTTGTAGCAAAAAAGTTTATAAAAAGTACTTGAGGTGAGAATAATATTTAAGGCAGTATGAAGGAAGGTGAAATGCTGGTGGCTAGTGCTAACTAGGGGTTTTATATAATAATTTTAATGCGATGAGTGTTTTTTAGTCATTGTAACTAGTCAGTGTAGCGATAAAAATCATTAATTAATGTTAAAATTTAAACACTATTTTAAATATAAAAAATGGCAGCTTATTTTTAAGCTGCCATTTTTTTATGAAATAAAGTGCACTACTGGTTAGTTGGCTGGGTTTAATTTCATTAATTTATCGGTGCGTTCAACTTCTTTTTGCAAGTTTAGCTTTTCATAAGCTGTTTTTTCCAGCGCTAATGATTGGCGTGCAGCTTCCGTATCAGGGTATAAACGTTGTACTTGCTGACAACGGTTAATTGCTGCAATCCATGCTCCACGACGAATATAGAAATCCGCAGTAGCTAAATCATAATTCGCTAAACGGTTTTTCAAAAAGATCATACGTGCTTTAGCATCTGCACCATATTCACTTTCAGGGTAACGCTCTAAAAGGTATTTAAAATCCTTGAAGGCTTGGCGTGATGGTGTTGGATCACGGTCAAATCGATTGATATTAAACATATCATGCATAAAGCTACGATCTTGAGCCATATGTGTTAAACCACTCATATACACAACCCAGTCAGCTTGTGGATTATCAGGGTTTAAACGTAAAAAGCGTTCAATCGTTGCTTCACCTAGTGCTAAATCATCACTTTTATAGTAAGCATAAATAAGATCTAGCTGTACTTGATCGGAATAAGCACCAAATGGGTAACGTGAATCTAGCGCTTCCAATTGTTCGATAGCCGATGTCCAATTTCCCTTTTGCAAAGCGGTCTGTGCTGATGCATATAAGTTTGATGGTGGCACATCTGGTATTACTTCTTCTTTACTCGAACAGCCTGAAAGAAGGGCTACGGCAAGAAGAGTCGTGATTGTCAGGCGTTTCATTGCGGCGTTAGTTTCCTTGATAAAAATTTTATTTTGCTCGATCCATTACGGTTAGAGCCGTTAACAGATACAATGACACTATATAGGTTACATCAAGCATAGTTTAAAGCTTGGTCCATTTTACGCAGCGTATGACAATTAGTCTCACGCTTTTTTAAAAAGTTCGCTATGGCACAGCAAATAGAATTGACAAACACAGTTGGTGAAAACCAATTAGGCATGCGCCTGGATCAGGTTATTGCTCAATTATATCCAGATTATTCGCGTTCGCGCATTAAAGATTGGATTTTAAACGGTATGGTTTCAGTGAATGGCGATGTCGTCAAGAAACCTCGTGAAAAAATGATGGGTGGCGAAGAGCTATTTATCCAAGCTGAGATCGAAGATGAAGTGCGTTGGGTTGCACAGGATATTCCTCTCGACATCGTTTACGAAGATGATGACATTCTTGTTATCAATAAACCTCGTGACTTTGTTGTTCACCCAGGCGCGGGTACGCCAGATGGTACGGTTCTGAATGCATTGCTGCATCATTGCCCATCTCTGGCTGAAGTTCCACGTGCGGGTATCGTTCACCGATTGGATAAAGATACTACCGGTTTAATGGTGGTTGCTAAAACGATTCAAGCACAAACGCGTTTAGTTCGTGCACTACAAAAGCGTAAGATTACGCGTGAGTATGAAGCGTTAGCTATCGGTCAGATGACAGGTGGTGGCACGATTGAAAAGCCAATTGGTCGCCACTCAACTAAGCGTATCTGTATGGCAGTACATGAAATGGGTAAAGATGCGATCACCCATTACCGTGTTGCTGAACGTTTCCGTGAACATACACGTATTGTATTACGTCTTGAAACGGGCCGTACGCACCAGATCCGTGTTCATATGTCATACATGAGCCACCCTTTAATTGGTGACGTGATTTATGGTGGTCGTCCTCGTCCGCCACGTGATGCATCTCCTGAATTTATTCAGGCACTGCGTGCGTTTGATCGACAAGCACTGCATGCACGTATGCTGCGATTAGATCACCCGATCACCGGTGAGAAGATGGAATGGCATGCACCGCTACCAATTGATATGGTGGCAATGATTGATATTTTGCGTAAAGACACGCAAGAAAATAACGAAGACGATTATTAATGAAAGTCATTATTCCTAACTGGCCAGCCTCGAAACATGTGCACGCGATAAGTACGACCCGTTTAGGTGGTGTTAGTGCAGCTCCATATCATGAATTGAATTTAGGGCTACATGTTGGGGATGATGAAGCTGTTGTTAATCAAAACCGTGAATTGTTGAAACAACATTGTGGTCTTGTGGATTCTCCTGCGTGGTTGAATCAAATCCACAGTGCTGATGTGATTGAGCTTAATGCTGAACTTTCATCAGTACCAGATGCTGATGGTAGCTTTACTCGTTCTCCGGGATTAGCCTGTGCCATCATGACTGCTGACTGTTTACCTGTTTTATTTTGCGATAAGCAAGGAACAGAAGTTGCTGCGGTTCATGCCGGATGGCGAGGACTGGCTACAGGTGTGATTGAGCACGCAGTGGAAAAATTTCACTGTAACGCAGCCGATATTATGGCGTGGTTAGGTCCAGCTATTGGGCCTAACGCATTTGAGGTCGGTGGTGAAGTGCGAGAACAATTTATGGCTGCCGATCCGAATGCCGAATGTGCTTTTATTCCGCATGGTGAGAAATGGTTGGCTGATTTGTATTTACTAGCAAAGCAGCGTTTGAATCGATTAGGTATCACAGCTGTTTATGGTGGAGAGTATTGTACTTTTACTGATGAACAGCAGTTTTATTCCTATCGACGACAAGCGGTAACAGGTCGTCAGGCCTCATTGATTTGGTTAGCGGATAACAAATAGCACGTAATTGGTTAACGTCGTTAATTATTGCTAAGCGAGTGATCTTCATAAAGATCGCTCGCTTTTTTTTTGCAGCATTATATTGCGATTTATAGAGTTGAAAAATACCTGTTAAGTATCCATATATATAGCATTAGTTTATTTATATTTATTGGGAGAACTTATGCGTCTTGACCGATTCACCAGCAAATTTCAATCGGCAATATCTGATGCTCAGTCGCTGGCTCTAGGACGAGACCATCAGTATATCGAGCCTGCACACCTTATGGTGGCTTTGCTTAATCAAGATGGTAGTACCGTGCGTCCGTTGCTCACCCTTTTGAACATCGATATTACCCAGTTACGTTCACGCTTAGCTGAGCTATTAGACCGCATGCCTAAAGTAACAGGTATTGGTGGTGAAGTTCAGCTTTCACATGGTATGGGCGTACTGCTTAATATGTGCGATAAGTTGGCACAAAAGCGGAAAGATAAATTTATTTCTTCTGAGCTGTTTATTTTAGCGGCAGCTGAAGATAAAGGCCCATTGGGTGAGTTATTTAAAGAATTAGGTTTAACGGCGAAAAATATTGAACAAGCGATTGATCAAGTTCGTGGTGGACAAAAAGTCGATGATCCTAATGCTGAAGAAAATCGCCAAGCTCTAGAGAAGTACACGATCGATTTAACCGAACGTGCAGAGCAGGGCAAATTAGATCCTGTTATCGGTCGTGACGATGAAATTCGCCGTACTATTCAAGTATTGCAACGCCGTACCAAAAATAACCCTGTGATCATCGGTGAGCCTGGGGTTGGTAAAACAGCCATCGTTGAAGGATTAGCACAACGCATTGTTAACGGTGAAGTACCTGAAGGCTTGCGTGATAAGCGTGTCCTTTCTCTCGATATGGGCTCATTGATTGCGGGTGCAAAATTCCGTGGTGAATTTGAAGAGCGCTTAAAAGCGGTACTTAACGAATTATCGCAAGAAGATGGCCGTGTGATTTTGTTCATCGATGAAATTCATACTATGGTTGGTGCGGGTAAAGGCGAAGGCTCAATGGATGCCGGTAACATGCTAAAACCTGCATTGGCACGTGGTGAGCTTCATTGTGTCGGTGCTACAACATTAGATGAATACCGTCAGTATATTGAGAAAGATGCGGCACTTGAACGTCGTTTCCAAAAAGTGCTGGTGGATGAACCTAGTGTTGAAGATACCATTGCAATTCTTCGTGGTTTGAAAGAGCGTTACGAGCTTCATCACCATGTAGAAATTACCGATCCTGCGATTGTAGCAGCAGCAACATTGTCACATCGTTATATTTCAGATCGTCAGTTACCTGATAAAGCAATTGATCTTATTGATGAAGCGGCATCAAGCATTCGTATGCAGATTGATTCAAAGCCCGAATCATTAGATCGTCTTGAGCGTCGTATTATTCAGCTTAAGATTGAACAGCAAGCGCTAGAAAAAGAAGATGATGCCGCAAGTAATAAACGTCTCAGTGATTTGCTTGAAGAGCTAGATCTAAAAGAGCGCGAATATGCAGAGCTTGAAGAAGTGTGGAATGCTGAAAAAGCAGCACTGTCAGGTACTCAACATATTAAAGCAGAGCTTGAACAAGCACGTACTGATGTGGAAATTGCTCGCCGTGCTGGCGATTTAAACCGTATGTCAGAGTTACAATATGGTCGTATTCCTGAGTTAGAGAAGCAGCTAGATCTTGCCGCGCAAGCAGAAATGCAAGAAATGACCTTGTTGAAAAACAAAGTGACTGATACTGAAATTGCCGATGTTTTATCAAAAGCGACAGGTATTCCTGTATCAAAAATGCTTGAAGGTGAGCGTGATAAATTGCTTCGTATGGAAGACGAATTACACCATCGTGTCATTGGTCAAGATGAAGCGGTAGTTGCTGTTGCGAATGCTATTCGTCGTAGCCGTGCAGGTCTTGCTGATCCGCAACGTCCAATTGGCTCTTTCTTATTCTTAGGCCCAACAGGTGTAGGTAAAACAGAGCTCTGTAAATCACTGGCAAACTTTATGTTTGATAGTGAAGAAGCAATGGTTCGAATCGACATGTCCGAGTTTATGGAGAAACACTCAGTCGCGCGTCTAGTGGGTGCGCCTCCAGGTTACGTCGGTTATGAAGAAGGTGGTTACCTAACAGAAGCGGTTCGTCGTCGTCCATATTCAGTAGTATTACTGGACGAAGTAGAAAAAGCACACCCTGATGTGTTCAATATCTTACTTCAAGTATTAGATGACGGTCGTTTAACTGATGGTCAAGGTCGTACAGTAGATTTCCGTAATACGGTGATCATCATGACATCGAACTTGGGCTCAGATCGTATTCAAGAGCATTTCGGCAACCTTGACTATGAGGGAATCAAAGCACTTGTAATGGAAGTTGTTGGACAACACTTCCGCCCTGAGTTTATTAACCGTGTTGATGAAACCGTTGTGTTCCATCCGCTTGGTAAAGAAAACATCAAGAATATTGCAAGTATTCAGCTTGAACGATTGAAAAAACGCCTCGCTGAAAAAGACTTCCGTCTAGATGTTGAAGACAGTGCGTTAGATATGATTGCCGAAGCTGGATTTGATCCTGTTTATGGCGCGCGTCCATTGAAACGTGCGATACAGCAATATATTGAAAACCCATTAGCGCAAGACTTGTTATCAGGTAAATTTGTTCCGGGTAAAGTGATAACACTGTCTGTGAAAGATGATGTAATTGTTGCTGAGCAAATTTAATTCCTTCATTTAATCACTATGACTAAACGCCCCGCATTGAAGTGGGGCGTTTTTTATCTAATGAAAAGAGTATCTTTAGGTGGATTCTTGATCATTACAAGATGAATTGTTTAAGGATTGTTCAAGCGAGCATTTTTCTTTTAAAAAGGGCTTGTCAGAAAAAAATCTCTCCCTATAATGCGACCTCACTGACACGGAGCAAGCCATTGGCTAGCAACCAAATCAGTATTGTTCTTTAACAATTTGACCATGCAATCTGTGTGGGCACTCGTTGAAAAGTTAAGTCGAAAGATT
>NZ_PYNW01000027.1 GCF_003026105.1 Photobacterium sp. GB-56 | reverse complement strand
CAAATAATCCTTCTCTATAAAGAGATGAGTTATTTGTATTGGTCACTAGTATCATTGATAAATCTTTCGACTTAACTTTTCAACGAGTGCCCACACAGATTGCATGGTCAAATTGTTAAAGAACAATACTAAACTCGGCAACCGCTTACGCCGTTGTCCGTGTCAGTGGGGTCGCATTATAAGAGCAAATATAAAGATGGCAAGAATAAATTAAACAAAAAAAACCAAGTGTTCATAATTCAAACAATACCTCCATTGGTGATTATTTTCACCTCTATTTGTGCATCTTCTCTTACTAAATAACCCTATCTAACCTTAATGATGAATTGCAAAACACAAGACGTTTAATCACGATGCGATGCAATCTGTCTCAATAGCTGATGATCTTCTTACTTAAGTGCCACTGAAACATGGCACTAAGTTTGAATTCTTTATTAAAAGTCATTCGCGGAGCACTGTGATGAAGACAATAGGTTATGTGATCCCTTGTTTCCCTACTTTATCTGAAACATTCACGGGTGTTGAAATGAGAGCAATGATTGCACTTGGACATCATGTTGTTCCGTTTTCATTTATGAAAGGTCAACACTTTCAACGTGCTGATATTCCATTAATGAAGCAGTGTTGCTACCCCTCAAACCTTCCCTACTATAGTTTTCGCCACATCACCCGTTCCGTAAGAAGCTTACCTTTTATTTACCAACAACATGAGTTCGGAAAACTCGCTCTTATTCGGCAAGGCCTACAATTAGCGCTATGGGCACATAGTTACCAATGCCAGCATCTTCATGCGCATTTTGCTTGGCATAGCTCAGCGATTGCAATCGTTGCAGCAAAAATATTGAATATTCCAGTGTCATTTGTTGGACATGGCGCTGATATCTACGCTGGGCCTCAAGATTTACAAGCCAAGCTTTCTCATTGTCAGTTTTGCTGCGCTGTGACAAAGGCAATGCATGATCATTTGCAATCACTAACAAAGACACCTGTTCACTATCTACCTTGTGGGATTGAAGAGCAAAACTATCCCACTTTAAATAATGAATGGTCTCCATCTAAGCGCTTTTTATTTATTGGTCGATTGGTTGAAAAAAAAGGGCTTATAACGTTATTGAAAGCCATACAACGACTCAAACACCCGATTGAAATCGATATTGTTGGTGATGGGCCATTAAAATCGGAACTAATATCTTTTTGTAAACGGCATGGACTCATAAACGCTGTTTCTTTTTTAGGCAGTCAAAATGCAGATTGGCTACGATCTCATGCTCAACGTTACCAAGGACTAATCGCTCCTTTTACCATCGCTAATAATGGTGATACTGATACAGGCCCACTAGTTTTAAAAGAAGCCCTTGCATTAGGGATCCCTATTATTACTACTAACCTTGTTGGTTGTACTGAGATCCTTTGCTCTGATATAGGAGTGATGATACAGAAAGATTCACCTACAGAATTAGCAACGGCAATTACAAACCACCAGCTAAAAAGCTATCAGGAATTAAAAACTCAAAGAGAGCTCGGTTATAGGCATGTCATGAAAGCCTTTACTGCAAAAGCTCAAGCGCAACGGCTATCACAGTGGATTGAAGCACTATGAGCACATTAAAGGTTGTTGCGGTTTATGGGATTGGAGTCGTCTTTTGTAAACTGATTGGATTGCTACTTCAACCTTATGTTACAGATCAATTAGGTTTGGAAGAATACGGTAAGCTTGATGTATTATTAGTTTTAACTACATTCTTATCACTGCTCATTAGTTTAGGCATCATTGATGGTCTCTATCGTTTTTATCATGATGCATCAAACCCAACACGGTTATTAGGCCAAGCCTTATGGCAAGTTATGTTATGTGGTGCAATAATTACAAGCCTGCTTGTTTTTTTTAATCACGATATTCAAACGCTTTTACCTGGTCCACCGCCACTTTTTTCCTTTAATTGTTTTATTTTTACTATCTACTTTAACTCTCTTAACGCTATCCCTTTAGCAAAGCTAAGAATTGAGAATAATGCTAAACACTTTGTAAGTATTTTACTTATCACGGCATTATTGCAAGCGGCCTTAGCGCTCTTGTTGGTCACTACATGGAAAGTTGATGGTATGGCTTTAGCTGGATTGATCGCACAAGTCGTGTGTAGTGTTTTACTCTATAAACAATGGCCAATACCACACTTCTCAATGAACCCCGCATTATTAAAATATGGTGCAATTCTAACTATCTCTGGATTATTGGGTTTTATTTCATTAGGTGCTGAGCGTTGGGCTATCGCGCATTATTTAGGAGTGGAAGCGGTATCTCCTTATGCAATTGCAATGCAGTGGGGGGTTGCCGCTAGTTTATTAATAGAACCTTTTGCGTTGTGGTGGTTTCCAAAACGATTTAGCTTTATCAATACAGAGCAACGTAAACAATACTTAGCCAATATTACTATTTTAGCTTGCCAGCTTTGCATACTTATTTCTGCTCTTGTGCTTTTGTTCGGTCCTGTTTTTTTAAGGTTTTGGCTTAATGCTGAGTTTTATTACAGTAGTGTTCTTATCCCATTCATCGCATTGTGGTTAATGCTAAAAGGCTGTTGTACTTTTCTTAATGTCGGCTGCTATTACCACGAACATGGACAAGGAATATTATTGATTAATAGCCTGTCAACGCTATTATCATTACTCGTTTTTATTTATATATTACCCTTATTTGATATTCTCGCATTGATCTATTGTGGAATTGCGATTCAAGCGTTGCGCCTTTTTATTTTTTACTTTTATAGTCAATACCATCTCCCTCTGCGATATCCTCTCTCTGATTTGTTTGTCAGTTTTTCACTTATTATACTGATCTGTTTTTGTCAGCAATATCAACTCACTTATTTTCTCATTCTGTTAACTCCTCTTCTTTGCCTTCAAATCTATTGGCCTTGGCGTCACCTTTGTAACTATCGCCATGTATTACAGGTGATCTATGACAAGGGGTAAACAAATTATCATCGCTTTGTTTAGTACGATAAGTTGCTTTATTGTAAGCAATTACACGTTTAAACATTACTTTGCATTTCTTGGAATACTGTCCCTGCCCTTTGTTGTTAAGCGTGCTTTTTTACTCTGTATTTGGTTTATTCTTTTTTCATATTTTCGCTTACATGAAGCAATGCCATTCCTTGAACCCTTTAAAATACCCAAGTTATTAGCACTTGCTTGTTTGGTCGGATTAAGTTGGCAGTTATGGATGAACTATCGTAACTTCAAGTGGCACCCATTACATACATGGCTACTTTGCTTTGCATTTTGGGTCAGTATTAGCTGTGCTTTTGCTTCTAATAGAGAAGAATCATTTGAAATGTTGTCAGGTAACTTTCTAAAAATCGTTTTAATGGTTTTTGCTATTAGTTTATTACCCACCCATATTTCTCAACTAAAAAGAATTCCTTATTTACTCTTTCTTTGTGGTTTATTGATTGCCTCTATTACGTTGTATAACAAATATTATGAGATTGGATTAGTCGAAGAAACACGTGTCACGATTGGCCGAGCATTTGGATCAATGCTCGGTGATCCTAATGATCTCTCTTTAGTTCTGTTATTTCCGCTATCATTTACTGCTGTCTATATTTTCCATGGTCACATTATTGCTCGTCTTATTGCGATGCTTATTAGCATAACTCTCCTAGCAGGTATTGCAGCAACGGAAAGTCGAGGTGGACAATTGGGAATAATTAGCGTGGTATTTATGTCACTGCTTCTTCGCAGTAAAAATATCGTCACACCACTTATCATTACCGCTCTTGGGATCATGGCTTTATTTGTCGCCGCAGGTATTGAAAACAGATTTGTTTCATCGGCTAGTTCCGGCGCCATTGATGAGTCTGCAATGGGGCGTCTTTATGCTTGGGGCGCTGCAATAATGATGGCAGTTGATCATCCATTTACTGGTGTTGGATTAAGTAATTTTTATAATAATTACTATTTTTACTCAGTACATTGGGATGGTAAGAACCATGCTGTTCATAGCTCTTGGTTTGAAATATTAGCTGAGAACGGATTTGTCGGGTTATTCTTATTTGCTACTTTGTTAATAAAAACTTTCCAACTTAGTTACCGCTTACTTAAACGATTAAAAAAAACAACATATCAACCACTTGCTGAAGGGCTATGGCTTGGCATGGTTTCCTTTTCTGTCAGTGGTACTTTTCTCACACAAGGAACAACGTGGCCTTTTTATATTTTATTAAGCTTATTAATTGCAACCGATCGATTAACTTGTAATACAAATCAACTCCATAAAAAGGATTTGAGTCATGGATCGTGATATAGAGTTTATTATTTTTGGTGAAGATTGGGGGCGACACCCATCTAGCACTCAGCACTTAATATCAATCATTGCTCAGCAATATCCTGTCTATTGGGTCAATTCTATTGGTTTAAGGCAACCCCAACTGCAAGCTAAAGATATCAGGCGTATTATCGAAAAGCTCATGGCTTTTATGCGTCGTGCTGCAATAGCTGATACTGAAATCTCCGCCACAAATTTAAAAAAGATCATCAAACCTCTTGTTTGGCCATTAGCTCGAAACAAGACGATGAAATACATCAATAAAAAGCTATTATCAACACAACTTCCCCCAAAAAAACACTATCGTGTTTTATGGATAGCCTTACCGAGTGCGATTGAATATATCGAACTCTGCCAAGCTGATTTAATCATTTATTACTGCGGAGATGATTTTTCAGCACTAACAGGGGTCGATCACGATAAAACAACGCAAGCAGAACAAACATTAAGTATGCAGGCCGACCTTATTTATGTGGCAAACAGACAATTAATGGCGCGCTTCCCGAAACACAAGACACATTATTTGCCCCATGGTGTTGATCTTCATTTATTTCAATCAAAACATGAATGCCCACCAGCCATTGATAAAGAGACAAAAAATATTGGCTTTTATGGCAGTTTAAATAATTGGCTTGATTACGATTTATTACAACAACTCGCATTAGCGCGCCCACAGCTTCAATTTTATTTGCTTGGGAATAAGGAGTGCCATCAAGTTCAGCAATTGCAAAATGAGAATATCCATCTGTTACCAGCGATACCTCATCACCAACTCGCTAGTTATTTACAACATTGGCATATCGCTATTTTACCTTTCATCAATAATCAACAAATTAAAATGTGTAACCCCTTAAAATTAAGAGAATATTTAGCAGCCGGATGTCCTGTCATTAGCAGTAAATATAAAGCCGCAACAGAGTACTCACCTTTAGTGTCAATTGCGACAACTCAGAAAGAATGGCTCTCGGCAATTGATCGCATTACACAATTAAGCCCACAGCAAGTCGATGAATATAAACAAAAAGCATACCAAAGCGTCCAGCATGATAGTTGGCAACGTCGTATAGAAAAGATAATTAGTACTATACAAAAAATACGATGTTCAACGACTGAATAACAAACCCTTACATCAGGCACTCTTTTTGCAGTCTTTCTTATACACACAAGAAAAAGGAATGCATGATGATAAGAACAATCTATCTAATCATCTTACTAGGGCTGGTTGGGTGTGCCAGTACCTCACAATCCAATAAGAAATTAGAGCTTTTTTTTAGTTCAGAGCAAGTGACGTTAACCGCAGAGCAACACCGTAAAATCATCCAATTTTTTTCAACCTTCTCATATAACCAAATAACAGCAACAGTAGGCCCTGCTAAGCTCAATAATAAATTTGACGCTTTATTACACAGTCAAAAACGAATGCAAAACATAGAGACGATCGCACAAGAGCATCAAATCCCTTTAACGTTGGAGTATTCTCCTCAAATAACAATCGATACGTTGCTCCTTCGGAGTAACTAAGGTATGCGCCACCTCTTTATAACGCGCTTATATCCATTACTTTATGGATTATGGCTTCATCGTTATTTATTAGTTTTACCCATCATCATTATGCCTTTTCTAATGACAATAGGCGGCTTTCTTAAAACTAAGTATTACTACTCTGAAACCACTATTTTGGTTCAGGAGGCCGCATTGCTTAATCCTTTTTTAGAAGATTTATCTATTTCAATGAATCTAGAGCAGCGAATTAAAGCACTCCAAGTCGTGATCCAAAGCCAATCAACTTTGGCGATCGTAATTGATGAACTCGATCTAGTGCCTGATAAAAACCCGCAAAAAATTAAACACGTCACCGCTCAACTCGAAAAAGGGATCACCCTTGATTTGACAGGTAACGATCTCGTTCAAATGAGTCTTGTATGGCAACAACCCGAACAAATTCCAGAAATATTAAATATTCTTTCTCGCATTTTCTTAGAAAAGCTACGAGCCCCTGGACGAGCATCGATTGATAATTCAGAAGTGTTTTTACAAAAACAATTAACAACAACCCAAAAAGATTTAGAGCTTGCAGAAAGTGAGCTTGCCACCTTTAAAGCAGAAAATGCGGATAACTTACCGCTCCTACAAGGCGTCAATGTTGATACTAGTATTAAATTGTTAAGGAAAATAAACGAATCAGAATTGGCTTTACTCCACGCAACAAGTAAACGTGATAGCATGTATAAAACACTGATAAATACCAACCCTGTTATCGGCAAACTAGAGCAAGAAATTGTAATGGCCGAAGCCGAGCTTGCTATATTACGTGCCAGTTATACCGATCAACATTCATTAATTAAAAATGTACTCCGCCGTTTAGAGCGTTTAAAACAAGAGCGGACTCGGCAAGTTGAGTTACAGCAATCACTTTCCCCAGATCAAATCAACAGTTTATGGCAACGGCTAGTTAATAGCACTCAAGATCCTGAAAACCAAACCCAACCTATATTGCTCAGCCAATTTGAAACCTTACAGCAAGCAGAGTCTGAAATCGATGCCATTAATCAAGAGCTCGTATTACTCAAAAAACAAGCTGCAAATATCATAGGAAAACGGGTGGAGTTTGCAGAATTAGAAAAAAAACTCACCAGTTTAGAGCGAAACTATAAGGTCAAATCGAACATTTATAACCAACTACTAGAGCGCTATGAAATGGCCAGAGTCACTGGCCATCTTGGGCGTTTTGAAGAACCAGACAAGCTCAAAATAATAGACAAACCCTCAGTACCGAATGCTCCTCAAAATTGGCCATGGTGGATGAACTTTTTGTCCGGCATTCTTTTTGGCGCAGTCATTGCTTTATTTCTTGTAGGCATCTCGATTATTTTTGATACGCGATTATATCAATCCAGCCATATCCGACAGTTAGTATCTTACCCAATCTTGGTGCGCATTCCTTACTTCTCAAAGGAACATGAACATGGTTAGAACACTACAAGTCGTCCAACATTTACGCCCTGGCGGGTTAGAAAAGCTCGTTCTGAATTTGGTGCGTTTTGCCTCATCAAAGCATCGTGTTTATGTTGCTTCATTAGAAGAAACAGCCACATCTGCTATTTCAGCATGGCCTGAGTTAGCAGCATTTAAAAACCAATTAATATTTTTAAATAAACCCTCAGGTATACATCTTCAAACCGCTTATCAATTAAGAAAAATCATTAATAAGCTAAAGATCACCACGGTTCACAGCCACCATTTAGGTCCTTTACTCTATAGTCGACTCGCACTATTAGGGCTAAGCACAACCCATATACATACTGAGCACGACAGTTGGCATCTAGAAGAGCCAAAACAACAAACCCTCACTCGTTGGCTATTAAAAAATAAACATGTTGAACTCGTCGCCGATGCCCCAACAATAGCCAAAGATCTTCATCAACGATTAGGTCGTCCAGCCGATCATATTATTAATAACGGTATCGACTGTCACTTTTACTGTATTGGTGATCAAGCCGACGCTCGTCATGACTTAGCATTGCCTCAGAAACAAATACTCATTGGTTGTGCTGGGCGACTGGTTTCAGAAAAAGGGATTGATACCATGCTTCTCGCCCTATCATCACTTCCAGAGCATTATCATCTTGTTATTGCAGGTGATGGCGAGCAGTTCTCAAACCTCAAACAGCTCGCCTGTCGTTTACAGCTTGAGCATCGTATTCACTGGTTGGGTTATTGTAAAAACATGCGTTCTTTTTATCGCGCTATTGATGTGTTCTGCATGCCGTCACGTCATGAAGGACTCCCCTTAGCTTTGCTTGAAGCACAAGCGTGCGGTAAACCGATTGTGGCATCAAATATTGGTGCGATCCCCGATGTCGCCCATCCAGAAAACAGTGTATTAATATCGCCTAATGATCCTGTCCAATTAGCTCACGCTCTAGATCATGTACTGACACATAAGACTAATGAAACAAAAACAGCGCATTTCATCCAACACGTTGCTGATGTAAGAACGATGACAGCAGCGTATGAAGCCCTCGCGAAGTAAGGAGCTAACCATGATGGTAAGTTGGTTTATTCTTTTAATTCTAACGCTAATTATTATTTATCATCATGTTATCTATAGTGCTGTTATGGTGTGGTATGGACAACATCTAAAACGAAAAACCATTACAGTAGAACCAGATAGTTTTCCAGCCATTGCGATCCTTATTCCGGCTTATAATGAGGAAGCACATATTAACGATAAATTGGCTAATTTATTGATGCTTGATTATCCCGCAGAAAAACTGTTTATCTTCATTTGTTGCGATGGTTGCAATGATGCAACCGCAAAACTTTGTCGCCAATGGGAGAGGCAATTTCAACGGGCTAATATTCATTTTCAGTTGCAAATAAGCACCAGCAACAAAGGAAAGTTAGCGCGCCTAAATCAACTTATCACGATGGCACAACCTTATGCAGAACTGGTTGCATTAAGTGATGTATCAGCGCTTATCTCGATCGATGCCCTTAAACAAGCAACCCATAGTTTTAACGATCCTAAAGTTGGTGCAATCACAGGTAATTACCTTATTTATGATGGCAATACAGGTGAGAAACAATACTGGTCTTGGCAAAATAATATGCGCTTTGCGGAATCACATTTAGGTAGTGTTATTGGTGGCAATGGCGCTTTTTATATTATGCGATCACGCTTATTTCAGCCATTGCCTTACGACACCATCAACGACGATTTCATGTTGCCGATGCAAGTGCTTAAGCAAGGTTATAATGTGATTTATAATGAATGCATAAATAGTATTGAGCTCGATATTAGTAGTAATGAACAAACCCATCAACGAAGACAGCGTATTGGCGCCGGTAACTTACAGCAACTGATCCGCTGTCGTTTTGTATTTAATCTCCACCAGCCAGGGGTAAAATGGTTATTCGCATCTGGTAAAGGTTTAAGAACCTTAATGCCTTTTCTTTTCATCATGTACCTAAGCATAACCTGTTACCTTGCCGTCCATGGCTCACTTCTCGCCATATGGTTAACGGGATTGCAAGTCGTTGGATATGGTCTTGCGGCACTACCTCTATTAGGTGTAAAAAATAAACTGTTAGATAAATTACATTATTTAATAGGTGGTTACCTATCTTCTTTAATTGGAATGCTACGCTATCTCTTTGGGCAATTTAGAGATGGCTGGAAAAAAAAGCCGCCTCTCAATACCTACCAACATTCTTTTACGATTATCCTCAAACGCTTCTTCGATATTCTTCTCAGTTTTATAGGATTATTACTCACACTTCCATTATGGCCCCTGATTGCCTTGCTTATACGGTTAGATTCCAAAGGTGATATTTTTTATCGACAAGTGCGTGTAGGACAAATTAATGATGAACATATCATGTTGTTCTCCATGTTGAAATTTCGCACCATGCAATCTAACGCTGAAGCAAAAAGTGGCGCGGTATGGTCTCAAAAAAATGATCCTCGTATCACTCGAATAGGAGGGTTCTTAAGAGATACGCGATTAGATGAACTGCCTCAATTTATTAATGTGATAAAGGGAGACATGTCATTAATTGGCCCTCGCCCTGAACGCCCTGAACTATGTGGAAATTTGCAAAATGCATTGCCTTTCTACTTAGAACGAACTCGAGGCTTACGCCCAGGTATAACAGGCTTAGCACAAGTAAATCAAGGCTACGACAGCTGTATAGAAGACGTTAAAGCGAAGATCGCATGGGATCATGCTTACGCTATCGCATTAGCATCACCATTACAATGGCTTAGAATGGACTGCTGGATATTGCTCAAAACAGCATACATTATGGTAACGAGACGTGGACAATAGTTGGCACAACCTTTGAATCATATTAGTTAAAATAGAGAATAAGGAATACCTATGTTCGCATCGTCCAGCTCAGTTATCGCACTTGCTCTACAAGATGAATTTGATGCGCAAAGAGCAAGGGAGCTTGAAAGTGAATTTGATGTTCTCAGTCAAACCGAGCGAATGGAACTCGTCATTGATATGACGCAAGTCCAATTTATCGACTCATGTGGTATTGGTGCCATTGTTTTTCTTTATAAACGCTTAAAAAGCCGAGGACGTCGTTTACGTCTACTTAATGTTAACGGTCAACCTAGAGAGTTAATGCAAATGCTCAGGATTGATAAAGTGATCCCACTCATCACATCAGCAGAGTTAACTTAATGAAATCGCCTCTATTGCTGCTTATAGCCTTATTATTACTACTGACAGGTTGTAGTACTTTTTGGCCTGCGCAAGGAGAAATTCCACTTTCACCGCCAAAACAAACCCAACTCCATCAACTCGAACACCATCAGTTTGAGCTCCAATTACTCGCAACACGAGGCGCCAAACATTGTCTTCCTGGTCAATATATCCGATTACAAAACCTTTATTTAAAAGCAAGAGAAGAAGCCCTTAACGGTTTTGATCGTGATGCTGAAATTACTCTTTTAAAATACCAAACCCAGAATGCCGTGATCCAAAAGCAAATGGATTGGTTGGAATATCACACCCTATGCCTTGACCCCAATTATTCTGAAGTAGAACTCAAAGAGCGTTTCTTATTATATATGTCCGTCGATAACCAGTTTGCGTTAAATAAAACAACCTTGTTGCCTGATTACCAAGAATCACTCCGCTATGCCGCTGGAATAATTAAACGTCAAGAGCATTGGCACTTACAACTTATTGGCTATACCGATAGCCAAGGTAATGAACTGAATAACTATGCTCTTGGCTTAGAAAGAGCGAATACAGTTAAAGACTTCTTTGTTGAAAATGGCGTTGATCCTAACCAAATAACGGTGCTTAGTGTTGGAGAAACACAGGCCATTGACGATAACACTCTCACAAAGCAGCTCAATAATAGAAAAGTAGAAGCAAGAGTATTGGTTGAACACCACGCTCAGTCTATTCATCGCGTATTTGATATAAAGGACTGGCATACAATTCGAGATGGCTTATGATCCGTATCTTCTGCCTACTCATTCTCTTTATCTGCTTCCCTTTACGGGCAGACAATACAATCACGCTAACGGCAGGCGATCGTATTTTCCTGTTTGTACCAGGCGAAAAAGCATTCAGTGACGATTTCACGATTGATGATAACGGAAAAATTCAACTCCCAGAAGTCGGTACAATATCGATCGCAGAGCTCACCATCAAAGATGCTGAACAAAAAATAAAACACAAACTATCATCTATCTATCTTAACCTTGATGACTTTAAGCTTACCTTAAAAGAACAACTCATCCGTATTCATGTACTTGGCTATGTTGAAACTCCAGGAACTGTTTCACTCAAACCTAACAGCAATATTCAATTAGCACTTGCTGCTGTTGGCGGTGCAAGATCAGGCGCGCAGTTAAACAAGTTCTCCATCATACGTAATGGCATATCTCAACGTTTTAATTATAAAAAATATTTAGATACGGGTGATACCTCCAATCTACCTACCTTAACCAATGGCGATACCCTCTTCGTCCCTGTATCTCCACTGCTCGGCAACATTGAAGTTGATTTTGATGCTGCAGCTATTCAAAACACAGGTGATTCAAACAAAAAAAATGGCTTAACATTATTTGGTGAAGTCCGAAACCCAGGAACATTTAGTTATAAGCCAGAAATGAATGTGGTTGATGCCATCATGCGTGCAGATGGTGTAACACGCTATGCCGACGTAACTAAAATTCGAGTGGTTACCGATAATAAACCTTATATATTTGATCTAAAAACCTTCTTAGATACAGGTGATACCCAGCATCTTCCTCCTATAAAAGAGGGAACCACAATTTATGCTCCGATTGAAATTGATGACATCAGTACAACGGTAAGAACCGCCTTTGTCATGGGGGAAGTGAAAGCCGCTGGCGCTTACGAAATAGGAAAAAATACAAAATTTATTGATGTGCTAGCCAATGCCGGTGGCCCAACACGTTTCGCAGATACAACTCAGATCAAAATACTCAGTGAAACAGAACCGCCAATAACGATCAATCTCGTTGAGTTTACTAAATCACCACAAGATTATGATATCCCGCTGATGAAAACAGGTGATGTCATTTTTATTCCAGAAAAAACCACCGTAAATGTAAAGTCATGGCTTAAAATTACGGATGATCGCTCTATTAAAATTATAGGGGCAATTAATATTCCAGGGCGCTATGAGTGGAGCCCAGCGATGGATTTCATGGATCTACTCGCTCACGCAGAAGGCCCGACTAAACGTGCAAATTTAACGAATATTCGACTCATCACCGAAGACAAAGATCTTAATAAAGGCCATGACGTCTCTTTCTTTAATTTCCAAAACTTTATCAAAAAAGGCCATCCTAAAAGATTACTTCCTGAGCTTTCTGCAGGAATGACCATTATTATTGATGAATTACCCGATGACCCCAGTGATAATAAAGCCAGTTGGTTACGCCAAGCACCAAAAGATTCTATTTATATCTTTGGCTCAATTGGCGCGCCTGGTCGCTATGCGTTTAATAATGACCAAGGGTTTCTTGATATCCTCTCAGCCGCTGATGGGCCAAGTAATGAAGCTGACTTACAAGAAGTGCTTATTACGCATCGCAATGGTACTCAAAGCCATGTTACTCAGTTAGATCTTTCCGAATACTTTCGAACTGGGGATGAATCAGTCTTACCCAAAGTCGTTCCTGGGGACGTTATTTATATACCAAAAATATCAAAAGCTTCAGATCATCATGCAATTAAGATTATCGGTGCGGTTTATACCCCCGGACGTTTTAATTTCAACGAAAAGCTAACATTTTTAGATCTACTTTCCATGGCTGGAGGACCAAAAAATAAAGCTAACTTATCCAGTATTCGTATTGTAAGACTTCCGAAAAAAGATCAACCCTCGGCTCAAGGGCATCAAGTACTCTTTTTTGATCTTGAGAATTTTATTAAGCAAGGAAGCCCTGAAAGTAAACTCCCCAAGCTCACATACGGCGATACCATTATCGTTGATGAACTCCCGCACAACCCTAGCGACAGTAAATCCAGCTGGCTCCGTCAAGCAGCAAGCGATTCGATCTATATTTTTGGGGCCGTAGGATCTCCTGGTCGGTATGGTTTTAATAAAGAACAAGGGTTTCTCGACATTCTCTCTGCCGCAGACGGACCAATTGGTGATGCAGATATTCAAGAGTTACTCATCACACATCGCAATGGTAAAAAAACAACCGTTTCTCGTCTCGATCTTGCGAGGTACTTTGAGACTGGTAATGAAAAACTTCTTCCTACCGTACTCCCCGGCGATGTCATTTATGTACCACAAACAACTCAAGCGAAAGATGATAAAACTGTCATGGTTATTGGCTCAGTAAAAGGTCCGGGGCGATTTAAATGGAATAGAAAACTGACTTTTTTAGAGATTTTTGCTCTTGCTGGCGGCCCATTAGAAAGCGCGAACTTAAGCAGTATTCGCATTATCAAGAAAAACAAAAACGATCCAAATAGTATTATTTATTTTGATTTAGAGAAATTTATCGATCGCGGCGGTAACTTTGCAACACTCCCAACCATAAGGGCGGGAGATACGATAATGGTCGATGAACTCCCACGTGATCCCAGTGATAATAAATCCACATGGATTCGACAAAACGCAGAGGAATCTATTTATGTCTTTGGGGCAGTAAACTCACCTGGGCGATATGCCTTTAATAGTGACTTAGGGTTTTTAGATATTATTTCAGCAGCAGATGGCCCAAATAAAGATGCTAACTTACAGCAAATAAAAATCAGCCATCGTAACGGGACCCATGCCAATGTCACAACACTAAACCTTACTCTGTATTTTGAAACTGGCGATGAAAGTTTATTACCCAAAGTAGTCCCTGGCGATGTTATCTACATTCCGCATCAAGATGGAAATTGGTTAGATAAACCTGCAAATCGCGTTGTAAGACTGATGGGAGAAGTAAAAAAACCAGGGCGTTACTCATTCAATAGCCAGATGTCTTTACTCGATTTACTAGCAGAAGCAGGCGGCCCCACGGATAAAGCCTATATAGATAAAATAATGATCGTCAATAGTTCATGTTGCGGAGATAAAAGCCAAACATTCAGCTTACGGAACTACATAAAATATCCAGCAGAAACACCGATCCCCATGCTTCGTCCAGGAGATACGGTGTATGTCCCCAATGAAGATGATTCAACAAGCACACTGTTAAGACAAGGCCTTCAAGACGCATTTAGTTTTGTAACAACCTTGCTTGTAATAGGAGCCGCATTATGAAACCTTGGTTGAGCGAAGAAATGGAACACCTATTCCAACAATTGCACCAGCAACAACTTCGCATAATCTGCGTTGCAAGCTGCAATCAAAAATGCGGAAGTTCAACAATGAGCTATTGGCTAGCTGAACGTTGCTCTGTAAACCAAACAAAAGTGCTATTGATCGATCTTGATCTTTCTGGATCAGGGCAAGGATTCGAGCCAACACAGTGGGAAACCGAAAATAAAGAGCAAAACCTTATTAATAAGCATCCCTTTCTAGATATTTTGCCCCAACCCAAAGATCAATCCACAGTGCTCACATTGCGACAGCCCCATAAACTTCGTTATCTTCTCCAGTATTGGCAACAACATTATCACTATATTATTTGTGATACAGGCAATATCAACACCGCTAACTGGCGAAATTTACCAGCCGTTAATATCGCTAATGCCAGCGATGGCATCCTTTTATGCCTTTCCGCAGCCAAGACGACAGAAAGTAAACTGCTAACAAGTATTACCAAACTAGAAAAAAGTAACTGTAATATCATTGGCCTTATTATTAATGATCAATTTAATCCAACACTCGCACAACGAATGCTAAAAAGTCTCAATACCAAAGCATGGTGGCTCCCCGAAAGGATCAAAGCAAAAATTACCGCAATGCTAAATAACAGCCAACTTCTACAAGGAAAATATCAATGATCAATCAGGTATTATTCAAACAGACTTTTTGCTTAAATTACGAGAACTTAAAAACCATTAGGCACTGGCTAAAATCACAAAGCAATAAGCTCAATTTAAGTTATGAGCTGAGTCAACATATGATTCTAGTTTGTAATGAATACTGTGTTAATTTACTTGCACATCAACGCTTAACCGCAAGTCACGTTGAATTAAAATATGGCTTACGTAATAATCAAGCTCGATTTGAAATCATTGATAACGGCTCTCATTGGCAAGCAATGAAAGAAAAAATCAGCTCCGCAATATTACCTGAAGAGCCCGCTTGCAATAAATTAGGGCTCGCTCTGATCAATACCTACTTCCCTGACTTTAAATATTTTCTCACCAATCACCAAAATATTATTCAATTTAACCTTCCACAAAAAAAGTCAAAACCGCAACTTCTGATCGTTGATGATAGCCCAAGCCAACTCGCACTCTTTGCGACCTTTCTCCGCGATCACTATCAACTCATTCTCTTCAGTAAGCCCATTGAAGCACTCGATTGGCTAGCTCATAGCCAATGCAATATGGTGATAACCGATTTACACATGCCCAATATAAATGGTTTCAGTTTTAGAGATAAAGTGACAGAGTTCAAGCACTGCCAGTCATTACCCTTTATCTTCATCTCAGCAGACAACAAAGACGCAACACTTTTAGAAGCAGCAAGAGCAGGTATTGATGACTATTTAACAAAACCACTCAATAAAGAAAAATTACTCACAATACTGAAACGAGTGTTAAAGCGCCATAGCACGCTAGCGTCTGTTTTTGAAAAACAGCTATTGGCACAGATGACACCTTACCAATCAGAATTTCCATCCAAAATTACGCTTCGAGATATCACAATAGATATTGATCAATACCCGATAAACCAAGGTGATTTTTTATTATATCGAGAACCCAAAAAAGACAAGCCTGCTATGCTCATCCTCGGAGATAATATGGGACATGGTCCATTGGCTAAAGCTAACGGTATTGGCTGGTTTGGCTATATTGCTGGCTTGCTTGATGCAGGTATAGAAAGTCCAAAAGAAATATGCGAGATACTCAACCAACAACTTATTGCTGCACCCAATAATCGTCATTTGATTTGTTTAATGATAATGATCATAGATAATAATAATACTGTGCACATCTACAATGCAGGCATGCCTGCAGCACTTCAACTAAGTCATGATAAGAGCATACATCTAGAAGAAAATATGGGCTTATTAGGGATCAATACCCAATTAACCATAGAACCAAAACGCATTACACTAACCAAAGATGTCAGCCTTCATTGTTACAGCGATGGACTTGCTAACCACCCTATAACTATTAACCAAATCAATCGATTAACACATTATCAAGCGAAAGAAAGGCATATGAAAATTTGGCAAAATCCGCAACGCTCAGCCATAGATGATAAAACGTTAATCAGCATATATAGATAAATTACTGCTTAATTCCATAAGCGTTAGCAAGTATATTCCAGCGTTGTTTTCCACTAAATTTAGTAACAACTTGAATATAGCTATATTTAGAGCATGCCTGCCACTCTTTGTTGGTCATAGAGTCAAAACATAGGATATACCAAGCTAACTTTGACCAATCAAACTCATCAACAAGCCATCTCGTATCTACAAGCAAAGGCAAATCACCCACTTTTGTGCCTATTACAGGAATGCCATATGCCATCGCCTCTAAAGCTGCCATTGGTAGCCCTTCTGCACGTGAAGAGATAAGCAGTAAATCAATTTTATTCCAATGAAGTGACATATCTTCAACGGCACCATGCCATTTAATATTGGGATAACTGCCCAATAAATTAGACTCTTCACCATCACCAAAAACATGAAATTTAATAGTTGGGCATTGGTTAGAAAGCTGTAGATAGCGGTCAATACCTTTGACATGACATAACCGGCCAACAAAACCGACTTGAAAAGTTGTATGTCGGCGACGTAATACAAAGGGAGGAATAGAATGAATAAAGTTATTTAAGACGTAACACTGAAAAGGTACTTTCGATTTTATCTCGTCACTTACAGCAAAATTCGTTGATAAAAAACTAGTCGAACGATTAAGCCATTCATAAAAAGCTAAACGTCCAATTAAAAACTCACCGGCGTGAAAACTGGTAAGCACTCTACATCTGCGTAGCAGTTTTAAACATCGCGCCCATAATGAAGATTTATATCCATGAGCATGCAGAATATCATGAGACTGAACTAGCAATGAAAAATGGACAAAACTTGCTGAAGTAAAATATTCAATTTGGTTTTTTTCTAATAAAGGGTAAAGCGGGTGATTAGATGCTTTAGAGATAAAAACAACTTTAAACGGAATTTTCTTATCTTTAAGAAGCAATGAAAGCTGTAACACATGGCTTTCAATCCCACCAAAACCTGAACTATCAAGCATCACATAGAGCATAGTAACCACATAATGAATCCATCATTATAAATTACATGCAAAAAAAAAGCCGAGTCTAATGACTCGGCTTCTCTTCTTATTTAACGGCTATTGCTTATTCAGCAGCAGCTTCTTCCTTTGCAGGACGGTCTAATAACTCGATGTAAGCCATAGGAGCTTTATCACCAGTACGGAAACCGCACTTCATGATACGAGTGTAACCACCAGGACGCGCAGCAAAGCGTGGACCTAGTTCGTTAAATAGTTTCGCAACAACTTCGTTGTCACGAGTACGAGCGAATGCAAGACGACGGTTAGCAACACTGTCTGTCTTAGCTAGGGTAATCAAAGGCTCAATTACGCGACGTAGCTCTTTTGCTTTAGGCAAGGTAGTCTTAATTAATTCGTGACGTACCAGAGAGCTAGCCATGTTGCTGAACATCGCTTTACGATGACTGCTGTTGCGGTTGAGTTGACGACCACTCTTACGATGGCGCATGACCTAATCCTTCTAACTAGATATCAGTAAACTATTAATCTTCAGCGATTGAAGCTGGCGGCCAATTTTCTAGGCGCATACCTAGAGATAGACCACGAGATGCCAATACATCTTTGATTTCTGTCAAAGACTTCTTACCAAGGTTTGGCGTTTTAAGAAGCTCAACCTCAGTACGCTGAACAAGATCACCGATGTAGTGGATCGCTTCTGCTTTTAGACAGTTAGCAGAGCGAACAGTTAGTTCAAGATCGTCTACAGGACGCAGTAGGATCGGATCGAACTCCGGCTTCTCTTCTTTCTCTTCAGGAACACGTACATCTCGAAGATCTACGAATGCATCCAATTGTTCAGCAAGAATAGTTGCTGCACGACGGATAGCTTCCTCAGGATCAAGAGTACCATTAGTCTCCATATCGATTACTAGCTTGTCTAAGTCAGTGCGTTGTTCAACGCGAGCTGCTTCAACAGCGTAAGCAATACGGTCCACTGGGCTGTAAGTAGCATCTACTAACAGACGACCAATTGGACGCTCATCTTCTTCAGTGTGAATACGAGCTGATGCTGGTACGTAGCCGCGACCACGCTCTACCTTGATGCGCATGCTTAATTCAGCATTGTCATCAGTAATATGGCAGATTACGTGCTCTGGATTCGCAATCTCAACATCACCATCATGGGTGATGTCACCTGCAACAACAGGGCCTGCACCAGATTTGTTCAGAGTAAGAATAACTTCATCTTTACCCTCAACCTTAACGGCTAGACCTTTAAGGTTTAGAAGAATTTCAAGGATATCCTCCTGAACGCCTTCTTTGGTGCTGTACTCATGTAACACACCGTCGATTTCAACTTCTGTTACAGCACAACCTGGCATAGAAGATAATAAAATACGACGAAGAGCGTTTCCTAAAGTGTGGCCAAAACCACGCTCTAATGGCTCTAGAGTTACTTTTGCGTGTGTCGTGCTAACTTGTTCGATGTCAACAAGACGCGGCTTAAGAAATTCTGTTACAGAACCCTGCATTGTGTCCTCTCTTAACTGTAGCCTTACTTAGAGTAAAGCTCGACGATCAGGTGTTCATTGATGTCGGCAGACAAATCAGAACGTTCTGGAAGACGCTTAAACGTACCTTCCATCTTGCTGCTGTCTACTTCGACCCAAGTCGGTAGTTCACGCTGTGTAGCAACTTCTAGAGCTGCTTTAATGCGTGCTTGGTTCTTAGCTTTCTCACGAATGCTAACAACGTCGTTTGCCGCTACCTTGAAAGAAGGAACGTTTACGACTTGACCGTTAACTAGGATCGCTTTGTGGCTTACCAGCTGACGTGCTTCTGCGCGAGTTGCGCCAAAGCCCATGCGGTAAACTACGTTATCTAGACGACCTTCAAGAAGCTGAAGCAGGTTTTCACCTGTGTTACCCTTGATGCGGGCAGCTGTCTTGTAGTAGTTACGGAATTGTTTTTCTAGTACGCCATATGTACGACGAACTTTCTGCTTCTCACGAAGCTGAACGCCGTAATCAGATAGACGACCACGACGAGCACCATGTTGGCCCGGCGCGTTATCAATCTTACACTTGGTATCAATCGCACGTACACCAGACTTAAGGAATAAGTCAGTGCCTTCGCGACGGCTAAGCTTTAGCTTAGGACCCAAATATCTTGCCATTTTTCTTTCTCCAATTTCCTAGAAACGAAACGTTATACGCGACGTTTCTTAGGTGGACGACAACCGTTATGAGGGATCGGAGTCGCATCAACAATGTTAGTGATACGGAAACCCGCTGCGTTTAAAGCACGGATTGTAGACTCACGACCAGGACCAGGGCCCTTAACCATAACTTCTAGGTTCTTAACGCCATATTCTTTGGCCATTTCACCACAACGCTCAGCAGCAACCTGTGCAGCGAACGGAGTAGATTTACGAGAACCACGGAAACCTGAACCACCTGCAGTAGCCCAAGATAGAGCGTTACCTTGACGGTCAGTAATGGTTACGATTGTGTTATTGAAAGAAGCATGGATGTGCGCAACGCCATCAGCTACTTGCTTGCGTACGCGCTTACGAGCGCGAGTTGGTTGTTTTGCCATTGTACTCTACCTTATCCGACTATTTTTTGATCGGCTTGCGCGGACCCTTACGGGTACGAGCGTTGGTTTTAGTACGCTGTCCACGTAGAGGTAGACTGCGACGGTGACGAAGACCACGGTAACAACCAAGATCCATTAGGCGCTTGATGTTCATGGAAATTTCACGACGAAGATCACCTTCTACAGTGTACTTAGCTACACCATCACGCAGTAGATCGATCTGCTCTTCAGTTAGTTCACTGATCTTAACATCTTCAGCAATACCCGTTTCAGCTAAAATAGCTTGAGAACGTGTTTTACCAATGCCGTAGATCGCAGTTAATGCGATAACAGCATGCTTTTGATCAGGAATGTTAATGCCTGCAATACGGGCCACTATTCACTCCTAGTACTTTACAAGAATAACCGCTGCAGAGCCCGTTGAGGATACGCAGCGGTGGTACAATTCTTTTGCACATAACAAAATATGGTTGGCTAATGTAGCCAACCTATCTTCAATTTGCAAGAAATATTTCTGCTAATTAGCCTTGGCGTTGTTTATGCTTTGGCTCACTGCAAATTACACGCACAACACCGTTGCGCTTGATAACTTTACAGTTACGGCAGATTTTCTTAACGGAAGCACGAACTTTCATTGCTAAACTCCGTAAATATGGATAACTAAACTTAGCGACCGTAGCCTTTAAGATTAGCCTTTTTCAAAACTGACTCATATTGTTGAGACATCAAATGTGTCTGAACTTGAGCCATGAAATCCATAATAACAACAACTACGATTAGTAGGGAAGTACCACCAAAATAGAAGCGTACATTCCATGCTATCATCATGAACTCGGGGATCAGACAGATAAAGGTAATATATAACGCACCAGCAAGAGTCAAACGCGTCATCACTTTATCTATATATTTTGCGGTCTGTTCACCCGGGCGTATACCAGGTATAAATGCACCAGACTTCTTCAAATTATCAGCTGTCTCGCGTGGGTTAAATACCAACGCGGTGTAGAAGAAACAGAAGAATATAATCGCAGCAGCATAAAGCATTACATATAAAGGCTGTCCAGGGCTTAAAGCAAGTGAAATATCACTTAACCAACCTAGACCTTCACTTTGACCAAACCACTGAGCCAGTGTGCCTGGGAAAAGAATAATACTTGATGCAAAAATTGCTGGTATAACACCTGCCATGTTGATTTTCAACGGCAAGTGTGTGCTCTGCGCAGCAAAGACACGACGGCCTTGTTGACGCTTGGCGTAGTTAACGACGATACGACGCTGACCACGTTCCATGAACACTACAAAGTAAATAACAGCAAAAGATATAACTGCAATTAACAGTAGAAGAAGTACGTGCAATTCGCCTTGACGCGCTTGCTCTACGGTCTGTCCAATCGCTGGCGGTAAACCAGCAACGATACCAGTGAAAATAATCAACGATATACCGTTACCAATACCACGCTCGGTAATTTGTTCACCTAACCACATTAAAAACATGGTGCCGGTAACCAAACTAACCACTGCAACAAAATAGAAACTAGGGCCTGGATTATGTACAAGCCCTGGAATCATACTCGGTAACCCCGTTGCAATACCAATTGCTTGGAAGGTTGCCAAGACAAGCGTACCGTATCGGGTGTACTGACTTATCTTACGACGGCCAGCCTCACCTTCTTTCTTCAACTCAGCTAATGCTGGATGAACTACAGTTAGCAACTGGACAATAATAGACGCAGAAATATACGGCATTATTCCCAGAGCTAAAATAGAAGCACGCGAGAGTGCACCACCAGAGAACATGTTAAACATCTCAATGATGGTACCCTTTTGCTGTTCGAACAGACTGGCAAGTACAGCAGCGTCAATACCAGGAATAGGTACAAAAGAACCTGCTCGGAATATTAAGATCGCACCTAATACGAATAATAGGCGTGACTTAAGCTCTGCTAGGCCACCTTGTGCACTACGAAAATCTTGTCCTGGTTGTTTAGCCATCTGTACCTCATCCTCGAGTTAATTATTCCTCGATTTTACCGCCGGCAGCTTCGATAGCAGCTTGAGCGCCTTTAGTAACGCGTAGGCCTTTCACTGTTACTGAACGAGCGATTTCACCAGAAAGTACAACTTTCACGAACTTAATGTCCTTAGTGATAACATTCGCAGCTTTTAGTGTTTCAAGGCTTACAACATCACCTTCAACTTTCGCTAGCTCAGCTAGACGAACTTCAGCTGTTACAAGGCTCTTACGAGACGTAAAACCGAATTTTGGTAGACGCTGTTTCAAAGGCATTTGACCGCCTTCGAAGCCTGGACGTACAGAACCACCTGAACGTGATTTCTGACCCTTGTGACCACGGCCACAAGTTTTGCCCAGACCTGAACCGATACCACGGCCTACGCGCTTCGCAGAAGGCTTAGAACCAGCAGCCGGTGATAGAGTATTCAAACGCATACTGATTACTCCTCAACTTTAACCATGTAGTAAACCTTGTTGATCATGCCGCGTACGCAAGCAGTATCTTCAAGTTCTACAGTATGGTTGATGCGACGAAGGCCTAGGCCACGCAAAGTAGCTTTATGCTTCGGTAAACGACCGATAGAGCTCTTTGTTTGGGTTACTTTAATAGTTTTAGCCATGTCGATTACTCCAGAATTTCTTTAACAGAAAGACCACGCTTAGCAGCGATCATTTCTGGAGAGTTCATTCCACTAAGACCATCAATTGTTGCGCGAACAACGTTGATTGGGTTAGTAGAACCGTATGCTTTAGCTAGTACGTTACGGATACCCGCAACTTCTAGCACTGCACGCATTGCACCACCTGCGATGATACCTGTACCTTCTGATGCTGGCTGCATGTACACTTGAGAACCAGTGTGACGGCCTTTAACAGCGTGGTGAAGAGTACCTTCGTTGATTGCAATTGTAACCATGTTACGACGTGCTTTTTCCATCGCTTTCTGGATTGCAGCAGGCACTTCACGTGCTTTACCGTAACCAAAACCGATGCGACCGTTACCGTCACCAACTACTGTTAGTGCAGTAAAGCTGAAAATACGACCACCTTTAACCGTTTTTGAAACACGGTTAACAGCGATCAGCTTTTCATTCAAATCTGATTGTGTCTTTTCGTTAGCCATCTTCCGCCTACCTTAGAATTTCAGACCAGCTTCACGAGCAGCTTCTGCTAGTGCAGCGATACGGCCGTGGTATTGGAAACCAGAACGATCGAATGCAACGTTAGAGATGCCTTTTTCAATCGCGCGCTCAGCAATAGCTTTACCTACAGCTGTAGCAGCGTCTTTGTTTCCGGTACTCTTAACTTGCTCACGGATCGCTTTTTCTACGGTAGAAGCGGCTGCGATAACCTCAGAGCCGTTCGGTGCAATTACCTGAGCGTACACGTGACGTGGAGTACGGTGTACAACTAGGCGAGTTGCGCCCAGTTCAGCAATCTTACGACGTGCTCGGGTCGCACGACGGATACGAGATGCTTTCTTATCCATAGTGTTACCTTACTTCTTCTTAGCTTCTTTAGTACGCACAACTTCGTCGGCGTAACGAACACCTTTACCTTTGTAAGGTTCAGGGCTACGGTAAGCGCGAATATCAGCAGCTACCTGACCAACTAACTGCTTATCAGTACCTGTAAGTACGATTTCAGTTTGTGATGGGCATTCAGCTTTGATACCTGCTGGAAGTTCGTGCTCAACTGGATGAGAGAAACCTAGAGTTAAACCTACAGCGTTGCCTTTAACAGCAGCACGGTAACCTACACCCTTAAGAGTCAGCTTCTTAGTGAAGCCTTCAGTAACACCAACAACCATATTGTTCACTAGTGCACGAGCAGTACCTGCTTGTGCCCAAGCTTTATCGAATCCTTCACGAGGACCGAAAGTAACTTTGTTCTCTTCCAAAGTTAAAACTACTGCATCATGGATAGTACGAACTAGTTCGCCTTTACTACCTTTCACAGTAATTTCCTGACCGTTAAGTTTAACTTCTACGCCGGCAGGAATAACTACAGGTGCTTTTGCAACACGAGACATATCCTACTCCTATTATGCTACGTAGCAGATAATCTCACCGCCAAGACCCGCTTTGCGTGCAGCACGGTCGGTCATAAGACCCTTGGAAGTGGAAACAACAGCAATACCAAGGCCACCCATCACTGATGGTAGCGCATCTTTTTTCTTGTAGATGCGTAGACCAGGACGTGATACACGTTGGATTTGCTCAATAACTGGGTTAGCTTCGAAGTACTTAAGAGTAACTTCTAGCTCAGGCTTAACATCACCAGATAAGGTGTAGTCAGCCACATAACCTTCTTCTTTAAGTAGAGCAGCGATAGCTACTTTAAGCTTAGAAGATGGCATTTTTACAGCAACTTTTTTCGCTGCCTGACCGTTACGAAGACGGGTCAGCATATCCGAAATCGGATCTTGCATGCTCATAAGTTAATACTCCGTGATTCTGAATTGCTTACTGGATTACCAGCTTGCTTTACGTAGACCCGGAATCTCGCCTTTCATGCAAGCTTCACGAACCTTGATACGGCTAAGACCGAACTTACGTAGGTAGCCGTGTGGACGTCCAGTCTGGTTACAGCGATTACGCTGACGAGACTTCGCAGAATCACGTGGTAGTGACTGAAGTTTAAGCACTGCATTCCAGCGATCTTCTTCAGACGCATTCACGTCGCTAATTAGAGCTTTTAGCGCTGCACGCTTTTCAGCGAACTTAGCTACTAGCTTGGCACGTTTAGCTTCGCGTGCCTTCATAGATTCTTTAGCCATTAGTAACCCTTACTTTTACTTACGGAATGGGAAGTTAAAAGCAGACAATAGAGCTAGAGCTTCTTCATCAGATTTAGCAGAAGTTGTAACAGTGATATCTAAACCACGTACACGATCTACTTTATCGAAATCGATTTCTGGGAAGATGATCTGCTCACGAACGCCCATGCTGTAGTTACCACGACCATCGAATGACTTAGGGTTTAAACCACGGAAGTCACGAATACGCGGTACAGCAATTGAAATCAGACGGTCGAAAAAGTCCCACATACGCTCGCCACGTAAGGTTACTTTACAGCCAATAGGGTAGCCCTCACGGATCTTAAAGCCTGCAACTGACTTACGTGCTACAGTGATTAGCGGCTTCTGACCTGAAATTGCAGTCATGTCAGCAGCAGCATTCTCTAGCAGCTTCTTGTCGTTGATAGCTTCGCCCACACCCATGTTAAGTGTGATCTTTTCGATCCTTGGGACTTGCATGATACTCTTGTATTCAAACTTTTCAGAAAGCTCTTTTACAACAGTCTCTTTGTAGTAATCATGCAGTTTCGCCATAGTACTACTCCAAACTTACTTGATAGTTTCGCCAGTCGACTTGAAGAAACGAACTTTTTTGCCGTCTTCAAATCGGAAGCCTACACGGTCCGCTTTACCTTGACCGTTAACGATAGCAACATTAGACGCATCGATCGCAGCTGCCTGCTCAACGATACCGCCTTGAACACCCATTGCCGGAACTGGCTTCTGGTGTTTCTTAACCATGTTGATACCTTCAACGATAACTTTACCGGTTGCTAGAACCTTAGTTACTTTACCAGTCTTGCCTTTGTCTTTACCAGCAAGAATGATAACTTCGTCGTTTTGACGGATTTTAGCTGCCATTATAGTCGCTCCTTAAAGTACTTCTGGCGCTAGTGATACAATCTTCATGAATTTCGCATTACGAAGTTCACGAGTCACAGGGCCAAAGATACGGGTACCGATAGGTTGCTCAGTAGTGTCGTTCAACAATACGCAAGCATTACGGTCAAAGCGAATGACAGAGCCATCTTGACGACGAACGCCTTTACGGGTGCGTACAACCACCGCTTTCAGTACATCACCTTTCTTTACTTTACCGCGAGGAATTGCTTCCTTCACTGTAACCTTGATGATGTCACCGATATGTGCATAGCGACGGTGAGAACCACCCAGAACCTTAATACACATTACGCTACGTGCGCCGGAGTTATCCGCTGCATCAAGCATACTTTGCATTTGGATCATGTTAGTGCTCCGCTAATTTTTTAAACATCTAGACCCAAAACGAGTCGATATGCCTTTTCTTCAAAGGCGGCGAATAATAACACCATTTTCGCTCGATGGGTAGATAAAAAATGAACGGCCCCAATATTTTTAGGGCCGCTAACTTAAATAGCTGAAAAGTCAGTAATTAGATACGTGCTTTTTCAACTACTCGTACCAGTGTCCAAGACTTAGTCTTTGACATTGGACGACATTCACGAACTTCAACAGTATCGCCTAGGCCACACTCGTTGTTTTCGTCATGTGCATGAAGCTTAGTCGTGCGTGTGATGTACTTACCGTAGATCGGGTGCTTCACTTTACGCTCGATAGCAACAACAATAGACTTATCGCCTTTGTCGCTAACTACGCGACCAAGCTGAGTACGAATTTTCTCGCTCATTATGCGCTAGCCTTCTCAGTCAGAACGGTTTTAACACGTGCGATATCACGACGTACAGTTTTTAGATTGTGAGTCTGCTGTAGTTGACCAGTCGCAGCTTGCATGCGCAAGTTAAACTGTTCACGTAGCAAATTCACAAGCTCTGCATTCAGCTCTTCAACGCTTTTAGCGCGTAGATCTTGTGCATTCATCACATCACCGCCTTAATTACGAAAGTGGTTTTGATTGGTAGCTTACGTGCAGCAAGGTTAAATGCTTCACGTGCTAGTGATTCAGAAACACCGTTCATTTCGTATAGAACTTTACCTGGTTGAACTTGAGCAACCCAGTAAGCCACACTACCCTTACCTTTACCTTGACGAACTTCAAGAGGCTTAGATGTGATTGGTTTGTCTGGGAATACACGAATCCAGATTTGGCCCTGACGTTTGATATGACGAGTCATAGCACGACGTGCAGCTTCGATTTGACGAGCAGTTAGTCGACCACGACCAACAGCTTTAAGACCAAATTGACCAAAGCTTACTTCAGTACCGTTCGCTAGACCGCGGTTACGGCCTTTAAAGGCCTTGCGGAATTTAGTGCGTTTTGGTTGCAGCATCAATAAACTCCTTATTTACGGCTTTTGCGCTGCTTCTTAGGCTTCTCAGCCTTTGGCTCTTCAACCGGCATGCCGCCTAGAACTTCACCTTTGAAGATCCAAACTTTAACGCCGATAACACCGTATTGGGTGTGAGCCGAAGAAGTTGCGTAATCAATGTCAGCACGAAGAGTGTGTAGAGGCACACGGCCTTCACGGTACCACTCAGTACGTGCGATTTCAGCGCCGCCTAGACGACCACTTACTTCAACTTTGATACCTTTAGCGCCAAGACGCATAGCGTTCTGAACTGCACGCTTCATAGCGCGACGGAACATAACACGACGCTCTAGCTGAGACGAAATGCTGTCTGCTACTAGTTGACCGTCTAGTTCTGGCTTACGTACTTCAGCGATGTTGATCTGAGCTGGAACGCCCGCGATCTTCGCAACTGCTGCACGTAGTTTCTCTACGTCTTCACCTTTCTTACCGATTACTACGCCTGGACGAGCAGTGTGAATAGTCACACGGATGCTCTTAGCAGGACGCTCGATAACGATGCGTGATAGAGATGCTTTTGCTAGTTCCTTAGTAAGGAACTGGCGTACCTTGAAATCGCCGTCTAGGTTGTCAGCGAACTCTTGGCTGTTAGCAAACCAAGTGGTATTCCAAGGCTTAACAATGCCTAAACGAATACCATTAGGATGTACTTTCTGACCCATTGCTTTCTCTCCTAGTCTCTTAGCGGTCTGCTACAACAACAGTGATGTGGCTAGAACGCTTCAAGATGCGATCGGCACGGCCTTTAGCACGAGGCATAATACGCTTCATGGTAGGACCTTCGTCAACGAAGATTTTAGCAACATTAAGATCATCAATGTCTGCGCCTTCGTTGTGTTCTGCGTTAGCGATAGCTGACTCTAAAACTTTCTTGATTAAATCAGCAGCTTTTTTGTTGCTGAAGTTAAGAATTTCTAGAGCTTGAGCAACTGGCTTACCGCGCAGTTGATCTGCAACCAAACGAGCTTTTTGCGGCGAAATGCGAGCAAAGCGATGTTTAGCGATAGCTTCCATTACCTACTCCTTAGCGCTTTTTAGCTTTCTTATCCGCAGCATGGCCACGGTAAGTACGTGTTGGTGCAAATTCGCCTAGCTTGTGACCGATCATTTCTTCAGAAACGAAAACAGGTACGTGCTGACGACCATTATGGACAGCGATGGTCAAACCGATCATCTGAGGGATGATCATTGAGCGACGGGACCAAGTCTTAACAGGCTTTTTGTCACCGCTTTCCAACGCTTTCTCTACCTTCTTCAGCAAGTGTAGGTCAATAAATGGACCTTTCTTGAGAGAACGTGGCATGGCGTATCCTCTTTATAATTACTTATTACGACGACGTACGATGTACTTGTCGGTACGCTTGTTCTTACGAGTCTTGTAACCCTTAGTTGGAACACCCCAAGGTGTTACTGGGTGACGACCGCCTGATGTACGACCTTCACCACCACCGTGTGGGTGATCAACTGGGTTCATTACAACACCACGTACAGTTGGACGAACACCGCGCCAGCGTGAAGCACCAGCTTTACCTAGCTCACGTAGCATGTGTTCTGCATTACCAACTTCACCTAGAGTCGCACGACCTTCAGCAAGAACTTTACGCATCTCACCAGAACGTAGACGTAGAGTCACATAAGTGCCTGCACGTGCAATGATCTGAGCGTATGCACCAGCTGAACGAGCCAGCTGAGCACCTTTACCAGGCTTAAGTTCAACACAGTGTACTGTTGAACCTACTGGGATGTTACGCATTGGTAATGTGTTACCAACTTTAATAGCAGCATCTTGACCAGACTGGATAACATCACCAGCTTGGAGACCTTTAGGTGCGATAATGTAGCGGCGCTCACCGTCTGCGTACAGAACTAGAGCAATGTTTGCGCTACGGTTTGGATCGTATTCTAGGCGCTCAACTTTCGCTGGGATGCCATCTTTAGTACGTTTGAAGTCGATTAGACGGTAATGTTGTTTATTACCACCACCGATGTGACGTACAGTGATACGACCGTTATTGTTACGACCACCAGTCTTAGAGTTTTTCTCTAGAAGTGGTGCGTACGGCTTACCCTTATGCAGGTCAGAGTTAACCACTTTAACTACGTGGCGACGACCTGGGGAAGTCGGCTTACATTTTACAATAGCCATTCTTCTTTGCTCCTAGCCTTACTCTGCACTACCAGCGAAGTCGATGTCTTGACCTTCTTTCAAGATAACATACGCTTTCTTCACGTCTGAACGACGGCCTTGGCGCATACCTTGACGTTTGGTCTTACCCTTAGTAATAAGAGTATTTACAGACTTAACTTCAACCTCGAACAGTTTTTCAACTGCTGCTTTGATCTCTTTCTTCGTTGCGTTCAATGCTACTTTGAAAACGATAGTATTCGCGTTTTCTGCAGCCATTGATGCTTTTTCAGAAATGTGCGGAGCACGTAGAACTTTTAAAATACGCTCTTCAGTGATCATGCTAGCATCTCCTCAACTGCTTTAACTGCTGCTGCAGTCATTACAATCTTATCGAAAGCGATCAAGCTAACTGGATCGATTGCCGCTGCATCACGTACGTCTACTTTGTATAGGTTACGTGCTGCAAGGAATAGATTCTCATCTAACTCGCCAGTTACGATTAGTGCATCAGTTAGCTCAAGCTCTTTAAGCTTAGCTACTAGTGCTTTTGTCTTTGGTGCTTCTAGAGTGAAGTTATCAACAACGATTAAACGCTCTTGACGAACTAACTCAGAAAGAATGCTCTTCATAGCACCGCGGTACATTTTCTTGTTTACTTTTTGGCTGTGATCCTGAGGACGAGCAGCGAAAGTAACACCACCAGAACGCCATAGCGGACTGCGGATTGTACCTGCACGAGCGCGACCAGTACCCTTCTGGCGCCATGGCTTAGCGCCACCACCAGAAACGTCTGAACGAGTCTTCTGAGCACGTGTACCCTGACGAGCACCTGCTGCAAAAGCAACAACTACTTGGTGTACAAGCGCTTCATTGAAATCACGCCCAAAAGTAGTTTCGGAGACAGTTAGCGCGTCAGCGCCTTTGACTACCAATTCCATTACTAACTCCTCGACGTTACGCTTTAACAGCTGGTTTAACGATCACGTTGCCGCCTGTTGAGCCCGGTACTGCACCTTTAATAAGAAGCAGATTGCGCTCAGCGTCAACACGTACGATCTCTAGGTTTTGAGTCGTTACACGCTCAGCACCCATGTGACCAGCCATTTTCTTGCCTTTAAATACGCGACCTGGAGTTTGACATTGGCCAATTGAACCCGGTGCACGGTGAGACAAGGAGTTACCATGGGTCATATCTTGAGTACGGAAGTTCCAGCGCTTAACAGCACCTTGGAAACCCTTACCTTTAGATGTACCAGTAACGTCTACTTTTTTAATATCGTTGAATAGTTCAACACTTAGCTCAGCGCCAACTGCAAACTCTTCACTGTTTTCTAGACGGAATTCCCAAAGACCGCGACCAGCTTCAACACCTGCTTTCGCAAAGTGACCTGCTTCTGGCTTAGATACGCGGCTAGCTTTCTTAGTTCCAGCTGTTACTTGAATAGCGTTGTAACCGTCAGTTTCTACAGATTTAACCTGAGTAACGCGGTTGTTTTCAACTTCAACAACAGTAACTGGAATAGAAATGCCATCTTCGGTAAAGATGCGGGTCATGCCCACTTTACGACCGATTAGACCAATCATTCTCTTATCTCCCCTTAACCTAGGCTGATCTGTACGTCAACGCCAGCAGCTAGATCTAGACGCATAAGAGCATCAACAGTTTTGTCTGTAGGCTCAACGATGTCGATAAGGCGCTTGTGAGTACGGATTTCGTACTGATCACGTGCATCCTTATTAACGTGAGGAGAAATAAGAACAGTGAAGCGCTCTTTGCGAGTAGGAAGAGGGATTGGACCCTTAACCTGTGCGCCAGTACGCTTAGCTGTTTCAACGATTTCCGCAGTTGACTGATCGATCAAACGGTGATCGAACGCCTTTAAGCGGATACGAATACGTTGGTTCTGCATTAGACAGAGCTCCAAATAAAAATTACACAAACAATATCGCCACTCACGCTCGTAAAGACGAGGGAATGTCGATTGATTTATGTGAACGTAGCATCCCTATCGGATGCATTGTCAGTCAATTTAATGACTGCGAACATAAGTCAGAGTATTCATTATGAAATAAACCCGGCGTAGCCTGCAGTTAATTTCTCCTCAATGCTTATTGGTTCACAACTGCGCTTACAAGACTAACTCTCGGGCAGTGCGGTGCATTATACAGATCACAATTTTGAAAACAAGCTCTGTTTGATTGTTAAACAAAAATAGTTATAAAGTCTTTTATTTTCAATGAATTAATCTGATAGTTATATATCAGATTTGCTTTATTAAACGAATAAAGCTCACTTATCACCATAAAATCAAGCTACATTTTCGCGTATTCCTGCTTATACAATACAAACAAGTAAAATGTTCGTAATTTTAGGCAATAAAAAAGGGAGCCGAAGCTCCCTTTTTCTGTACGTAAGTACTAAATGTTATTAAGCAATGATAGTTGCAACAACACCAGCACCAACTGTACGGCCACCTTCACGGATAGCAAAACGTAGACCTTCGTCCATCGCGATAGGTGCGATTAGAGTAACAGTCATAGCGATGTTATCACCAGGCA
>NZ_PYNW01000026.1 GCF_003026105.1 Photobacterium sp. GB-56 | reverse complement strand
TCTTGATTGGAATCTTCTGCTTTTCTTAAATTATTAGAGTATTCAACAAGCGGGTAGTAGTAGTGACTTTTCGCTGCGTTGATAATGGCACTAATATATTGCTCGTGGGTTAAATCTGGTTTCAATACTGTACTGTAATATACGGCACGAACATCGCCTGTTTTTGCTTTTTCTACAAAAAGTTTTTGTGCTTTATCTACCCATTCCTCACTGCATTCACTGGAATAGTACATTTGACAAATATCGTTTTTAGGCGAAAAAAACAATGCTGCATAAGGGTTGCCTTGTTCAGCTGATTCCATATATAGCTTTTTAGCCATAGGGTTGTTTTTAATACCCGTTCCCCATGTAATTGATGCTAACCAAAATTTTGCGTCAGGATTTTGGTTTTTTACCATCGGTTCAAGTTGTGTCTTTGCCTCAGCCCAAAGATTACGTTGGATGTATAAAACACTTTCAAAAAGTGGATCCCCTTGTTGGTATATACTTGCGATATCAACGGTTGGACTTACTGACGATATAGGATTTTCTGATAAAAATTGTTCAAACACAGCAATATCGGCCTGTTGTGGCTCTGTTGCTTTTGAGCAACCGGTTAAGGCTAAAAAAGAGAAAACTAATAGTAGGGTAGTAATAGTTACTTTCATGCATTTAGACCTTAACTTAGCGGACTGAGAAGCTGATTGATTTTAATGCACAATAGTACACCTAAAAATTACTAGGCAATAATTTGCGCGAGGTGTAGATAGTGAAAGGAAATGTAGAGTAGGTTAAATTAAGAAAACCTACCAAGAATTTGATTTTCAATAGTTAAAAATCCCCCCTCATAATAAAGGGGGGAATAGGGTATTAATCGGAAATCATTTTATTCACTTTGTTAAAAAATCCGCTTAGGCTTTCGTCGTTATACAACTTTTCGTATGGTTCAATACTATAACTTCGCATTTCCATATCCCATCCTTGATTATTATTTAATTTTATCGCCTTATCATATTCTTTTTTTAATTTAGTAGGTATTTTTGAATGTGGATGTCTTAAATATTTTAAGAAATTAATATAATCCTCATTGTTTTCAGCATAGAATAAAATAAAAGCTAACGAGTTATACCCTAATAAATCTCCATTTTTAGCTAAATTACCGAGCATTGTATTTAACTCTTTATTTGATGGACAGATATCCGATAATGATTTCTCTTTTGATTTAAAACAAACCCCAATAAACCCAGTTGATAAATATTTATTTTCTGCATTAATTAGAATGTCTTTAGCTAATTTTTTATAATACTCGTATTCTTTTCTCTGTTTATCAGTTTTATTTTCAACAGAAAACAAACCTTTTTGAAGTTCATCAGCACAATAAAAAAAACGCTCTTCTGCACATTGCTTAAGAAGTTTCTCTGCTTTTGGTGTGAACCATGTCCTCTCTTTATTTACTCTCTCTTCAAATGACATATAACGATACTGTTCATAATCTTCGTTATATAATACCGATGAGTTTCCCTTTTTCCATTTACGATAAGTGGATCTTAATACTTTGTCATAACCAGAATTATCACATAATTCTTTATATCTATTAAGTTGACAGGTTCTTTTCTCCCCATAGGTATCCATGGCATAAGGATATCCTTCATCAGTTAAAGCTTTTAGCATCTCTAAAGACTTTTTTAGATCATAACGTGCCATTGAAACTGCATAAATATATCTTGCCTCTATATTATCTTTATTATTAATATAAGGTGTAGTTAGCTCTATCGCTTTTTTAAAATCAAAATCGTACACCATAAAATTTTTCGCAAGATATATTTTACCTTTATCTAAATTTGACAACTCAGAAGAATAACCATTCTTCATTATCTTATCCATCGCAAAAACTGGATTTAACTGGATAATACATAAAATCAATCCATAAAATATCTTTTTCATTATCTATTTACCTATAGATCTAGCCCCCTGGCTTTAAGGAGGCTAACCAGTCACTATTCGGAATCTAACTTATTTACTTTGTTAAAAAATCCGCTTAGGCTTTCGTCGTTATACAACTTTTCGTATGGTTCAATGCTATAACTTCGCATTTCCATATCCCATCCTTGATTATTGTTTAATTTTATCGCCTTATCGTATTCTTTTTTTAATTTAGGGTCTAACTTTGAATCTGGATATCTTAGATACTTAGAAAATCTAAGATAATTTTTTGTATTGTCATTATGAAATAATTCATAAGCAAGAACTTGATACCCTTTTAAATCACCTTCTTTAGCTAAATTAGTTAACATTAATCCTAATTCTTTTTTAGATGGACAAATATTAGATTCTGATTCTGGTTCATTACAATATCCAAGATAGTCAATTCTTAAATATTTATTTTCTGCATTAATTAAAATATCTTTAGCTAGTTTTTTATAATACTCGTATTCTTTTCTCTGTTTATCAGTTTTATTTTCAACAGAAAATAAACCTTTTTGAAGATCATCAGCACAATAAAAAAAACGCTCTTCTGCACATTGTTTTAGAAGTTTCTCAGCTTTTGGTGTGAACCATGTTCTCTCTTTATTTACTCTCTCTTCAAATGACATATAACGATACTGCTCATAATCTTCATTGAATAATTCAGATGAATTTCCTTTTCTCCATTTATAATACATTGTTCTTAATAATTTTTTATATCCTGAATTATCACACAATTTTTTGTATCTATTAAGTTGACAGGTTCTCTTCTCTCCATAGGTATCCATGGCATAAGGATATCCTTCATCAGTTAAGGCTTTTAACATCTCTAAAGATGTTTTTAGATCATAACGTGCTAATGAAACTGCATAAATATATCTTGCCTCTATATTATTTTTATCGCTAATATAAGGAGCAGTTAACTCTATCGCTTTTTTAAAACCAGCTCCATAAGTAAGAAAATTTTTTGCTAGATATATCTTATTTCTATCTACATTTGACAATATCGAAGAGTAACCATTTTTTATGGTCTTATTTATAGCAAAAACAGGATTTAACAGGATAATACATAAAATCAGCCCATAAAATATCTTTTTCATTATCTATTTACCTATAGTTCTAGCCCCCTGGCTTTAAGGAGGCTAACCAGTCACTATTCGGAATCTAACTTATTTACTTTGTTAAAAAATCCGCTTAGGCTTTCGTCGTTATGCAATTTTTCCCAAGGTTCTATATTGTAATTTTTTTTCTTATAACTCCATCCAACACCATTATTCAATTTTAATGCATTATCAAAAATGTCTTTTAGCTTAGATGATGATAAGAGTTTTGGATATAAAACATATCTTGGAAAACTAAAATCATATATATCTTTATATAGTAAAAACGATAATGTATGATATCCTGATAAATCTCCTTTTTTAGCTAAATTAGTCAACATCGTATAACTTTCATTTTTAGTTAAACAAATATCATTATCTCTATATTTACTCTTATCAAAACATCTATCCATATAGTCTATTTTTAGATATAAATTATCTGCGTTGATTAATATTTTCTTCGCTAGTTTTCTATAATACTGATAATCTTTCTCTTGTTCTGGAGTTCTTTTATTAATAAAATATAATCCATTTTGTAATTCATTTGCACATTGAAACACATTATCATTAGCGCATTGACGAAGAAGCTTATCGATTTTAGGATTAAACCAAGTATGCTCTTTGTTAATTCTTTCATCCCATGGGGTATCAAGAAACTGTTGATAAAATTCATTATATTGTTCAGAAGGATCTATTTTTCTCCAATCTAAATACGTCTGACTCAATAATTTATCATATCCATATTTTAAACAAGCATTCTTATATTTATTAAGTTTGCAGGTTCTTTTCTTCCCATAAGTTTCCATCGCATAAGGATATTCCTCATTAGTTAATGTTTTTAGCATTTCTAACGAAGTTTTCAGATCATAACGCGCTAATGCTGATGCATATATATACCTAGCAAAAATATTGTCATTGTTTTTTATATATGGTTTTGTAAGTTTAATAGCTTCTTTGTTGTCTTTACCATATTCCAAATAAATATTTGCTAAGTTTATTTTTTTTAAATCATCATTTGATAAATTACTTTTATTTATTTCGCTTCTAGAATAAACACAACCTGAGAATAAAAACAAAAAAATTAGAATACTATTAAATTTCATAATAACCATCCATCAAATCTAATAACGCACTCATGTCACCATTCTTAATGGCTTCTAATATACGTTTTTTATTTTTGAAATCACCAATACTATTTTCTTTTTCAACCATATTATCAACTAAATTATTTATTGATTTAACCATACTAGACTTTATCATCTTCGATGGTGAATTTATAAATGATAATAGGCCATCAGAAAATTCTTTATATTCATCAGGATAAACCTTAGACCTTGCTAAATGGTAATATCCAAATTTCAATTCTAATGAGAGGTTAGTTCTCTCGCCATTAAAGACTACAAATTCCAAATCAGTACCATAAAGTTTTCTTTTTATTACTTTGTATTTAGTTTCAGGGTAAGAATTAAAATATGCATCTATATTATCTTTAACTTTATTTACAAAATAAAGTTCATTAATGTTAATGCTTTCGTGATAATCTAACCCATCAATATAGAACTGATCATATCTCTCTAAAAACTCTTTTAACTTCCCCCAAACAATATAAGGAATCAATTTATTAGCATAATCCCTCACAAGCATTACTTTACCAAGAGCATTAAATCTTGTAAAAGTTTCGCATATTTGTCTATCTTCAACAGACTTATAAATATAACTATCTTGATTAACCCAAAAATTAAGTAATTTACAGATAGCTATCCAACGAGGGGCCTCCTCATTAACACCATTTACTAATTTTTCTTTTTCTTTTTCAGAAAGTTGTGGTGGCTTTAATATTTGAAATGGAGACTGATTAAAGCGTTTTAACTCACTAACTTTGACACCTAGAGTAATGTCAAGAAGAGTACTATCAACCGTTAGAGAATATAAAAGTCTTGCTCTTGATTCTGGGGGCATATTATTAAACCAAGGCTTCATATCCTGTATATTCTGATTCTTATTATGAAATGATATTATATTATTCGCAATCATATCAGCATGCCCATGAACCAAGATTTTTTTCTCTTGCTTTATCACTTCATTCATATTTAATAAAGCCAGCTGAGAAACCTCCAGTCCTGTCACCATAGTCATCGTAATGAGAGTATTTAATACTTGATTACCATCTAAAGTACCATCCTCATCGTCTTTCTCCGTAAAAATATCTAAGCGTCGAAAATCATTGCTTGCCAATAAGTCAACGAAAGCATTAACAAACTCAAGTAAAGATTCTGGATATAGTGCTATCGTCTGCTCTACATAGCCTCCACCACCAACAGTAAGACCACCACCACAAGTTAGAATATATTGATTCTTTCGATAGCCAAATTTGAGTGTGCCACGTAGCCCAATACCAAAACTTTTCTCAGTCGTATTACAGAAACGTCCTATTTGATGCCAATCTCGATCTTCTCGAACGTGATAATTATTTGTCGTTCTTAAATTATTAGCTTGCATTGGCGTAAGTTGAGCAATCCAACTTTTATTTAGAGGATCGAGCACCATGCCCTGCATATTCTTAATTGGTTTACACCATTTAACATCACTGGATACAGTAACACCAGCACGAGCACCCGCGAATACATCAACAGAGCCAGCAATATAGCCGCCATTTGGTAGATTGGTATCACCAGGTAAAATAGGTGAAAGAGAAAGGCCTCCGTCCGTTGATGTCATAGAAACTGCCGCACTTAAACTTAATCCGATCCCGACACTTCCATAAAGTACCATATCAACATCCGATCTTAATTGCCCCAAATGCAGTTCCTTTACTTTATTTTGCTCACCAAAACGTGCGGATATAATCATAGGAAAGCCATTACGGCTCGGCAGCATCTGCTTTATTGACATATATCCACTCAATATATCAATACTGGCCGACGCTTCTATACTGGCAATATCTGTCTGTTTAATCGCTCGTTTTACAAGATCCTCAAAAGACTCTGGATAATCAGCTTCAAAGCGGCAATTATCAGCACAAAAGCGAAATAGCTCAGCTTGCGCATTGACGATATAACTTAGCCCCTTTCCTCCACCTATAGTTTGTGACATTTGAATAAGGGAAGTGTATTTTGTAAATTTATCAATACTACTATCAGGGATATCACTATTAAGATTGACTGTTTTAGTTTGGTTATTTTTTACAGAATCACGAGCCAATTTTATAGCTTGCTTAATTCCAGCCTGTAATGAATCGGCTGAATTGGCTTGTTTAATGTCTTCATCTTTAACGCCACGAGCAACATCTATATTGTCTTTTAATTTTAACTCTGTAACGAGACCATGAGAGTCTAGTAATTTATTTAAATCACTGCTTATCATATAACGAGGTTTATTTTCTTCGCTCATGATAAAAAATTCAACTATGTGCGTATCCGACTCTTTCCATGCAAATTTATATTCAGTTAATTTGATATCATTAGAAGACCAAGTAATGGTATCAAGTGCAAGTAATGATTGTTTAATTTTATTGCTATCAAGACAAAAATTTACTTTCCCTTGTTTTAAATTTTGATTTGCACAATATTTTAGATAGTCGATTTGATAACGTATCGCTGCAAGAATATATATGCCACCCATTCCATAGTTAAGAGCAGTTGTTTTGTTTCCTAAAATTTCGGTAATGTATTCTTGGATATCTGCGGATAACGCTTTATCTAAAGCATCAGAGAAAGCAAGACAATTGTAATACCCTAACTTTTCGATAAATAAGATAAATTTGTGGTTACTAATCTCGTGAAGTATTTTCGGGTTACTACTATCAAAGCGTAGCATTTCTATATTATCTGTAAGGTCACGCCCAGTTCTATCCAACTTGCTTAATATAGATTTATCACTCAATTTACTGACCAAATCATCAAACGCTTTCTGAGTTTCTTGATCTGTAGCAAAAAGCTCTTTTTTTGATAGCACTTGCTCTGGAACCGCCATCCCTTGAGCATTCAATAGCTCCAAACATTTGTATACATTTGCAGCAACAATGCTATTTGTTCGAACATTTCCTTTTTGTTTGTACTTTTCGAAATCATCAAGCATGTCATATTGAGGATCTCTATACATATCATTAAAATCTTTTCGAAGAGCAATGTATCCGTTATAACTTTTCTCAACGAACTTTTCATCACCTTTAACAAAACGATATTTACCAGTTAGTAAACTTTGATACCATAAGAATCCTTCTTTTTTCGCTTGCTCTTTAGCCTTTTCCTCATATTGTTCAATTTGATTGCTCAACTGCTTAATGACTTGCGTATTGAGAAAATTAACTAAGTCTTTTTTTGTACTGTAACCAATCCGCGTCGAATTACGTAATTCTATATTATGCTCAATCGCTCGCATGGTATTTCGTACAATAGAATCTTCCGCCAAATCTGAATACGTCAGACCTAGCTGTTGACTGTAACGCTCAATAATTGAATCTTCAGCAGCGGCAACTTTCTCTAGTTTTGGTATTTTTGACGTATTTTCAATAATCTTGACATAGGTTTGAATTAAGTTTCTCGTATAAAGACATTGGACATAGTCACTTTTATCTTTTTCAGAGGATAAAAAATAAGTAAATGAGCGGATCTTATAGTTTTCAAGAATGCCTTTTTGATTTAATTTTTCTAGCACTTCTTGTTGGATCGCCTCTTTACCTTTTTGTTCATCCTTTTTGGCATCGCCTGAATACAATTTTTCCGTTACCACTTTAACGGTATCATCTAATTCATCAGCTTGCGCCTTTAATTCTTCAGCATCTTTTGCTGAAACATAAAACCATTTCTTTTGCTGAGGAATATATAAAATATCAGCAACGTTTTTAGGTTCACAGGGCCCAGCGGTTACTCCGTCTGAACTAAATACATCACATTGTTGTAATTCTGTATTGGTTAAATCTAAAGTCTTAGCCATAATTTATTTCTTATACGCAATTTTAAGTAGATCCCACTCAACTTCATTCAATTGAAACCAAGCAATTGTCTTTGAATTTTCGAACGAACTAGGGTGATGATTTTCAATGGTATGAACAGCTCCATTTTGTTTCCATCCAATACGAATGATTGGCCCTAATAGCGTTTCTTGGCGTTCTGTCGTTAGATCCGCGAACCAATACTGCAAATATTTAGGGTTATAAAATCGAACGACATAGGGTTTGTGGGTAGGGCTAAGCATTAGCACAAGAGTTTTTATGTAGTCTTCAAATTGTTCATCATTTAACTGACTTGCAAACACTGCACTGCTAGAGAACCTCGTCAATATTTCTTCCACTTTATTTGATGGAACCTTTACCCAAAGAGGAGAAACAGATAAAGAGTCAGCCAAAGGTGTATTGGTATACCACCAAAAGTAATCGAACCCTTGCGCTGTAATAAAATTAAGTGATTGTTGACTATCTGGAGTATCAATAACAATCCAATGGTTTTCACTTTCTAAGAACATGCGTGTTCTCCATTACATAATCCACAAGTTGTTTTACCTTCTTGTTTTAAACAAACCCCCACGGCTGCCAAATTTAGTTTTGCGGCATGCTCTAATGCTTTTGTTGGTGAGTGAACGAGTGGAGAAACGGACTCAATTTTATGTGCCGCTTCAACCGCACGCGGTAATAACGGTGATAAACCCCCAAAGCCAGAGCCACTGCCCGCACTGCCACCTGCATTGATGTTGACCGCTGCCCCTGAAATTGAAACGCCAGATGCATCTATTTTGATAAAGCTGCCGCCAGCCTTCAGCGTGATTTCAGCACCCGCTTCAATCACGGCTTTTGAGCCTGCTTTAAGGTGTACTTCATTACCCGCATCCACCAATAATGCTTGGCCTTGTTTCATGTGTAAGCTGCCATCAACCGCAACGGTTTGATCGGCTTTTACATGGGTACGGCTTTCACCGTCGACGGTTAGGTGGTCGTGGGTTTTGATGTGGGTGAAGCGTTCATTGTCTACATCAAGGTGTAAATCGTGTTTGATGTCGTCTTTGCGATCGTTTTCCACCAACATGTTCACGTCTTTTTGCGCGTGAACATATATTTCTTCTTTGCCTGCTTGGTCTTCAAAGCGCAGCTCGTTATAGCCATCACCTTGGTGTGTTTCTGTGCGCAATACCGTACGGGTTTTATTGGCAGGTAACGGGTAAGGGGGCTTGTTGGTCGCATGGTAAGTGCGGCCTGTGATAATCGGTTGGTCTGGATCACCCTCCAGAAAATCAACAATCACTTCATGACCAATACGGGGTAGTGCGAGCATGCCATATTGGCTCCCCGCCCAACCTTGGGAGACTCGTATCCAGCAACTCGCATTGTCATCACTGTTACTGTATCTATCCCATGGGAATTGGACTTTGACCCGACCGTATTCATCACAGTAAATCTCTTCGCCTTCAGGGCCCACAACCATCGCAATTTGTGGGCCGTCTACACGAGGCTTAGCCGTGTAGGTGGCTCGCCATGGGCGATGACCGGGTATCACAATAAAATCATTGTTATAGGTTGTTACGCCTTGTCCGCCAGCTTCTTCTAATGCTTGCGGTTGCGTGCCCATATGGTTAACCGCCACCACGAGCCATTCGTCATTACATTGCTCATCATCGTGTTCTTGGAGAGTGAAGTTCACCCCAGCAATTAAACCGTGGGTGTTACTTTCACCATAGGCTGTATTGGCATCACGACGTAATGATTCGAGTCGAAAAGAAGTAAACGGCTTACCGCTGGCATCGTCTTTGTAACGCCCAGGGTAATCGTAATGTTCGTAATTGGCTTGCTGGTAATCGGCTTCTTTCGCATTGGCCGTTTGTAAGAAGCTATAAGCCGGCTTTTTAAAGCTGTAATCTTTGAGTTGCGCTGATGATGGGCGCATTTGCGTATGGCGAGCAAAGGTGCGCACAAAAGGCACGCCACTTTGCCCACCACTGCGGCTGTTATAAGGCAGTGGTGCCGCCAGTCGAGCGGCACTTTGGGTGTCATCAGAAAAGCGCAGGGTATTCTTTTTATTATCATGGACAAAGCTGTAAAACAGGCCTTCTTCTGCGGCAATGCGGTCGATAAAGGCTAAATCTGTTTCACGGTACTGGACGCAATATTCACGCGGCACGTAATCTCGCGTTAAAACGAAATCAACATCGGTAATCCCTAATTCTTGTAGTATCACCGAGATAATTTCAGGCACCGTTTGTGTTTGAAAGATACGGCTATTGTGGCGCAACGCGAGGCGGGCTGCTGGCGGTACAAATTCCACCTGATACAAGGTGTGGTGATGACCTGTGTCACCTTGGGTAAAACGTCGAATAATGCCATGCCATTGCTGTTGCTGTTCACCGTCTCGCCAGACCGTGAGCGTGGCCGTGTTATCGACGGTTTCTTGCGGCGTATAGGCCGGGTGACGACTGGCTAAGTCGATGGTAAAGGCGAAAGGCATAGACAGGTTGTCAGTGCCTGAAAATTGCGTGACGGCAAAGGCATCAGCCTCTAGCCCATCGACTTCGAATGTAAATTGCAAACCCGTTTTTGTTGCCATACTGACCTCGTGGTTAAACCTTTGCTAACGTCGGCCTTGCGGCGTATTTAGCAAAGGCATAAACGAAAAGCAGCCTACACAGTTGTGTAGGCTGATACATAGTTGAGTGCGATTACGCTTCTAGCGGTGCACGCCAGTCATCAGCACCAGATGTGCCAGATACCGTGTGATCCCAGTTAATTGCACGGTAAGCCATTGATACTTCGATAAGCTGCGTGAAGTCTTCTTTTGATGAATCTTGGCAGTGTGGCATGTGGGTGTTGATATCAACAATCGTTGCATCGGTCAGCGTTGTGGTGAAGTAGTGCTCTTGTTTACCTTCAACCGATGTGCGGTACCACTTTAGCTCTACAGACGGTAGCATTTCACCTGATGCCAATGAGTTGTACATCAGAGGAACGGCTTTGTTCAGTGCCACGGTAAATTTAAATGGCTTGTGAACACGTTGACCTGAAGGCTGACCTGATTGTGGGTCTGTAGGAACAGTAACAACGTGCTTGAATTCTTGAACAAGCATTTGGTCTTCGTGACCTTCAACATAGATGTTACCGACAGAATCAGGTGTGAATGCACCCGCTGTAATATTACCCTGAGTTTGGCCTTGGATCGCGATATAACAAGGAGTTGGCATCTTAGTATCCTATTTTATGATGGAGTAAATGACACAGCCTATGCTGTGATGACGTGCTGTTAGAGCAGGAAGTGTGCCAGTTTTTAAGTTCCTGATAAGTATGGGTTTTGCGTTTTTACGCTAGTAAATATCGAGCAAGATCTTGCCCGGCTGGGCAACTTATTGCTCGATTTGGGCAAGATCTTGCTTACTTTCGTGATTAAAGAATTTTTATTGGTAATGATTTGTCATCTGAATAAGCAATGATTAAGGGCTTAAAAAAATGGCTAAAAAATAAAAAACGCGCAATAGATATGGTTAGTAAAATGTAAATAATAAAGTTTATTTAACAATCTCTTTTTTAATGGAGTCTGTTAATAACGAAGCGGGCAAGATCTTGCCCGAATGTTAAATATCAGGTATTGCTTTAAATTTTTTATTTACAATATTCTTATTAGTGAGAAAGGGCCTAGTATTATTAAAATCATATCCTTTATTCTATTATATTAATTAGGCTCTCTAAATTATTAATAGAATGAAGCACATTTTTATACTGAATTTTTTATATGGGAGTTTGTTTTTTGGGAAGGCTATCACATATATTTGGTTTTTTAATTTATTCAATATTTTAAAAAAAACATAGCATTTTAGTCTGGAGTTTAGCGTTAATATGTTAATGCTGGGTTTAAGGTTATGGAATCAATAGTTTTTTATGTTGTGTTTGAATTTATTAAAATTCTTATTTGTATGTATTAATAGATTTTAGTGTCTCAAAATCTATACAATATTGCTTGATATGCAACGGTAATTACTATTTAATTCACTGCAAGCAATATTTGTTATCTAGAAGCATTTTTGTTGGTTAGGAAATAATATAAATAATAAAGCATATTTAATTAAAAATAACATTTTCATTTTTAATTTGTTAAAGATGTTAAATCTGCTGGTTTATCTATTCGTTGTAAATAATAAAAATAACGGGGTTTAAAATGTCTAAAGAAGGCACCGTCGCACCTAAAGAACGTATTAATATTAAATACGTTCCTCACAAAGGTGATGTTCAATCTGAAGTAGAGCTACCATTAAAAACACTTGTTGTGGGTGAATTTAAAGGTGATGGGGAAGATAAACCTATAGAAGAGCGTAAAGCCGTTTCAGTTGATAAAAATAACTTTGAATCGGTTATGCGCGAAAGTAAATTATCGTTGACAACTTCTGTGAAAAACAAACTTTCAGACGATGATTCTGACTTATCAATTAATCTTTCAATTAAAAGTCTTAATGATTTTTCTCCTGATGCAATCAGCCAACAAGTTCCAGAATTAAAAAAACTGATTGAATTAAGAGAAGCATTAGTTGCTTTAAAAGGACCACTTGGAAATATTCCAGCATTTCGTTCTCGTCTTCAAGAACTAATTGAATCTGACGAGTCACGTGAAAAGCTACTTAACGAGTTACAACTTGTTAGTGGCGAAGGTGAGAAATAGTAATTTCCTTTTGGCTTTAATTTTAAGAGAACGATAAATGTCTTTACAAAAAACACTAGAATCATCAAGTACAACTGAAAGCAGTTTACTTGATGAAATTATGCTTCAAACACGCATGACTCCGTCCGATGAAGGTTATGACATTGCCAAGAAAGGGGTGGCTGCATTCATTGAAAATTTACTGGGTAATTCTGGTGTAGAACAAGTCAATAAAGGACTTGTTGATCAGATGCTTGTTGAGTTAGACAGTAAGATTAGTGCGCAAATGGATGAAATTTTACACTGTGAAGAGGTTCAAAAGGTTGAATCTGCTTGGCGTAGTGTGAAGATGCTTGTTGATCGTACTGATTTTCGTGAAAACAATAAAATTGAATTATTGCATGCGACTAAAGAAGAGCTTTTAGACGACTTCGAATTTGCGCCAGAGACGTCTCAATCTGGTTTATATAAGCATGTATATTCGTCTGGATACGGACAATTTGGTGGTGAACCTATTGGCGCTATCATTGGTAATTACTCATTCACGCCATCATCGCCTGATATTAAGCTACTTCAATACATTGGTGCTGTGGGTGCAATGGCTCACGCTCCATTTATTTCAGGTGTAGCACCAGAATTTTTTGGTATCGAATCTTTTGAAGACTTACCAAATATTAAAGATTTAAAAGCAACATTTGACAGCCCTCGCTATATTAAATGGCGACAATTACGTGAATCTGAAGATTCTCGTTACCTTGCATTAACGGCTCCACGTTTTCTTCTTCGTACCCCATACGATCCAGAAGAGAACCCAACTAAAACATTTAATTACCGTGAAAACGTGAGTGATTCACACGAAAGCTACTTATGGGGTAATACCTCTTTTGCTTTGGCTTCACGTTTAACTGATAGCTTTGCTCAATACCGTTGGTGTCCAAATATCATCGGTCCTCAAAGTGGCGGTACTGTTGAAGATTTACCTGTTCATTTATTTGAATCTTTGGGTGAATTACAAGCAAAAATCCCAACAGAAGTGTTAGTGACAGATCGTAAAGAATTTGAATTAGCTGAAGAAGGCTTTATTGCATTAACCATGCGTAAAGGTAGTGATAACGCTGCATTCTTCTCTGCTAACTCAGTTCAGAAACCAAAAGTTTTCCCTAATACGAAAGAAGGGCGCGAAGCTGAAATGAACTTCAAATTAGGTACTCAATTGCCTTATATGATGATCATTAACCGCTTAGCGCACTATGTGAAAGTATTACAACGTGAACAAATTGGTTCTTGGAAAGAGCGTCAAGATCTTGAGCGTGAATTGAACGCATGGATTAAACAATTCGTGGCTGATCAGGAAAACCCACCAGCTGATGTTCGTAGTCGCCGTCCTTTACGTGCTGCGAAAATTGAAGTACTTGATGTTGAGGGCGATCCAGGTTGGTACCAAGTGGCATTGTCTGTTCGCCCTCACTTTAAATACATGGGCGCAAACTTTGAGTTATCACTAGTTGGTCGTTTAGATCAGGCATAATTTCAATGTCTTATATAGAACTAGAAGATAGGGCTTATGGTGTTAGTCTCTTTGAACGTTTAGAGACTAATGCGCCGCGAAAAGTGATGACGAAAGGACCGGATGCTAAACATGTTTTAAATTCAATTAAACGCAATGTTGCGCAATTACTTAACACTCGTTTAGGTGAAGCACTGTGTGCGCCTCATTTGGGATTAATTGATTTTAATGATGCAACTTTAGGTACGCATGATCTGGCATTACAAATTAAGCTGGCAATTCGTCATTGTCTTGAGCGCTACGAGCCACGTTTAGACAAGATTGATATTCAATATGTGCCAAATGATGAAAGTCCATTAAATATCTTCTTTCATATTACAGCATGTATTAATTCAAGAGCACTGCATGATTCGGTGCGTATTGATTTGATGTTGGATAATAGTCGTAAATACAGAGTAATTTAACTTTGTCACAAGAAAAATATTTTAGGGATGAGCTTGCTTTTTTAAAAGAGCAAGGCGTTGCTTTTGCCGAAGTACATCCTCAATTATCTCGTTTTTTACAAGGGAAAAATACAGATCCTGATGTTGAACGATTATTAGAGGGCTTTGCTTTTTTAACGGCTCGTTTACGTGAAAAAGTTGAAGATGAATTTCCTGAGCTCACACATTCTATAATCAACATGCTTTGGCCTAATTATTTAAGGCCTGTACCAAGCTTGAGTATTGTTCAATTTACACCGATTGAAAAAGCAATAAGTGTTCGTCAAACAATACCAGCAAATACAGATGTTGATAGTGAAGCGGTGTTCGATACTGTGTGTCGGTTTAGAACTTGCCGAAACCTAGATATTTATCCTTTGGAGTTGGTTGATGTTGCGACTACCCATAGCCGGGAGTCGTCAATCATTGATTTGAATTTCGATGTATTAGGCGAACAAAGTTTACCCGATATAGATCTAAAAGCGCTGTCATTGTTCTTGGGTGGACATCAGTACAGCGCGCAGATGCTGTATTTATGGCTAAACCATTATTTATCACATATTGAATTAGTGTGTAGTGATAAAACGATAGCGATTCCTGCATCACAATTTAAAAGCTGTGGCTTTGATTCCGCTGATGCTGTAATGCCATATCCAAAAAATGTTTATGAAGGTTATCGTATTTTACAAGAATACTTAACGTTTCCAGATGCATTTTTATTTGGTGATTTGGTTAATCTTGATCGTTATATCACGCCGGATATGGGTAGAAAGTTTCAATTGAAATTTGTTTTTTCAAGAACGCTACCTGCCGATGTTCGCGTACGTAAAGATAGCTTTAAATTATTTTGTACACCGATTATCAATCTATTTACTCATGATTCTGATCCTATCGATTTAACGGGAAAGCGGGCGGAATATCGCATTGCACCTTCAAGTCGTCTTCCTGCTCATTATGAAATTTTCAGTATTGATCATGTAGAAGGGCGACAAGAGGATCACAAGTTACGTTCAAAGGGGCAAAAGCGTGTTTATACCTCTTTTGAAAGTTTTCAACATGAAATCGAACGTTCTCGCCACCGATTAGCGCTCTATTACCGCGCAAGGGTGAGAGAGAGTGTAAGAAATGATGGTTTTGATCATTACATTTCATTTGTTCGTGGGGATGAAACGCTAAATGTCGGAACCAGTGAAGCGATTTCATTGCAGTTAACGTGTACGAATCGACAATTGCCATTGGAGTTAGGGATTGGTGATATTTGTGTGCAAACAAATAGTTCACCGTCTTTTGTGACTTTTTCTAACATCACAGAACCAACACAGCCGTTAAGGCCGACGTTAGATGGCAGCTTGTTGTGGACATTGATTTCAAATTTATCGCTTAACTATCTTTCATTGCTTTCGAAAGATGCACTGTGTTCTGTACTTCGAGCTTATGACTTTAGAGCACTTGTCGATAGACAAGCTGAGCGTGTTGCTAAACACAGACTTGATGGGATCGTAAAAATTACATCTAAGCCAATTGAACGGATCATCAAAGGATTACCTGTTCGAGGTTTACAGTCTGAGTTAGTGCTTAACGAAGAAGCGTTCAGCTCTGAAGGGGATTTGTATTTGTTTGGGAGTGTGTTAAGTCGCTTCTTTTCTTTGTATGCAAGTATCAATTCATTTCATGAGCTTATTGTAATTAACAGTGTCAATCAGGAACGATATTCATGGGGAACGCAGACGGGTCTACAGCCTTTGATATAGATCTTGATTGTGACCATCTTGCATCCGATCAATTAGCAATAGTAGAGCAACAAGTTCGGTCTTACGACTTTTATCAATTAGTCGAACTTTTACAGCGCTTAGCTGATGAAGATCCTGAGACCGAAGGGTGGGAAACACATTGTCGTTTACTGTTTAAAGCCAATCCGAGTTTAGGGTTTGCTGCGAGTGATATTTCAAAATTAGAGATATTGGAGCAAGGTGGTTTCTGTTTAGAAACGACGTTCTTTGGATTAAATGGTGCTCAATCACCATTACCGGGTTTTTTATTAGAAGAAATAGCATCTGAGAGTGAAACGGGGTTAAGACGGCATTTTCTCGATTTCTTTAATAACCGACTATTGGCGTTGGTATATCGAATTTGGCGTAAATACCGTTATTACATTCGGTTTAAAGAAAATGCCAGTGATGCCTTCTCTTCTCAGTTATTTGCCTTAGTCGGCTTGGCTGATGAAGACCTTCGTGGTGAAACCGCAATTAACTGGGGGAAAATGCTTTCATACGCCGGTACATTAGCTGGTAGAAGCCGTTCCCCACAAATTGTTGCAGGTATCATTTCTCATTGTTTTGATTTGGATAACGTTGTTATTCGTCAGTGGGTAGAGCGTAAAGTAGACATACCCAATCATCAACGAATGTGTCTTGGAAATGCAAACTGTGAGTTAGGTGAAAGTACAATTATTGGCTCGACGGTTCGTGATTGCACGGGAAAATTTGTTATTGAGATTAAAGATCTTACCCAATCACGATTCAATGATTTTTTACCGTCAGGCAAAGAGTATTTGCCATTTTGTAAGCTGGTTGAATTTATTCTTCGTGAGCAAATGGCATTTGATCTGGAGTTAGAGCTTAAAGAAGACGAAGTACCTTCATTGCAATTGATACAAGGCTCAACGCTGTCGTTAGGTTGGTCTTCTTTCTTAGGTGAGACGAATAATAACCGTAAAGTTTGTATACAAGTTCGTCAGTAAAGGGGCTAAAAATGGCGGAACAACAACGACTAAAGTTAAAAGTTACTAATACTCGGTTCTTAGAACCGGGTTTGTCGGCAACGAAAGAATTTTCATCTGCTGGTGGCGCGATTGGTTCTAGTTCATCGAGTTTTTGGCACCTAGCTGATAGAGACGGAGTTTTGGAACCGGTTCACTGTCAGATCACAATGATTGATGGCTGTTTTTGTATCACTGATATTTCGAATCAAACCTATATCAATGGTGCTTCAATGCCGATTGGTTGGCACAAGCATGCGCGTTTAAATGAAAATGATGTTATTTCAATTGGTCCTTATTTCATTCGTGTTTCTATCGGTGAAGCATGCACTGAAAATGATAAAGACATTGAAGAGATGCTATCTAAATCAACTGATATTGATTTATTTGGTGATGAGCTAGATGTCACAACTAAGGATCAAAAAGCGAATGTGGATGATCCATTATTAGCACTCGATCAACTCAAACATAAAACAGAAGTTGAATCGTTAATTACACGAAATAAGCCAGCAGTATCTCTTAATAATACACAGTCATTAATTTCTGAATGTGATTCGTGGATTGGTGATGCCCAGACAATACAAGCCGATACTGAAAATGACACAACGTCAGCTATTACATTAAGCGGTTTTAAATCTACGTTGAATGCTGATGAAAAATCATCGGGATACATAGCGACTACTTTAAATAGCAAGGAACTTAGAATGGACGATAACACGCTGGATCTGCTTGAAGAAGAAATGGGACGAGGTTTTTCTGGTTCGAATAATAATTCGATGGTAGCAACAGATGAAAACCATTTATTAACGGGTCCGCTATTTCGTGGTTTAGGCGTTAGAACGAATAACAGTGATGATCTAGCTGAAATGCAATTGCTATCTGAAGAGATGGGAGCATCATTACAAGCTGCAGTAAAGGGGTTAATAGAACTTCATCAACAAGTTAATACCAGTCGATATGGTGTGATGAATAAGAACTTGCAACCCATTGAAGATAACCCGTTACGACTTGGTTTAAGTTATGACGAAACAGTACAGGTTATGTTTGATAGCCAACGTAGTCTTGTTCACTTATCTGCACCAGCAGCCATCGAAGAAAGTCTTCGCACAGTTAAAGATCATAATGATGCTGTACATACTGCAATTAGCGAGGCACTGAATCAAATTATTCAAGCCTTTTCACCTGAAGTGTTGATGCGAAGGTTTTTACGTTATCGTCGTCCTGGCCAATCGGTTGGTGAATCACCAGAAGCATGGGCTTGGGAAATGTATCAAAGTTATCATAAAGAGTTGACTTCAAATCGTCAGCATGGATTTGAAAAGCTATTCTGGGAGATTTTTGATCAATCTTACGATAAAAACCTGCGTGATAAACAACAAGAGGTGTAGCTGGATGAAATCGTCGTCTTTGTTCCACATGGTTTTTATTTTTGCCTTAACGTTGATGGGTTGTAGCTCTAAATATGATCCGGCATCAGAGCCAAGTACGATAACAATCAGCATGGTGAGTACCGATTCAATAAATACGAATGGGAATAATGAACCCTCACCAGTTGAATTAAAAGTTTTCGAACTTGAAGATGACTCTATGTTTAATTCAGCATCTTATGATCAGCTAGCTTTTGAATATAAAAAAGCACTAAAGAGTAATTATGTTGATGTTTATGATTATGTCATGCTGCCGAATAAATTTAAGTTCGTCGAAGAAATGAAATTAGATGAAGACACGCGTTATATCGGTGTGATGGCTTTATTTTCTGATAGCGATAATAGTGATTGGAAAAAGTCTGTAAAAGTAAAAACGTTAGGTCGTGATTATCACTTGCTTATTTATTTAAAAGATAATCAAGTTGTGCTAGATAGGGTTGAGTAGATGTCATCAAAAAACCGAGTAATATGGAATGAAGGTTTATTTATTAAACCTCAACACTTCCAACAGCAGCAGCGCTATTTTGAAAGCATCATTGATGAAAGACTTAATTCTGTCAGTCTCTATTTATATGGAATAACAGAATTAATCTTAAATTTGGAATACCTAAGTTTTGGTCGCATCGCAATTGAACGTGCGGCTGGTATTATGCCTGACGGCACACCTTTTAATATTCCTCAGCAAGACATGTTGCCTGATGCGTTGGAAGTGACTGATAGTTCATTAGCCAATCAAATTATTTATTTAGCGATCCCTTTACGTAGTGATTCACTAGCGGAAGTTAGTTGGAATGACACTGCGGGTGGTATGACACGTTATAAATGTAAACGTGAAGAAGTTAGAGATATCCAATCCATTCAAGGTGACAGCTGCTTAATGGACGTCGGCTCAACAAGTGTTCGCCTATTGCTTGGTAAGGATGACCGAAGTGCTTACGCGTCTATTGCTATTGCACGAATTTTAGAAAAACGTCCTGATGGCAGTGTGATGTTGGACGACAACTTTATTCCTTGCCATTTAAATGTGAAAGCAGTACCTCGATTACAGCGCTTTGTCGGTGAAATGGCAGGTTTAATGAGAGAGCGAGCAAAAAATATTGCATTACGTTTAGGCTCTCCTAATCAAGGTGGCGTTGCCGATGTGGCAGATTTCATGTTACTTCAGATGCTTAATCGCATGCAGCCAAGGCTTCAGCATATCGCGCATTTACGTAGTATTCATCCTGAAGAGTTATATAAGGAACTCACTTCATTTTGTGGAGAACTAGCGACTTTTACTGATGAAAGTCGTATGACGCCCGAGTTTGCAAGTTATAACCATGACATGCCTGAGCAGGCATTTATGCCTGTGATGTCTATGTTACGACAGGCATTGAGTATTGTTCTTGAGCCGCGTGCCGTATCTATTCAATTGCATAAAAGAAAATACGGTCTCATGGTGGCCTCAATTCAGGACACTAACTTGGTTACTGATGCTGAGTTTATCTTGGCTGTACGTGCTCGTATTCCGCAGGAAGAGTTGCGTAAGCTATTTATGCATCAAACAAAAATTGCGTCTGTTGAAAAGATTCGTGAACTTATTTCATTGCAGTTACCTGGTATTCCATTGTCGCCATTGCCTGTGGCTCCACGTCAATTACCTTACCACGCTGGATACACGTACTTTAAATTGGACAAGACGAGCCAAACTTGGCAGATGCTTAATAATTCAAGTGGCTTTGCATTCCATGTTGCAGGTGATTTCCCTGAACTTGATCTTCAATTTTGGGCAATCAGGAGCTAATGATGATGGATCATACTATTCAAAAGAAAGGCCGTATACGCGACACGCACTATGATGATTTACTGTATGACAATGTAGAGAATACAAATCTTGATCAGGACTTTTGGTTCCAATTACGCGGTAGCAATATTAATTTATTGATTGATGCTGCAACGCCGTTAATGGGCATGACGTCACGTATTCGTAGTTTAAGTAGCTGCGATAATATTGAAGAAATTTATCATCAAGTTGTTGAAGAAATTAAAGCGATAGAGGTAGAGCTCACCGAAGCAAGTTATGATCATGCTGTGATCCTAGCTTATCGCTATGTTCTCTGCTCCTTTATCGATGAAGCGGTAATGAGTACTTCTTGGGGAGCGGATAGCATATGGGCTGAACATTCATTGCTGACGCGTTTTCACAATGAAACATGGGGTGGAGAAAAAGTTTTCTCGATCTTATCTCGATTAATAACTGAGCCAGAACGTTATCATGATTTATTGATGTTTATTTATCTTTGTTTGATGCAAGGATTTAAAGGTCGATATAAGGTGATGAATAATGGTCAAGAAGCGTTTGATAAAGTCGTTTCAAATCTTTATGAAACGTTAAGAAGAATAGATAAAGAACCGAAACCGTTAACTACCGCAACAAAACATGTTGCACAAAAAAAATATAAGTTAACGAGACAGATTCCTCTTTGGGCTGTATTTATAGGTTTTGGTCTATCTTGGGTTGCTATTTATATCGCGTATTCAATCTTACTTAATAATAAATCTTTAGATGTTTTAACACAGCTTAATCACATTCTTCAATAGGACTTCATTGTGATCAGAATAGAACTCCCTGTACTCATCAATAAATTAAATGCACAAACAAAAATTGCATTAGAACAGGCTTCATCGTTATGTATGAGCCGTGAAAATAATGAAGTTACTATTGAGCACCTTTTATTTTCTATTCTAGAAAATCCTTTATCAGATATTAGGGTTTTACTTGAACAAGTTAATTTAAAAACGGATGTTGTTAAGCAGTTGTGTGGTGATGCAATGCCGCATGATAAAGGGAATGATACATATCCGAGCTTTTCACCTTTACTGGTTGAACTACTTCAAGATGCATGGTTATTAGCATCAACAGAAATGAATGAAGCAGAGTTAAGATCGGGTCTTATTTTCTTGGCAGCACTTATTAGCCCCGATCGTTATTTAAGTTTTAGCCTAGTAAAAGCCTTTGAAAATATTAATCGAGAGGCTTTACGTAAAGAGTTCACATCACTTGTAGCGGATTCTGCTGAAACACCTGTTGTAAATTCTGGCGAAACAAAAGCGCCACTAAATGTAAACTCTGGTGATAGTGCGCTTAATCGTTTTTGTTCAAATGTTACAGAGCAAGCTCGCCAAGGTAAGTTAGATCCTGTCTTATGCCGCGATAATGAAATTAATCTAATGATTGATATTTTATGTCGTCGACGCAAAAACAATCCCATCGTTGTCGGTGATGCTGGGGTTGGAAAGAGTGCCGTTATTGAAGGTCTCGCTTCACGTATTGAATCGGGCAAAGTGCCTGAGCAGCTTCAGCGTGTTGAGCTATGGTTGCTTGATCTAGGGCTTATGCAAGCAGGGGCATCAGTAAAAGGTGAATTTGAAAAACGCTTGAAGTCAGTGATTGATGAAGTAAAAAATTCACCAGTGAAGATCATTCTTTTCATCGACGAAGCTCACACTTTGATTGGTGCTGGTAATCAAGAGGGTGGTGGTGATGCTGCGAACTTACTTAAACCTGCTTTAGCTCGTGGTGAATTATGTACAATTGCGGCAACAACGTGGAAAGAGTACAAAAGGTACTTTGAGAAAGATCCCGCCCTTACTCGACGCTTCCAGTTAGTTAAATTGGATGAGCCAACAACCGAGCAAGCTGTTGATATTATGCGTGGTCTGCACAGCGTGTATGAAAATGCGCATAATGTATTGATCAGTGATGATGCGCTACGTGCGGCAGCAGAATTGTCTGCTCGTTATGTATCTGGTCGTCAACTTCCCGATAAGGCTATTGATGTCTTAGATACGGCTTGTGCACGTATTGCTATTAATCTTACAGCACCTCCTCGCAGAATTTCTGAGATTGAAAGTGGTAGTTATCAACGTCAGCTTGAAATTCAAATGATCAATCGTCAGCAATTATTAGGCAAAGCCGTTGATGAAGAACGACTATCGGCATTAGTAGAAAAAGATTTAGAAGAACAAGTTGAGTGTGAATCTCTCTACAAAGATTGGCAGCAACAAAAAGAACTTGTTACTGAGATTATCGATACACGCCAACAGCTCTTATCGCCGATGACTGAGCTATTGCCAGAGCAGAACGATGATGATGAATCTTGCTTGTCGGTTGATGAATTACAGAATCGATTGGTCGATCTTTATTCTCAACTAGCACTCATTCCTCATGACGAGTTGCTCATTTATCCTGAGGTTGATGCGGCGCAGGTTGCACAAGTCATTGCTGACTGGACGGGAGTGCCTGTCGATCAGATGAATACTGATGAGTTAGCTAAAATTACTGAGTTGCCCTCTGTATTAAATTCAATGATTAAAGGTCAGGATATCGCATTGGCGAGTATTCATCGCCATTTATTGACTGCGCGTGCTGATCTTCGTCGTCCAGGCCGACCTCAAGGTGCATTTTTATTAGTTGGTCCAAGTGGTGTGGGTAAAACAGAGACTGTGGTTCAACTAGCCGAGCAGTTATATGGTGGGCAGCAATTCTTAACCACCATAAATATGTCTGAATATCAGGAAAAGCACACAGTTTCTCGTCTTATTGGTTCACCCCCGGGCTACGTTGGTTTTGGTGAGGGTGGCGTATTAACTGAATCTATTAGAAAGATGCCTTATTCAATTGTTTTACTTGATGAGGTAGAAAAAGCACACCCTGAAGTCTTGAATCTGTTCTATCAAGCTTTCGATAAAGGCGAACTTGCTGATGGCGAAGGGCGTTTAATCGATTGTCAAAATATCTTGTTCTTCCTAACGTCAAACCTTGGTTATCAGACCATTGTTGATTATGCAGAGCAGCCAGAACTGATCGAAGAAAAGATGTATCCAGAGTTGGCGAATTTCTTTAAACCCGCATTGTTAGCGCGTATGGAGGTAGTGCCTTATTTACCTCTGAATAAGGACGTTTTAGCACAAATTGTTCGAGGAAAACTCTCACGATTAGAGAAGTTATTAACTTCTCGTTATAAGGCGGAAGTTGTTATTGAACCATGCCTTGTTGAAGAAATACTTGTACGTGCAACGCGCTCTGAAAATGGTGCACGTATGTTAGAAGCGATCATTGAAGGGCAGATGTTACCGCCAGTCTCTTTAGCTTTGTTAAATAAACTTGCTCATCGTGAAGCGATTACACGTATTTGCTTAACGGTAGAAAATGGCGAGTTCTACAGTGAGGTGGAGTAATTGTTATGCAACAGTGGTTTCATTATACCTCAGCATTAATAGGTTATCGTGACCGAGCCAAACTCACTGATTTCTATATGAGTGCGTTAAAAGAAGAGCTTGCATTAACGGCCAGTTATATCATTTATCCGACGGATGACGGTCGCACTTTATTTGCAACAGAAAATCAATCGTGGGTATGGGATGTAAATGATTTTGATCATCCCTTTTCACACGTACTTCAGCAAGCGTCAGTTGTTTTACTTGATCGCCAACAATTGGTTTATTGGCAACAAAATGATTCGTTTAAGCAGTTATCTTCGCAAGTAGATGCATCAAGTAGTTTGCTTATTGTTCCTTTAATGAATAGTCAAAACCATGTGACGGCTATACAAGTATTCATCGGTGAACAAAAGCAGATTAACAATTTATTATCTGATGAAAACTGGCGCGAGTTTAGCTGTGCCTTTATTTCTCAGTGGTTACTCATTAGAGATATGGATGCGCAGTCTTCTCATAAAAAGCAACTTAGTGACTCGATTACACGACTAAAAGCAGAGCATCAGAAAAAGAGCGCATGGTCAGATATGGCATGCAAGCTCATTGGAAGCAGCTCTGTAATGAAACAGTTACGAGAACAAATAACAGTGGCTGCTGGCTCAAACCTTAGTGTACTTATTCAAGGTGAAACCGGAACGGGTAAAGAGTTAGTCGCAAAAGCACTACATAGCTTATCAGAACGATGCAAAGAGCCTTTTGTCGCGATTAACTGTGCGGCAATACCTGAAAGCTTGTTAGAAAGTGAACTGTTCGGTTATGAAAAAGGGGCATTCACAGGCGCGGTAGCTAACCGTAAGGGACTGATAGCTCAAGCTAACGGCGGGTCATTATTTTTAGATGAAATAGGAGAGTTATCTTTAGGTCTTCAAGCGAAGCTATTACGTGTGCTCGAGACATGCCAATATCGTCCGGTTGGCTCTAATAAAGAGCAATCTTCTAATTTTCGTTTGATCGCTGCAACGCATGTAAATTTACGTCAAAGTGTAAATGATGGTGGCTTTAGACAAGATCTTTATTATCGCATTTATCAATACCCATTATTGCTCTCAAGTCTTAATGATCGAAAGGGGGATATTGAAGAGTTAGCTTCTTACTTTATTCAGCAATATAACAATCGTGAACAACGAAATATTTTGGGTTTATCTCCCAAGGCGTTAGATCACCTTAAAGAAATGAGTTTTCCCGGTAATGTCCGTGAATTACGTTCGTTAATAGAAGTGGCGTGTGTACAAACTGAATGTGATGATCTTATTCAAAAAAAGGTGTTTGTAGCAAAATTACCATTAGATATTAGTCTTCCTATAAAAGACACGGTTGCGCCAAAAGACGATTTTTCAAGCATAGATGATTTACGCATTGCAGTGGAATTGTATGAGAAAGCAATTATTAACGAGCGATTAAAGCAATATAACGGTAATCGTGCAAAAGCAGCTGAAAGCCTGGGTTTACCTAAACGAACACTTGCACATAAGTGTCAAAAGTTGGAGATCCAGTTTAAATGAAAAAGTCGTGGATGATATATACGTTACTGATCGGGTTGAACACCTTTTCTATGACTGTTTTTTCTCAACCGAGTACGCAAACCAAGTTGAGTCGCGCTGAAGCTTGTCGTGATATCCCTTCTAAACTTGAGCGGTTACAGTGCTTTGACGCTATTTTTGATACACCTGTAGAGCAAGTGTCGATCAGTCAAGCAGATGTGAAATATCCATCGTCATGGCTTCGTGCCGTTGATAGTGAGAAAAAACGGGATAAAAGATCAGGGTTTATTTTTCATCAGTTAGATAGCAGTAATCAGGCTTCTCGAATGTGGTTAACGTCTGCTGCTGTTCGTTCATCAGAGCAGCTAAAAGATCAGAAAGCCCCAATTTTGATGTTGGAGTGTTATGAAAAAATCACCCGTGCCGAATTGATCTTACCGACTCCGGTTAAAGCAGGAAAAGTTGAACTATCAATACCGGGTTCTCCTGTTATTACACAAGAGTGGATGAGTGATGAAACAGGGTATGTATTACGTTCTGGACGAGGTTTACCTGCTATTAGAGCAATAAAAGCGATGATTTCTTCACCGCAATTAATTTTACGTTCAAATGTGGCTGATATTGATCATCTGGAATTTGATAACTCCAATCTAGCAGAGGCCTTAGAGCCGATGCGTGAAAATTGTCGCTGGTAGGAGTGAATCATGTTGAAGGGAACTTTAAGGGAGCAACTTCTCGCTCCGATATCACCGGATAACCCAGTAGGAGAGCGTTTAAGAGATCATCCTCAATTAAATTTTATCGATGATCAGATGATGAAGGTCGGTACTCTTTCTCATGGAGAAGTGCAATGGCATGAAGTGGAAAGTTGTGCCGTAAGCTTACTTTCAGAGCACACCAAGGATCTGAAATTACTGACCGTATTGATGCAATGTTTACAGCATCAGGCAACACCAGAGCGTTTTTCATTGTCGATAGGTGTATTGGTTGATTTTCTCTCTAATTTTTGGCTTGAATGCCAACCATTTCCAGGGGCGCGTGGTGAAATACACCGCAAAAAATTCTTTAATCAAATTTGTCAGAGAACGTATGTTGCCGCAGACAAGTTAGATTGGAGCCTATTCAACAGTGATTTAAAACAAGTGTTGGAGGCATTACTTGAAGAGCTCGATAATCAAGCATCTTCGCTATCACTGCCTGTGGATATTATTAACGATATTTCTGCGCGTGTTCGCGTTAACTTGGGACAGGCTGGTCGTGATAATCATGAGAATAAAATTAAAGCTCCACAACCATCACAAGATGTTGCTGTTTCGTCATCTTCAGTCATTACGAGTCAGACGTCGACTGGAACCCCGGTTTCTATTCCTAATTTAGATATAGATAACAGCAGTGAGCGTGCTTTTAAAAATTCGTTATTGAAAGCGGTAGATTCGCTAAATGAACTTGGTAGTGATGCAATAAAGCTGAGTATTCGTGTGCGTCGTTTTGCTATGTGGTTTTCAATCAATACCTTACCAGATGCAAATGCTCAAAAAGAAACGCAACTAATGCCCGTTTCATCAGATCGTATAAGTGATTATGAAGAGTCTTTACAGCGTGGTGCGGATATTGAATTGTGGAGTCGCGTTGAAGAAAGTTTAACTAAGTCACCTTATTGGTTAGATGGACACTTTCTTAGTTTTCGTATTGCCAAGGCGTTAGGGTTGGATGATTGGGCTTCAATTATTAAAGATGAACTTCAGTCATTTGTTGATCGCTTACCAGCACTACTGACTTATTCATTCAAAGGACAAGTTCCTTTTGCAAGTGAAGCTACAATCGCTTGGCTTCTTAACCAAGATAAAAGCGTTAAAGTTGCTCAAATTACTCAACAAGGTAGCTGGAATGAAAAGCGTACAGAGGCATTACAGTTAGCTGATGATGAAGGAATAGCACCAGCCTTAAGCATGCTTGATGAAGGATTATCACAAGCGACAGAACCCAGAGATGCTTTCTATTGGCGATTACTATCTGCAGATGTCATGGAAGCTCATTCACTCTCTTCTATGGCAACGGTGCAATACCAGACGTTATATCGGCAAGTTAATGAAATGTCGGTGACTGAATGGGAACCATCATTACTCGCCCAACTTAAAAATAATATTGCCGAACAATAACACCGGGAAATATCATATGTTGAATTTAATAAGACCGCTCATAAATAGGCTTCTTTCAGGTGTTAAATCATCAATGCCTATGCTTATGTTTACAATCTTTATTCTGATTAATGTTGCCATTTGGTGGGCAGGCCCATGGTTAAAAATTGGTGACCAACAACCATTCACCTCTGTGGCTTCTCGTATCGTTATGAGTGTTATTTTTTCCTTATGCTGTTTTGCAGTATGGGGATTTATGCAATGGCGCAGTTTGAAACGTATTCACAAAGATAAAGATCGTGAAGAAAGGTTACTTGACGATCCGATAAAGCGTTTAGAAGAGCGTCAAGAAACAGAATTAAACCAAGTGATGGGGGAGTTGAAACACAGTTTAAATAAGCGTAACTACCTTTATTCCTTACCTTGGTATCTGGTGCTAGGTCTAGAGAATGCAGGCAAAACAAGCTTAATTAACCGTTCAAGCCAAGATTTTGTATTTTCAAATGTAATGAGAGCCTCGGGTAAGAAAAGTGAAAACCCTTATTCTTTTGACTGGTGGATTGGCGATGATGCAGTATTAATTGATCCTGATGGGGAGTTGTTAACGCAGCGCCAAAATGAGAAAGATAATGATGGCGAGATGGAGCGTCGTCTTTGGTTAAACTTTGTTAACTGGCTTGAAAAAACACGATCTCAGCGTCCATTAAACGGTGTTGTTATTGCTCTAGATATTGAGCACTTAGCGAGCTCTACGGTATCGGAACGTCGTGCGTACGCGAACCTTTTGCGTGCACGTTTGAGGGAATTAATGGAAATTCTCTCTACCCGTATGCCTGTATATATAACGTTGACAAAGTTTGACCTTTTGCATGGTTTTGAACCCTATTTCCGAAGCTATACTCAAAGCCAACGTGAAGAAGTCATGGGGTTTACATTCTCGCTTGATACTGTTGAAGACTTTGATAAATGGCTGACTGAATTCGATAATGATTATGAAGAGTTTATCAATCGAATTAATGACTCTTTGCCTGCGGCATTGCGTCACGCAACGGATAGTGATGATAGGGCTGCCATTTATAGCTTCTCTCGCCAGATAGCAGGCTTACATCACATACTAAAGCAGCTATTAAATGATGCTTTTGTTAGTGACCAATTTTCAACACCGGCCCTTATTCGTGGTATGTACTTTCTGTCTGTTTATCAACAGGGCGTACCAACAGATGTATTTGTTGATGCTTCTTCCCGACGATATGGGCTGTCGAATAGCATTAACAGTGCGCAGCACTCGAAAAACTCAACGACTTACTTTATTAAGAAACTTTTTAGTGAAGTTATATATCCTGAGGCGGGTATAGCGTCAGATAGTTTGCGTGTGATAAAGCACAAACGAAAGGTGATGGCTGTATCTGTTCTCACTTGTTCAATTGCTTCTGTTCTCTTAATTGGTAGCTGGCAACGTTATTATCAGCAGAATATCTCACATCAAAACGCTGTTCTTGAGCAAGTTAGTGAATTTAAGAATGAATATTCTGATGTGAAATTGATGCGAACGGAGCAGGAGCTATTAGAGCCATTAAATTCAATTCGCAATGCCACCTTAGAATTTGGAGTGTTTCAAGATAAGTCAAAATATTTATCTGATATGGGGTTATATCAGGGGCACGCTATTGGACCTAAGGTAGAAGAAACGTATTTAGGTCTTTTACAGTTTCGTTTTTTACCTGCATTAATGAAGCAACTTGCTTTGGATATGAAAAATGCTGATTCAGAGCAACAAGAGCTGGCTGCATTACGTACTTTTAGAATGCTAACAGATCTCAGTGGTCGCCAAAATAATGTTGTATTAGGTTACTTTTCGAGCTTATGGCAAAACGCATTTCCTAATGATGCAAAAACTCAAGATCAGCTATTAGAACACTTAAATTATGCTTTGTTGCACACTGATTTACAGGGACTGCGAAATCAAAGAAATAAGAGTGCGGCCGCAGTATTAAAACCTTATGATAACTTAATTGGCAATACACAAAGCGCTCTTAGCTCTGTTGCTCTGGCGGATCGTGTTTATGACAGTTTAAAACGTTCAGCTGCTGAAACTTTAGGTGCACCGCTAAATTTGAAGAAGTCTGTTGGACCAATGTTTGAATCTGTTTTCGAAGAGCGTATTCAAGATAATGCGCTTGTTATTTCACAATTGTTAACCCGCAAAGGTTTTAATAGCTACTTTTTACCTAAGGTTGAATCTTTATCTGATATCGCGTTGGCTGACAGTTGGGTTCTTGGCGAATCAACAGTTGCGAAATTTAGTGAAGAAGATAAGCAGGTTTTACGTAATAAAATTCGTGATCTATATGTAGAAGATTACATAAATACTTGGCAGCTTGCTCTTAATAACTTAGATATAAAATATTTCTCAGATATTGATGAAGCGGTAAGTATTTTAGGGAACCTGGTTGGTCATAATCAGCCAATAGAACGTTTTGTTAAAACTGTTGACGTTAACACAAGGCTATTTCCTAAGTTATCTGAAAATGATGATGCGCGTTTAGCAATGATGAAATCTCCTCAATACCGTGTTGCTTCTTCGATTGCATTGCCGTTTGCTGATATAGATTCAATGTTAGAAAAAAATGGTAATCAACCTGCATACTTACAAGAAGTCATGTCTTCGGTACAAAAACTTTATCATTACATGAAAGCAATTCAAGATGCTCCTGATAAAGGAAAAGCTGCACTAGAAGCAACGAAGGAAAGATTAGCATTAAAAAATAACGATCCAATTTTCGCATTAAACCAAATGGCGACAAATTTGCCAGCACCGCTTGATACCATAGTAAAAGGTATTGCTGATGAGAGTTGGTATGTACTAAAACAAGAAGCAATTAAGTATGTAGAAGTTCGTTGGCAAAATGATGTTTATAAAGAATATCAAGAGAAGCTGATAACACGCTATCCATTTAATCATAATGCGTCGAAAGATGTATCATTAAAAGACTTTGAGTCATTTTTTGCGCCTAATGGAACATTGGATAATTTCTATAAAAATGATCTGAAGCTATTTATTGATGACAATATTTCTTTAGGAAATAATGGTGAAAACTCAATATTACGTGGTGATGTGCTAAAGCAATTTGAGAGCGCTAAGAAAATTCAACATGCATTTTTTAACCGTAAAGGACTGTTGGATGTCGAGTTTACAATTGAGCCTGTTAGTTTGAGTGCAAATCAACTTCGTAGTGTTATTAATGTTGATGGTCAATATATCGAGTTTAGTCATGGCCCGCGTCATCCTACAGAGGTTATATGGCCAAATACTCTCCGAGAAACGGCAATTTCCAAGCTTTCTTTAGTGCCTTCGGCAGCAAACTTGTCACCAAGAGCTGTTACTGTTCAAGGGCCTTGGGCATTCTTCCGATTATTAGAAAAAGGAGAAGTTGTAAGCGCAAGTTCTACTAGTGTGGATTATAAATTTGCGCTTGATAGTGGGAATGTCGTTTATCGTTTAAATTCGGAAGCGGATGCCAATCCTTTTACTACGTCTTTGTTTAAGAATTTTAAATTAAGTAAGACGTTGTATTAATCAATTAGAAAATGGTAGGAGGCGAGTCATTTCGCTTCTTACCATGATTTGATCTAAGTTAACTTTCTAATTTTTTGTCTTTCGATGATGTAGATAAAATTGGGGATTAATGTGCATTGTTACATTACTCCTTTTATCGTTCTATTATCCGGTATGAGCTGAAAGGTTAGGGAAAACAGAAAATTATGGCGGAAATAGATATGACTAGGTTTTTAAGAGTAAATTGGTTGCTATAAATATTTCAGAAATTCGGGCAAATTATTGCCTACGTACATTATTTAGTATTATTACGTTCAGTAAATTTAAAGGGCTATCTGATGAGTAATGACGTAATAACGGTTGGCAGTAAAACCACAACTGGCGGCTCTGTTATATCAGGTCACGGCGGTGTAATTATAAATGGACAAAAGGTTGCCCTTGTTGGTGATATAGCAACTTGCCCATGTGGAAGCAAAAGTTGTAGTGGTCAAGGGCCTATTATTGCTCAGTCACCAAGAGCTGCAAATGTGTTAGGTACAAATCTAGCACGAGTAGGTGATTTTGTTGATACTGGGTGTGGTAACTGTTTTCTTGAAGCAAGTTCTCATCAGGTAAGTTTAAGCACATCAACCGCCACCAACTTAAATATGGGAAGTGGTGTTAACTTTGGTAATGGCGTCAATATTAATTAATGGTAGTGATGTAACCTTTGGTTCTCATTTAAGTACAACAGCAGGAACTAACAAATATTTCTTCTGACTCGTTGTAATTGAATAAAAAGCACTTCTTGAGTAATTAGGAAGTGCTTTAAAAATAATATTAATTACTGGGTAGATAATTAATAAAATACTCGCGGGTGAGCGCCATCAATGTAAATCACTTGTTTTACAGAATCTACCTTTTCTTGAGCTTTTTTATTCGCAGCAATTAAAGCTTCTTTTTCTTTAGGTGGTTGAGTAAAACTGATGCCGTAATCGTAACCATTAAATAACTCACTTGCTTTGGCTATGAAGTATTTTTGCTGGCTTGATAAGGATTTATCATTAATGCTATTTAATAGATAAACTCGCCATGCATGGTTAGAGCCAATTTTAATTCCTTGCTCTGTCAGGTTTTTGTACCGTTCACCTTGAGTACGTTTTTTTTCACCCTCATACCCCATCAAAGCGTCAATAGCCGGTATAAAGTTATTAAATTGCGCATAATTAAGAAGTTTTACTGCAATATTTTCCATATCCTTGTCAGGGTTTTTCTCATTGATAATTAGATTCGAATATTCGACAAGCGGGTAATAATAGTGATTGTCTGCTGCATTGATAATGGCGTTAATATATTGCTCGTGGGTTAAATCTGGTTTTAATATCGTACTGTAATAAACGGCACGAACGTCACCTGTTTTTGCTTGTTCTGCAAACAGTTTTTGTGCTTTTTCTACCCACTTCTCACTGCATTGTTTTTTAAAATACATATTACAATAGCGGCTATCTGGTGAAAAAAATAGAGCGGCATAGGGGTTACCTAACTCTGCTGCTTCCATTAACATTTTTCCGGCCTTCGGGGTATCATATATGCTCGAACCGTAGGTAATGGTGGCTAACCAATACATCGCTTCTGGATTTTTTTTATCAGCTAAAGGTTGAAGTGTTTTTTCAGCTTTTCCCCATAACTTACGCTGAATATTCAACACTCCTTCAAAAAGTGGATCACCAGGTTGATAGATACTCGCGATATCAATAGAAGGGTTGATACTTGATATCGGGTTTTCTGATAAAAATTGTTCAAACACAGCAATATCGGCCTTTTGTGGCTCTGTTGCTTTTGAGCAACCGGTTAAGGCTAAAAAAGAGAAAACTAATAGAAGGGTAGTAATAGTTACTTTCATGCATTTAAGGCCTTAACTTAACGGACTGAGAAGCTAATTGATTTTAATGGCGTATAGTACACCTAAAAACAATTGGGCAATAATTTGCTTTAATATTGATTAAAAAAGCGCTTCCTTTTTATTTAGGAAGTGCTCAAAAATAATTAACCTTCAGGTACGTGAGCACCATCAATATAAATCACTCTTTTTACAGAATCTGCTTTTTCTTGAGCTTTATTATTTGCAGCAATCAAAGCTTCTTTTTCTTTAGGTGGATGAGTAAAGCTTATTGCAAAGTCATCACCATTAAAAAGTTCAGTTGCTTTTGCTGCAATATATTTCTCTTTTTCAGATAAAGAGTCATCTTCAATACT
>NZ_PYNW01000025.1 GCF_003026105.1 Photobacterium sp. GB-56 | reverse complement strand
AATGCAAGAAGTCAAAAGCCGTATTCGTGTGCAGATAATAGAACCCGAAGGTGATGATGTTTACCCTACAGTCAGAGCTTTTCATGTTGGCGATGGTGACGACAAAGTACCTGTTCGGTATGTGGGTAAGAACGCACAAGGTCAATATTCAGTCGCACTAGAAGAAGATGGCCCAACGATATATTGGTCACCAGACGAGACTGGAAATCAAGTACCCCATACAACGCCGTCTCAAGATGATGGTGTGTCATTCGATGATATTTGGGTAAATCCACTCAGTGATGCGGTTAATGACTCATCGACTGTATTACCGATGCCTGCTGAGAGTGATTGGCAAGATAGAATTCTTGTGTTCCCTGAAGGTTCAGGGATTGAGCCTCTGTATCTGGTCTTTAAGACAACCGCTCGTAATGAATCTGGGGTGGTTACTGGGAAAGGTGAAGATATAACAGGGATCTGGTTAGAAAAAAGCAGGACAAGGATTAGGAGCACCAATACCATCCCAGATAGCCGATAAATTAAGAGGCAGAGAGTTTTCAAGTTTTGATACGTTTAGAAAAGCATTTTGGCTTGCCGTATCAGAAGATATGGAGCTTCTAAAAGGTTTTAGTCGTTCTAATCAGCGCTTAATTAAGCGAGGGAATGCTCCATTTTGTGTTGAAGACGATACCGCAGGTGGAAGAGAACGATTTGAGATTCATCATATTAAAGAAATCCAATATGGTGGCAAGGTATATGATGTAGATAATTTAAGTGTTGTCACTCCAAAACGACATATTGATATTCATAAAGGGTTGTAAAATGAATCTGAAATTAGATGACAAGATTACCAACTATACAGAAGCTGAGTTCTATCGTTTCTTAGAAGACTTTTTTGAAGATACTGATACAAACAATTTATCTGATAGTGCTTATGATAAGCACATATCTAAACTAGCAATGCACTTCTCAAAGTTAGTTGCACACCCAAAAGGTAAAGATCTAATCTTTCATCCTTCTTCAAATCAAGAGGACTCCCCTGCTGGAGTTATTGCTTCATTAAAGCAATGGTACGCAGACAATGGGCTCGACTTATTTAAAGAGTAAAGTAATTTTTAAAAAAACTAGTTCTGTCTAAAAATAAGAATAAATAGAATTACCGTTAAAAGACCGCCCATCAAGGCGGTCTTTTTGTATCTGGACATTACCGCGTATCGGATCGTTTTAGATGTTTATTGTTAAATAGAGCCCATTTTGGGCAAATTATTGCCTAGTACCTTTTTTATTTACAATGATTCAAACTCAATAAACTTTTTATATTTAAATGCCTAAATCTCTAACATGGCTATCGCCGCCAACTGAATTTAATCGTCATGACAGCTTAGTCAAACAGACTGAACGTGCTAATAAATCCGAATTGGCGAAAGAAGCTAGGGCGCAAAAAACACTTGAGCAAATTGAGCGCATCAATGCCAAAAGTTCACTCAAGCATGAACAACTAATGAATGATATCTCTGGGAATGGAGTGTTTACTGGGCAATGTACACTCCAAGAAGAGTCATCAAGCTGTGTTGCTTCTCACCGAAGAAGATTCATTCTATACCATTAAAAATTTGATTGATGAACGATATCATCAAAAAGGTCAAATACCATCAACATTGATTTTGAAAGACATTGATAAATCGAAGACATGGGCCGAATACTTAGCAACTGGTCTGGGGGCTATTAAGTTAGCCCAAGCCTTTGACGATTTTGGTGTGACAGCGCGATATTCCGTGATTAAAGGGAAAACTCGTGTATCAATTGCCACTCGAAATAATGGACAGCAGATGTTACGGCATGTGCTTGTTAATGGAATGCGTCTTAAGGTGAATGGAAAAAAGACCTATGCGATAGATAATCCGAAAGTTGTTCAATTAGGATTAGCGCCAACGCAGCGTATTAGTGCTGGCATAAAAGCTGGTGCTATGACCATGATTATTTCAGCCGCCATAAATACTAATGATCTGATCTTTAACGATGATTATGATTTTTATGATTGGTTTGGAAATATAGGAACGGATTTTATTAAGACAGCTATAGCATTATATGGCACAGAGATTGTGATAGGTGCAATTATTGGAGCTTGGGGAACGATAGCAATTCTCGTAATAGCTGCTGTATCTGTGACCTTAAGTTTTGCTATTGATAAATTATTCGAAGTTAATAACGTCTCAAGAGAACTTACAAATGCACTCAGAAAATTGCAATCATAACGGCAAATATGTATCTAAAAAATTAAAAATACAAAACTTTATTATCTGTATTCTTTTTACTGCTTTATCTTTGTGGTTTCTATCCTCTTGGATTCAAACAGTAAAATCAACTTATAGCTTATCCCATGTTGTAAAATTATCATTTGGAGATGCGTTAGGTGGCTTTATGAGTATAGGTTTGATCATTTATTTATGGTCTGGCCTTATTACAGTCATCAAAACAGGTGTGCAAGTGAAATACTCATGGTCAAAAAGAAAAATAAAAGTACAAAATAGAATAATGTTATTTTTCTTTATCGCCAGTTTTATTGTTACAGCCCTCACTTATTTTATTATCAATGATCGACTTTTATCTGAAGGGTACTCAGTCAAAACGAAGTACACCAATATGGGCATATATAAGACCTATATAAAGAATTAAAATAAGCAATGATAACCGTCTGTTTCTTCTTCGTCACAACAATCGCTACCGCGTATCTGTATCGGATCGCTTTAGATACATACTGTTAAATAGAGCCTATTTCGGGCAAGTTATTGCCTATGCGCATTTTTTAGTATTATTGCGTCTTTATAAAATAAAGGACTATCTGATGAGTAATGATGTAATAACTGTTGGTAGTAAAACCACAACGGGCGGTTCTGTTATATCAGGTCACGGAGGTGTCATTATAAACGGACAAAAGGTTGCCCTTGTTGGTGATACTGCGACTTGTCCATGCGGCAGTAAAAGTTGCAGAGGTCAAGGTCCGATTGTCGCCCAATCCCCAAGGGCTGCTAATGTGTTTGGTACAAATCTAGCTCGTGTCGGTGATCTTGTTGATACTGGGTGTGGTAGTTGCTTTCTTGACGCCAGTTCTCATCAGGTAAGTTTAAACACATCAACAGCGACTAATTTGAATATGGGTAGCGGTGTTAATATAGGTAATGCCGTTAATATCAATGGCGGCAATGTCAATATTGGTAGTAGTGTAACATTTGGCTCTCAGTCAAGCATAACAGCAGGAACTGACAGTTCTGTTGCGTCTGTTCAATCATCCTCACGAATGACATCTCAACTAAATACACCAGAAATCAACCCTAATAATATGTACTGGCCTCCTTACAACTTTCTCGCTAAAGAGGGAGATAAAGAGATCCATATTCGATATATGCAAGATGTCGTAGAAACTACGGTTCTAGCCCCAGAAGAATGGAAAGAGTTTTTTGATGCGCTCGATAAAACTCAAAATATCGGTGGTGCAATGAAAGGCACTTACGATGCATTCGATACCGCTAAAAAATTAGGTGGTTTGGGTGTTACTGCTTATGTGAAAACACATAATGGTGTCGATTATTTGATCTTGAAAGGTTACAAACAGCACATGAAAACGTTGCTCGCGGGTAATCGTTTTAGAGCATCAAATCCTCAAGTGGTAAAACTTGCTTTAGGTGCTTTGGATTCACCCAAAGGTATGGCTCGTTATGTTAAGGTCACCGCTCCTATGGAAATATTGGTCGGTTCAGCCATTAACGTTTTAAAGTATGTTCTCAATGATGAATACACTTTAAAAGACCTAGGCGTCGATGAGGCTAAGTTACTTGTGAATGTTCTGGTTGTCGCTGGAACAGCTTTGGCTATAGGTACTCTTGCAGTTCCTACAACAGTTTTAGGAACTGCAATAATCTTGGTTTCAGCTAGTTTATTTATTTGGACTGTTGATCAAACTACTGATTTTGAAAAGAAGTTAGTGGATTTAGTTTTAGAGAATTTTGATGATTAGGACTTTATTGTCGCTACTATTAATTTTAGTATCTAGTTATACATCATACGCCACAATTAAGCCGTTATTATTACCAATTGAGCAGATTGATAAGGTTTTGTTTAGTAACTTAGCATTACCATTTATTGCCACATGGGGAATTGCATTCTTTAGCATCATGTCATTTTCTTTATCTGTAAAGAGCTTGGTAACGAAAGACAAATATCGAGGTGGAATGAAGTTATTTTATTGCTCTTTATGTCTGGGGGCTATTGTTGGTATAGGTGTTAATTATGCGAATTATTTTTTAGTTATAGAGCCTAATGACATGTTCGAATGCCCTAAGAAAATCGGTTACAAGAAAAACTTAATGCGTGAGTATGTTTCTGACCTTTCCTTGTGCGAGAAGTTATAGAGCCTGTCGATTTTGTGCGCATAAATTCTGATTACGTTAAAAGACCGCCTCATCATTCATCATGGCGGTTTTTTATATTTGCCAAAATGCTCCCGTATGTATAACCAAGTAAGAGGTCTGAATACCCTAGATGTCACCATAACAGAGAGAAAAACCAAATCGGACAGGTGTCCGGTATGGGTACCCATTTATGTTAGCTAGTGCGCTTTAGAATAGCAATTTCCTATATCAATCGTTATTGGCCTCTATCTTTAATTCTCAGGCTAATTCATTTTTCCGACTAAACACACTTCACTACCACAATGTCTTTAATGTCGGTGTAGTAGTTCTCAAGCTCTAACATTTCTATTTCTCCCTGCCGTTCGTGGTAGCTGCGTTGCTGGCACGCAAAACCGATCACGCCTTTACCAAAGCGATCGCTTAATTGGTCGAGGGTATTGTTTAAGGTGTCTTTGTTATCAAAGCGGTTAAATAATTCGAACTGTTTTACTTCGGCATCAATCAGGCTTGGGGCACCGACGCCCACTTTGTATATCGGTTGCTTAACAAGGTTATCGGGGATCAAATCATCGAATAAAGCGCGCAGTTGCTGCAGGGCAAAACTGGTATCGGTTAGGCCGTTTTCGAGTGTCAGTTCGCCTCGGCGATAAAACGGCGGGCAACGGTCGTATTTTGAGGTGCTGACAAATACGGAAAGGGTTTTCATCTCGCTTTTTTGGTCGCGTATTTTGCGCATCACTTCGGCGCAGTGGTGAGCCAATTCGGCAAAAAGGTCGTCTCGGTGGTGTAGGCGATCACGGTAAGAAGCGGTAGACCATATCTGTTTTTTCTTTTCTCGCTCAACGGAAATGTCTAAACAGGCGATGCCATTAAGCTCTGAAATCACGTTAGCCACGTTGATGGAATAACGTTTGTGATAGGTTTTAGTGTCGCACTGTTTTAGTTGGTAGGCGGTTAAAATGCCACCTTGTGTCAGGTGTTTATTCAGTTGTCTGCCTATGTTCCAAAGCTTACCTACGGGCATTTGTTTTAAAACCGCATCGGTTTCTTTCTCATTTATTAATACACACTGTCCCTGGTAAGGTTGGCAGTTCTTCGCCGCCCACGAGGCGACTTTGGCCAAGGTCAGGGTTTTGCCTACACCAGCGCCTGTCGGTACACCGGTTTCTTTGTAAATAGCTTTGCGTAAGGCTTGTACGTGCTCATTCAGATCGACGTTAATTTGGTACAGGTGGCTCACATCATAAAACACTTCATCTACGCTGTAGCGCATGGAACGGGCACCTTGTATGTGCTTTTCAAGGGCGGTCATAAAGCGATCTGAATGGTGAGAAAAGGTGTTGAAGTTGGCTTTATACACAATGCCTTTATGTACCCGTAAGCGGTCTATTTCTTCCCATATAGGGGTGAATTTTGAAATCCCGATGTTTGTGCAAGCACGGTTAGCGGCAATGGAGATCCCTTGGCCTGCAGTTACCAGTAACGGGGTGTTTCTCTGGGCGGGCTTGTAGGTAATGCAAGATTCGGCGTAAAAACGGGTGCCATCAAGTAAGCAAATCATAAGGTAACTGGGCGGTGTAATCGTAAGCTGTAACGCACCACGCCATGTAAGCGGGTGTAGTCGTCTTGGTTGATCTGGTGTGGCTGAAAACTGGGGTTATCTGAATACAGGGTTCTGCTGTGTAGGTTTACGCGCTTAACAACAAGATCGTTGTTTAATGAAAGTACGATAACGTCTTCGTTCTCGGGGTTGAGGTGGCGCTCTAATATCAGTATGTCGTGGTCCCAAATGTACGGCAGCATGGAAAGCCCAGCCGCACGGCACAAGATGGTGGAATGCTCTTGGGTGATCACTAGTTGGTGTAGGTCGAGCTCGGTTAAGTCATGGTGCCATGGTAATAACGGCGGTTGTCTAAAGTGATGGATAGAAAGGGTGATCACGCCTATTACGTGTAAGTCGTCCCACTCTTTGCCCGATGCTGCAATGTGTTGGCATAGCAGGTTCCAACGTGCGATGTGGTTGTCACCGTGTTGCTCAAATACAACAAGGTCGCTATTTAGGGGCTGTAAGGCACTGTCTATGAGTAGCCAATCCCCTTTTGCGATCCCTAGCTTTTTGTAGGTGTTATCGGCACCCATTAACTGCATAGATGAATGGCTGTGTACAAACATGGTTTGTAGGTTTAGCGATTTTTTGCGAAAGCGGATTGTGGGGTTTTCAAAGCCGGTGATCCCCGCCTGTACGTAAGTGTTAAGTGTAATCATGGTTAAGTGTACTGTGTTTATGTACAGTATATTTTAGGGGTGTTTTGGTTGGGTGGCAAGGTGGGAAGTATTGTGGCTGGTGTGTGAATGAATCACGATATTAAGATAGTCGGGAGCAGTTAAGCCTTGGTGTAGTTATTCAGGGTTAAAGCAGAAGTTAGGGTTTAGCAGGGCTACAATAGCGAGGGTGTTGAAATGGAGTTAAATGTTAATAAAGCAGATTTAAGTATTAAACCTGTTTTGTTTAAAGTTTTTTGTTAATTGGTATGGTCTTTAAACTTTGATATATTCACGCTAGAAGTTTCTAATAGAAAAAGAGTTTTTTTTGGACAATATAACAACAGTTGATTTATTTTGTGGCGCGGGTGGGTTTAGTGAGGGCTTTGCTAAAGCCGGTGGTTTTGAACCTCTACTTGCCGTAGATTTTGATCTTCAAGCTACTGAAACTTTTAAACATAACCACCCTAATATTAATGTGGTTTGTGCAGATGTTAGTACTTTAGACAAAGATAAAATTTTATCTCTAACTGATAATCGAAATGTCCAAGTTGTTATTGGTGGTCCTCCGTGTCAAGGCTTTAGTCTGGCAGGTTTACGTTTGCCTGATGATCCTAAAAATCAGTTATTTAAAGAATATGTGCGTATTGTGGATATCTTGAAGCCGGATATTTTTATTTTTGAAAATGTTGTAGGTATTGTTTCAATGCAACGTGGTCTTGTTCTTGATGCTATCTGCCTAGAATTCGAGAAAATAGGATACGAAGTTTCTCATAGTATTGTTAATTCGGCTGATTTTGGTGTCCCACAAGCTCGTCCTCGTTTTATTATGATCGGTTCAAAGCATGGACAAAAAATTGGTATGCCGCAACCTACTCATAGTGCTGAAAAAAATTTGCAATCACAACTATTTGATAATGCACTTCTTCCACATGTATCAGTGAAAGATGCTCTATCAAATTTGCCTATAATCCATCAAGGTGAAGGTTCAGAAGAAGTAGTTAATTTGCCTCCAATGAATAGTTATCAAGAGATGGTTTTTGGTCAAAGAAACCCTGGTAAGTTATTTAATCAGAGAGCTACGCGTCATAGCGATAAAATTGTTGAGCGCTATTCTGCAATGCCACAGGGGGGGGATATTAGATCCTTACCTGAGGAGCTAAGAACTAAAAAGAATAACGTATTTAGGCTGAATGAAAAAGTTGCATCGCGAACAATAACATGTAATTTTCGAACAGATATAATCCATCCTTGGATGCCTAGAGGTTTAACAACTAGAGAGGCGGCAAGGTTGCAAAGTTTTGACGATGATTATCAATTTTTTGGTAATTTAACAAGAAAAGCAAAATATTTAACACAAGACGATCAGGTTGGTAACGCTGTTCCTCCTTTGTTAGCTAAAGCTCTTGCTAATCATATAAAAGGGTTTTTATGACAGGTAAAAGTAATTCTTCAAGTGGCCATAAACTTGGTCAATTGGTTGGTGACTGGTTTGAAGAATATGTTGCAACCTATTTACTAGGGTCTGTGGCTTCTAAACTTAATCTATATATAGATCACAGGTTTAAAGAAAGGTCTTGTCGTGGCAGTAAGATTATATGGAAAGATATTGATGGTAACGATGTTGATTATGATTTTGTTTTAGAACTCAATGGATCTGATACAGAAAAAGGTATACCTCTAGCTTTTTTTGAAACATTTTGGAGACGTGGTTCCCGTCATTCAAAAGATAAGGCGCGAGATGACTCCGGTAAACTGATGCCTATGAGGGCTACTTATCCAACAGCTCGAATTCTAGGAATTATTTCAGCAGGTGACTTTACTCGTCCTGCTCAAGAATTAGTTTCTAGCCGTGGGATTGATTTATTCTACATACCTAAAAGTCATATATGTAAAGCGTGGGAAGATGCTGGTGTTATCATTGACTATGATGATAAGGCTCCTGAAAATGTTAAAAGTGATATTGTCAACAATGCGATTTCTATATTAGACGACAAGCTAAAGAAAACCATTTTTGAAAATATTAGATCAGATATTTCTCCTTCAGTATTTAGATCTTACATTAATAAAATTATTGCCGGTGTTTCATCTGTTCCAATTGAATATAAAATAACAGATATTTTTATTGGTAACGAAATTACCTTTAATCAACATGATGAAGTTATAGAATATATAAGTTCAGATACTCAGGTTGTTTCATTTGATAGTTCAAACCGTTTATTCAGATATCAAGCTATATTCAGTGACGGTAATATTTTTGAGCGAGTTGATTTAACTAGGGATGAAGCTTTACAGTTGCATGAATCTGTCGGTGTTGTAGCAAAACATTTTACTAATTAAAAAAAAGCCGCTAGTTAGCGGCTTTTTTTATCAACACGCCTCAGCCCCATACCATTCCCCCTCAACACCACATTGATAGAGTCGTCCCATCCATGTCATTTGCATCGTTAGGGCTTTGCCGCTTTCTTTCTCGAACGTGATCCAATCAACTGTCGCTAGGCTGTTATTAAAATCAGGATGGCCATCTTGTTTATCAATACGAATTATTGCGTAGCTGCTGTGGCGTTGAATGTTCATGCCTTGTAGTTCGCTGCCATCAACTTTGTACAAGGTATTGCTGTGATCACAATCGGTAATGGTGGCATCGGTGGTCGCAATTAGGCACCAGTTATCAGTGAGGGTTTTGGTGCTGGTTAATCCAACGGTGTGAAGGTATACGTCGGTGCCGCGCATTACCGCTTCTGATTTAGCCGCAACGATCAGGCCACGCAACTCGATAGATGTTCGCTTCATCGCGTTACTGGCAAAAAGGCTGCTAAAGCTTGGTGCTGCCATGACGATCAATATGCTTAATACGCTAATGGTGATGATTGTTTCAAGTAAGGTAAATCCTTTAATTTTCATTGTATTAAATCCGTTTTGCGTAAGTTATGTAAATTGCATAAGTTAAGTAAGTTACGTAACTTAAATCAGTTTAAAGCGGTTGGCTTTCCACTCGGCGGCATCAATTAATCCGTTATCGTAATAGCCACCCCAATCGAAAAAGAACGGGCTAAAACTACCGCTTCCTGTTATGTGGCTAACCCCAATACAGGCAATAATCATTACTACTGAAATATCTGTTACTTTGGATTTAATTGAGTTCGCGCTGGATTTTGAGGTGGTTACTTAGAGAAAAAGAGAAGTTAGGATGTAGCAGGGCGACAATAGCGCGGGTGGTGAAGGAGAGTTAGGGTTGGTGTGTTGCTTGTGAATACACGGAAAGACCGCTCATCAAGGCGGTCTTTTTATCTGCTATAGCAATTCATTCGAATGGTTGCACCATCGGCAATATAGCTAAGTAAGGCTTTGCACTTATCAATAATGTTTTGGCTTTTGCTCTTATTAAGAAGCTGCGTTAAAGATTGAGTTAATCCGGCAGATTCATATTGTTCTAATGAAATAATCACCGCACTCGGTAATTTCTGATTGTCATTACAATAGGCTTTTACGGAGACTTTCTTTGGCGAACTTCTGTGATTACTGATCTCAACGATAATATTTTCTGTCATTTCTTTACCCTCGAAATAGATGAGTTAACAAAAAGCCAGCGTTGTTCTATGGTTAGCTTTTTCGTTATTCGTTATAAAAAAGGCTGGGTTCTCCCAGCCTTTTTATAGCTGTTGCTAATTACATGCGTGCTTTAAAGATCGCTACGATTTCTTCTAGGCTCGCTTTGCGTGGGTTCGTTAAAGAACATGCATCGTTTAGGGCGTTTTGCGCCATGAACGCTAGCTTGTCTTCAGTCACACCTAAATCTGCTAGGCGTTGCTTAGTACCTACCTTTTCAGATAGTGCATCAATCGCTTCAAGGGCTGCATTTACTGCTTGCTCTTGGGTCATTGCTGCTGTGTCGATACCCATTGCTTTCGCAATATCAACAAAACGCTCTGGTACCTGTTTGGCGTTAAAACGTGAAACTTCTGCCAATAGAATCGCGTTACATAGGCCGTGTGCCAGGTCGTAAACGCCACCTAATTGGTGCGCCATTGAGTGAACGTAACCTAAAGAGGCATTAGAGAATGCCATCCCAGCAAGGTACTCGCCGTACTGCATTGCATCACGAGCTTCGCGGTTTTGGCCGTCATTCACTGCGGTTTCTAGGTTATTTACAATCAGTTCAATCGCTTTAATTGCAGATGCATCAGTGATGGGTGTTGCAGCTGTTGAAACATACGCTTCAACGGCGTGAGTTAATGCATCCATACCAGTTGCAGCAGTTAGGAACTTAGGCATTGCGACCATTAGCTCTGAATCGTTTACTGCAATAATTGGCGTGAAGTGCTTATCAACCACTGGGTATTTGGTTTCATCTTCTTGGTTAGTGATGATCGCAAATACGGTCATTTCTGAAGCAGTACCAGCAGTTGTGTTCACGGTTACCAATGGAAGTTGTGGCTTTTTAGAAAGGTGTACACCTTTAGAGTAATCACGAATGTGACCACCGTTCGCTGCCACTAATGCAATACCTTTAGCGGTATCGTGTGAAGAACCACCACCGAATGAAATCACAAAATCAGAATGGCTGCTTGCAAGTAGCGCTAGGCCATCTTCAATGTTTTTCTCTGTTGGGTTAGGTTGCACACCATCGTAAATAGTGTAATCAAGGCCGTGCGCAGTAAGCTCGTCAGTTAGTTTGCTCACTAAACCCACTTCAACTAATACACTGTCTGTCACGATTAGGGCTTTTTTCAGCTCTTTTGACGCAAGTTCAGCACCTAAAGATTGAATAGCATTAGGACCCATTAGTGTTACAGGTGGCATGTAGAAGACATTGCTCATAATAAAGCTCCGATAATATTAAGTAATTTATGTTGGCTTACCGCGTGTGCCATAAGCCGGAATTTTTTACAGAGTGTGAATAGCAAAGTGAGTGTTATCGGCACCGAATCTTTATGGTTGTTGTTGGTGTTGATGCTAACAACAGCTCACTTACCGGAAATAAACAATAAAATGAAAAGTTAACCACTATTACGTAAACGTAATAATTAAAATGGGATGTTACTTGCCGATATCTGCGGCTTATTTATCAGCAGCAGACAGTAGCTTTTCAGCAAAAGTAAGGTGTGATGCTGATTGTGTGAATACCACACCTGAGTGTGAACGCTCTGCAGTACCTTGTTTTTGGTAGTGCGCCGCATTCATAGTGCTAGCCGCTGATTTTTGAAATTGAACATTACCTGTGAACGCACCATCTTTTGCTGAAGCGTTGTAAGACATAGCGATGATAGCGGCTGCGATAGTTGCTTTAATAACTGTTTTCATGAGTAATAAAACCTTGTGTATTTATGTTTGTGAACGCCCTGTGCGTTTCGATGGATGTATTATTAATAATTACACCAAAAACAACAATACGATAAAAACACAAAAGATTATTACCAATTAGTAATAATGGTAAAGGGTGTAAGATAAAGGTAAGAAAAGAAGGGAGAGCAAAAGCGAAAGGTAAGTACCGTGAGCGCCGTGTAAATGTATCCCTGCATTTAAGATAGTCGGGAGTAGTTGAGCCTTGGGCGGAGTTACTCAGAGATACAGCAGAAGTTAGGGGGTAGCTGGGGGGCGATATTGATAGAGGGTAAATTACAGGTATAAAAAATGCCGGCCTTAGCCAGCATTTTTTTATTTATCCGTAAGGATAAATTAGATAGCTACAACGTTTGCAGCTTGAAGACCTTTTTGGCCTTGCTCTACTTCAAAAGACACTTTTTGGCCTTCAGCAAGAGTTTTGAAACCTTCAGAAGCGATAGCACGGAAGTGAACGAATACGTCAGCACCGCCGTTGTCTTGAGTAATGAAACCAAAACCTTTCTCTTCGTTAAACCATTTTACTAAACCAGTAGTTTTGTTAGACATGTTATGCCCCTTATATATGTGATTAATTAACCGCTAAAATGCGATGTGCTAAGTGGTTAAATTATTAATGATACTGCCAAAACAAGGGAAACACTGAAGTACAAAACGAAAACGTTGATGTAGCTGAAGGTTTAACTGTGACTTGGTGCCGCATTTAATAACTCTCTAAACAACAGAGCGAGATGGATAATAACAGGTGTTTACTTTTTGTACAGTCTTTTTTGTCGATATAGTCAAAATAGATTATTGATAGTGCTGTGTGGACAAGAAAAAGAAGGGTTTTACATAATATTTATTAAAAAGCACTGAGCTTCTCTTTTTAGAATGCTTTGAAATAAAGGTATATGACAATGGTGTAAGTAAGTTCTCGCTTTCACTTTATTGCTTCTGCTTTGGCTTAACTACGTTTTAATGTAGAATCCGCTTTCTTCAGAATATCCCTCAAGCTACATCAGTTAAGCATTTAGCGATCGTATCTTTTAGATACTACGTAATGAGGGGAGTAAGATTCTGAATTTAAACGTAAAGCAATCCAAATAGGGTATAAAAATGACAAATGTTGTAGACGAGACAATGAAAAATAACTTGTCAACTCAAAGTGTTACAGGCGATTTTCCAATGCAGCGTTTTTCTGTCGCACCGATGCTGGATTGGACTGATCGTCATTGTCGTTACTTTCACCGTTTAATGAGTAAAGAAGCATTGTTGTATACCGAGATGGTGACAACAGGCGCGATTATTCACGGTAAGGGCGATTTCTTAGCGTATAACGAAGAAGAGCATCCATTGGCGCTTCAACTGGGTGGTTCAAATCCAATTGATTTGGCGCGTTGTGCTAAGTTAGCGCAAGAGCGTGGCTACGATGAAATTAACTTAAACGTGGGCTGCCCATCTGATCGCGTACAAAACGGGATGTTTGGTGCTTGTCTAATGGGTGAAGCCGAGTTGGTAGCGCAGTGTGTCACTGCGATGCGCGATGTCGTTGATATTCCTGTGACGGTAAAAACCCGTATTGGTATTGATGATCAAGATTCTTACGAGTTTTTAAAAGATTTTATCCACGTGGTATCTGAGAAAGGCGGTTGTGATAATTTCACTATCCACGCCCGTAAAGCATGGCTAAGTGGTTTAAGCCCGAAAGAGAACCGTGAAATTCCGCCACTAGACTACCCGCGCGTTTACCAACTAAAGCAAGACTTTGCGCATTTAACCATGGCAATCAATGGTGGCATTAAAACGTTTGAAGAAATGGAAGAACACCTGAAACATATGGATGGTGTGATGGTCGGTCGTGAAGCGTACCAAAGCCCATACTTAATGGCGGAAGTGGATCAACGTTTATTTGGTAGTGAACGCCCTGTAATGAAGCGTCGTGAAGTGGTTGAAGCTATGTATCCATACATTGAAAAGCAACTCGCTAACGGTTCTTACTTGGGACATATTACACGCCATATGCTGGGTTTATTCCAAAGTATGCCGGGTGCACGTCAGTGGCGTCGACATATCAGTGAGAATGCTCACAAACCGGGTGCTGGTATTGAAGTTGTTCAGCAGGCGTTAGATAAAATTCCTGCGCACTTAGATGTTTAATTGCTAAATTGTTGTTGGCGAGATTCACGATAAATAAGTGAATTTGGCTAATGCAGAGAGAAAAGGCTAATCCGTATGGGTTGGCCTTTTTTGTATCTAATTGAAAATTAAGAGATAAATTTTTATATCATTTGGCGTGATTTGTGCAATTACATCTAATATTGATATTGAATAGGATCGCTTTCAACATGCTCTGTCGGTTTATATTGTGAACTTGATAGAAAAGCTTATCGTTGAAAGGTAATACTGGGTTAAGGAGAGGGTTATGTTTGAGTTTCTATTTTTGCTGACGTTTGCATTCGTGTTAGTTTTTACGGGGGTGAGTATTATTGGCATGATGATAGCCGTTGCGGCTGGTTTTGCGATCATGGCTGTGGTTGGCATGTTGGGTTTAGTGATTAAGTTATTACCATGGATCGTGTTAATTGCTATTGCGATTTGGTTGGTGAGAGATAACAAAAAAGTACAAGAATACAAAGATCGTCTATCTCGTACACGTCGTTATTAATCCACTGATAAATATATTCAAATGAAACACTATCAACAAAATAATAGTGAGTAATTTTGGGTAAATTTAGTTAAAAAATATCATCAAAATAGATAAGAGCAGTGTTTTTTTAGGGTTTCTGTTATAGTTTCGCCGTTTAAAATTATTAATGATGAAGAGCGGAGACTCGACATGAAAAAAGTAATGCTTTCAGTAGCTGCGGCAATGGCAATGACTGCTGCTATTCCAGCACAGGCAGATACCCTTTTAGGTGTTAAAGTAGGCGCAGATGCATGGTTTGCAAATGCGAAAGTTGATGGCCATAAAAGCGATGATACATCAGCATCTTACTACGCATCTTTTGAACACTTCATTCCTTTAGTTCCTAACTTTATGGTTCGTTACAACAATATCGATGCAGATAATGTTGCATTTGAACAAAGTGATTTTACAGCGTACTACGAAATTCTAGATAATGATCTAGTGTCTTTAGATCTTGGTTTAACAATGACTAAGTTCGGTGGCGTTAAAATTCAAAACGATGATAGCTTCAGCGATTGGCAGCCAACTATTTACGGTAATGCGGAAATCGGTATTCCAGCAACACCATTAACAGTATTTGCTCAAGCAAACGCGGGTAAATATGATGGTACTCGTTTATTTGACGGTCAAGCTGGTGTGAAATACACAATCGGTTTAGTGGCGGCAGATCTAAACATCCGTGGTGGTTACCGCATGATGGATTACGATTTCGATAAAGCGAAGAATGCTGGCGATGTTGATCTAAATGGTTGGTTCGCAGGTGTTGAAGTCGATTTCTAAGTCTTCTTAAGCTAACGAATTAATAAAAACCACGACAATGTCGTGGTTTTTTTATTGGCTGTTTCTAGGTTTTTGTACCATTTTTAAGTGTATACATTCCATCTTTTATGCTGAGCTAATAAAAGTGACAAAGGATAGGGAGTAAGGTTATGACACTGACTGAGCTACAACACCTTTATGTTAGCCAAGAATTGGTTGAGGCTGTGGTTGAGCCTTCAATTGGTGATGGTTATATCGTTGAATTTCGTCACCGTCGAGGTGGCTTGGTTCCTTTAACTGACGGGGCTGGCAGTGAACGTTGCTATCGTGATATTGATAGCGCAACTCAACAAGCTTTTGAAGTTGGATTTAATCAAGTTAGAATTGCTGATGAATACTAAAACCGATCATATTTCCTACCAGTAAAGGCGAGATAATCCTTATTGTTTGACGGCAACATAACGATTATTTCGCATTCACTTTTTTCTTAACCTTTAAAAAGGTTATAAAACATTCTTATCTATTCTTTCTTGTTATTACATGAAATGGCTAATCTAACAGTACGCAATGAATAGGGATCGTCGTGTCATGTTAGTGAAGGAATTATCGGCTTTAGCCAGTCCACTTAATGATCAGCAAATAGATCAACTGAAGCAAGCAGCGGCAGAATCATCGCCACAACAGCTTGCGTGGATCAGTGGCTACTTTTGGGGATTAAGCCAAACCCAGTCTCAATCAGCTGCAGAACCTGCAGCCCAAAATAATGTACTGGCTGCCGCAAAACCAGCCGGTAAACTCACCATCATTTATGCCTCGCAAACCGGTAATGCCAAAGGTGTTGCTGAAGCGTTAAAAGAAGAAGCACAAGCGGCTGATATTGCTGTTCAAGTGTTTTCTGCCGGCGACTATAAAGGTAAAAACCTCGCTAAGGAAACCCACGTGATTATCGTGGCATCAACCCATGGCGAAGGTGAAGCACCTGATGATGCTATTGAATTACATGAATTTTTACAATCAAAGAAAGCCCCTAAACTGGCAGATCTTAACTATGCCGTGATTGGTTTAGGTGATTCAAGTTATGAGTTCTTCTGTCAAACAGCGAAAGACTTTGATAACTACTTAGCGAAACTTGGCGCGCAGCCAATGCTTGAACGTTTAGATTGTGACGTTGACTATGAAGCACCTGCTGCTGAATGGCGTACGCAAGCATTAGCTAAAACCAAAGAAACTTTATCAACGGGTGAAGCTGAAGTTGTTCAACTGCCTGTTGGTCAAAAGCCTGCCGCTGTTTCTGCATACAATAAACAGAACCCTTACACCGCGAGTTTATTGGTAAGTCAAAAAATCACAGGCCGTGATTCAGGTAAAGATGTTCGCCATATTGAAATCGATTTAGAAGATTCAGGCTTAACGTATCAAGCGGGTGATGCACTCGGTGTGTGGTTTGAAAATGACCCACAGTTAGTGGATGCCATTTTAGCGAAGCTTGGCTTAGACGCGGATACCTCTGTTGATGTTGATGGTGCTGCATTAAGTCTACGTGATGCGTTGATTAGCAAATATGAAATTACTGCATCAAATCCACAGTTTGTGATCAAATACGCTGAGTTATCAGGTAGTAAAAAGCTTGAAAAGCTGGTGGCAGATCGTGAAAAGCTTCGTGAGTATTCTGCGAAAACACAAATTATTGATGTATTAGCAGAAAAGAAAACAGCATTAACTGCAGAGCAATTAATCGGTCTACTTCGTCGTTTAACACCACGTTTATATTCTATTGCTTCAAGCCAAGAAGAAGTGGGTGAAGAAGTTCACTTAACTGTTGGGGTGGTTGAATACGCGCAAGGTGAAGAACAACGTCAAGGTGGCGCATCAAGCTTCTTAGCCCAGCGTTTAGAAGAAGGCGCTGAAGTTAAAGTCTTTGTTGAAACTAACAATAACTTTAAGTTACCAGCTGATGATAATACCCCTGTGATCATGGTGGGGCCGGGTACTGGTATTGCCCCATTCCGCGCCTTTGTTCAAGAGCGTGATAACCGTGAAGCACAAGGTAAAAACTGGTTATTCTTTGGCGACCGTACCTTCACAGAAGATTTCTTATACCAAGTTGAGTGGCAAAAATACTTAAAAGATGGGGTTGTTAATCAGATTGATGTGGCATTTAGCCGCGACCAAGCTGAGAAAGTTTACGTTCAGCACCGAATCTTAGAACAAGCTGCGCAAGTATGGCAGTGGCTGCAAGACGGCGCGCATGTTTATGTGTGTGGTGATGCTAATCAAATGGCAAAAGATGTTCATCAAGCGCTGATCACAGTGATTGAGCAACAAGGGAATAAAACGCGCGAGCAGGCTGAGCAGTATCTTAACGATCTGCGTAAGGATAAGCGCTATCAAAGGGATGTGTACTAATGACAGATCAAAAATTATCAGATAACGAACGTCTAAAGCGCGAGAGTAATTTTCTTCGCGGAACTATTGAGCAGGATCTTGGCGATCGTATGACCGGTGGTTTTACTGCAGATAACTTCCAGTTGATCCGTTTCCACGGTATGTATCAGCAAGATGATCGTGATATCCGTGCAGAGCGCGCAAAACAAAAACTCGAACCACTGCATAACGTGATGTTACGTGCGCGTATGCCTGGCGGTATTATTACCCCTAAGCAGTGGTTAGCGATTGATAAGTTTGCCGATGAGCATACTTCTTATGGCAGTATTCGCTTAACTACCCGTCAGACGTTCCAGTTCCACGGTGTACTAAAACCTAATATCAAGCTGATGCACCAAACGTTAAACAGTATTGGTATCGATTCAATTGCGACAGCGGGTGATGTTAACCGAAACGTTCTATGTACGACTAACCCAGTAGAATCAGAGCTTCACCAAGAAGCATATGAGTGGGCGAAAAAGATCAGTGAACACTTGCTACCTAAAACCCGTGCCTATGCGGAAATTTGGTTAGACGGTGAAAAGCTAGAAACGACAGATGAAGAGCCAATTTTAGGTAGCAATTACCTACCGCGTAAATTTAAAACCACGGTTGTGATCCCACCTCAAAATGATGTGGACGTGCATGCCAACGATCTTAACTTTGTTGCGATTGCAGACAACGGCAAGTTAGTGGGCTTCAACGTACTAGTGGGTGGCGGCTTGGCAATGACTCACGGCGATCATTCAACTTACCCTCGTCGTGCCGATGACTTTGGTTTTATTCCACTAGAGAAAACGTTAGATGTTGCTGCGGCAGTGGTAACAACACAGCGTGATTGGGGTAACCGTTCAAATCGTAAGAATGCAAAAACTAAGTACACGTTAGATCGTGTAGGTAGTGATGTATTTAAAGCGGAAGTTGAAAAACGTGCGGGTGTGAAGTTTGAAGACAGTCGACCTTATGAGTTTACCGATCGTGGTGATCGCATTGGTTGGGTTGAAGGCATCGACGGCAAGCATCACCTCGCATTGTTTATTGAAAATGGACGTTTGTTGGATTACCCAAACAAGCCTTTAAAAACCGGTGTTGCTGAAATTGCCAAAGTACACCAAGGCGATTTCCGTATGACGGCTAACCAAAACTTAATTGTTGCGGGTGTGTTAGCAAAAGACAAAGACAAGATCGAAAAGATCGCGCGCGATCATGGTTTGATTGATGACGGTGTTAGCGAGCAGCGTAAAAACTCAATGGCCTGTGTTTCATTGCCAACCTGTCCATTAGCGATGGCGGAAGCAGAGCGTTTCTTACCTGAATTTGTTACTGATGTTGAAGGCATTCTAGAAAAACACGGCTTAGACGATGATGAAAACATCATTCTTCGTGTCACGGGTTGTCCAAATGGCTGTGGTCGTGCGATGTTGGCGGAAATTGGCCTCGTAGGTAAAGCGCCGGGTCGTTATAACTTACATTTAGGCGGTAACCGTAACGGAACACGTGTACCTAAGATGTACCGTGAAAATATTACTGTTGCGCAGATCATGGATGAAATTGATAGCTTAGTGGGCCGTTGGTCTACAGAGCGTCAAGAAAGTGAAGACTTTGGTGATTTCACTATTCGCGCAGGCATTATTGATGAAGTAAAAGTATCAAAGAGAGATTTTTATGGCTAAATTTCAACTGGCTGAGTTACTTGAGCTGCCTAAAGTGAGTCAAATTATTCAGCTGGCTGAAATCAATGCCGCGCTGGAGGATATGACGGCAGAGCAGCGAGTAAGCTGGGCTATCGACAACCTTGAAGGTGGGTTTGCATTAGCATCAAGTTTTGGTATTCAATCTGCTGTGATGTTGCATTTAGTCACAACAGTAAAGCCTGATATTCCTGTGGTATTAACCGATACGGGGTATTTATTTCCTGAAACGTATCAGTTTATTGATAGCTTAACCAAACGATTAGATCTTAATCTTCATGTCTACAGCGCAAAACAAAGCGCCGCATGGCAAGAAGCACGTTATGGTCAACTGTGGTTGCAAGGGGTTGATGGTATTAAGCAATATAATTTGCTGAACAAAGTTGAGCCGATGCGTCGAGCATTAGATGAACTGCAAGTGAAAACATGGTTTTCTGGGCTCCGTCGTGAACAATCAAGCTCACGTGCAACATTACCGGTATTAGCGATCCAGAATGGACGCTTTAAGTTCCTGCCATTAATTGATTGGAGTAATGAGCAAATCGATCTGTATTTACAACAGCATGATTTGCCTTATCACCCATTAAAAGCGCAAGACTATCTTTCTGTCGGTGATGTCCATACGACAGTTAAGTGGCAACCGGGGATGAAAGAAGAAGAAACGCGATTCTTTGGTCTAAAACGTGAGTGTGGTTTACACGAAGACAGCGATACAGAAGCGGATGGTTCAGGAATTTAACCGATAGCAAATCAGAACTAGTGTAATAGAAAAGGGCGAGATCGATGATCTCGCCCTTTTATTTTGTCGATGCTTTGAGCAATAACAAGTTATTTTTTGGCAGCAGGTGCAGCTGGTGCCCAAATATTAGAAAGTGCGCCAAGGAGTTCATTACTTGCGCCTTGCTCACCTAAAAATTGCGTAACAACAGGCACGAATTGGTTAACCATTTCAGGTTTCATGCCTAATAAAGAAAAGACTTTATCGATATTTTCTTTACTGCCTAATAGCTGGCCTAAACCGAGTGGTAATGAGTCAGTTAGCTTTTCTGCGCCAGGAATTAATTGAGTTAACTCTTTACCTTGTGGGCCTGTTAGCTCACTGGTTGCCATTGCCAGTAATGCACCTGCACCGCCTGCTGCTTGATCTGGCTTTACCCCAAGATCAGACACGAGTGCTTTGGTTAATGGGTTTTCTGCAATCTGGGTAGCAACTTGTTCACTTTTTTCTCCCCCAAAAGCACTTGCGACATCAGATAGGCTGAATGCATGGCTCATTGCACTTGATGATAATAAAGCAACGGCGGTAAGTGTAGTTAAGATATGACGCTTTTCCATGGGGTTCTCCTTAATTAACTATTATCTATCCTAGTGTAGATATTTATTTTTGTAATACATTTTATTGATAAAACACGAAACCTGATGATTTAACTAGTAGGGTTTATTAGTTTGAGAGAATGGAGCGTATTTTTTAACCATAAAAAAACGGCGCCGGGGCGCCGTTTTTAAGAAGAGAGCAATATCTTATAGGATATCTAGTAGCTCAACTTCAAATACAAGTGCTGCATATGGAGGAATTGCAGCACCTGCGCCGCGCTCACCGTATGCTAGGTTTTGTGGAATAGAAAGTTTCCACTTAGAACCTACAGGCATCATTTGTAGTGCTTCAACCCAACCAGCGATAACGCCAGTTACTGGGAATTCTGCTGGTTGACCACGAGAAACAGAGCTGTCAAAAACAGTGCCGTCTGTTAGCATACCGTGGTAATGAACACGTACTTGCTTGTCAGAAGTTGGGATTTCGCCATTACCTTCAACGAGTACTTCGTATTGAAGACCAGAATCAGTTACTGTAACTTCTGCACGCTTTGCGTTTTCAGCTAGGAATGCTTCGCCTTCAGCAGCAGCTAGTTTAGCCTGCTCTTGACGTGCAGCGTCTGCTGCAGTGTGAAGTTCACGTAGTGCATTGTTGATTTCATCAACTTCGATTTCTGGCATTTCGCCAGCAAGAGAAGCTGCGATACCTTTCGCAATTGCTGCTACGTTTAGGCCTTCAAGACCGCTTTGTGCTAGTTGTTGGCCCATTTGTAGACCAATACCATAACTTGCTTTAGTCTCAACTGTATCTAGTTTAACGTCAGACATTATCGTCATCTCTTAATGTTGAATGAATTAAAGCAAGCAGGATAACAGTTTCGCCCCTCATGGGTAAACTCATGGGTAAATATTTGTAATCATTATTCGCAAATTGCGTGACATATGAAGCTCTGGAGTGCTGTATATGGGACAGGCCAATCGCCGTTCGAGAACAAAACATGCGTCAAAACGATCATCAGTCAATTTTAGTTTGTCAGGGCTCTTTGACAAATGTCGTCAGATTAAAGCCGGAATTGGCCATACATGGTCACATTTTCCACGTTTTCATCGCTGGGCATTGATGATCCTTGTGCCTATTTTTGTCGCTGTATTAATGTTGCCGACAACGAATCAATTAGAACAAGAGCAAAGTGCAGACAGTGGTGTTCGTCGTAGTATTTCTCTTAACCTTGGCGGTTCTACGAGCACGACTCAACCGGTAGGGCAAACGGGAACGACATCATCTAATACTGGTGTGAGTAAGCGTACAGATATTGTTTTAGATACGGCAGATATTCGTGAAGACAGTAAGATGAAAGCGGTTGGAGGAACGGAAGATACTGGTCCGGCACCTGAAAAGAAACCGATGATTCAGAAAATTTATCCGTTAGATGGCGGTAAGGCGTACACCGTTGATCTGTCAAAAGAAGCGGCGGTGGTAACCAAAGCGACTGATGAACCGATTACAACGAATACAACCAATACAACAACGACAGCAAACACGGCCAAGGTTGCATCAAGCGATGCAGGGCAATGGGTTAGTTATAAAGTTCCAGCCGGTGAAACCTTAGCGAACGTGTTTAGAGATCGCTCGTTACCATTATCGGATTTATATAAAATTGCCAATATTGAAGGTGCGGGTAAGCCGATCAGTAATGTACAGGCCGGTCAAACGCTAATGTATCGTGTAAATAGTAATGGCCAAATAGATGGTTTGAAGATTGAAGGTAATGGTATTTCAGCAGCTTATTACCGTAGCAGTAATGGTAGCTATTATCGTAAATAACCAGTGATGAAATAAATATGAAAAAGCCCACTTATTTGCTTTTAACTAGAAAGAGAGGCTTAAGTGGGCTTTTTTGTTTTTTCTTTTTATGCGTTACCGCAGAGGTTACTATTTGATCACTGTATGTCGATCTGAGTGGTGAATTTTTTTCGTTTAGGTCTTGGCATCATAGGTAGAACGATCAATAAAATACCGATAAGCGTTAAGGTATCTAAACTTTCGTTAAACCAAATCCAACCAAAGAAGGCGACAAAAATAAGCCCTGAATATTCTGCTAACCCAATTTTATGGGTTTCACTTTGGCGATATGCCAATACCACACACCCTTGATAGCCTAAGGTAAATAGCGCACTTGCAGCAATAAGCCCAAGGTTTTCAAGTGAGATCGGTTGCCAGAAGTACCATGCCAAAGGGGTCGCCACAGGCAGTGATAATACACTTGTCCAAAAGAGCGTGGATGATACGGTTTGTGATTGTGGCAGTTTACGTACTAATACATTGTAGAGCGCCAATGTAGTTGCAGTACCCAGTGCGGCAATCGCAGCCCAGTGAAATTGGGTAGGGCGTAAAACAATTAAAATTCCGATAAATCCAATCGCTGTCGCAACGACTTTCCCTTTTGTGGGGTACTCACCTAATAGCACTATTGAAAGTGGGATCATCAATAAGGGCGCGGCATAAAATAAGGCATTGGCCGTCGCGAGGGGCAAATATGTCAGCGCCACTAACAACATTGAACTCCCCGCTAATACTAAATACGCACGGATGGTATTGATCTTCCAACTACCGACCTCACGTTGCTGTTTTGGCTGGGACAACCAAAAAGGCAAAATAATAATTAAGCTTATTACTTGGCGAAGAAACATGTATTGCAAGGGATGGACTTCGCCATTGAGTAATTTAACTGCGACATCAGACAGAGAGGCGGATAAATTACCGAATATCAGTAATAGGATCCCCAATGACACGGCAGTTTGCTTCATTAGTTATCGCCTTGTGTTAGCACCATATCAACATGTGGAATGCCGTCTTCAAGGTACATATCAGAGGTTTGTTTAAAACCGTATTGAGAGTAAAAGCCGATCAAGTGCTCTTGCGCTCCAATCTCGATGGTCGCATTAGGCCAAATACGCGTGGCGTTTTCGAGTCCTTGTTTGAGCAGTTGATGACCTATACCGCTGCCTCGTGTTTCTTGTGCCGTAACAACTCGACCAATACTGACATTGTCGTAAGTGAGTCCTGCACTGAGTAGGCGAAGGTAGGCGATCAGTTTGCCATCTTGATAGCCTAATAAATGGTAAACATCATCAGCACGATCGTTATCATCAAGATCAGGGTAAACACAGTCTTGCTCTACCACAAAAATGTCAGCGCGTAGCTTTAGTGCATCATAAAGCTGGTGGGTCGTCAGTTGTGCAAAAGAAAGGCATTGCCAAGTAATCATCACGTGTTCTCTTTTTCTGTGATAGTCAAAGTTACCTTCATAGTAACCTGCGTTTTTCACGGCCTCATTAACCATTGTTAATATCGTTTCATTATTGTGGTTCGCTTTGTCTTTTTTTTATTCGGCTGAGGCTGATCGGGGTGATTCCAAGGTATGAGGCAATTTGATAGTCCGTGAGTTTAACGTTGAGCTCGGCAAAGCTTTGGGTGAATAATTGATATCGTTCTTCTGGGCTGTACATCAACATGAAGCGTTCTTTGTTTTCCTTAAATACTAACTGACGTTCTAATAAGTGTTGATATAGCGCTACCCCTTGTGAGCGCCATGTTTCAATTAGCTCAATCGGTAGGGCAATGAGCTCGCTAGCGGACAAGGTTTCTAATAGAAAAGGCGAAGGTGATTGAGTGATCAGTGCTTCAAAGCCAATCAAGGTATCTTGATCCCAATAGAACTCTTTACTGAATTGCTTACCACTGTCAGTGAGATAGCAAGCATGGCAAATCCCATTAAGTAAAAAGTAGAACTGCTCTGCTTGTTGCCCTTGATGGAGCAGTATGTGACGAGTGGGTAACGCTAATACTTGTGCTTGGCTTAATGCTTCATCAATCGTGGTTTGCTCGGCGCCAAATTGTTGAAGAAATTCGGCGAGTTGAGAAAGTTGTGCGGAAGGCTTCATGACGACTCTCTTTTTAATCATAAAAAAATACCGCAGACCAGCTGCGGTATCTAGCTTACTTTATTGCGACGATTATTTCGCGTGTTGTAAATCCAACTGGTAAATCGCAAAGCCAGTTGGCGTTGTTTCAACTTGGGTCATTGGGTACTGACCTTTGTCTTTAATGAACTTCGCCGCTTTTTCGCTATTGGCTGTTTCAAAGCGAATATCTAACTTCTTATCACTTTTCAGTGGCGTGAAGTGCCAGTTGTTATCCGCACTTGGCACCACTTGGCCTTTTTCTTTACTTACACGGCTAATGTAGTCAGAAAGAACGGTACGGTTTTCATCGGGTGCAGCAAAGGCAACAAACTTCTCACCAGTACCAGCAAATTTACCACTGTAGGCACGGTAGTTATTGGTTGCGATGATGAATTTTTGATCGTCTTTTACAGCTTTACCGTTAAAGCTAAGATCTTTAATACGACTTGCCGTTGGGTTAATAACTTTACATTCACCATCGTATTTCGCAGGTTGTGAAATATCGATGTTGTAAGTGACGCCATCAATAACATCAAAGTTATAAGTACGGAAACCATCCCAGTTGATCAAGCCTTGTGGCTTATCACTGTTAACATCAATTTGATTAAATTGGCCAGCAGAACATTCCAGCCATTCTTTCACTTCTTTACCTGTTACTTTCATGGCAACAAGGGTATTTGGATACAAGTATAAGTCAGCCGCGTTACGGAAAGTCAGTTGACCTGATTCAACTTCTGTAAAGTTGGTTGCATCGTTACCACGACCGCCAGCTTTAAATGGTGCGGCTGCTGAAAGTACTGGAATACCATCGAGATCGGGATCGCCTTGAATAAAGCGTTCAACATAATCTTTTTGTGCAAGGTTTACGATTTGCACGGTTGGATCGTCTTGTACCAGTGCTAAGTAGCTGTACATAACGTCACTTGCTTTACCAATTGGTTGATTAACGAAATCACGGGTGGCATTGTGATCAACTTTAACCGCCGCTACTAATTTAGGATCAGCATCAACAATTGGTTTTTGGGTTGCTTTATCGAAAATAGGGCGAGCTTCAGTTTGAGCAGAGGTGACTTTCCAGCTGTTACCCTCTTTATCTAATACTAAATCCATGATGCCAACGTGATCGCCCCAGCGTCCCGGCATGACTGCTGGAATACCATTAATGGTACCTTTTTCAATATCAGCACCTGGTAGATTTGCAAACTCTTTGCTTGGGAAAACCGCGTGTGAGTGACCGAATGCAATCGCGTCAATACCTTCAACTTGCGTTAAATAGTATACCGAGTTTTCAGCACCCACTTTATGTGGATCGGTTGAAACGCCTGAGTGTGGGATCGCGACAATAATATCAGCGCCTTCTGCTTTCATTTGTGGAATGAATTTCTCAGCAGTTTGCTTAATATCTTTGGCTTCTACCTTACCCTCGAGGTTCTTTTTATCCCACACCATGATTTGTGGCGGAACAAAACCGATATAACCAATCTTCACTTGTTGGTCATTACCCTTGTTATCTTTAAATGTGTATTCCTTGATCAGATAAGGAGAGAATAAGTTCTTACCTGTTTTTAAGTCGTAGACGTTTGCATTGATGTAAGGGAAGTCAGCACCTTCAATGCTGGTATCAAGGAAATCTAAGCCATAGTTGAATTCGTGGTTACCAATATTACCAACATCGTAATCAAGTTGGTTCATGACTTTATAAACAGGGTGAACTTCACCATGCTTGATCCCTTTTGCTGCCATGTAGTCACCCATCGGGCTACCTTGCAGTAAATCACCGTTATCAACTAAGACACTATTGGTGACTTCGCCACGTGCCTTTTCTACTAATGTTGCAGTACGTACTAAGCCTGTTTTCTCGGTTGGCGCATCTTTGTAGTAATCATAATCCATTACATTAGTATGGATATCCGTGGTTTCTAAAATACGTAGTTTGATGGTGTCTGCTGTTGCTGGACCTGCAAGCGTAAGTAAACCGCCTAATATCGCGATTGATAAAGGCTTAGCTGATAACTTCATGAATATCTCCAAACGGGTAGGCAAAGAAAGCAAGCGTAAGGTATCAAATGTACTGAGAAAGGCTGTTATCTGTGTCGCACTATCGTGCTCTCCATCTCGTTTTTTTTGATCAATTGTTAGCGAGATCGAAAATTACGCCGTTATTTCTCGTATTAATAGAAGAGTGATTCGTCATAACCTAGACATAAAAGGCATAACATAAGCTTTTATTTGCTGTGTTGCTCCCTATCGTTCGCCTTAATCGTGAGATTTATAACTATATAATGCATTGTATATAGTGTAATTCGCTGAATCTTGTCATTAAGTGTTGTCGGCATGTTGTGGCTAAACTTTTTGGAATAAAAAATGAAATTTTAGAATTTCAAGTAATATCAAGCCCCCTCTATAGTGCATCTAGGGATAAAAAGAGGGCTAATGATGGATTACTTGCCAATTTTTGCAGATTTAAAGCGTCGACCATGTCTGGTTGTCGGTGGTGGTGATAGCGCGTGGCGTAAAACCCGTATGCTATTAAAAGCAGGCGCAGATGTTCGTGTTATTGCACCACGTTTAAATGCTGACTTTACTGCTGCATTAGCTTCTCAACAGATCAAATTGGTCGGAGAACATTTTTCACCATCAGATCTTGATGGTATTTTCTTAGCCATTGCCGCGACAGAGCGTAAAGCGATTAATGCGCTGGTCTATCAATCGGCCAATCAACGCCAAGTATTAGTCAATGTCGTTGATGATACTCAGCGCTGCAGTTTTATTATTCCCTCTATTGTTGATCGTTCACCCATCATTGTCGCGATCTCGTCATCAGGTCAGGCGCCGGTACTCGCCCGTTTATTACGTGAAAAGCTTGAAGCGTTATTACCACAACACTTAGGACGTATGGCAACGATTGCGGGTAACTTCCGTCAGCGTTTATCACAAACCGTCTCTTCTTTTTCTGCTCGTCGTTATTTCTGGGAGCAGGCCTTTAACGGACGTTTTGGTGACTTAGTGGCATCGGGGCGTGAGCAAGAGGCTGAGCAAGAGCTGGTGGCATTAACCCAACAAGCACCACCGCAAGGACAAGTTGCATTAATTGGCGCAGGTCCAGGTGATGCGGGCTTATTGACCCTTCGTGCATTACAACTGATGCAGCAAGCTGATGTCGTGCTGTATGACTACTTGGTGTCTGATGAAGTGATGGATTTAGTCCGCCGTGATGCCGAATTAGTATGCGTGGGTAAAAAAGCCGGTTTTCATAGTGTTCCTCAAGAAGAAACGAATCGATTAATTGTTCACTACGCCCAGCAAGGCAAGCGAGTGGTGCGATTAAAAGGTGGCGACCCATTTGTGTTTGGTCGTGGTGGTGAAGAGCTTGAAGTGCTCTTTGATGCTGATATTCCATTCCAAGTTGTACCGGGTATTACAGCAGCAGCTGGTGCTACAGCCTATGCGGGCATTCCATTAACTCACCGTGATTACGCCCAAACCGCCATGTTTGTTACGGGGCATCTCAAGCCTGATGGCGATACTTTGGATTGGTCAACACTCGCACGTGGAAAACAAACCTTAGTGATTTACATGGGCTTGATGAAATCGAGTCATATTCAGCAACAGTTGTTAGAGCACGGTCGTGGTGCTGATACCCCTATCGCCATTATTGAGCGTGGTACCCAGAAAACCCAAAAAGTTTTAAAAGGTCAGCTAAGCGAGCTGGCTGAATTAGCAAAACATGCTGCTTCTCCATCGCTGATAGTAGTAGGAGAGGTAGTTAATCTATCGACGAAATTAGATTGGTTCACAAAACAGGAACAGTCGCTACAGCAGCAAGATGCGGTAGTTAAGCTGGCATAGTATGGAGAGAGAGATGGACCCGAAACGTTTAACCCACCTCAAGCAGTTAGAAGCGGAAAGTATCCACATTATCCGTGAAGTAGCGGCTGAGTTTGATAATCCGGTAATGATGTACTCTATCGGTAAAGATTCATCGGTAATGTTACACCTAGCACGTAAAGCATTTTATCCGGGGAAGATCCCGTTCCCATTGCTGCACGTTGATACCGATTGGAAATTCCGCGAGATGATCGATTTCCGTGATCGCACCGCAGAAAAGTACGGCTTTGATTTATTGGTACATAAGAACCCTGAAGGTCTCGCAATGGGCGTTGGCCCATTCACACACGGTTCGTCAAAGCACACCGATATTATGAAAACTCAGGGTCTAAAGCAGGCACTGGACAAGTATGGTTTTGATGCCGCTTTTGGTGGCGCACGTCGTGATGAAGAAAAATCACGTGCAAAAGAGCGTGTCTATTCATTCCGTGACAAGAACCACACCTGGGATCCGAAAAATCAGCGTCCTGAGTTATGGAAGACTTACAACGGTCAAATCAACAAGGGCGAGAGTATTCGTGTTTTCCCACTTTCAAACTGGACTGAGCTTGATATCTGGCAATACATCTATTTAGAAGGTATCGAGATTGTTCCACTGTACCTATCTGAAGTACGCCCTGTGGTTGATCGTGACGGCATGTTGATCATGGTTGATGATGAGCGTATGGAGCTTCAACCGGGTGAGAAAATCGAGCAAAAGAGTGTGCGCTTTAGAACCTTAGGTTGTTACCCACTAACGGGAGCGATTGAATCTACAGCCGATACACTACCGGGCATTATTGAAGAAATGCTGGTGGCAACATCGAGTGAACGACAAGGTCGAGCGATTGACCATGATCAGTCGGGTTCAATGGAATTGAAAAAACGCCAAGGTTACTTCTAAGGAGAGAATAATGAATAGCGTGATTGAACAACAGGTCGCTGAGCTCGGTATCGAAGCTTATCTTGACCAACACCATAATAAATCTCTACTGCGATTTTTAACCTGTGGCTCAGTAGATGACGGTAAAAGTACTTTAATTGGTCGACTACTGCATGACTCTCACCAAATTTATGAAGATCAATTAGCGGCAATTCATACCGACAGTCAAAAAGTCGGTACAACGGGCGATAAGCCTGACCTAGCGTTATTGGTTGATGGATTGCAGGCTGAGCGCGAGCAAGGGATCACGATTGATGTTGCTTATCGTTACTTCTCAACCAAAGCGCGTAAGTTCATCATTGCCGATACCCCAGGACATGAGCAGTACACCCGTAACATGGCTACAGGTGCATCGACCTGTGATGTCGCGGTGATCTTGATTGATGCGCGTAAAGGCGTATTGGATCAAACTCGTCGTCACTCTTACATTGCAAGTCTATTGGGTATTCGTCACTTTATTGTTGCGATTAACAAAATGGACTTAGTGGGATTTGACCAAGCGCGTTTTGAGTCAATCCGTGAAGAATATTTAGCGTTCTCGAAAAAACTGAACAGTGATATCAACATTAGCTTAGTGCCGTTATCGGCATTAGAAGGGGATAACGTTGTTGGCCTTAGCGAAAAAACGCCTTGGTATGATGGTGATTCATTACTGACCTTGCTTGAAAAAGTGGATCTTACTCAAGGTCAGGCGTCGACAGAACTACGTTTCCCTGTGCAATATGTGAATCGTCCAAATCTTGATTTCCGTGGTTTCGCCGGCACATTAGCCTCAGGTGAATTACGAGTGGGGCAAAAAGTACGTGCGTTACCATCGGGTAAAACCTCGACCGTTGATCGCATCGTAACATTTGATGGTGATTTAGAGGTTGCAACACCGGGCTTAGCAGTAACAGTAACCTTGGCTGATGAAATTGATATTAGCCGTGGTGATACGTTAGTGGCTGCTGATGAAACAGTGCCACTAAGTAATAATTTACTTGCTGATATTGTTTGGATGGGCGAGTCAGCGTTAGAAACCGGTCGCCAGTACGACATTAAAGTTGCGGGTAAGAAAACGGTTGGTAGTGTTGATGCCATTCGTCACCAAGTTGATATTAATAACCTTGAAACCTTTGAAACTGATGCTTTACCGCTTAATGGTATTGGCTTATGTGAAGTGAGCTTAAATGAAGCCATTGCCGTTGATAGCTATCAAGCATGTAAAGATACTGGCGGCTTTATCATTATTGATCGCTTAACGAATGTGACGGTTGGTGCGGGTATGGTACGTGAAGCATTAGATGCTAAACAAAATACTGCGCAATACTCAGCATTTGAAGTTGAATTAAATGCCCTGATCCGCAAGCACTTTCCACACTGGGATGCTAAAGATCTTAGCAAGTTGCTAGGGTAACTCTATGGGATGGGAGCAAGCGATTGTCTTAGCTATGTTGGTGGTGATTATTCTCTGCTTACTGGCAACCAAAATAAAACCGCCTTACTTATTTGCAGGTGCGGCATTTATTGGTTATCAGTCTGGAATGATCGATTTACCGACATTGGCTGGCAATTTCACTAATTCGTCATTACTGACATTAGTGTTGTTGATCCTTGTTTCCATTGCTTTAGAAAAAACACGGTTGATTAGTTGGGTTGGGCGTCAAATATCACAGGGCGGCCAAACGGCTGTGGTCACAAAACTCGGCTTATCAACCGCATTATTATCATCTTTTACGAATAACACTGCGGTTGTCGTGTCATTAATCGGTGCGATTAAGCGTAACCAACGCCACGCACCATCTAAATTATTATTACCGTTGTCGTATACCGCTATTTTAGGTGGAACGTTAACGTTAATAGGTACATCGACGAACTTAATCATAAATAGTTTCGTTGAAGATGCGGGTCTGCCTAGTTTAGGCTTTTTCGCACCAAGTATGATTGGTTTAGCGGTATTAGTTGTTGGCTTAGTTATTCTTATCCCGCTTAGTCATCTATTACCCAGTTATGATGATCATGCTGATGATCAATTGCCTTATTTCCTTGAAGCACGTGTAGAAGCTAAATCCCCATTAGTAGGAAAAACCGTTGCCGAAAATGGTTTGCGTGCCCTACGCCGTTTATTTCTAGCAGAGTTGATCCGTGACGGTCAAACTATTGCACCTGTATGTCCTGATACTAAGTTGCAGGCAGGCGATACCTTATTATTTTGTGGTGATGTCGAAAGTGTAACCACACTTCAAGAAATTCCAGGTTTAAACCTTTTTGGTCAGCATCACCTAAATGGCCAATCGATGATGGAAGTCATCATCAGCCACTCGGCAGGAATTCGTGGTAAAACCTTAAAAAGTACCCGTTTTAGAGAAAATTTTGATGCTGTCGTTGTGGCGATACGTCGTGGTCATGAACGTCTTGCTGGTGGACTCGGTAATATCGAACTGCATGCTGGCGATACATTAGTTATCGTGCCGGGTAAAAAATTCCAACAAAAGAAAGCCACCTTAGATCGTGAATTTGTCTTGGTGAATGGTCTTGATTCAAGTGCTCGCTTAGATAACACCAAAAGTGCAGCTGTACTGATGGGATTTCTGACTGTTATTGGTCTCGCTTTATTGGATGTATTACCGATCATTAAAGGGTTAGCCATTTATCTTTTCGTTATGGTAGCAGTAGGCATTATCTCATTTGCAGAATTACGCCGCCGTTTTCCTATCGATATCGTTGTGATTGTTGGCTCGGCTTTAACCTTGGCTAAATTGATGATCACAACAGGGTTATCTGAGCGAATGGGTGAAGCTTTGATTGAAGCATTTAATGGCTGGGGAATTTATGGAGCATTAATTGCGGTTTACTTACTGACACTCGTGTTAACAGAGTTAGTCACGAATAATGCTGCAGCGGCTTTGTCTTTTCCTATCGGTTATAGCCTAGCATTAGCTTATAACGTTGATCCTATGCCTTTTATTATGGCAGTACTGTTTGGCGCCAGTGCGAGCTTTATCTCACCCTATGGTTATCAAACTAACTTATTAGTCTATAGCGTAGGTAACTATAAGCTGAGAGATTATGTTCGGATTGGATTACCAATATCGATAGTGTATTCAATCGTTGTATTAACCCTGATCCCACTGTTATTCCCTTTTTAATAAATAGACAACGGAGTGTGTTATGACAATCACGCCACAAGCGCATGATGATAACGAGAATATTGTTTGGCATCGTCATACCGTAACCAAAGAATTACGTGCAACACAAAAGAATCAGAAAGCGAGTGTGTTGTGGTTTACAGGCCTAAGCGGCGCAGGAAAATCAACAGTAGCTGGCGCATTAGAAAATAAACTGGCTGAAATGGGTTATCACACCTATTTACTTGATGGTGACAATGTTCGTCATGGTTTATGTCGTGATCTTGGTTTCTCAGCGGAAGATCGCCGTGAAAATATTCGACGTATTGGTGAAGTCGCGACATTAATGGCTGATGCCGGGCTAATCGTACTTAGTGCTTTTATTTCACCACATCGAGAAGAGCGTCAGTTAGTGAGAGATTTACTGCCTGAAGGTGAGTTTATTGAGGTATTTGTTGATACTCCTCTTGCTGAGTGTGAAAAACGTGATCCGAAAGGCTTGTATAAAAAAGCGCGAGCAGGTGAAATCAAACAATTTACAGGTATTGATTCTGAATACCAACCGCCGTTATCGCCTGAGCTCCATTTAGCGGCAGGTAGTAATGCAATAGATAAGCTGGTGGAACAATGTGTTGAACATTTAAAGTCAAAACAGATCATCAGCTAATAAATGAAGGAGAAAGGGATTGGCAATGTTACTCGACGAAATATATAGCATCGCGTTAGAGGCGGGTGCTGCCATTATGGCTCGTTACCATGGTCAAGTTCAGATCACGCAAAAATCAGATAGCAGCCCTGTCACAGATGCCGATCTTGCCGCTAATGAACTTATCGTTACCAAACTACAACAGCTAACACCAGAGATCCCTATTCTTTCAGAAGAGTCCGCACATACAGATTGGCATCAACGACAAAATTGGGACACATTTTGGTTAGTTGATCCATTAGATGGCACTAAAGAGTTTATTCGCAAAAATGGTGAGTTCACGGTTAACATTGCTTTAATAAAAGAAGGACGTCCTGTTTTAGGTGTGGTGTATGCGCCTGCATTAGAAAAAGCATGGTTAGGTGATGGTGATAAGGCGTGGTTAGAAACCAAAGCCGGTCGTGAGCCTATTCGTGTACGAGCAGCAACAGTACCAACGATTGTTGGTAGTCGCTCTCATCCTTCCCCAGAGTTAGATCACTACTTAGAACAAATCGGTGAGCACAAGATGACGGAAGTTGGTTCATCATTAAAGTTCTGTTTAGTCGCAGAAGGTCGAGCGCAACGTTACCCGCGTTTAGGACCCACAATGATGTGGGATACCGCTGCTGGCCAGTGTGTAGCTGAGAGTGCTGGGGCTATAGTACTCGATTTAGAAGGGCAACCATTAAACTATCATCGCGAGCAATTACTGAATCCATCTTTTATTGTTTCAATAAAAGACTAATCTTATTAAATAACGATAAGGCATATGAGTTACCTCATATGCCTTTTTTGTTTTTAAACAGAAGAAAACGTATCGTTTTGTACAAAAAGTGTTATTTTTGGGGTTTATCGTTGTTTTTATTGTCATTCGGTTTGAATTCTCAATTTTGTTATTGCTATCTCTAAGCTTATCCCTATAATGCTGCTCCATCGACAGGGAATACGGATGGTTAGTAAGTTATTTACAACCTGTGTATAACTTGTAGGTAAGCGGTTTATAAAAAAACTAATTTAAAACTTAGCTAAACAGTGTTTTTTAAATTGGGTAAATCGTAGTCTTAATGCTGAAATCTTGTCTCAATCTTAAAAAGATAAGGAAGTATGCTTTAAGTTAAGTGTGGCAAGGGTTTTGAAAATTAATTTTAAAATAATTGTTGACTTAAATTGAGCGCGGTGTAGTATACGCAGCCTCAGCCAGCACGATGTGTTGCGCTAACGTTCTTTAATAATTTGACCATGCAATCTGTGTGGGCACTCGTTGAAAAGTTAAGTCGAAAGATTTATCAATGATACTAGTGACCAATACAAATAACTTCGGTTATTTGGCACAGTCAATTCAAATATCCTAACTAGC
>NZ_PYNW01000024.1 GCF_003026105.1 Photobacterium sp. GB-56 | reverse complement strand
AGGCATTGCCTCTGCTGAACTTATAAATAGTCCCCAAGGATTAAAACTATTTTTAATCGATTCTTTTTTTTGGCACGCATCGGTATTGCCAAAAGGTTGTGAGCACGATTTAGCGAAAACTTTATCAGACTTTACCTTATTGAAATTATCCGAAATAAGCGATGGTAATGGTTCTTCTGTATTAAAAGGCTTTGGTATTTGTTCTTCTGTTTGAGGTTCTACTGGAGGAGTATTTTTAATCTTTGCATATTTAACATTAGGTTTTGCGCTAACTTCGGTTGCTTTCCACATCGTCTTATCCTTGTACTATTCCCAAATGATAAGACAAAAAGACAAGGGGCAATAATTTGCCCGAAACAGGCTCTATTTAACAATAAACATCTATCGCGCACTACAAAAGAACATTACACACAAGAACAGGGCGTTAAGCCCTGTTTTTGCATCATTCAAGCATCACTTGTGGCTAAAATACCGCATTTAATATTTGTTAAAGACGCAACAAATCACAGTAAAAGCAATTCGCCCCGACATTGCTACCAACACACTAAAACTACCCCTCTTTCACCACCCTCGCTATTGTCGCCCTGCTACAGCCTAACTTCTGCTGTATTTCTGAATAACTCCGCCCAAGTTTTAACTGATCACGTATATCTTGATGCAGTGACTCATTCACACGGCGCCCACGGTACTTACCTTCCGCTTTTGCTTTCGCAATGCCTTGTGCTTGGCGTTTATGGCGAGTTTCGTAATCATCACGGGCCATGGCTGCACCTAAATCCAACATGAACTCGGTTAAGGCCAAGGTAATGCTGTTTTGCTCACCCGCGCTGAACACTGCATGCGTCATTGGCTGATCTACCACCACTATCACCAACCCTTTTTCCATGATGCGGGCTTTTAAGGTTTTCCATTCAAGCCAAGGTAAACGAGTAAGGCGATCCATCTTTTCAATTAGCAACACATCACCGGCTTCGCTATCGTCTATTAGCTTGTTGAGTTCTGGCCGTTCTAACTTGGTGCCAGATTGGTTTTCGATGTAGTAGCCAGCAATACGACTATTAAATTTGGCGCCAAAGGCTTTGAGTTCCTCTTTTGCCCGTTGGGCATCTTGCTCGGTGGTTGAGGCGCGAAGGTAAGCACGGATCAGCATGGTTTTCCCTAAACTGGTTTAATTTAAGTTGGTTTCTAAAATCAGTTTAGTATAGATGGTTTCATAAATGAAGCGGTAAGGGTTGAGAGGCAGTGGAGAGTGGTTTCTTTAGGGTATAGTTATAATAAAAAGCCCATAACTTAGTTATGGGCTCTTCTATTACTTGTCTGTTTCTGTAGCTGATTTCTTAAAGCCAAATTCCAGTTTTAAAAACCAAGCTTTAAATGCAGCTGAAATACTAAAACTAATACTCATAACTAATACCTTACAATAAGATAAGAGAATAACTATCAGGTTTACAGGCGTTTTTATTATGTAGTTTTTAGTTTTAGATCTGTGTTTTTAGTATTAGATATATTAGTTTTAATATTAGAAATATATGTGGTTTTTTGTATTAGATACATGTGGTTTTTTGTATTAGATACATGTGGTTTTTTGTATTAGATACATGTGGTTTTAAATAAATTAAATAACCTTACCTGACACTTCACGGATAACCGCTTGATTTTTATCATAGTGGTTTATGACCTTAGGTCAAGAGAAATATTGCAATCAATAATTTTATATCGTCCCCTCACCATTTATAACGAAAAATCACTTTTCCCTACTTTTCAACTTCCTGTTTAGCGATACAATTCCTTGGTCCGACGTACAAAAACATAGAAGAACTAAAATAATGAGCACCCCTAACGCATTTCACTTTTTGCTAAAGCAAGTCCGTGAAGAGCATGGCATGACGCAAGTCGATGCCGCTAAACACTTGAAAATTGCAAGGCAAACCTACTTAGATTTAGAGTACGGAAAAACACTACCACGATTAGATACACTCATTGCAATATCGGCACTGTTTAATAAAAGTGTCGCGTATTTTACTGGCGAACGTCCCTCGTTAGACAGTTTTGATACCATGGAATTATTTGAAGAACTCCAACAACGGTATGTGAAAAAAGCCCCAAACATTGCTGACGCGATGCCTCATTAAAAACGATAAAAGCCTGCGCCAACAGGCTTTTTTATTGCTTTTGATCTTGCTTTACCGCAACGACCAGCCCACGTAGGCCGCTATAGAAATAAGAAAATAAAGCCTATAACCAAATACGGACAGGCCAAAGGATAGACACTATTTTTTAGCACCAAGCGGGCTACACTGGGTAGGCAGGGGATCTCGTTAAACAAGCCCGAATCTCACGCACTTACAATAGACCACCCGTATTTATGAAGTCATAAATACAGGGTTATATTTAAGTAATAATTTGAAGTCATCAATATAACAATTAACGAAATATCATAAAATCAGGATTATGACTTAGAGAATATCACTCTTGGATCATTCTTCGCTGCGTTTTTGAGTTATCTCTTTACCAAATAGCAAAAGGGCGTTGAAGTTACCTTCAACGCCCTTTTTTAAATTCTTTAAACACTTATTTGATTTGCGCTTTGTACATAGAAGCGAAAACTGGAGTGTATAAGCCAACAATTTTGTTAATGATACGTGACATTGTGAATTCCTTAATAAAGCAAGTTTTATATAATGTACAACCTTGCCTAAACACAGTATTTATAAGGCATTGGTCGCGTTTCGATGGGGGGCATTATAGGAGTTTAATCGGCTTTTAAAAGTGAGAAATAATGCTTCTTTGCATTAGTTTTACTAATGCAAATATTACATATCAACCCCACCAATAACCATTCATTAAATTCGAATAAATCCTCATTAATTGTTCTTTTTGTGGAAGGTGAATGTTACCAGCACCAAATTTTTATGGTGATTCTTAGTGTTAATGCTAACAACATCTCACTTACTGGAAATAAACAATAAAATGAAAAGTTAACCACTATTACGTAAACGTAATAATTAAAATGAGGTATCGCTTGCCGATATCTGCGGCTTATTTATCAGCTGCAGACAGTAACTTTCCAGTAAATGTGAGTTGTGATGCTGATTGTGTAAATACCACACCTGAGTGTGAACGCTCTGCGGTACCTTGTTTTTGGTAATGTGCGACATTTATGTTGCTAACGGCTGCTTTTTGAAATTGAACATTACCTGTAAACGCACCATCTTTAGCTGAAGCGTTATAAGACATAGCGATGATAGCGGCTGCGATAGTTGCTTTAATAACTGTTTTCATGAGTAATAAAACCTTGTGTCTTTATGTTTATAAACGCCTGTGCGTTTCGATGGGTGTATTATCAATAGTTACACCAAAAACAACAATACAGCAAAATAACAAAAGATTATTACCAACAAGTAACTATAGAAGAGGAAATCTAATCAGCCCTCCACCTTATGGCTTAACCCCACTATTCCTTGAAGCGTATAAACGATGATTAACACCTAAAAGGAATATTTCGAGTCACCGCAAGCATCAATGAAAAAATCAGTGCTCACTTATTCTTATTTTTCTTATTACGTGATCCTCTACACGAAACACTACAGCTTATTGCAGCTTAATTGCTAAGTTACGATATGTTTCAAATAGGCTGTGATAAAATAAAACGGTTATTGTAGTTTTTTGAGGTTTTATGGCGGATCAAGCCCAATTATTAACAAAGGCGCAGCGACTCTGTGAAGAGCGAGGCGTTCGACTTACGCCACAGCGCTTAAAAGTGTTGGCGTTGATTATTGAGCACCATAGCTCAATCAGCGCTTATGAGTTATTAGATCAACTCAAAATTTCAGAACCGCAAGCAAAGCCGCCAACGATTTACCGAGCTTTAGATTTTCTCTTAGCACAAGGTTTTGTTCACAAAGTGGAGTCCACAAATAGCTATATTGCTTGCTGTGTACTAGGACATGCCGATCACTGTTCGCAGTTATTGATTTGTGATGAATGTGGCAGTGTTGAAGAGTGCCATGATGATGAGTTAGCCAAACTGCTTCGTCAAAAATCAGAAAAACTTGGTTTTAAGATTAATCATCATGTTGTTGAAAGCCATGGTATTTGTGAAAAATGCCAAGGCAATAAACCTATTATTTAACCTACAACGAAAAGTCTTACAATTATGCGCGCAGAATTTATAAACCCTTTTCTTGCATCTCTGATTAATGTGCTTAACACCATGGCATCTATGCCAATGACACCACAAAAGCCAAGACTAAAGAAAGATGAAATTGCGCGTGGTGATGTATCTGGCTTAATCGGTATGATTGGCCCAAAAACCAAAGGGTCGATGTCAATCACGTTTGAGCAAGATCTGGCGCTTGAAATCATGCAACGCATGCTCGGTGAACGTCCAGCAGGCATTAATGAAGATGTTACTGATATGGTTGGTGAAATTACTAATATGGTAACAGGTGGTGCAAAACGTGCACTGGCTGAAAATGGCTATGATTTTGATATGGCAACACCTGCGGTTGTTTCTGGTAAAGGCCATACCATTACCCATAAATGTGATAATGCGATCATCTTAATGCCATTTGATTCTGACTATGGCAAAGCCTATATCGAAATTTGTTTCGATTGATATCGTCTTTTTTAATGAAAATATAGCGTCAATTACACGATAAATTCTTTACTTTACTTAACGCTATCTAATTCTTTATTAAGTCTTTTATTAATAAAACCATTCTTAAATAAAAGACTACTCTCCGCTCTTTTTTCGATCTAGACTAGTTTATGTCATACGCATCATGTTACTTATAACTGCGAGATGACTGTATATTATTTGTCTAAAAGGGAAAGACGTACATGAGTAAACTGACTGGAACCGTAAAATGGTTCAACGATGACAAAGGCTTTGGTTTCATTTCTGGAACGGATGGCAAAGATGTGTTTGTACACTTCAGTGCTATTCAAGCTCAAGGGCGCCGCACCTTACGTGAAGGCCAAAGTGTTGAGTTTATCGTTACGGATGGTCAGAAAGGCCCACAAGCTAGCGAAGTTATTGCACTGTAATAACCATCACTGAAAAGATAAAAAAACGCCGCTATTTAGCGGCGTTTTTATTATACAAACATATGGCTTAGTACATTAGCCTAAGATTATGCTCGCCATTGTTTAAATGCATTGATCAAACCATTAGTCGAACTATCGTGGCTTGATACTTGTTCTTTATTATTTAGCTCTGGCAGGATTTGGTTAGCTAGTTGTTTACCAAGCTCTACGCCCCACTGATCGAAGCTAAAGATATTCCAAATAACACCTTGAGTGAAAATCTTGTGCTCATAAAGCGCAATCAATGCACCAAGTGTATAAGGCGTAATTTCTTTCACTAAGATTGAGTTCGTTGGGCGGTTGCCTTCGAATACTTTAAATTCTGCAAGTTCATTCACTTCTTCTTGTGATTTACCCGCAGCAAAGAATTCTGCTTCAACTTTCTCACGGCTCTTACCAAATGCTAGTGCTTCAGTTTGCGCGAAGAAGTTCGCCATTAATTTTGGATGGTGATCGCCTAATGGGTTATGGCTAATCGCAGGAGCAATGAAATCACATGGGATCAATTTCGTGCCTTGGTGGATCAACTGGTAGAAAGCATGTTGACCATTGGTGCCAGGTTCACCCCAAATAATTGGACCTGTTTGGTAATCCACTGGGTTACCGCCACGATCAACGTACTTACCATTTGATTCCATGTTACCTTGCTGGAAGTACGCTGCAAAACGGTGCATGTACTGATCATAAGGAAGAATCGCTTCTGTTTCTGCACCGTGGAAGTTGTTGTACCAGATACCGATAAGCGCGAGGATAACCGGTAGCTTTTGCTCTAATGGTGCTTCTGCAAAGTGTTTGTCCATTGCATGACCGCCATCAAGTAGCGCTACAAAGTTATCAAACCCTACTGATAAGCAGATTGATAGACCGATTGCAGACCATAGTGAATAACGGCCGCCAACCCAGTCCCAGAACTCGAACATGTTGTCAGTATCAATACCAAATTCAGCAACGGCTTCACCGTTTGTTGAAAGCGCAGCAAAGTGTTTCGCTACATGTGCTTTATCTTCTGCTTTTGCTAAGAACCAGTCACGTGCAGATAGCGCATTAGTCATGGTTTCTTGAGTCGTGAAGGTTTTTGATGCGATCAAGAACAATGTTGTTTCAGGGTTAAGATCTTTTAGCGTTTCAGCAATGTGTGTGCCATCAACGTTAGAAACAAAGTGCATGTTTAGGCGCGTTTTATAAGCACCTAGCGCTTCAGACACCATGTAAGGGCCAAGATCTGAGCCACCGATACCGATGTTCACGATATCGGTAATCTCTTTACCTGTGTAACCTTTCCATTCACCGCTGATGATGCGATCAGAGAAAGACTTCATCTTCTCAAGTACAGCATTCACAGCAGGCATCACATCTTCGCCATCAACCATAATTGGTGTGTTGCTACGGTTACGTAGTGCTACGTGAAGGACTGCGCGATCTTCTGTACGGTTAATTTTCTCGCCACTGAACATATCTGCAATGGCAGCATCTAGCTCTGTCTCTTTTGCAAGAGCAAACAGCTTAGTTAGCGTTTCTTCAGTGATAAGGTTTTTAGAGTAATCAAGTAGGATATCTGAGCCAAATTGCGCAGAAAACTTAGAAAAGCGAGCGCTATCATTAGCAAATAAGTCGCTTAATTGGAAATCTTGAGCTTGTTCAAAGTGTGCGGTTAGATCTTGCCACGCTTGAGTTTGCGTTGGGTTGATGTTCTTCAACATAAAAATATCCTAATTTTGTTATGTTTACCTTTCGCGCCCATACACTGTTTGCGAAAGATCCCCGATTTTGCTCATTAGCCTATGATGGCAGGCTTATTTATAATTTTGATCACTTGTGATGATGCCGCGAAAAGAAAAAGGTCGTCATTGCGGTAAATCACGAAAACTTGGAATGCATCATACCTGTATTTCGCATCAATGTAATAATGCGAATAACTAATCAAACTAAAAGGTTAAACCTATAGGTAAATAGCCATGTGGTATCAAAAAACAATTAATCTTACTCCTCAAAAGCGCGGTTTTCACCTTATCACTGAGGAAATAGCGCAACATTTACATGAGATCCGACCTTTAAGCGTTGGATTAGTCCATTGTTTTCTTCAACACACCTCGGCAAGCTTAACCATTAATGAAAATGCCGATCCTACGGTACGTCATGATATGGAGAAACACTTTAATCATTTTGTACCAGAACGCGCGCCTTATTATCGACATACCTATGAAGGAGATGATGATATGCCGGCACATATTAAAAGTTCATTGTTAGGTAATAGTATCTCGATCCCTATTTCACAAGGACGTTTAGCATTAGGTATATGGCAAGGCATTTATTTAGGTGAGCACCGTGATCATGGCGGCTCTCGCCAAGTCGTGATCACTATTCAAGGCGAATAGTATATTGAAGAGACAAAAAAGCACTTATCCCTAACAATGATGGTTAAGTGCTTTATATTTAAGACTAGAACGGCTGGTTAACCATCACTCTAAAGGTGCTTTCTTCACTGCCCCACGCCATTTCGGTTCGGACAACAACACCTTCGACTTGAAAACGTACCGCGCCACCGGCGCTCCATTTCATGTCTGAATGCAACTCAGAGAGATTGTAACTATCCGCAACACGACCAACATCAGCAAATGCGACCCACTGCCACCAAGGCACGCTGTACCAATTAAAGACAGGCCATTCACTCAGAGGTTGCCAATCTGGCATCACGCGATATTCTGCGCTGTAGCTGATTGCAGATCGCCCAACATATCGCCCCGTTTGAAAACTCCGCAAGCGATATAAGCCCCCCAGTTTGACTCCTGCATACTCAGGTGGACGATGATAACCATGCTTTGAATCCGTTGTATTCCAACTTGGGGTATCGGCGGTATACACATTAAACGCCAAGACTTGCTGATCAAATAAGTTATCCAGCTTGCCTAAATTCAAATACCAACTTTGGTTGATTTCCCATTTCCACCAGCTTGTTTGATCTGAAGTATCAGGCGCATATGTCAGCTTAAATTGACTTTTACTGCCTTGAGTTGGATTCGCAGTATTGTTTTGGTTGTTCCATTCAAACCGCGTTTCTAGCCCCCACACACTGTCATTATGTGAAAAATCAGAAGGTGGATTCGGTGTGTTTTTAGCAAACTGACGAGATTGATAGAACGGGCGAAAATCTATTGACGATACGCCACTTTCCCATGGCGTATGACCCGTTAATTGACGGTTAGGATAAAGCGCAGATTGAATAGGATCATGCTTACCTTGACCAATAGGCAAAATATAACGCGCACTCAGTTGATACAGTGACTCTTGCGCATCGGCAATGATCCTATCATCGAGGTGGGAATCATTTTGGGTCGCTTTTCCTACATAGTAATTAAAATCTTTATAATCACCACTGTAAAGCTCTGCTCCAAATAGCCAGCGGCTGTCGGCGGATAACGCGTAATTGTAAGCCCCCAGATACGTCATCCATGTACCTTTATCTGTCACCAATCCAGCCACTAATAGTGAAGCTTGTGGTTGCCCTGCTTTTTTGACCACACCTGCGGCACCAATAGACAATCCCATGCTATCGGTAGAAAACATAAAGGGTACTGCGGCAATATCTGAATCCGTCTTTTCTACCGTTTCAGAACCCTCAATATCAAGCAATTCATTTTCAGCATAAATATCTACTGAAACCAACAAAGCCGCAGCATACGCCACGGCTTTTAATTTTATATCTTCCATTAAAGCTTTTCGTCCAATATTTAAATCATCACGTATATGCCATCGCAACCCGTGGTGTTAATTTAGTAACCAATTCATACGCAATCGTGCCAATGTGCTCTGCTACAATTTCAGCAGGTAATCCTTCGCCCCATAATGTGGCAGTATCGCCAACTTTATCTTGAGCATCGGGCCCTAAATCCACCGTTAGCATGTCCATTGATACACGCCCAGCCATCGGCACAATACGACCATTAACAAGCACTGGCGTGCCGTTAGGTGCGGTACGTGGATAACCATCACCATAACCAATCGCAATCACACCAACTTTGGTATCTCGTTCACTTGTCCAAATACCGCCATAACCGACTTGTTCACCTTTTTTAACATCACGTACAGCAATCAGGCTAGAGGTTAATGTCATCACTGGCTTTAAGTCATAAGCCGAAGCAAAACGTTCAGACTCATTAAATGGTGAAACACCATACATAATGATTCCTGGGCGAATCCATTCTAGCTGGCTATCAGGCCACGCTAAAATACCCGCAGAGGCAGCTAATGAACGTTCACCTTGATAATCTTGAGTCAAATCCAAAAAGGTATCTAACTGCTTTAATGTAATATCAGAGCTTAAATCATCTGCATTACCAAAGTGGCTAATAAAACGTAGTGGCTTTGCGACATTTTCACAGGCATGTAAACGCGCCATAAAATCCGTCAGATCTTCTGGACGTACCCCTAAGCGATGCATACCGGTATCAATTTTAACCCAGACTCGCACTGGGTTATCAAGCTCTGTTTGCTCTAATGCTTCCAATTGCTCAATCGAGTGAACCACAGTATGAATATTATTGGTCACTAATACTGGAAGATCGCTCGGTGCATAAAACCCTTCTAATAATAAAATAGGTTTCACGATCCCACCTGCACGTAAAATTAATGCTTCTTCAATACGAGCAACACCATACGCGTCAACATTTGTAAGTGTTTGAGCAACTCGAAGTAAGCCATGCCCATAAGCATTGGCTTTTACGACCGCCAAAACTTTACTATTTGGTGCATGATGACGGATTAACCCCAAATTGTGGGCTAATGCTTCAGTATCTATATGTGCGGTTGCAGCTTTCATCCAAAATCCTAAATAATATTCTTACGCTTACTCTTCATCGTAGGCGGGGCCTGCATAATTATCAAAGCGAGAGAACTGGCCTTGGAAGGTTAAACGGACGGTACCGATAGGACCATTACGTTGCTTACCTAAGATGATTTCAGCGATCCCTTTCAGGGCACTATCTTCGTGATAAACCTCATCACGATAAATAAACATAATTAAATCGGCATCCTGCTCGATCGCACCGGATTCACGTAAATCTGAGTTAACAGGGCGTTTATCGGCACGTTGCTCCAACGATCGGTTAAGCTGCGACAAGGCAACAACCGGTACGTTTAATTCTTTTGCCAGCGCTTTTAACGAGCGGGAAATTTCAGCGATCTCTAATGTACGGTTATCTTGCAAACCAGGTACACGCATTAACTGAAGGTAGTCAATCATTATAAGGCTTAAACCGCCGTTATCGCGGGCAATACGACGGGCACGTGAGCGGACTTCCGTTGGTGTTAAGCCCGAACTATCATCAATGAACATATTCTTCTTTTCCATCAGAATACCCATTGTTGATGATATACGTGCCCAGTCTTCATCATCGAGTTGACCGGTACGTATTTTAGTTTGGTCAACTCGCGAAAGTGACGCCAACATACGCATCATGATCTGTTCAGCTGGCATCTCTAACGAGAAAATAAGTACAGGTTTTTCCTGCTCCATTGCGGCGTTTTCACATAAGTTCATCGCAAAGGTAGTTTTACCCATCGATGGACGTGCCGCAACAATGATTAAATCTGAACCTTGAAGGCCTGCGGTTTTTTTATTGAGATCGGTAAAACCTGTCGATACACCTGTCACGCCATCTTGCGGCGATTGGTATAGAATCTCGATACGTTCTAAGGTCTTTTCTAAGATCGTATCAACACTTTGTGGGCCTTCTTTATCGTTGGTACGTTGCTCTGCAATCGCAAAGACTTTACTTTCAGCCATATCCAGTAAGTCTTCACTGGTGCGGCCCTGTGGATCATAACCGGCATCGGCAATTTCATTTGCCACACCAATCATGTCACGAATAAGTGCACGCTCACGGACAATATCAGCGTACGCTAAAATATTTGCCGCAGATGGTGTATTTTTTGCCAGTTCAGCTAAGTAAGCAAAACCGCCGACATCATCAAGTGTGCTTGATTGCTCAAGGTTTTCAGACAGGGTGATCAAATCTAGCGGCTGACCCGCTTCTAATAGTGCCGCTGTCGCCTGAAAAATAATCCGGTGTGGACGACTGTAGAAATCATTGGCAACGACTTTTTCAGCCACCATGTCCCACTTTTCGTTATCCAGCATCAAACCACCAAGAACAGATTGCTCAGCCTCTAAAGAGTGAGGCGGCATCTTAATGGCGTCCATTTGATTATCTTTTGGTTTTTTCGGTTTACTATTATCTGCCATAGAAATTGCGTATTAGCCAAGAACAAGAATGAAGCATAGTAGTATACCCCATACATTCGATTCTGAGCAGTCATAAACTTACGACTCGCCTCAAACCTGATGGTTATTTAATTATGCGCCTTTTTAAATTAACTAACAGTCAAGCGTAACGATTCCTAACCAAAAGCTGACAAATTTGGGTTAGAATGCGAGCGCATAATACTTATCATCAATAACACTCAATTTACAACACCTGCCGTGGGAGGACCTTTGGCAAGATACCTACTGACATTATTGCTGCTTGCCAATACTGCAGCCTATGCTGCTGACGATCAAGATATCGAAGAAGATGTCTCGCCTTCTCACTTTACCAGTGAGGTGGGGCTTGGGTTTACAGCACTTGCTGGTAATTCAGATTCACAGACGCTAAACGCTAATTATGATCTGCAATATATCAAAGGTCGTTATAAAACTAACGCAGATACTAGCCTACTAATGGCGAAGAAAAATGGCGAAGAAGATAAACGTAAGATTTCAGCCAATTTGAAATCACAAATGCTGATCCGTGACGGCTATTACTTATATGGTAGCGGCAGCTATATTGATGATCGCTATGGTCCATATTATGTTGATTCACTGGCTTCTGCTGGTATCGGTTATCGTCTCTTTAGCTATGAAACGTTTCAAACCTTGGTCGATATCGGTCCTGGTTTTCGCCACCAAGATCCTAACCTAGATGAAATTGATGGTGATATAGTCAAACCAGAAGTAGTGAATGAAGCTGTTTTACAAAGCTCATTAACCATGACATGGAAACCGCTTAAAACACTTTCCTTGGAAAATAAAACCAATATTGTGGCTGGTAAAAGTAATACTACGATCCAAAATGATTTATCACTGACCAACTCCATCACCGATAACATCGCATTGAGTATTGGCTTTAACTATACCTATTACACGTGGGTACCTAACAATATGAAAAACTTCGATTCTAGTACGATTGTTAGCCTGATTTACAGTATGAAGTAAAGCTAAGGATTGACGCTAACGTTGTTTTTTCTCATATTTCAGACATAAAAAAACCAGCCCGAAGGCTGGTTTTTTTCTATTAAAGCTAAAAGCGATTACTCTGCAGCAACAACGTTTAGTTTAACAGTTGCGAATACATCTGAATTTAGCTGAACGCTAACTTCGAATTCGCCAGTAGTACGTAGTGCACCTTCAGGTAGACGTACTTCGCTCTTAACAAGTGCAACGCCAGCAGCAGTAACTGCATCAGCGATGTCACGAGTACCGATAGAACCGAATAGTTTACCTTCGTCACCAGCTTTAGAAGCAATTACTACTGCTTCTAGTGCGTTTAGTGCTTCAGCACGAGCTTGAGCAGCAGCTTGTTGCTCAGCAACTTTAGCTTCTAGCTCTGCACGACGTGCTTCGAACATTTCAACGTTAGCTTTAGTTGCCATTACTGCCTTAGCTTGTGGGATAAGGAAGTTACGAGCGTAGCCAGCTTTAACGTTAACTTGGTCGCCAAGGCTACCTAGGTTAGCGATTTTATCAAGTAGAATAACTTGCATTATCTTGTCCTCTATAAAAGTCTAAAAACTACTACCGATTACTGATGCTTGTCAGTGTACGGTAGAAGTGCTAGGTAACGAGAACGCTTGATAGCGCGAGCTAGCTGACGCTGGTATTTAGCGCGAGTACCAGTGATACGGCTAGGTACGATTTTACCAGCTTCAGTGATGTAGTTTTTTAGAGTTGCTACGTCTTTGTAGTCAATCTCTTGTACGCCTTCTGCAGTGAAACGGCAGAATTTACGACGACGGAAGAAACGAGCCATGGGCTATCTCCTGATCTAAATTATGTCAATGTGATCGGCGTGCAATACTAATTTACCAATGCCGTTACGGCCGGTTTGATAAGAGATAAACCCTCCTACCTTAACATTGCTTCCGATAACTAAATCTTGAGTGAGTACTTGTTGACCTTTGCCACTGACTACCACGTTAATATAACAATATACTTGGCGTGGTAGGCCTGCTTCCTGTTGAATCGAACGATGCTCAAGCACAAAGTGACAATGAGGTATGCCCGCAGGAGACTGGCTTCGTTTGGGTTGTTTAGCAATAGTGCCAACTAACTCCAGACGATTGGTCATTTATACAAATTACTCAGCAGCTGCTTCGCCTTCAGATTGTGCATTTTCTGCACGATCTTCACGCTTAGTGAAACGCTCTTCTTTAGCCTTCATCATTGGAGATGGCTCAGTAACAGCGTTCTTAGTACGCATGATCATGTTACGGATCACTGCGTCGTTGAAGCGGAAGTTTGACTCAAGCTCGTCAACTACAGACTGCTCAGCTTCAACGTTCATTAGAACGTAGTGTGCTTTGTGCAGTTTGTTGATTGGGTAAGCCATTTGACGACGACCCCAATCTTCTAGACGGTGAATCTGACCACCAGAATCTTTGATAGCAGCAGTGTAACGCTCGATCATGCCAGCAACTTGCTCGCTTTGATCAGGGTGCACCATGAATACGATTTCGTAATGACGCATAGGTTGCTCCTTACGGATTATTCAGCTTCCCTTGTCGGCTCGGTTATCCTGGGGAAGCAAGGAACTAAAAAAAGAACCGAGAATTTGGACGATGGATAGTACAGAGAATGATCAATTGAAGCAAGAAAATTCTGTGCTCTACGCCAAGGTTTTTCCTGCCCACTGGCAAGTTATCTTGACTGTTTGTCTATCCCAATAAAAACACCCTTATCCAGTTAAACCGAATAAGGGTGTGGGATTACTGATACCAGGTTAAATGTGCAACTTTCTTTACTGTTGTCAGTAACATATTAGCTACGTTGACGTACCGCTTCAAACAAACAGATACCTGTTGCAACTGATACGTTTAAGCTTGATACCGAACCTGCCATTGGAATTTTGATCAAATCATCACAGGTTTCACGGGTTAAACGACGCATACCTTCGCCTTCTGCACCCATCACAATCGCTAATGGGCCAGTCAGCTTACTTTGGTAAATATCATGCGTTGCTTCACCAGCCGTACCGACAATCCATACACCTTTATCTTGCAGTGCACGCATGGTACGCGCCAAGTTAGTCACACGTACTAATGGCATGATTTCAGCCGCGCCACAGGCAACTTTACTTGCCGTTGCGTTGAGCTGTGCCGAGCGATCTTTCGGGACGATAACAGCAACCGCACCCGCAGCATCCGCATTACGTAGACATGCGCCTAAGTTATGCGGATCAGTCACACCATCTAAAATCAATAATAATGGATTTTCTTTACCCACCAATAAATCATCAAGATCGTTCTCGTTGTATTGCTTACCTGGACGAACACGAGCAACGATACCTTGGTGAGAAGCACCTTTCACTTTGTCATCAAGTGCTTTACGCCCTGCTTCTTGGATCGTAATACCCAGTGATTGCAGCTCAGTGACTAACGGCAGTAAACGATCATCTTCTCGTCCTTTCAGTACAAAGACTTCAATAAAACGAACTGGATCAGATGCCAGCACGGCTTTCACGGCATGGATGCCAAAAATCATATCATTACTCATGGTTTAACTCTTCTTTGCTGCGCGTTCGGCTTTTCCCGCACGTTGCTTTTTCTTTTTGCGAGATTTCGGTTTCTTTTTTGTCTCAGCTTTCGGTTTTTCATCCGTTGGCTTACGGCGTTTCTTTGGCTTCGGTTTGTTCTTCTCGTCCGCCAGTGGAATTGCGCCTTCTTTTAGCTTTTTACGTACCGAAGAACGTTCGCGTTTTGATTCACTGCGCTCTTCTTGTTTTGCCACGCCATCTTCTGATTTGTACACTTTCAGGCTTTGACGACGTAGACCATCGGCTTTACGTAAACGCTGTTTTTTCTCATGACTCTTAGCCGTTTTACCTGCGCCACGTTGCTTGCGCTCAGCGCCAACAATATCAAAGTCAATCTGACGATCGTTTAAGTTAATCGATGCTACTTTCACTTTCACGGTATCGCCTAAACGGTATACCACACCTGAGCTATCACCTACCAAGCGTTGACCTACTGGATCAAACTGGTAGTAGTCATTCGCTAGGTTTGAAATATGAACTAAGCCATCAATGTTCAATTCGTTTAAGCGAACAAAGAAGCCAAAACCTGTCACATTGGCAATCACACCGTCGAACTCATCGCCTAAGTGATCTTGCATGTATTCACATTTAAGCCAATCAGAGACATCACGCGTTGCGTCATCAGCACGGCGCTCAGTCATTGAACATTGCTCACCTAATGCATCAATTTCATCAAATGAGTAATGGAAACCACCCGTTGGTGTTGTGTTACCACTGTTACCTGCTTGCTTCGCAACTAAGTATTTAATCGCGCGGTGCAGCGTTAAATCAGGGTAGCGACGAATTGGCGAGGTAAAGTGCGCATATTCAGTTAATGCCAAGCCAAAGTGTCCAATATTGTCACCTTGGTATACCGCCTGCTTCATTGAGCGTAGCAGCATGGTTTGGATCAACTCGCGATCTTTTCGAGTTTGAATCGCATTTGCCAGCTCTGCATAATCTTTTGGTGTAGGCTCTAAACCACCGCCAAGATGTAAGCTTAGTTCACCTAAGAAATCACGAAAGCCCTGTAGGCGCTCTTCACCTGGGGTATCGTGAACACGGTATAATGCTGGCTCTTTTGCACTTTCAACAAAACGTGCAGAGGCAATATTGGCTAAAATCATACATTCTTCGATGATCTTATGCGCTTCATTTCGCACAGCAGGCACAATACGGTCAATCTTACGATCTGCATTGAAAATGAACTGAGTTTCAACCGTTTCAAATTCAATCGCACCACGTTCTTCACGTGCTGCTTTCAGCACTTTGAACATGCTATAAAGCTCTTCTAAATGCGGAACAAGTGGTTCATAACGCTGACGAAGTTCTTCATCGCCTTCAAGCATTTTACTTACTTTGGTGTAAGTCAAACGAGCGTGAGAATTCATGACCGCTTCGTAGTGCTTGTAACCTGTTAACTCACCGGTGTCAGAAATGGTCATTTCACACACCATACACAAGCGATCAACTTGCGGGTTTAGTGAACATAAACCATTCGAGAGTACTTCCGGCAACATTGGGATCACTTGTGCAGGGAAGTAAACCGAGTTACCACGCTTAACGGCTTCGTTATCAAGTGCTGATTTATGACGGACGTAATAACTCACATCAGCAATCGCAACCCATAAACGCCAGCCACCTGATGTAGTACGCTCACAGTGAACCGCATCATCAAAGTCACGAGCATCTTCGCCATCAATGGTGACCAGTGGTAATTGACGTAAATCCACACGGCCTTTTTTCGCTTCTTCTGGCACTTCTTCTGTCAAATGTTGAATTTCTTTATCAACTTCTGATGGCCATACGTGCGGAATATCATGGGTGCGTAACGCAATATCAATTTCCATACCCGGCGCCATATTTTCGCCCAGTACTTCTACAATACGACCAACAGCATTGTGTTGACGCGTCGCTCGTTGGTTAATTTCGACAACCACAACATTCCCCATACGTGCGCCTTGGCGAACGTCTTGTGGGATAATGATATCTTGAGCAATGCGAGAATCGTCTGGCACCACATAGCCCATGCCATCTTCAAGGAAAAAACGGCCAACAATCTGAGCTGTGCTTTCTTTTAACACACGAACAACACGTGCTTCTTTACGGCCACGCTTATCTTCACCGCCCGCTTGCGCCAAAATGTAATCACCGTGGATCACACCACGCATTTGGTGATGCGGTAATAACAAATCATTGTCTTTACCTAGCGAACCTTCAGGGCGTAAGAAACCAAAGCCGTCACGGTGACCCATAACGTAACCTTTGATCAAATCTAAACGTTCAGGCAACGCATAACATTGACGACGGGTGAAAATTAACTGGCCATCACGCTCCATCGCACGTAAACGACGGCGTAAGCCTTCATAGTGATCATCGCCTTCTAGCTTTAGCTCAGCAAATAACTGGTCACGACTCACCGGGGTACTAAAACCACGAATCACTTCAAGTAAGTGTTCACGGCTTGGGATCGGGTTTTCATAATTAGATGCTTCGCGATCGCGAAAAGGGTCGACCGGTAAATCGGTAGTACCTTTAGACATTATATTTTTCCTGTAGGCCAACCTATACCTGAGGTATATCTGGCTTTTAGGTGATCAGACGGGAGCAGCGCTATAAAGACTGCTGCTCCACTAAATTTTGGGAGGAATATGCTAATTAAACGTATAACCAAATGATGTTTTATAACTTGTTAGGGTTGCTTAATAAATTCAGCAACGGCGCATTATCTTCAACTAAGGTTAACAAGGTATATTTATCTAGCTCAGCCAAAAATGCTTCTCTTGCATCAGCAAGCACACCTTTTAATCGGCAAGCTGGCGTTATATGGCAAAAATCAAGGCTACAATTAACAATCTGTAACGGTTCTATTGCACGTACGACATCGCCAACAATAATAGATTCAGCTGACTTACCTAAACGAATACCACCATTTTTTCCGCGCACCGTTTCGATATAGCCTAATTGACCTAATTTATTGATTATTTTAACCATATGGTTACGTGACACATTGTATATTTCTGTCACTTTCGTAATACTTGTTAGCTCACCTTCTGGTAGCGACGCAAGATATATCAGAGCTCGTAAGCCGTAATCGGTAAAACTAGTTAACTGCACAATGGCTCCTCCTGTTGTTATTTTAATCTTCTTATTGACTAAAAGATACAGATCAGATACAACTTATAACATACATTATAAATACATGTTTATAGGAAGTGCTCATGCTTAGTCAAAAAACGATCGATATTGTTAAAACAACAGCTCCTGTCATTGCAGAAGCAGGCCCTATGGTTACCCAACATTTCTATCAACGTATGTTTAACCATAACCCTGAGTTAAAAGATGTTTTTAACATGAGCCACCAAAAAAATGGGGAAAATAACGAACCTTCTAGCCAACAAAAAGCGTTATTTAATGCCATTTGTGCTTATGCCAATAATATCGAAAATCTTGCTGTGCTTTTACCAGCAGTAGAAAAGATTGCTCACAAACATACCAGTTTTATGATCACCGCTGAGCAATACAATATTGTTGGCTCTCACCTTATCGCCACCATTGATGAATTATTAGCGCCAGGACAAGAGGTATTAGACGCTTGGGCTGAAGCTTATGGTTTACTGGCTAATATTTTCATCAATCGTGAAGAAGAAATCTATCAAGAAAATGCGAATAAAGTTGGTGGGTGGCGTGGCACTCGTGAGTTCGTAGTCACTAACAAGCAAAAAGACAGCGAATTTATCACGAGCTTTACCTTTAAACCTACAGATGGCGGTAAGGTCGCAAGCTATAAACCTGGGCAGTATCTGGGGATCTACCTTAATGCTGACGAATTAGAGAACCAAGAAATCCGTCAATATAGCTTATCTTCGGCACCACAAGATGATCAGTACCGTATTTCAGTAAAACGTGAATCTCACGGTAAAGTTTCAAACTACTTACATAACAATATCAATATTGGCGATAAAGTAATGCTTGCCGCCCCTGCTGGTGACTTCTTCTTAGATGTTGAAGCAAACACACCTGTCACATTACTTTCCGCAGGTGTGGGTTTAACGCCAACGCTTTCAATGCTTGAATCACTAACAGATCACCAAGCACCTGTTAACTGGCTACATGCCACAGAAAATGGCGCACATCATGCCTACAAAAAACAGGTAAAAGCACTCGCGCAGCAGCACAATCACATTCAAGATATCACTTGGTATAACGCACCACTTGATAGCGATCTTCCTGCCGAAGATTATGACTACCAAGGTTTGATGGATCTCAGCACGATAGCACCACAGCTAACAGATGAAAACATGCACTTTTACTTCTGTGGTCCTGTTGCCTTCATGCAATATATCGCTAAACAGCTATTAGCATTAGGTGTATCTGAAGATCGTATTCACTACGAATGTTTCGGCCCACACAAAGTCCTATAACTTAACGCAGCTAATACAACAAAGCACAGCGAAATGCTGTGCTTTTTTATCTGGTTACTGGGTTATTTGGGACAGGTTACCATAAACTTGAACGTTGTTTTGCCCGAGCAATAATATTTTCAGGCATACGTAATTCTAATTTTCGACGTAACGTATTCAGTTGGTTATATAACGATTTATTCGCCGTCGTGGTTTGATACAGCCAGCGATAAGCATCTTCGTAATCAAGTGGACTACCATGATCTGACACTAATAGTTCAGCTAACTGAAGACGCGCTTTAATATTTCCTAGCGCCGCAGCTTCTCGTAAATACGGGATCGCACGCTCTTTATCTTGTTGCAATAACACTCCGTTCGCATAATAACGCCCTAATTGTTCAAGTGCTACCGGTGAGCCTTGCTGCGCAGCCGCTCGCATATAATACAAACCTTGCTCGACATCTTTGTCTACACACACGCCCCAAGCCAACATATCACCATATAAAAACTGATAAGAAGGTGACTCTACTCGCTCAGCGCGCGCTTTAATATCTTGTACAAGCTGGCAATCATCAGCTTTTATTTTTTTTAAATGCTGGTTCGTTTCAAAAAGCTGTATCAGTTCATCATCGCTATAAATGGGAACAGCATCTCCCACATTATCCAATGCGTAAGCGGCAGATATAAATAACTGGCTAGTCAATAATAAGATCGGAAGCTTTTTCATCATTAGATCTCAGGCTAGGGATAACTTTTTATCGACATCTAGCCTAAAGACTTTAGCTAACATTCTATCGTTAATTAATGATATCACTTCCAAAATATACGAATAAGGCAGTATTCATTTTAATTAGATATAAAAAAACCAGCCCGAAAGCTGGTTTTTAAATCAATTCGCATCAGCGATAATTATTCACCGTATGGGTGAACTTTGATAATTGTCTCGTTACGGTCAGGACCTGTAGAGATAATATCAATTGGAACGCCTGTTAGCTCTTCGATACGTGCAATGTAATCTAATGCTGCTTGTGGAAGCACGTCTAATGACTTAGCACCAAATGTAGTTTCACTCCAACCCGGCATTGTTTCATAAACAAGCTCTAGATCTTCGTACTCGTCAGCAGCCATTGGTGAAACTTCTAAGATTTCGCCCGTCTTCGTTTTGTATGCAGTACAGATTTTTAGCTCTTCTAAGCCATCTAGTACGTCTAATTTAGTTAGACAGAAGCCAGAGATAGAGTTAATTTGTACCGCACGACGCATAGCAACGGCATCGAACCAACCGGTACGACGTAGACGACCTGTTGTTGCACCAAACTCGTGGCCAACAGTACCTAAGTGCTTACCTACTGGATCTTGCTTGTCTAGACCATCATATAGCTCTGTAGGGAAAGGACCAGCACCAACACGTGTACAGTAAGCTTTCGCAATACCAAGAATGTAACCTAGGTGACGAGGACCAAAGCCAGAACCTGCAGCAACACCACCAGCAGTTGTGTTAGAAGAGGTTACATACGGATAAGTACCGTGATCGATATCAAGTAGCGTACCTTGCGCGCCTTCGAACATGATCTTGTCGCCACGTAGACGAGCATCATCAAGCTCTTTAGTGACGTCGATAACCATAGACGTTAGGATATCAGCTTGAGAAAGTACTTTTTCTAGCACTTCTTCGTAGTTTACAGGCTCTGCATTGTAGTAATGCTCAAGCTGGAAGTTATGGTAAGCCATCACTTCTTTAAGCTTTTCTGCAAATGCTTCTTTATTGAAAAGATCGCCAACGCGTAGACCGCGACGTGCAACTTTATCTTCGTAAGCAGGACCGATACCACGACCAGTCGTACCAATTGCTTTTTTACCACGAGCAGCTTCACGCGCTTGGTCAAGAGCAATGTGGTAAGGAAGGATTAATGGACAAGCTTCTGACAGGAATAAACGCTCACGAACAGGAATACCACGTGCTTCTAGTGGGCCCATTTCATTCATTAACGCATCAGGAGAAAGCACCACACCGTTACCGATGATGCATTTAACATTGTCACGTAGGATACCTGATGGGATCAGGTGAAGAACTGTTTTCTCACCGTCAATAACTAGGGTGTGACCTGCATTGTGACCGCCTTGGTAGCGAACCACATATTTTGCATCTTCGGTCAGTAGGTCAACGATTTTACCTTTACCTTCGTCACCCCATTGGGTGCCAAGAACGACTACATTATTTGCCATCTTTCTTCATCTATCAGTAGTTAAAAAGGGATTCTAGCACCTTAACATTCAGCTTGCAGTCATTTTTTAGCCGTGTAGACCGTTTCTGCAAGCGAATTGTCACCATTGTGTGCTATGTATTTTACATCTGCCTATACATCATATACGCAATAACCGCACCGGCAACAACCAGACAGCCGCCAATACGACGCAAATTATTATCATTTTGTTGGCTTAACTGGTTAACCATCTCTCGCCACCCGCGAGGCGCAAGTAATGGCCCTAAGCCTTCAACCACTAACACTAAGCCTAGTGCCATCCAAATTGAATGTGACATTTTTCTTTTCCCCATAAAAAAAGACAAGGCCGAGGCCTTGTCTTTACAATAACAGATGTCTGATGTGATTGGTTTAGTTTGCTTTAAGTTCTGAATGATTCATGTACTTAAAGAATTCATTGTTAGGATCAACAACCAATACATCATTTTTAGAGTTGAAGCTCTTCTCGTAAGCTTTAAGCGAACGCCAGAAACTGTAGAACTCTGGGTTTTGGCTATAAGCTTTTGAGTAAATCTCTGCCGCTTTTGCATCCGCGTCACCACGAATAACCTGTGCTTTACGTTTTGCTTCAGAAAGAACAGTCGCTACTTCAAGCTCAGAACGTGCACGTAACTCTTCAGCACGTTGACGACCTTGCGAACGGTAACTACGCGCTACTGATTCTCGCTCGGCACGCATACGACGGTAGATAGACTCACTGATTTCATCTGGTAGGTTAATTTTCTTAATTCGGAAATCAACCACTTCAATACCCAAATCTTTCGCACTTTCACGCGTTTCTTCAAGTACATCTGCCATGATTTTATCACGCTGGCCTTCAACTTCCTTCACCGGTACTACACCTTCAATTACCGCTAGAGCAGCTTTAGCCGCTTTAGTTTGTGCAATATCAGACGCTGTAGTTGGTGTTGAAATGCTGTCTTCTCCAGACACGATCTGCTTAATTTCTTTCGAACCGATTTCAGCACGTAGGCTATCGACTACTTTACGCTTTAATAGCGCTTCTGCAGTTGATGTATTACCACCACCTGTTGCTAAGTAGTACTTACCAAAATCTTTGATACGCCATTTCACATAGGTATCAATGATCACGTCTTTCTTCTCAGCTGTTAAGAAACGATCAGCCTGATCATCCATAGTTTGAATACGCGCATCTAAATCATGAACACGGTCAAACACTGGTACTTTAAAATGTAGGCCGGGCTGATAAATACGGGCAATTTCAGTATTGTTATCTTTTAAGATACGACCGAAACGCACCACGATACCACGCTCACCTTCTTTTACGACAAACACTGACATCAATAATAGAGCAATAAAAATCACTACTACTGGGATCATTAACTTACGCATAATTAATATCTCCCTTGACGGCCAGTATCAGCACGAGAAGCAGGTGCAACTGGAGTTGGAGTTTCTACTTTTTCTAATTCAATACCGCTTAAACGATCTGAATTATCGGTTTTCTTATCAGCTTGATTTGACTGAGACATCAGCTTATCAAGTGGTAAGTACATCATATTATTACTGCCACCTGATTTCGTATCAATTAACACTTTGCTGGTGTTACTGTACACCTTCTCCATGGTATCTAGATACAAACGCTCACGTGTCACTTCTTTCGCTGCTAGGTATTGTGGCAACAATTTATCAAACTGTGCTACATCACCCAATGCGCCATTAACAACACGCTCAGAGTAACCTTCAGCTTCGTTCTTCAGACGCTCAGCACGACCCGTTGCTTTAGGCAAAATATCATTACTGTAAGCTTCTGCTTCACGAACGTAACGCTCTTCATCTTCTCGCGCTGCGATAGCATCATCAAATGCATCTTTCACCGCTTCAGGTGGACGAGCTGATTGGAAGTTCACATCAACAACACGGATACCCATGTCGTATTTTGCAATAATTTTATCAATTGCTGCTTGAGTATTCGCACGAATAGTCTGACGACCTGTCGTCAATGCCTGATCCATCGTTGAATCACCAATCACGGCACGAAGTGCAGAATCGGTTGCCTGACGCAAACTGTCATCAGCATTCGTTACGCTAAATAGGTACTTCTCAGCGTTATCAACACGGTACTGAACATCCATTTCAACTTTCAGAACGTTTTCATCTTTCGTTAACATCAAGCCAGATGCACGAAGAGAACGAATTGCTTGAATGTTGACTGGGATAACTTCATCAATAAACGTTGGTTTCCAGTTCAGACCGGGTTTTACAACTTGATCAAACTTACCAAAACGTAGCACAACACCTTGCTCTGCTTCGCCAATGGTGTAAAAACCAGAAAAACCCCAAACCGCCGCAGCTAATACGGCAACAGCCCCCAAGCCAACAGCGCTCCCGCTGCCACTCGGCCCTTTTTTATTTCCAAACACACCGCCAACTTTACGACTTAGTTTTGAAAAAACCTCATCGAGATCTGGTGGTCCTTGTTCACGTCCACCGCGATTATTATTACCCCAAGGGTCTTTATCATCACGGCCGCCGTTGTTTCCAGGCTCATTCCACGCCATTATAGAACTCCATCAATATGATATGACGACAGTTTTTATCACTCTAGTAATCCATTAAGCAACGATAAAGTCATCTAACGAAGTACTTTCTCTTTTTTGTAATCGAGACCATTCCGCCAAAGGCAAACGAATATCAATCATCAAATAACCGTCTGATTCGTATTCTTCTTGTAAAATACATCCCAGCCGATAAAACTTGCTACGGATACGCCCAATCATTTCAGGGGGTACACGTAAGGTATGCGCTACCATCGTACCGGAGAGGCGTTCAGTTAGTGCTTGGAATAACAAGTCAATGCCTTGCCCTTCCATCGCTGAAACCCAAACGCGACGAGGAACTCCCTCTTCATCTCGTTCAATACGAGGTTCTGCATGCTCTAAATTATCAATTTTATTCATGATAATTAAAGTAGGCACCTCACCCGCATCAATTTCTTCTAGTACTGTTTCAACAGCTTCAATGTTTTCACGGAAGCGATCATCACTTGCATCAACCACATGAAGTAAAAGATCAGCCTCTTGTGTTTCTTTAAGGGTAGCTTTAAATGCTGCCACTAGATCGTGGGGAAGATGTCGAATAAATCCAACGGTATCAGCTAAAATCGCTGTACCTACATCAGCCACTGCTATTTTACGTAGTGTAGGATCTAGAGTTGCAAACAGTTGATCGGCGGCGTAAACCCCCGCATCGGTGATCCGATTAAAGAGTGTGGATTTACCAGCATTGGTATATCCCACTAATGAGATCGTTGGAATTTCTGCACGATTACGCGCACGTCTTCCTTGATCACGCTGTTTAGCCACTTTATCTAAACGACGTAGAATTGTTTTAATTCGATCGCGCAATAAACGTCTATCTGTTTCAAGCTGCGTTTCACCAGGTCCACGCAGACCTATCCCCCCTTTCTGTCGCTCAAGGTGAGTCCAACCACGAATCAATCGGGTTGATATATGACGTAACTGTGCAAGCTCGACTTGCAACTTACCTTCATGGGTACGTGCGCGTTGAGCAAATATATCTAAGATCAAACCTGTTCTGTCGAGTACACGACACTGACAAATTTGCTCCAAGTTACGCTCTTGAGCGGGAGACAAGGAGTGGTTAAAGATAACGATATCAGCTTCCGCTGTTCTTACCGCGTCGGCAATTTCTTGTGCCTTACCTTCTCCAACGTAATATTTAGGGTGCGGAGTCTTACGGCTGCCAGTGACAACATGCAGTGTATTGACGCCCGCTGAGGAGACCAGCATTTCAAATTCGCTAAGATCTTCCCATTCCCCATCTTGCGTGAAGTTAATATGAACAAGAATCGCCTGTTCACCGGCTTCATAACGGTCAAACAAGCCATTAACTCCTTAATGGAAGAATAAATTATTCTTCAGTTTTTTCTGGACGTTCAGTACCTGCTGGACGATCACCTGCATGGTGATGGTTCACTGGACGAGCAGGAACTACCGTTGAAATAGCATGCTTATATACCATTTGGTTTACAGTGTTTTTTAATAGGATCACAAATTGGTCAAAAGACTCAATTTGTCCCTGTAGTTTGATACCGTTTACCAAGTAAATTGAGACCGGAATTCGTTCACGACGCAGCGCATTTAAAAACGGGTCTTGCAGAGATTGCCCCTTAGCCATTATTTCTTTTCCTTATTTGTTTGTAGTTGTATTAGCAACGAACAAAAACTAAAAATACGCAAAGCAGTTCAGAGTATACACGTTAATCAAACATCACATCTAACTGAGTTTGTGACTGTTTGTAACGCGGAATCCACATCACTACTATCCAACCAGGTCAAATCTTTCCAACCGCGAAGCCAGGTAATTTGACGCTTTGCTAATTGACGGGTAGCACAGATACCACGGAAAACCGCTTCATCTAAGTCATAATTCCCGTCCAAATATTCCCACATCTGACGATAACCAACGCAACGAATAGAAGGAAGCTCAAGGTGAAGATCACCACGCTCGTGCAACGCACGTACTTCCTGCTCAAAACCTGCCTCGATCATTTTATTGAACCTAAGCTCAATTCGCTGATGCAGTACAGCCCTATCCATGGGAGTGATTGCAAATTGATGAACCTTGTAAGGTAAAGATTCACCTTGAGTTTTTGTTAACTCAGTTAAAGTTTTACCCGAAATTCGGAAAACTTCCAATGCACGAGATAATCGCTGTGGATCATTGGGATGAATTCTTGCTCCGGCAACGGGATCAATCCTTACTAATTCATCATGCAATGCTTGCCATCCATGCTCAGCAGCATCTCGTTCAATCCCTGCGCGAACCTCAAGATCTGCAGCAGGTAAAGGCGATAAACCTTCCAATAAAGCCTTGTAGTACAACATAGTACCACCAACTAATAAAGGAATTCGCCCTGCTGCAACTATATCAGCCATTTCTTTCAGTGCATCAGCACGAAAGTCTGCAGCCGAATAACTTTGCGCTGGATCACGAATATCGATCAAACGATGCGGTGCTAATGCAAGTTCATGCGCATCTGGCTTTGCTGTACCGATATCCATTCCCTTATAAATAAGGGCAGAATCAACACTAATCAACTCAACAGGCAGTTGCTCTCGTAATCGAATGGCAAGATCGGTTTTACCCGAAGCTGTTGGTCCCATTAAAAAAATGGCTTGAGGTTGTGGCTTAGTTATCATTATTTAAAGGCTTCTATTGCTGCTTGCATATCTACCGGTCGAAGTAATTGGCTTTCATGACCTGCCAAATTCTCTCCCCATAGCTGCTCTAATTCAGAGACTAGCTGAATGGCTTGCGACAAACTATAACTTGCCACTGTACCAACACATTGTTCAGCTAACCAATATAATAATTTATCCCACCCTTGTGCTTCTGGATCATCACAAGCTGTAAGTAGGTAGGTTAACAAATTCGGGAGCAACTGTTGTAAGTTTTGTTGTCTTAATGGCATACATACTGACATGATTATTATGCCATTTCTCCCTTTCGCTTTCAGTTGAATCCCTAATTGTTTAAGTAGCATCGCATGTTGTTCAGCACAGGCAATTAAATCGCTCTCTACAGGTACCGATAGTGGGATCAAAAGCGGTTGAGGTTTTAATCCTTCCGTTTGCGCTAAACGCAATTGTCCAACATAGCGTAGTAACTCTGCATGATCTAAATTCAGTAAAGCAATATTGGTCTCTTGCTGCATTAGTAAGTAACGCTCAGCCACCAAACATAATGCTTTACCAAGCCCCATAGCTTTACCCGCTATCGCATGTTGTTTAACAACTGCTGTTGAAGGCATTGCTTGCCACTCTCTACGCGGCTCGGCAATACGCTCTATCGGTTGTTCGGCTAAAACATGTTTTGTCGGCGATTCCGTTTGTAACAGCTTTTGGTATGCTTTGATCTCAGCCGCCGTCGGCCCTTCCGGTTTAGGAGAACGTGAGGCGCCAGATGAAGCATCAGAAGTTCTCGTGGTATTTATTGTTTGCTCACTGCCTTGTCGCTCACAAGGGCTGCGATCATACTGATGCTGATCTCTATTATTTGTGCTTGGTGAAGCCGAATAAGAAGATGGTTTACTATGTTCAGACGCTTCACTTACCTCATATTCAGCTGATACTGCTAAGCCACGCATATCACTATCAATGGGTGCTCTTGCTGAATGTGACGGTGTCGATGCAGACTTATTCCATTCCGATGACGGTGATTTATGAGGATACTCTGGCGTCGCATCTATCGCTTGAGCGACCCTCTGCGTCACAGAGTTTGTTGGTTCAATCACGACACCATCTTCATCGACTTCGATACGGTGAGCACTCGATCGTATCGGTGATTGATACTGATGCTGCTCTTCTTCTAATGCCCCTTGCTGCAATGCACTTTGTAAGGCTTGGTAGATAAAATCATGTACCAACCGTGCTTGATGAAAACGCACTTCATGTTTTGCTGGGTGAACATTCACATCAACTTGGTGAGGATCAACATCAATATACAGTACGTAAGCTGCATACTGATCGGATCGTAAACTCGACTCATAAGCTTGACGGATCGCATGATTGATCAGCTTATCTTTCATCATCCGTCCATTAACATAACAATACTGAATATCATTTTGTGCACGAGCGCCTTGAGAGCTACATACCCAACCGGATAATTTCAAGTCTCCGTGCGCTAATTCAACCACCAATGCATGTTGCAAAAAGCCTGAACCACATGCCGTTGCTAATCGACGCTCTTTTTGAATCGGCGTTTGTGCCGCTCGGTATTGTCGAATGATCTTACCGTTATGACGCAAAGTAATAGCAACATCGAAGCGGCTTAACGCAATACGTTTGATCAACTCATCAATATGATTAAATTCTGTTTTTTCTGTCCGTAAGAACTTACGACGCGCAGGTGTATTAAAGAAAAGATCAAGCACTTCTAGCGTTGTACCTACCGGATGGGCTGCAGGTTTTAACTGGACGTCCATATCTCGCCCTTCAGCATACGCTGACCACGCTTCTTCTTGCGCTTGGGTGCGGGAGGTTAACGTTAAACGAGAGACGGAACTGATACTGGCAAGCGCTTCACCACGAAAGCCAAGACTGACTATCGCTTCAAGATCATCCAGAGTAGTAATTTTAGAAGTCGCATGACGGCTAAGGGCGAGCGCAAGCTCATCTTTAGGGATCCCTTTTCCATTATCACGAATACGAATGAGCCGGCTACCACCTTTTTCGATATCAATATCGATTCGAGTAGCACCGGCATCAAGACTATTTTCAACAAGCTCTTTGACTACAGAAGCTGGGCGTTCAACAACTTCACCCGCTGCAATCTGGTTAGCCAGCCGAGCGGGTAAAATCTGAATCGGCATAATTAACTTCTTGGTATGATTAGCGTCTGTCCTACAGCTAGTTTATCAGAACGTAGCTTATTCGTAGCACGAATACTTGCAACTGACACACCATATTTATCAGCAATCTTACTCAAAAACTCGCCACGCTTTACTTTATGTTGAACATATTTCGGCGCAGGAACGGCAATTTTTAATTTTTGCCCAAGCATCACATTGTCTGATTTTAGGTGATTAAGTTGACGGATGCTGCTCATGGTAACACCATATTTTGCTGCAATCTTACCTAAATATTCACCACGAACGACTTTATGTACAATCACCTTGGTTGAGGCAACAGGTTTCACTGTAGCACTGCTCGATGTCGTACTCACCGTTTTCGTTGGCGTCGAAACCGACGCTGTCTTAATGTTGCCAGGAATAATCAACACTTGACCGATGTTCACTGAGGTTGATTTCAGATTATTCGAAGCTTTGATTGATGCCATCGACACGCCATACTTCTGGGCAATACCGCTTAATGACTGACCCGATGTCACTTTATGCTTACTTCCACGTCCTTTCAAACGAGAAGCAAATAAAGTACCTTCAGGTGGATTTGCTTCAAAATACTCCAACACCCCTTTATAAACCGCATTCGCTAATTGGTTTTGGTGTGATGTCGTATTAAGTAATTTCTCTTCTGTCGGATTAGTAATAAAACCCGTTTCAACCAATAGCGATGGAATATCAGGTGATTTCAATACCGCTAAACTTGCGTATTGCGGAACCGTTTTATGCAAACGTGCCACTTTACGTAACTCATGTAATACACGAGTAGCAACATCGTAGCCTTCTTTTTGCGAGTAACTAAATTGAAGGTCTAATACCGCTCGGCCAAGATATTTATCATTGGTATTACTTGATAAAACATCGCCACCACCTAATAACTCTGATTGCTTCTCACTTTGCTCCAACCAGCGACCTATTTCAGTATTCGCACGGCGTGTGTTGAGCACCCATACAGAAGCACCACGAGGTTGCGGTTTTGTAAAGCCATCAGCATGGATAGAAACTAAAAGAAGGGCTTTATTCTTACGTGCAATTTCTGAACGCTTACCCAATGGAACAAAGTAGTCACCACGGCGAGTTAGTACTGCACGCATACCCGTTGTTGCATTGATCTTAGCTGCCAGTTTTTTCGCAACCGCTAGTGTGACATTTTTTTCATATTTACGCGTTGGACCAATAGAGCCAGGATCATCACCACCGTGACCTGCATCCACCGCTACCACGATATCAGCGGTACCAGATGGCATTTTCGCTAAGTTATTTGCCGTCGCTTTTTCTTCTGCTTGCTCTTCTTTAGCACCCACTGTTTTAGACGTTCCATTCGGCAAGTCTAAAACTAAACGGTAACCATAACTGCCCGTTGGTGATAAAGAGAATATTGTTGGCGTTACACCACGCTTAACTTCAAACACCAGTCGCGTTGTACCTTTTGCAGGCGCTGTACTGGTGCGAACTTTGGTTAAAATATCACTTTTCTGAACCGCAATAGGAAGTTTAGTTTTGATCTTAGTATCTTTAAGATCAACCACTAAACGAGAAGGTCCTGCTAATGAAAAGTGAGAATAGTCAGCTTTACTTTGCAGATCTAATACTACGCGAGTTTCATCTGGCGCAGGCCAAATTCTCACCCCTTTGAGTTCATTTGCCCAAGAGGCAGCAGAACTCACTAATCCTGCTCCTACTATCAGGAACTTTAAATACGTCCGTAACGCCATCCTAATTAACTCAACTCCAAATGATTGATCAATGCTGCACCATATTCCGTATTGGCGCGGATCAATACTTTTCTCTGCTCACCGTGATAACACATTTCTAATTCAAGATCGGGTTGAGGTAATAACCCATCACCTTTCTCTGGCCATTCCACTAAGCAAATAGCATCCTGGGTGAAATAATCACGAATTCCCATAAATTCTAATTCTTCAGGATCTGCAAGGCGATAGAGATCAAAATGATACACTTGCCAAGGAGCAAGATCATAAGGTTCAACTAGGGTATATGTCGGACTCTTAACATTCCCTTGATGGCCTAGCGCACGAATAAAACCACGACTAAACGTTGTTTTTCCGGCTCCCAAATCGCCGTGAAGATAAATCGTTGTTTGTTGCGTACAGGCTTTAGCTAATTTAAGGCCTAAATCTACTGTTGCCTGCTCATCAGCAAGAAAGGTTTCAAATGTTTGCATGTTTTTATCTTGGATTGACTAATTGACGAATAAACGGAAAGAGATCTGATGCCAGCATACCACGCTCTCCGCTTTGCGCACACAAATCTGCGGCTCGGCTATGGATCCAGACTCCCGCATAGGCCGCTTCAACTAACGCTAAACCTTGGCCGAGTAAAGCACCAATGATACCTGATAATACGTCCCCCATCCCTCCCGTTGCCATTCCAGGATTGCCGCAAGTACAAATCCATAATGTCTTACCATCATAAATTAAACTGCCAGCCCCTTTTAAAACAACAACACCGCCATAATCTTGCTGTAAGCGCTGAATCGCGACAAACCGATCGGCTTCAATCTCATTAATAGAGACATCCAATAATCGCGCCGCTTCGCCGGGATGTGGTGTAATGATTCGATTATCTCGGTAGTCAGGGGCTTTTGCCAGTAAATTAAGGCCATCAGCATCAACGACACAAGGTTTATCAATATGATGACACTGCGCAAAGAGAGATTGTCCCCAATCACTGGTTCCAAGCCCAGGCCCTAATACAACCACATCTGACCAAGCAAGCTTATCAACAAGTATGTTTGAAGACTCTTGCCAACCAATGGCCATTATCTCAGGTCTCATCATCACAATTGACAGTGCATTGTCAGGTCGTGTTATCACCGACGTTAAGCCAGCACCTGCACGGCTACAAGCTTCTGACGATAATCGAATAGCTCCCGCCATTCCAAGATCACCACCAATACAAAGCACGCGTCCAAAACACCCTTTATGAGCAACACGTGAGCGCGGAAAAAGTAATGACTGTACCTGCGATTCTGTAATGTGTAATGCTGATGGTTTCATGACTTGCGAGAATTGCAGATCAAATCCTAAGTCTGAAAAGTAACGTTCCCCACAATATTGTGCTGCTTGCCCTGTTGTCAGCCCTTGTTTAAAACCAATAAAAGAGAGCGTTTGTGAGGCCTTAATAACAGCACCAAAAGTTGCACCAGTATTTGCACATAATCCTGAAGGCACATCCACTGCAATCACAGGCGTCTTTTGATCATTGATCCAACGAATGCGTTCAGCGATTTCTGAGCGAACTTCACCTTTAACCCCAATCCCTAATAACGCATCGATAATTAACTCATAACTTGTGGTTGGCGTATCAGTGATCGTTTTACCATTACATTGCAACCAGTGAGAACGAGCACATCGAGCGTCAGCAGGTAAATGTTCAACATTGGGTGATTCCCACACAGTAACATCAATACCCTGATCATGTGCTAAACGAGCCACTACATAGCCATCACCACCATTATTACCTTTACCGCAGCACACTAATAATTTATTACATTGAGGATACCGCTGCCTCATAAGATCAAACGTTGCCTCTCCAGCACGTTCCATTAAGTGATAAAGCGTGACACTATTTTGTTGCTCTGTGAGTAATTGCTCACCTTGCCTGATTTGCTCTGAGGTATAGAGAAATAAGGGGATGTCATGAGTGATCATAGGTAAAGTGCCCTCAATAAACGTGTAACAACTATAACTAATCAAAATACACAGTGTTAATTTTATACATCTATAATCGCAACGTCAGAGGTCATTATCGCAGTCTATTCTTAGCAATCCACATTCTCACCGCTATGATCAAAACAAGAATATGCTAGAATGCGCCCCCTTTCATTTAGCGCAATATAAAAGAGTTCGGTTATGACTATCGATTACCATCAACTTGCTGAGCAGATCAAAACTTGGGGACAAGAGCTGGGCTTTCAACAAGTGGGTATCACTGATATTGATTTGTCACAACACGAAGCTGAATTGCAACGTTGGCTTGATGCTGGCTATCACGGTGATATGGACTGGATGGCACGTCATGGCATGATGCGTGCGCGCCCTGCTGAACTACTACCCGGCACTATCCGTGTGATCAGCGTAAGAATGAATTACCTTCCGCCTCACGCCGAGTTTGCCCAAACACTTAAGCAACCTCAAAAAGCGTTTATTAGTCGCTATTCACTCGGTCGTGATTACCACAAGCTGATCCGTAATCGACTGAAACAATTAGGGCAACGTATTGAGCAAGCCGTCGGGCAGTTTGGCTGCCGACCTTTTGTTGACTCAGCGCCTATTCTAGAACGCCCTTTGGCACAAAAAGCAGGGCTTGGTTGGACAGGCAAACATTCACTTATCTTAAATGAGCAAGCAGGCTCTTGGTTCTTTTTAGGTGAACTATTAGTTGATATTCCACTGCCAATTGATAAACCAAGCAGTGAGCAATGTGGGAAATGTGTCGCTTGTATAACGAGCTGTCCAACAGGTGCTATTGTTGAAGAAGGAATCGTAGATGCGCGTCGTTGTATCTCATACTTAACGATTGAATTTGATGGTGTGATCCCAGAGCAATACCGCAGTGCTATCGGTAACCGTATCTATGGTTGCGATGACTGCCAATTAGTCTGCCCCATAAACAGACATGGACAATTAACAGAAGAGCACGATTACCACTGTCGTGACAGCTTATACCAACAAGACTTGCTAACTCTTTATGCTTGGGATGAAACGACATTCTTAAAAAATACCGAAGGCTCAGCTATTCGCCGGATAGGCCATATTCAATGGCTCAGAAATATCACAATTGCTCTGGGTAATGCTTCTTATCAAATAGAAATTGTTGAAGCACTTCAGCAGCGTCAAGGGATCTCTGAATTACTTGATACACATATCGATTGGGCGCTATCGCAACAACAACAAAGAAAAGATCAACTCGCTCTCGAAATTTTACCTACTAAAACAAAACGTTTAGTACGGATTATTGAGAAAGGCTTACCTCGAGATGCATAAGTCACTCGGGGGATATGTGGAAAACTTTTTAAAGTTAGGTTTTTTCTTGGGGATAGGTAAAGATTAAACACAGGAGGTGGATAACATAATCAAGATAGTTATCCCGAGGAGGAACATGACATAAAATCTGTTGAAAAGCAGGTATAAAAATCAATATTTACATTATAAAACATAAAGTTAAATGAAATAAAAACACCTGTGGATAACGGTAATTAAACACTATTCAAATTAAAATTCAAAGTTACTCACATAGCATCAGCACATCTAATCAACCAACTTACCCACAGTACATGTAGTGTGGATAACTCTGTTAATTTCATTGTGATCTAACGGTGAAATACTATTATAAAAATAATGTGTTAGCACTATCTGCAATGTTATTCGCTCAGATGGCACAGCTTTATGCACTACTGTTGCAATAGATAAACATTACTAAGAAAAGAGCGTACGCGTTAGTTATATCGCGCCAATACAGCAGTATTGATGTTACAACATGAATACCCTGTATTGCTGAGACAGCAAAAACAACCCTTAAAGGTTGCTTTATACAAAGTGAGTTCTGTTGTCGAAGCCGATCGCTTCTAAGTGGGCTTCGTAGCTAAGCTAGAAACACTTGAAGCAGTACACTGATGATATCGGTAATCGAATACCTCAGGAATACTACATTAGGACTATTACTTCACAGCAATAGTTCATCGATAAGTTCGATGATAACTCTGTTTATCTACAATGAAATAAACAATCAAATTGGAGCGACACACGAGGTTCGAACTCGTGACCTCAACCTTGGCAAGGTTGCGCTCTACCAGCTGAGCTAGTGTCGCATAGCTAGGTCTTTCACCTAACGTTCATCGCTTTCGCCATGAACTATCAAATTGGAGCGACACACGAGGTTCGAACTCGTGACCTCAACCTTGGCAAGGTTGCGCTCTACCAGCTGAGCTAGTGTCGCATAGCTAGGTCTTTCACCTAACGTTCACCGCTTTCGCCATGAAC